>NZ_JBTAMK010000059.1:0-497 GCF_054796215.1 Alsobacter sp. SYSU BS001988 | reverse complement strand
CCCGTGCTGCTGGACTGGCGCAGCGTGCGCGAGAACCTGCTCTTCCAGATCGAGATGCGGGGCCTGCGCAAGGCCGACTACGCGGCGCGCGCCGACGAGCTGCTGCGGCGCGTCGGGCTTGCGGAGTTCGCCGACCGCTATCCCTACGAGCTCTCCGGCGGCATGCGGCAGCGCTGCGCGATCGCGCGGTCCCTCATCCACGACCCCGTAATGCTCATCATGGACGAGCCCTTCGGGGCGCTGGACGCGCTCACGCGCGAGCAGATGCGGCTCGACCTGGAGGCGCTCTGGATGGCGACGCGCAAGACCGTCCTGTTCATCACGCATTCCATCGACGAGGCCGTGCTGCTGGCCGACCGCGTCGTGGTGATGAGCCCGCGCCCGGGCAGGATCGAGCGCATAATCCCCGTCGACATGGTGCGCCCGCGCGGGCTGGACGGCCGCAAGAGCCCTGAATTCATGCGCATCGCCGACGAGATCACCGACATCTTCCTCTC
>NZ_JBTAMK010000058.1:0-503 GCF_054796215.1 Alsobacter sp. SYSU BS001988 | reverse complement strand
GCCCGGATGGCGTCGGCGGTGTCGAAGCTGCGCACCAGCCAGCTTCGCTCGCCCTTGCGCCGGACCTGGCAGACGGCGGTCCAGCTCGCCTCGCCGTCGCCCTCCAGCCACTCCTTGACGCCGGCGCACAAGCCGCTGGCGCGCACCAGAGCCAGGGCGCCGTCGCCCCAGATCGCCGGCCGGCCATTGATCACCGCGATGCGCTGCAAGGCCGCCAGCGGCGTCAGCCCCAGCTCCAGCCCATGCATGATGGCGATCATGCAGGCCTCCGGCGTGTCGATGCCGGGCGGGGCCATGCGCGCCGCCATCACGGCGCGGGCGAGGCGCAAGGTCTCCTCCAGGGAGCGCGGCACGATGGCCCGCGGCCGCGCCCCGCCGATCAGGTCCTGCTCGCTGCGCACGGGGTCGGCCGGATCCATGGCGGCCTCCTACACGGCGACGCGCTGTTCGATGAGACGGGCTCCGGCCACCGCCAGCCCGGCCTCCAGGTCGGCCAGCGCCAG
>NZ_JBTAMK010000057.1:0-522 GCF_054796215.1 Alsobacter sp. SYSU BS001988 | reverse complement strand
ACCAACCCTCCCAAAACTCCCCGACGCCCCCCAGCGCCGGGGAGTTTTTGCGTTCCGGGACAGGGCCAACGCGATAGGCGGCCGGGGTCGCGGTCCGGTGGCCCTGCAGCACGGCGGCGAGCCCGGGCCCGTCGGCGCGCGGCCGCAGTCGTGGTTGATCATCGAGCGGATGACGTCCATGGCCTCGGCCCGGTCGGGGCCGTCGAGAACGGCCTCCAGCGTCTCCACCTTGCGCCGGTCCAGCTCGGGCAGGCGAGGGTGGAGCAGGATGTCGAACTGCGCGTCCGGCTCCGGCTCGCCGGCCTGGAGCGCCTCCCGCTCCGCCCGCAGCGCCGCCATCCTGTCCTTCATCGACGGCTCATACAGCCCATCCTCGATGGCCCGCAGCATGCCGGTGATGCGCCGGTCGATTTCGGCCAGCGTCTTGGCGCGCTGGCCGGCGCTGGCCAGCCGCCGCGTGCGCTCCCTGGTCAGTTCGCCCTGCAGCGCCGTCATGAACGCGGCGACGAGATCGGGCGCCAG
>NZ_JBTAMK010000056.1:0-538 GCF_054796215.1 Alsobacter sp. SYSU BS001988 | reverse complement strand
TGGAAGAACGCCTGGCCCGCCTTGAGGAGAAGACGAACCAATGAGCCGGATCGGAGCCAGACTGGCGAAACTGGAACGCGCCGTCGGCGTCGTCGGCCCGCGCACGTTCGTGGTGCACGTCGCCGAGGACGCGCTTGACGACGCCGTCGCTCGCCTCCGCAAGGCCGGCGTCATGAGCGGCGCCGACGATGTGTGGAATTGGGGCCTGGACTCCGGGACGGCGCCCGATCTGTGCATGGACGGCTACTACTGGGTTTGGCCCTTCAAGGATGGCGACGAGTACGCGCTCTATTTCGCCGACAAGGAGGCTGGAAAGCCCGTGCGCGAGATCAAGAGTGAAACTGGGCTGATCCCGGCGGAATGACCGCAGAGCCTAATAGCCTTACAGAAAGGGACCGGCTCCGTCGGCCGGTCCCTCTCCAACTTTCAGCGCGCACAGGGCGGGGGACGCTATGAGAGCATCCACCCTTCAGGGTGAGGGACGACCGGAGCGATCTGGATCCCATAGTCGCCATCCGGATCAGTGTTGTCGAAAAGG
>NZ_JBTAMK010000055.1:0-557 GCF_054796215.1 Alsobacter sp. SYSU BS001988 | reverse complement strand
ACGGCCATGGCCAAGGAAAAATTCGCGCGGACTAAGCCGCACTGCAACATCGGCACGATTGGTCACGTCGACCACGGCAAGACGTCGCTGACGGCGGCGATCACGAAGGTTCTGGCCGAGACGGGCGGCGCCACGTTCACGGCGTATGACCAGATCGACAAGGCGCCGGAAGAGAAGGCGCGCGGCATCACGATCTCGACGGCTCACGTGGAGTACGAGACGAAGAACCGCCACTACGCGCATGTCGACTGCCCCGGGCACGCCGACTATGTGAAGAACATGATCACGGGCGCGGCGCAGATGGACGGCGCGATCCTGGTGGTGTCGGCGGCGGACGGCCCGATGCCGCAGACGCGCGAGCACATCCTGCTGGCGCGCCAGGTCGGCGTTCCGGCGCTGGTGGTGTTCATGAACAAGGTCGACATGGTCGACGATCCGGAGCTGCTGGAGCTGGTCGAGCTGGAGGTGCGCGAGCTCCTGGCCAAGTACGACTTCCCGGGCGACGACATCCCGATCGTGAAGGGCTCGGCGCTGGCGGCGCTGGAGAACAAGACGCC
>NZ_JBTAMK010000054.1:0-567 GCF_054796215.1 Alsobacter sp. SYSU BS001988 | reverse complement strand
GGATACGCGGGCGGCGCAGGACGAGGACCGCCTTCGTCCTCAGGCTGGCATCATCTGCGGTCCGTTCGGCAGGAGCTTGGCCAGCTTCCTGAGGTTCTGCGCGGCGGCTGCGAGGTGGAACTCGTCTCGGGCTCCATGGGGTCCGCGGAGCCGCAATCGGTCGAGCCTCAAGATGCGCTTCAGGTGCGCGAAAAGCATTTCCACCTTCTTCCGCTGTCGGCGGGAGGTGACGTACTCGTCAGTGGTGGCGATGGCCCGCGCCATGTCTCGGGCCCCTTCGTGGATCGAGCGCGGGATCTTGCGGGCGGGCGTGTTGGGGCAGCACCGAGGCTTCATAGAGCAGGCGTCGCAGTCATGCTTGCTGGCGCGGTAGCGCATCATGCCGTCTTCGTCAGCCAGCGGACGGGGGTTCCTGTAGGTTCTCTGTCGCTGCCTTAGCAGCTTGCCGGCGGGGCAGACGTAGACGTCCTGGGCGTGGTCGTAGGTGAACTCAGACCGGCTGAAGGTGCCGTCCTGCCGCTCCGATTTGTCGAAGACCGGGATATGAGGCTCGATCCCGCGCTCGTG
>NZ_JBTAMK010000053.1:0-599 GCF_054796215.1 Alsobacter sp. SYSU BS001988 | reverse complement strand
CGCGGGGTGCTCACGGCCGGCGCGGGGGCGACGGCGTGACCGGCCTCGCAGAGGAGGCCGACGCCCTGTTCGGCCAGGTCCGGGGCGTCATGTCCGCGATTCCCGCCGATCGTCTGGACGCCCTCGCGCAAGCCATCGCCCGGGCCCGGATCTGCGCCCTTTACGGACAGGGACGGGCCGGCCTCGTCATGGAGGCCTTCACGATGCGCCTGCATCATCTGGGCGTCGAGGCGCACGCGGTCGGGGCGATGAACGCGTCGCCCGTGGGGCCGGGTGACCTCTTCCTGGTCAACGCCGCCATGGGCGATCTGCCGACCGCGCTGGCGCTGATCGGATCGGCCCGCCGGGCCGGGGCGGGCGTCGCGCTGTTCACTGCTGCGGTCGACAGCGCCGCGGCGGCGGACGCCGACCACGTAGTGCCGATCCCGGCCCCCATGGGGCGCGGCGTCGACCCGACCGGTCCGCTCGTGATGGGCGGCGCCTATGAATGGGCGCTGTGGGGTGCGACCGAGCTGCTGGTCCACCGCCTCATGCGGCTGCTCGGCGTGACCCAGGACGCGATGTGGGCGCGCCACGCTAACCTGCTTTGATGACGCGGG
>NZ_JBTAMK010000052.1:0-624 GCF_054796215.1 Alsobacter sp. SYSU BS001988 | reverse complement strand
CAATTCAATGACGATGCTTCCCGTATGCCCCATGCTTCACGGAGAAGTCGCAACGCAGATCTGCGAGGGGATTCTGCTTGAGTTCAGATCCGGCAAATCTGGGTCTCAGCGGAGCTTCAGCGATGAGCGTCATTGAGCCACAGAGGCCCAAGGCCAAGGGCCGCCCCTTCCAGCCCGGCCAGAGCGGGAACCCGAACGGGAAGCCCAAGGGCGCCCGAAACGCCACGACGCTGGCCATGGAGGCCCTGCTGGAGGGCGAGGCTGAGGCGTTGGCCCGCAAGGCGGTTGACCTTGCTCTCGCCGGCGACGTCACGGCCCTGCGGCTGTGCATGGACCGGCTCTGCCCAACTCGCAAGGACCGGACGGTCGCGTTCCACCTTCCGGAGATCGCATCCGCCGCCGACGCCAAGCACGCAGCCTCGGCCATTCTCGACGCCGTCGCGGCCGGGGACCTCACGCCATTGGAGGCCGCCGACGTCGTGAAGGTGCTGGAGACCTACACCAAGATCCTGGAGGCCACCGAACTGGAAGAACGCCTGGCCCGCCTTGAGGAGAAGACGAACCAATGAGCCGGATCGGAGCCAGACTGGCGAAACTGGAACGCGCCGTCGGCGTCGTCGGCCC
>NZ_JBTAMK010000051.1:0-752 GCF_054796215.1 Alsobacter sp. SYSU BS001988 | reverse complement strand
ACTGCTTCGGCATTCGCTCCGAGCGCAGGCTGTGCGAGGAGGTTCACCTCAACCTGGCCTATCGCTGGTTCTGCCGCCTGGGCCTGGACGGCGCCGTGCCAAACCACTCGACCTTCTCTAAGAACCGGCACGGCCGCTTCCGCGACAGCGACATGCTGCGCGAGCTCTTCGAGGCGACTGTCCAGCGCTGCATGGACGAGGGCCTCGTCGGCGGAGAAGGCTTCGCGGTCGACGCCAGCCTCATCAAGGCGGACGCGAACAGGCAGCGTTCCGCCGAAGGATGCGAGACAGTGGACTGGACGGCTCTTGCCGAGACGAGGCGGTCGGTTCGGGAGTACCTGGACACGCTCGACGAAGCGGCTTGGGGCGCCGCCAGCGATGTGAAGCCGAATTTCGTGTCCAAGTCCGATCCGGCGGCGCAATGGACCGGAGCCCTGAAGGGGCACGCCTTCTTCGCCTATGCGACCAACTATCTGATCCACCTCCAACACGCCGTCATCGTTGATGTCGAAGCCAGCCGCGCGATCCGGCAAGCCGAGGTCGGCGCGGCTCGCACCATGATTGAGCGGACGCAGGATCGGTTCGACCTCTGGCCGGCCCGCCTTGCCGCAGACAGTGCCTACGGCTCGGCCGAGAACCTTGCGTGGCTCGTTCACGAGCGCGGGATCGAGCCTCATATCCCGGTCTTCGACAAATCGGAGCGGCAGGACGGCACCTTCAGCCGGTCTGAGTTCACCTACGACCACGCCCAG
>NZ_JBTAMK010000050.1:0-771 GCF_054796215.1 Alsobacter sp. SYSU BS001988 | reverse complement strand
TCAACGCTCGCGGAAGCCCTTGGCGAACGCCTCCTTGAGAGGATGGATCATGTATTCCAGCGCCGTGCGTTCGCCCGACGGGAACACGACCTCGGCCGGCATGCCGGCCCTGAGGCGCGCCTTCATCTCTTCGGGGATGTCGGTGTCCGCCACCGCCACCTGCGCCAGGAAGTAAGGCTGGCGCGAGGCCTCGTCGACCAGACGGTCGCGCGACAGGTTGCGGATCTGGCCCATGATGGTGGGCGTCGTGCGCGAATGGAAGTTCGGGAAGCGGATCTCGGCGGTCTGGCCGGTCTGCAGCCGGTCGACGTCGGTGACCGGGACCTGCGCCTCCACGACCAGCTGGTCGTCCGTGGGCACGATTTCCAGCAGCGACTCGCCCGGGCGCAGAACCTGCCCGATGGTGCTGATCTTCACGTTCTGGACGATGCCGGCCCGCGGCGCGGTCAGCTCGGTCCGGCGCAGGACGTCCTCGGACACGCGGATCTTCTCGCGCAGGTCGGACATCTTCTGCCGCGTCTCCTGCATGGAGGCCGCCACGTCCTCCTGCAGCTTCTGCTGCAGCTGGTTCACCTGCAGCCGCACTTCGTTGATGTTGTTGCGGGCCTTCGACTCGTCGATCTGGTTGCGGCCGATGACCCCGTCAAGGCGGGCCTTCTCGCGCTCCAGCGCGTTGCGCCGGGTCTTCGCCACCAGCCCCTTGTCGGCCAGGTCGCGCACGCCCACGAGCTCGTCATTGATGAAGAAGAGCTGCTGCTCGGCCGCCGCGCC
>NZ_JBTAMK010000004.1:0-414021 GCF_054796215.1 Alsobacter sp. SYSU BS001988 | reverse complement strand
GTCGATCCCTACCAAAGGCTCCGAAGAACCCCCTTCGAGATCACGCAAGGACACGGCCGTCCACGTTTCTCTTTCTTCCATCCAGATTGTCAAAGAGCGCGAAAACCAGCCCCGCCGAAGCAGGGACGGATCTTCGGCCGACCCACCCGCAAGCCCCCGATCACCAGGAACCCGCCGATCCGTCGGCTTCAGAGGAACGCCACACAGTGGGTTCTTGAAACGGCCGCCCCGAACGCGTCGGTGCCGACCAAAGCCATCCTGGCGCGCCGCCCAGACCCGGGTGAAACCCAAAGCCCGAACCCGCCGGAGGCCGCCGGCAGGAGCAAGTCCCGCCGCCGATGTGAGGCCTATATGCCGACCCCCCACCCAAACGTCAAGCGCCGTTTTTTGAAAAAACGTCCGGGATTCTTCCAGGGCTCCGGGCCGCCCCGGGTTATCCACAGGGCCAGGCCAGTGTTTCACTCGGTTTTTGCCCGTTTTGGTTGCGGCCTCGCCGGGGCGCACGCAGCGCAAAACCTGACGCCGGTCAGGTCGCCGCCGGCCGGAGCGAGTCATGCTTCGCCCAGGCGAGGCCGGGCGAGCGTCCCGCAGGAGCCTCGCCGCCGGCCCAGAAGGGAACACCGGAATGGCGACTGGAACGGTCAAGTGGTTCAACGCCTTCAAGGGCTATGGCTTCATCGTCCCCGATTCCGGGGGAGCCGACGTCTTCGTCCACGTGACGGCCGTCCAGCGCTCGGGGCTCCGGCTGCTGGAGAAAGGTCAGCGGATCGCGTTTCAGGTCAGTCCGCGCGGCCAGGCGGGAAAGGAGCAGGCGACCGACATCTCTCCGCAGGTCGCCGGTCGGACCGGCGCCGCCCGAAGCGGGTCGGCGGACCGGCCGGACCCGCATGGACTGTCCGCCAGCGTCCCTTATCTTAGGGATTTGGGAACGAACCTGGCCGATCGTAGCGGGCGATTCGTTCAAATTTGATAGACAGCCGCGCTAGCGGCGCGCACAATACAACCTTGTGTTGTGAGGCGCGTTCGTATGTCATTCGAGCCCATGGCGGTGCAGGTCTGCTTGTCGGGGATCCTGCTTCCGACAAGCGGAATGCGAGACCGTGACCCGGGAAGGGCGTCGCCATGCCGCGCCTGCTGATCGCTGACGATCATGGCCTCTACCGGAAGGGACTGCGCTGCGCTCTCGAGGCCGCCATTCCCGATGCGGAGGTGACGGAAGCCGACGGTTTCGACGGCGCCCTGGCGCGCCTGGAGGACAGCGGCGCCTTCGACCTCGTGCTGCTCGACCTCAACATGCCCGGCCTCGTGTTCCCCGACAGCCTGCGCGAGGTGCGGGCCTGCTATCCGCGCATGCGCTTCGCCATCCTGTCGGCCTCCGACACGCGCGCCGACATGCTGGCGAGCCTGGCGGCGGGCGCGAACGGCTTCATCTCCAAGCTGCAGATGGACGAGGAGATCGTGGCGGCCGTCGAGGACATCCTCTCCGGGCGCATCTACGTCACCCCGCTGATGGTGAAGGCCACCGTGTCGACCCAGACCTGGGGCGAAGCGGGCCCGGCGCGCCCGGCCGAGCCGGTCGCCGACGTCGACTATGGGCGGCTCACGCCCCGGCAGCGGGACGTGCTGCCGCTGGTGGCGCGCGGCCTCTCCAACAAGGAGATCGCCCGCGAGCTGAAGATCGCCGAGGCGACGACCAAGATCCACATGGCGGCGCTGCTGCGCGTGCTCGGCGTCCGCAACAGGACCGAGGCGGCGGTGCGGGCCCAGATGCTGCTCACCCGCGGCGATCACGGGCGGGCCGAGCCCGAGTTCAAGCGCCCCTCCTGATCGGCCGCCCGGACCGGACGCCCGGACCCGCGCCGGGCGGGCGCCCTCAGGCGCGCCGGGGCGCGGGGCGGCGCTGATCGGAGGCGAGCTCCTCCCCGAACGGGATCAGGAGCTCATAGGTGAAGCCCTCGTCCGACAGGTCGCTCTTGGCGCGGCCGCCCAGCAGGGACGTGCCGCTCTCGGCGATGACGAGGCTGCCGAACCCCTTGCGGGACGGCCGCTGCGGCGTCGGCCCGTTCCGCTCCGTCCAGGTGAACACGAAGCAGCGGCCTTCGCCGGGCACGTCCTGCAGGCGCCAGGCGGCGCGCAGCCTCCCGCTGCGCACGCTCAGCGAGCCATGCTTGACCGCGTTGGTGGCGAGTTCGTGCACGATCATGGCGAAGCTCTGCGCCATGCCGCCGCGCAGGGTCACGTCCGGACCCTCGATGACGATCTCGTGCGTGTCGTCGCCGTCGAAGGGCGCGATTTCGGTCCGCACCAGCTCCTCGACGCTGGCGCTTTCCGCAGCGCCGCGGGTGAGCAGGCGCTCCGCCGCCGCCAGCGCGCGCAGGCGCCGCTCCAGCGCCAGGCGGTAGTCGGCCACCGAGCAATGGCTCTGGGCCGTCAGCTTCACCATGGCGAGGATCACCGGGAACAGGTTGCGCAGCCGATGGCCGAGCTCGCGCACCACGATGTCGCGCTGCTCGGAGCGCCGCTTCTCGTCCTGCTCGCGCCGCAGGTCCGTGATGTCGGCGATGACGCCGAGGACGCGCCGGCTGGACGCGTCCGCGCTGGCCGAGCCTCGCAGCCCGACGATCCGGGTGCGTCCGTTCGGGCCCGGGATCCTGAACACGATCTCGAGGCGGGCGCCGTCGCACAGGGCCCGCTCGATGGCGGCCGCCGCCTTGTCGCGGTCTTCCGGGTGGATGGTGTCGAGGAGGCGGCTCACGGAGCCGGAGTCGCGCGCCTCGTCGCGCCAGCCCAGCACGCGCCAGCAGATCTCGCAGCCGGAGAGACGTCCGGCGGCGTCGATCTCGCACGCCCCGAGATCGGCCGCCTGGAGGAACGCGGACCGGCGGCCGGCGTCCTGACCGGAGAGGAGGGGCTCGTCAACTCGCAGCGTCATGGCCACCCATCGGACATCCCCTCCATCAGCCCATCGCGCCGCCGCGCGCTGCGGCCCCCTTTGCGGGGATGCGCCATCTTGCCGCTGACCATAGCGCCCTGCCGTCGTAAGCTGAACCGTCGCGCCATAGCCCACAAGGACTAGGCTGGCGTAGCCTTTGCGGCAGCATGGCGAGCGCCGGCCCGAGGTGGTTCAACTCGATGGTGCATCGCCGCAACGGGGGGCCGGCGCAAGCCGCCGCTCCATGAGAGGTCCGGGCTTTGGCCGGGCCCGCGTCAGGCGACGCGCGTGGAGGGGCGTCATGGACAGTGAATATGCATGGGCGGGCCTGCGCTCGCGCCCGAGGGAGGCGGACGGCCAGGGCCGCGCCGGCCGGGGGGCGATCGCGGGCCTTCATCCGGCGGGAGCCGGATTCGACCGCCCCGGCCATCCGACGGCCGGCTGCCTGGTGGACGCGCCGGCGTCGCATGTCGTGTTCTGGCAGGACGAGGCCTCGCCGCGCCTGGCCCTGGTGGAGGACGGGCTCGTGCGGGCGGTGCGCCTGTCGTCGGGCGGAGAGCGCCAGATCCTCTGCTTCTTCTGGCCGGGCGACCTGGTGGCGCCGCCGGGCTGCGACGGCCCGCGCTTCACCGCCGAGACCGTGACGCGGACCCGCCTGCGCTGGCTCGACCGCGACGACGACCGGCGCCGCCTCGGCACCGAGCGCATGCTGCAGGAGCTGGTCGGGCTGCTCGGCGTGATGGCCCACAGGTCGGCGCCCGCGAGGCTCGCCTGGTTCCTGCTGCGCATGCGGCCGCATCTGCCGCCCGCGGCCGCCCGCGACGAGCCGGACGCGCTGCGCTGCATCGTGCCGCGCGCCGACATGGCCGACCATCTCGGCATGGCGTCGGAGACGGTCTGCAGGCTTCTGGGCGAGTTCCAGGACCTCGGGATCATCGCCCTTCCGACGCGCAAATCGATCCGATTCCTGGAGCCGAACCGGTTGGCGCGGCTGGCCCGCAGCTGAATCGGGGCGTTTCGGCCCTGGATGCGGCGAAATCCGCCGTCCGGAAACCAGGCGGCGCGTTCGGCGTTTCGGGATGGAAACCGACAGGAGGATCTCATGGCGATCGATCAGATGGGCGTTCCCGGAGCCGAGCCGAACCGTCCGGAGCCGCGCCGCAACGAGGCCGCCGACGCCTGGATGGCGGTCGCGACCGAGATGATGGAATGCAGCATGCGGGCGATGGCCCGGTCGATGGAGATCATGACCGCCGCGTCCGGCCCCATGCCGATGGACCAGCGCCTCGAGGCGCAGCGCAAGGGCATGCTGACGGCCTTCGACGCCGGCGTGAAGGACATCCAGAAGCTCTGGACCATGGCGGCCGATGCGGCGGGCGCCTCCGTCAAGCTCACCGTCCCGGCCCAGGGCCGCCCGACCGGATCGGCCGGGGCGGGGCTGTCCAGCTGAGGCCCGAAACGGCCTGTGGACGACGCCCGGATTCGCGGGCGGACATGACCGCCGTCAACTCTTTCCGGGGCGGCCCGGCGATGCTGAGATGCGATATCCCGAGTCCGCCATGCCGTTCCTCGACGCCTCCGCTCTCGACACCGATCCCGACGGCATGCGGTTGCTCGCAGCCGTCATCGGCCCCCGCCGGGCGGAGCGGACGCGACCCGTTCGGGCCGCGCCGAAAGCCGGGACCGAGGCGGCCGAGCCGGCCGGCCCCAAGCCGCTGATCGCCCGGAAGAGGGCGATCGCGGCTCCGGCCGGCGAGAAGGTCGGCTGACGCGCGCGGGCGGGGCAGCCTCTGATCGCGGTTCGGCCTCATCCAGTAAAGCCAAGGGCTTAGCGGTGATAAAGCTTAAGGTTTATTGCGAAGTTTAGCGTTGCGCCCGAGACTGGCCTTTCGTAGCGCACCGCTCCGGCGTCAGCCGAGGCGATGCGGCGCGTCCCCCACGCCGGACGATTCCGTCTTGCTACAGCCCATACTCCCTGACCATTCGCCGGACCGTCGGGGATCGGAGCACACCATGGACGAGACCGCCAGGTCCAACGAACCGCCGACCTCCACGCCCCGCGACGTCCGGCGGCGCGAGTTCGCGGCCAGGCTGCGCAAGCTGATGGCCGAGAGGGGCTGGGGCGTGAACGAGACCGCGCGGCGGGTCAAGTCTCATCTTCCGAGCGGGGTCGGGGTCAGCACCGCCAGCATCTCGTTCTACAAGTCCGGCCGCGTGCTGCCGCGCTTCCCGATCCTGAAGGCGATCGGCGAGACCTTCGACACGGACCTGGCGGATCTCAGCGACGAGGCCGAGCCCGAAAAGCAGCGCAGGGCCGAAAGCCGCCGCAAGGCGCCGGCCCAGGCGCCGTCCTTCCGGCTGGAGGACGTCGGAGACGGCTACGCGTCCCTGCAGATCAACCAGCGGCTGCCCTGGCCGGTGGCCCTCCAGGTGCTGGCCGCCCTGAAGGCGGAGCCCAGCGCCGCCGCGTCCGGCGCGGTCACGTCCGAGGATCCCGCGGAGCCGACCTGAAGCGCCGGTAATCGTAGCCGGCGTCGCCGCCGACCGCGGCCTCCGCGTCGGCCTCGACCAGTTCGGCCATGCGGCCATGGTGGGGCGAGAGCCTGCAGACCGGGTCGGCGTTGGCGGCGTCGCCGGTCAGCATGAGCGCCTGGCAGCGGCATCCGCCGAAATCCACGTCCTTGCGGGCGCAGGACAGGCAGGGCTCCTTCATCCAGGACACGCCCCGATAGGCGTTGAAGGCAGGGCAGTCGCGCCAGATCGCGGCGAGGCTCGCCTCCCGGGCGCTCCAGAACTCCAGGCCGGGAATGCTCTCGGCCGCATGGCAGGGCAGCGCCTTGCCGGCCGGCGTGACGTTCATCGTCCGGCGCGCCCATCCGCCCATGCAGGCCTTGGGGTAGGCGGCGTGGTAATCGGGCAGGACGTGGTCGATGGCGATGCGGCCCTCGAGCTCGCGCTTCATGGCCTCGACGCGGTCGATCGCCGCCCGGGCGGCGTCGCGATCGGGCAGGAGCAGCTTCCGGTTCGGGACGGCCCAGCCGTAATACTGCGTGTGGGCGATCTCTACCCGCCCGGCGCCCCACGCCAGGGCGAGCTCCACCATCTCGCCGGCCCGCGCCACATTGGCCCGGTGGATCACGGCGTTGATGGTGAGCGGCAGGCCGGCCGCCACGACGCGGCGCGCGATCTCGGCCTTGGCCGCGAAGGCGCCGCGATAGCCGGCGATCAGGTCGGCGGAGGCGGGCTCGGAATCCTGCACGGAGAGCTGGACATGGTCGAGGCCGGCCTGGGCCAGGGCGTCGATCAGCTCGGGCCGGAAGCCCACGCCAGACGTGATCAGGTTGGTGTAGAGCCCCTCCGCGGCGCAGTGCGCGACGAGCTCGACGATGTCGCGGCGGATGGCCGGCTCGCCGCCCGAGAGGTGCACCTGCAGGACGCCGAGCGCCGCAGCCTCCGAGAACACGCGCTTCCAGTCGGCCGTGTCCATCTCGCGGGAGCGGGCCTCCAGCTCGAGCGGGTTCGAGCAATAGGGGCATCCGAGCGCGCAACGATGGGTCAGCTCGGCGAGGAGGCCCAGGGGCGCCGGGACGACGCCGGATGCAGGCTGCAGCGGAGCGTTCATAAGGTGATCATGCGCTTGGCGGCCATATCGGACAACAGGGCGCGGACATCCGCGTCGATCCGGTCGCGCGGCGCGGCGAACGCCCCCGCGAGGTCGTCCACGATCGCCGACAGGGTGCGCTCGCCGTCGCAGCGCTTCAGGATCTCGGCCGCGACCGGGTTGGGCTGGATGACGCGCTCGGGGGCGAGCAGCACCCAGGCCTTGCGGACCTGGTCGTGCTTCAGGCGCAGCCCCTTGGCCAGCTTCGGGCGGGCGTCGTCCGGGATCGGGGCGGGCGCCTGCGTCACCGGGCCGCGCCCTCGCCGGGGCGCCAGGCGCCGGGCGGGACATGTCCCTCCACATAGGCGTGCCAGAGCGCGTCGAGCTGGACCCAGAGCACGTCGGTCTTGAAGGTCAGCGCCGCCAGCACGGCCTGCTGCCGCTCCGCCGTGCGGGCGTGCTCGCGCACATAGGCGAGCGCAAAGGCGGAATCCTGCGCCGCCTGGGGCGGGCGGGCGGTGAAATAGGCCATGGTCTCGGCGCTGACGAAGTCATAATGGGCCAGCATGCCGGACAGGCGCTCGCCGATGATCTGGGGCGAAAACAGCTCCGTCAGCGAGGAGGCGATCGCCTCCAGCAGCGTCTTCTCGGCGCAGAACCTCACATAGGCCTCCACGGCGAAGCGGGTCGCCGCCAGCACGCCCTGGGTGGACTCCACATAGGCGCGGTCGAGTCCGAGGCCCTGCGTCAGCCGCAGCCAGCGGGCGATGCCGCCGTCGCCCTCGCGCTCGCCGTCATGGTCGACGATGCGCCGGCGCCACTCGCGCCGCAGCGCCGGATCGTGCATGCGGGTCAGCACGGTGGCGTCTTTGATGGGGATATTGGCCTGGTAATAATAGCGATTGAGCGCCCAGGCGCAGACCTCGTCCCGGGTGCATTCTCCCCCATGCAGGCGCCGGTGGAAGGGATGGAGATTGTGGTACCGGCGCGCCCCGATGTCGCGCAGGGCCGCCTCGAGGGCGTCGGGAGACAGAACCTCGCCGGGCGCCGGGATGTCGCGATCTCCGCTCACAGTTCGAACTCCATTCCGTCATGCGCCACGCGCCATCCGGCGGCCTCCACCTCGGCCCGCTCGGGCGAGGTCTCGACCAGCACCGGGTTGGTGTTGTTGATGTGGATATAGACCCGACGCTCCAGGCCGAGGCCGGCCAGCGCCGCCAGCGACCCCTCCGGGCCGGACATCGGCATATGGCCCATGCGGCGGGCGGTCTTGGGCGACAGTCCGAGGCGCGGCATCTCGTCGTCCGTGAAGGTGGTGCCGTCGAAAAACAGCAGCGGCGCGCCGTCCAGCCTTCGCCGCAGCGCCGGCGTCACGGCGGCGCAGCCCGGGGCGTAGACGAAACGGGAGCGCCCGTCCGCAACCTCGACCGCGACGACGCTTTCGGTCTCCGTGCCCAGGTCGACCTCGGCGCCTTCCAGATACAACGGCACTTTCCCGGGGACCGCGAAGGGGGTGACCAGCAGGCCGAGCCCGGTGTCGATCCGGGCGTCGAGCCGCATCGGGCGCTCCTCCACGACCGATCGGTCGAGCACGCCGAAGACGCTGTCGCCGCGTAGGACGTCGAGCGTGGTCTGCGTCCCGTAGAGGACGAAGGGCTGCTTCTCGCGCAGGGTCAGGAGTCCCGCCACATGGTCGACGTCGCCATTGGTCAGGAGGACGGCCGCGATGGGGCTGTGGCGCCCCTGCCGCGCCGGACGGAGGGCGGGGGTCGCCAGGATCTGGGCCCGGATGTCGGGCGAGGCGTTGAGCAGGAGCCAGCGTTCCCCGTCGGCCGACACGGCGATGCTGGATTGCGTCCGCGGGCGCACGTCGGGATCGCCCGACCAGGCCTTGCTGCAGACCGGGCAGGCGCAGTTCCACTGGGGAAAGCCGCCGCCGGCCGCCGATCCGAGTACGATGATCCGCACGGTGCTGCCCGGGTTGGACGGGGCGTGGCGCGCCAGACGGCCCCGTCGCCCACGCATGGGCGCCGGGGCCGATCAGCATGATCGTCCAGAAAGCGGCTTAGAACTCTACGGGATCGATCTCGGCCGACTCGTAGCTCGTCACTTCCATTCCGACGCAGATTTCGGTGAGTTCGGGTGTCGTCCAGGCCATCGTGAGCTTCCTCCATGGAGTGGGTGGAGCCTACGCTCCAAGAGCGTGGACCCACAACGGGGGAGGCTAACAAAAGTTCAGCCGCTTGTCTCAAGCTCGTAGGCGGAGGGCTGATCCGCCGCACGCGCCGGGCGGCCTGCTGCATTTTGTCCGGCGACCTGTTATCGCGAGGCCGTGGAAGACCTCGCCCTCGCGCTGCTCCTGGCGCTCCGCCTCATCGTCAGCTTCGACCCTGAACTCGTCGGCATCGTCGGGCTCTCCCTGCGCGTCAGCGCGACCGCCACGCTGATCGCCTTCGCGCTCGGCGCGCCGCTCGGCGCGGCGCTGGCCGTGTGGCGTTTCCCGGGACGCGGCGCCGTGGTGGTGGGGGTCCACGCCCTCCTGGGGCTGCCGCCCGTGGTGGTGGGGCTCGCCCTCTATCTGCTGCTCTCGCGCGCCGGGCCGCTGGGGGATCTCGGCCTGCTGTTCACGCCGGCCGCCATGATCGCGGCCCAGTCCGTGCTCGCCCTCCCGATCGTGGTGGCGCTGTCGCACCGCGCCGTGGAGGCGAACTGGCGCGACTACGGGCCGGCGCTGCTGGTGGACGGCGCCTCGCGCCTGCGGGCCTGCGCCGAGATGCTGCGGATGGCGCGCGGCGCGCTCGTCACGGTCGCTCTCGCGGCCTTCGGGCGCTGCATCGCGGAGGTCGGCGCCATCCTGGTCGTCGGGGGCAACATCCGCGGCTTCACCCGCACGATGACGACCGCCATCGCGCTGGAGACCAGCAAGGGCGAGCTCTCCTTCGCGCTGGCCCTCGGCGTGGTGCTGATCTCGATCAGCGCCGCCGTCAGCGCCGCCGCCTTCGCGCTGCAACGCTGGGCCGAACGCGCCTGAGCCGCCGCCAGTCAGCCGATCGGGATCTCGCCCTCGACGACGTGGTCGAGCGCGCCGTCCTCGGAGACCAGGGTCATCCTGACCTTCAGGACGTCGCCCCGGGCCTTGCCGTCGCGCACCACCTTCTCGATCTCGCGCTGGGAGGTCACGCCGACCTCCTTGAGGAACTTGCGCAGCGCCATGTTGAACCGTTCTTCGTCCACGGCTTCACCCCTTTCTGGGCGTTCTCGTCTCAGGACCGTTCCGTCGACGCGTTCGGGAAGAAGAGCTGGCGCCCCTCGATCTTGTAGTCGGCCACCGCCTGCTGGCCCTCCGGCGAGATCAGCCAGTCGACGAAGGCCTGGCCGTCGGCGGCCTTCACGGACGGATGGCGGGCGGGGTTCACCAGCATCACCCCATAGGGGTTGAACAGGCGCTGGTCGCCCTCGACCAGGATGGCGAGGTCGCGGCGGTTCCTGAAGGAGAGCCACGTGCCGCGGTCCGCCAGCACATAGCCGCCGATCGCGGCCGCCATGTTGAGGGCCGGGCCCATGCCCTGGCCGATCTCCCGGTACCAGCCGTCGCGGGCCGCGGCGAGGGCGACGCCGGCGTCCTTCCAGGCGCGCAGCTCGGCCGCATGCGTGCCGGACCGGTCGCCGCGCGACACGAAGGGCGCCCGGGAGGCGGCGATGCGGCGGAACGCCTCCAGCACGTCCGGCTTCGCGGCGGCGGACTGACCGCCCGACGCGGCGGCCGGGTCCTGCTTCGGGCCGATCAGCACGAAGTCGTTATACATCACGTCGTAGCGCCTGACGCCCTGGCCCTCCGCCATGAAGGCGTCCTCGGCGGCCCGGTCGTGCACCAGCACCACGTCCGCGTCGCCCCTGCGGCCGATGTCGAGCGCCTGGCCGGTCCCGACCGCCACCACCTTCACGGCGACGCCGGTCTTGCGCGTGAAGGCCGGCAGCAGATGCCCGAACAGCCCCGACTGTTCGGTCGAGGTGGTCGAGGCGACCGTGATGAAGCGCTCCGGGGCCGCCGGCGTCTGGGACCAGGCCATCGTGGGGCAAAAGGCCGCAAGGCAGGCGGCGAGGCTGAAAAGGCGGCGGCTGACCATGGCGGACTGTCTCCCTCGGGCCAGCATAGTGACCGATCATCCGCCGGGCTAGCGGGCCGGGCGCCGGCGTTCAACACTGCAACGCCGAGTTCCCCGGGCAGTACTCTGCACCGTATTATTGAACTAAAGTCGCAGGCCGAGCAGAGACGCCGGTTTCTGCGAGTTGACTTGCATAAAGTCAGCCGTAAGTAGAAAGTTCAGGTGCGGTGGAAGCCGAAGAGCTTCGCCGAGGGGAAGATGAGCGTTCGCAAACGGGCGCCCTCAAGGAGAACGACATGAGCGCATACACCACGGCTGGGTCCGCAGCGGACGCCGGAGCCGGGCTCTTGGATCGCGAACGGATCATCGCCCAGCCAGGCTTCAACCGTTGGCTGGTGCCGCCCGCCGCGCTGGCCATCCACCTGTGCATCGGGATGGCGTACGGCTTCAGCGTGTTCTGGCTTCCCCTGTCGCAGGCCCTGGGCGTCACCAAGCCGGTCGCGTGCCCGGACATCGGGCTGATGGGTTCGCTGTTCAGCACGACCTGCGACTGGAAGGTCAGCGATCTGGGCTGGATGTACACCCTGTTCTTCGTTCTCCTCGGCTCCGCGGCGGCCATCTGGGGCGGCTGGCTGGAGCGCGCCGGGCCGCGCAAGGCCGGCGTCGTCTCGGCGCTGTGCTGGTGCGGCGGCCTCCTGATCTCGGCCTTCGGCGTCTACACCCATCAGCTCTGGCTGCTGTGGCTCGGCTCGGGCGTGATCGGCGGCATCGGGCTCGGGCTCGGCTACATTTCGCCCGTCTCGACGCTGATCAAGTGGTTCCCGGACCGGCGCGGCATGGCGACCGGCATGGCCATCATGGGCTTCGGCGGCGGCGCGATGATCGGCTCGCCGCTGGCCGACATGCTGATGAACTATTTCAAGTCGCCGACCTCCGTCGGCGTCTGGCAGACCTTCGTCACCATGGCGGCGATCTACTTCGTCTTCATGATGGCCGGCGCCTTCGGCTATCGCGTGCCGCCGGCCGGCTGGCGCCCGGAGGGCTGGACGGCGCCGACCGAGTCCGCCAACGCGATGATCACCCATCGCGACGTCCACCTGCGCGACGCCCACCGGACGTGGCAGTTCTGGGCCATCTGGCTCGTGCTCACCCTCAACGTCAGCGCCGGCATCGGCGTGCTCGGCATGGCCTCCCCCATGCTGCAGGAGATCTTCGCCGGCTCGCTCATCGGCCAGCCCGGCGTCAGCTTCACGGATCTGAACGCCGATCAGAAGAAGAGCATCGCCACCATCGCGGCCGCCTTCGTGGGCCTGCTGTCGCTGTTCAACATCGGCGGCCGGTTCTTCTGGGCCTCGATGTCGGACCATATCGGCCGCAAGATGACCTACGCGACCTTCTTCGGCCTCGGCATCCTGCTCTACGCCCTCGCCCCCTGGGCGGCGCATGCGGGCAGCATGATCCTGTTCATCGGCTTCTTCTGCATCATCCTGTCGATGTATGGCGGCGGCTTCGCGACCGTGCCGGCCTATCTGGCCGACATCTTCGGCACCCAGTTCGTGGGCGCCATCCACGGCCGCCTGCTGACCGCCTGGTCGACGGCGGGCATCATCGGCCCGGTGGTGGTGAACTACATCCGCGAGGCGCAGATCGCGGCCGGCGTGCCGCGCGCCCAGGTCTATGACCGCACGATGTACATCCTGGCCGGCATGCTGGTGCTGGGCTTCATCATCAACCTCACCATCCGGCCGCTGCACGAGAAGTGGTTCATGAAGGACGAGGAGGTCGCCGCCCTGCAGGCCAAGGCCAAGGGCGCGGTCGCCGCCACGCAGGGCGGGTCCTTCGGAATCGGCCGCGGCGGGCTGACGCCGATGTCCGGCCTGGCCTGGCTGGCGGTCGGCGTGCCGATCCTCTGGGGCGTCTGGATCACGCTGTCCAAGTCGCTGGTCCTGTTCCGCTAAGCGACCCCTCGACTCCCCGCCGCCGGCCCCATGTGGGCCGGCGGTTCCGCTTCAGCCAGCGGCGAGACGGCGCAGTCGAATTGCTGCAGCGCAGTAATGACAGCGCCGCCGACCTATGGTCTGATCTACTGGCATGCCAGATACCTCGAAAGGCCGGGAGCTCGCCGCTCCCGCTCGGGGACAGAGAAAAACAGGCCGATCCGCGCAATGACTGAACACCGCGACGCCAATGTTCTGCGCTTCGAGCACCCGGGTCTGGGTCGCAAGCGCGCCAAGTCGACGCCGAAGGGGCGCCAGGTCGATCCCAAGGCCCAGGACGAGATCGCAGCCCTGCTGGGGGATCTCCCGCGGCGGCGCGACCTCCTGATCGAGCACCTGCACCTGATCCAGGACCGCTACCGCCAGATCTCCGCCGCCCACCTCGCCGCGCTCGCGGACGAGATGAAGATGGCCTTCGCGGAGGTGTTCGAGGTCGCGACCTTCTACGCGCATTTCGACGTCGTGAAGGAGGGCGAGCCCGCCGTCCCGCCGCTCACCGTGCGGGTCTGCGACAGCCTCACCTGCGAGCTCTACGGCTCGGAGAAGCTTATCAGCGACCTGAAGGCGCAGGCAGGGCCGGACGTGCGCATCGTCCGCGCTCCCTGCGTGGGGCTCTGCGACCAGGCGCCTGTGGCCGAGGTCGGCCACCACTTCCTGCACAAGGCCACGCCCCAGACGGTGGCGGCCGCCATCGCGGCCGGCGACACGCACCCGCATGTGCCGAGCGACTACGTCGACTACGACGCCTATGTGGCGGGCGGCGGATACGCGCTCCTGGGCAAGCTGCGCAGCGGCGAGATGAGCACGGACGAGCTGCTGGCGAAGCTCGACGGCGCGGGCCTGCGCGGCCTCGGCGGCGCCGGCTTCCCGACCGCCCGCAAGTGGCGCGCGGTGCGCGGCGAGCCCGGCCCGCGCATGATGGCGATCAACGCCGACGAGGGCGAGCCCGGGACCTTCAAGGACCGCCACTACCTCAACACCGACCCGCACCGCTTCCTGGAGGGCACGCTGATCGGCGCCCATGTGGTCGAGGCCGAGGACGTCTACATCTACCTGCGCGACGAATATCCGGTGGCGCGCGAGATCCTGCTGCGCGAGATCGCCAAGCTGCCGGCCGGCGGCCCGCGCATCCACATGCGCCGCGGCGCCGGGGCCTATATCTGCGGCGAGGAGTCCTCGCTGCTGGAGAGCCTCGAGGGCAAGCGCGGCCTGCCGCGCCACAAGCCGCCCTACCCCTACCAGGTGGGCCTGTTCGGCCTCGCGACGCTGATCAACAATGTCGAGACCGTGTACTGGGTCCGCGACATCGTCGAGAAGGGCGCGGAGTGGTGGACCGGCCAGGGCCGCAACGGCCGGGTCGGCCTGCGCACCTTCTCGGTGTCGGGCCGGGTCAAGAACCCCGGCGTGAAGCTGACCCCGGCGGGCGTCACCATCCGCGAGCTCATCGACGAGTATTGCGGCGGCATGGAGGAGGGACATCAGTTCCGCGCCTATCTGCCGGGCGGCGCCTCGGGCGGCATCCTGCCGGCCCACATGGACAACATCCCGCTCGATTTCGGCACGCTGGAGAAATACGGCTGCTTCATCGGCTCGGCCGCGGTGGTGGTGCTCTCCGACAAGGACAGCATCCGCGACGCGGCGCTGAACCTGATGCGCTTCTTCGAGGACGAGAGCTGCGGCCAGTGCACGCCCTGCCGCATCGGAACCGAGAAGGCCGTGAAGCTGATGCAGCGGCCCGTCTGGGACCAGGAGCTCCTGACGGAGTTGTCCCAGATGATGCGCGACGCCTCCATCTGCGGACTGGGCCAGGCGGCCTCCAATCCGCTGATGTGCGTCATCAAATATTTCCCCGACGCATTCGCGCCGCGCGTCGCGGCCGAGTGAGGGAGCCCGCAGAATGAATGTGACGTTCGAACTGGACGGCAAGACCGTCGAAGCCGCTCCCGGCGAGACCATTTGGGAGGTCGCGCGCCGCGAGGGCGTCGAGATTCCGCATCTGTGCTACCTGCCCGAGCCGGGCTACCGGCCGGACGGCAACTGCCGCGTCTGCATGGTGGAAATCGAGGGCGAGCGCGTGCTCGCCGCCTCCTGCATGCGCGCCCCGACGGTGGGCATGAAGGTGAAGACCGCCTCGGCGCGCGCCGAGAAGGCGCGCGAGATGGTCATGGAGCTGCTCGTCGCCGACCAGCCGGCGCGCGAGACCTCGCACGACCCGGACTCCAAGTTCTGGGGCTGGGCCGACAAGACCGGCGTGACCACGAGCCGCTTCCCGGCGGCCGAGCGCTGGAAGGCCGACGTCAGCCACACCGCGATGCGGGTCAATCTCGACGCCTGCATCCAGTGCGGGCTGTGCGTGCGCGGCTGCCGCGAGGTGCAGGTCAACGACGTCATCGGCATGGCCTACCGCAACGCCGACGCCAAGGTTGTGTTCGATTTCGACGACCCGATGGGCGAGAGCACCTGCGTGGCCTGCGGCGAATGCGTCCAGGCCTGCCCGACCGGCGCGCTGATGCCGGCGGCCTATCTGGACGACAACCAGACCCGCGCGGTCTGGCCCGACAAGAAGGTGGATTCGCTCTGCCCCTATTGCGGCGTCGGCTGCCAGGTGACCTACAACGTCAAGGACGAGAAGATCGTCTATGCGGAAGGCCGCAACGGCCCCGCCAACCAGAACCGCCTCTGCGTCAAGGGCCGCTTCGGCTTCGACTACATCCATCACCCGGACCGGCTGACCAAGCCGCTGATCCGGTTGCCGAACGCGCCCAAGCACGCCGAGGACCAGGTCGACCCGGCCAATCCCTGGACGCATTTCCGCGAGGCGACCTGGGAGGAGGCGCTCGACGCCGCCGCGGGCGGGCTGTCGCGCATCCGCGCCGAGAGCGGCCGCAAGGCGCTGGCGGGCTTCGGCTCGGCCAAGGGCTCCAACGAGGAGGCTTATCTGTTCCAGAAGCTGGTGCGCACCGGCTTCGGCTCGAACAATGTCGACCACTGCACGCGCCTGTGCCACGCCTCATCGGTGGCGGCCCTCATGGAGGGCGTGAACTCCGGCGCGGTGTCGGCGCCCTTCGCGGCCGCCCTGGACGCGGAGGTCATCATCGTTATCGGGGCCAACCCGACCGTGAACCACCCGGTGGCGGCGACCTACATCAAGAACGCCGTCAAGAAGGGCGCCAAGCTGATCGTGGCCGATCCGCGCCGGCAGCTCCTGTCGCGGCACGCGACCTATCACCTGGCCTTCAAGCCCGGCAGCGACGTGGCGATGCTCAACGCCATGCTGAACACCATCATCGAAGAGGGCCTGACCGACGACAACTACATCGCCGGCTACACGGAGGGCTTCGAGGAGCTCAAGGAGCGCATCAAGGAGTTCACGCCCGAGCGCATGGAGGCGGTCTGCGGCATCCCGGCCCAGACCCTGCGCGAGGTGGCGCGGCTCTACGCCCGCTCCAAGGCCTCGCTCATCTTCTGGGGCATGGGCATCAGCCAGCATGTGCACGGCACCGACAACGCCCGCTGCCTGATCGCGATGGCGCTGACCACCGGCCAGATCGGCCGCCCCGGCTCGGGCCTGCATCCGCTGCGCGGCCAGAACAACGTCCAGGGCGCGTCCGACGCCGGCCTGATCCCGATGGTGTTCCCGGACTACCAGTCGGTCGAGAAGCCCTCGATCCACAAGATGTTCGAGGAGTTCTGGCAGTCCGAGCTCGACGAGAAGCGCGGCCTGACCGTCGTGGAGATCATGGACGCGATCCATGCGGGCTCCATCCGGGGCATGTATATCGAGGGCGAGAACCCGGCGATGTCCGACCCGGACCTGCAGCACGCCCGGCAGGCGCTGGCCAAGCTCGACCATCTCGTCGTGCAGGACCTGTTCCTCACCGAGACGGCTTTCCACGCCGACGTGGTCCTGCCGGCCTCCGCCTTCGCCGAGAAGGTGGGCACCTTCACCAACACGGACCGGCGCGTGCAGATCGCCCGCCAGGTGATCAAGCCGCCGGGCGACGCCCGCCAGGATTGGTGGATCATCCAGGAGATCGGCAAGCGCATGGGCCTGCCCTGGACCTACGAGCATCCGCGCGACGTCTTCGCCGAGATGGCGATGGTGATGCCGTCCTTCGCCAACATCACCTGGGAGCGGCTGGAGCGCGAGGGCGCGGTCACCTATCCGGTGGACGCGCCGGACAAGCCCGGCAACGAGATCATCTTCGCCCAGGGTTTCCCGACCGAGAGCGGGCGCGGCAAGATCGTGCCTGCCCGCGTCACCCCGCCGGACGAGATCCCGGACGACGAGTACCCGATGGTGCTCTCCACCGGCCGCGTGCTGGAGCACTGGCACACGGGCTCCATGACCCGCCGCGCCGGCGTGCTGGACGACCTCGAGCCGGAGGCGGTGGCCTTCATGTCGCCCCGCGACATGGGGCGGCTCGGCGTGTCGCTCGGCTCCTTCATCCGGCTGGAGACCCGCCGCGGCGCGGTCTCGGTCAAGGTCCGGGCCGACCGCGACGTGCCGCAGAACATGGTGTTCATGCCGTTCTGCTACGCGGAGGCGGCCGCCAACCTGCTCACCAACCCGGCGCTGGACCCCTTCGGCAAGATCCCGGAGTTCAAGTTCTGCGCCGTCCGGGTCGCCCCGGAGCCGGTCAGCACGGCGGCGGAGTGAGCCGCCCCGGGAGCGTCCTGCGATGCGGGTGATCGGGCTGGCGGGGTGGAGCGGGTCCGGCAAGACGCGGCTCGCCGCCGCCCTGATCCCCGTGCTGGCGGCCCGGGGCCTGCGGGTCTCGACCGTCAAGCACGCCCACCACGCCTTCGACGTGGACACGCCCGGCAAGGACTCCTGGACGCACCGGCAGGCCGGCGCCAGCGAGGTGCTGGTCTCGTCGCAGAGCCGCTGGGCGCTGATGCACGAGCACCGGGGCGAGGCCGAGGCGCCCCTCTCGGAGCTGCTGAAGCGGCTGTCGCCCTGCGATCTGGTGCTGGTGGAAGGGTTCAAGCGGGCGCCGCTGCCCAAGCTGGAGGTGTACCGCGCCGTGGTGGGCAAGCCGCCGCTGCATGCGCGAGACCCCAACGTCGTGCTGGTGGCGTCGGACGATCCCTGCCCCGAGGCGCGCGTGCCGGTGCTCTCGCCGGACGACCTGCCGGCCCTCGCCGACGCCGCCCTGGAGGCCGCCCGGCCGATCGGCGACGTGATCGCCAGCCTCGAGGCGGTGCTGATCGCGATGGACCAGGTGGACCATGGCCCAACTCAGTGACGACGCCTTCGCGTTCGGCGGCGAGCTGATGCCCGTCGACGACGCGCTCGCCCTCATGGCGCAGCGCGTCCGGCCCGTGGCCGGCGTGGAGCGGGTCGCGCTGGCACGGGCGGACGGCCGCATCCTGGCGCAGGACCTCGTCGCCGCGATCCCGCTGCCGCCCTTCGACAATTCCGCCGTGGACGGCTACGCCGCCTCCACGGCCGACCTCGATCCCGCCGGGCCCACCCGCCTGCCGGTGCGGGGCCGCGTCGCGGCCGGCCACGCCGCGCGGGACGCCGTCTCCGGCTCGGCCATGCGGGTGTTCACCGGCGCGCCGGTCCCGGCCGGCGCGGACATCGTCTTCATGCAGGAGGACGTGACCCTGCAGGACGACGGCGCGGTCAGCCTGCCGCCAGGCCTGCGGGCCGGAGCCAATCTGCGCAGGGCCGGCGAGGACGTGGCGGCCGGCGCCGTCGCGCTGCCGGCGGGCCGGCGCCTGCGGCCGCAGGACCTGGCCCTCGCCGCCGCGGTCGGGGCGGCCGAGTTGCCGGTCCGCAGCGCCCTCAAGGTGGGCGTGTTCTCCACCGGCGACGAGTTGCGCGAACCCGGCGAGCCGCTCGGTCCGGCGCAGATCTACGATTCCAACCGCACCCTGCTGGGCGGCCTGCTCGGGCGGCTCGGCGTGACGGTCGACGATCTCGGCCGGCTGCCCGACGACCGGGCGGCGCTGGAGCGCTCGCTGCGCGACGCCGCCGCCGACCACGACCTGCTGGTCACGTCGGGCGGCGTCTCGACCGGCGAGGAGGACCATGTCCGCGCCGCCATCGCGGCGACGGGTTCGCTGGTGTTCTGGCGCCTCGCCATCAAGCCGGGCCGGCCCGTGGCGCTCGGGGTGATCGCGGGCACGCCTCTGGTGGGGCTGCCCGGCAACCCGGTCGCCGTCTTCGTCACCGGCGCGCATGTGCTGCGCCCGCTGGTGGCGCGGCTGCGCGGCGAGACCTACGCGCCGCCGGCCGGCTTCCCGGTGCGGTCGGGCTTCGACTACCGCAAGAAGAGCGGGCGGCGCGAATATGTGCGGGTGAGCCTGCAGGCCGAGCCCGACGGCTACCTGGCCGTCAAGCACCCGCAGGACGGGGCGGGCGTGCTCAGCTCGCTCACCGAGACGGCCGGCCTCGTCGAGCTGCCGGAGGATGCGCTCTCGGTCGCGCCGGGCGACGCCGTGCGGTTCATCCCGTTCGGCCTGCTCTGGTGAGGCCGTGACGGGCGGCTCACCCCCGGCCGGCGCCTCGCGGGTGACCCGGCTCGTTCCGCTCGACGCCGCCCTGGCGCGCTGGCTGGAGGCCGTCGCGGCGGCCCCGCCGCGGCCCGCGGCGCCGCTCGACGCCATCGGGGCGGCGCTGGCCGAGACCGTGCGGGCCGCGGCGGCGCTGCCGCCCTGCGCCACGGCGCTGCGCGAGGGATGGGCCTTGTCCGCCGCCGACACGGTCGGGGCGACCGGCTACGCGCCGGCCTTCCTGCCGGCCGCGCCGGTCTGGGTCGAGGCGGGCGACCCGCTTCCGCCCGGCGCCGACGCCGTCCTGCCCGACGCCGCGCTCGACCGGCAGGGCCCGCTCTGGGCCTGCCTGGCGGCGGCCGCGCCGGGCGAGAACATGCGCCGGGCCGGCGGCGAGGTCCCGGCCGGGACGGCGCTGGCGCAAGCCGGCCAGACGGTCACGCCCGCCCTCGCGGCCGCCCTGGCGGCGGCCGGCGTCGCGCATGTCTCGATCCCTCGGCCGCAGGCGAGCCTCGCGGCCGGGCTCGATCCGACGGCCGCCGAAGTCTGCCGCGCCCTGCTGCGGCCCATCGGGGAGATCACGACCGGGCCGGGGCCGATCCTGGTCGAGCCGCGCGGGGCTTCAGCGCCCGCCGGCCCGGACGAGACCCCCATCTGCGCCGCGCTGGCGCTGTCGCCGGGCGAAGGCGTCGGCCTCGCGACGCGGGGCGGCGCGGCCGTGCTCCGGCTTCCCCGGGGCTTCGGCCCCGCCGTCGCGGCCTGCCTGGCGCTGCTGCGGCCGGCGCTGGACAAGGCGGGCGGGCGCGCCGCCGCCGCGCCGGACCTGTCGCTGCCGCTGGCCCGCAAGATCTCCAGCCGCATCGGCTGGAGCGAACTCGCGCTGCTCGACGTCGTGGACGGCCGGTTCGCGCCGCTGGCCACCGGCGACGTCACCATCGCGGCCTGGGCGCGGGCCAAGGCCTGGGCGCTGATCCCGCCCGAGAGCGAAGGCGCGCCCGCCGGCGCCGTCCTGGCTGCCTTCTCCTTGCGGGGCGGCCCGCACACCCCACATCCGGGCGAGGCCGATCCGGCCCACAGCGGAGACCTCGCATGAGCGCGCCGACGCGTCCGCCGCCGTCCGGCCAGGACCAGTTCCTCACGGTGCTGTCCCGCGACGAGGCCCTGCGCCGCTGGACCGCCGCGCTGCGCCCTGCGCCGCTGGGCCGCGAGACGGTCGCCCTCGCGGCGGCTCTGGGACGCGTGCTCGGCGCCTCCGTCGCCGCCCCGATCGACGCGCCGCCCTTCGACCGCTCGCAGGTCGACGGCTTCGCGGTGCGCTCCGCCGACATCGCCGCGGCGACCGAGGCCGAGCCGGTCAGGCTGGCGCTGAACCCCGAGACGGTGGCGTGCGGCGCAGCGCCGCGGATCGCCGTGGCGCCCGGGACCGCCACCCCGATCGCGACCGGCGGCCCCATTCCGCGCGGGTCGGACGCCGTCGTCATGGTGGAGCACACCGACCCGGACGGAGAGGACGCCATCCTGGTCCGGCGCGCCAGCCCGGCGGGCGGGCAGATCGCCTTCGCGGGGTCGGACATCGCCCGCGGCGAGGTCGTGCTGCGGGCCGGCGCGACGCTGGGAGCGCGCGAGATCGGCATGCTGGCCGCCTGCGGGATCGCCGAGGTCGACGTCTTCCGCCGCCCGCGCGTGGCGGTGCTGTCGACCGGGGACGAGCTCGTCCCCCCGGGCGCGCCGCTCGGGCCGGCGCAGATCTACGACTCCAACGGGCCGATCGTGGCCGCCGCCCTGGCGGAGAACGGCTGCGAGCCGGTGCTGCTGGGGGCCGTGCCGGACGACGCCGCGACGCTCGATGCGGCGCTTCGGAAGGCTCATGCGGAGCATGACGCCGTGGTGCTGTCGGGCGGCACCTCCAAGGGCGCGGGCGACCTTACCTACCGGCTCATCGACGGGCTCGGCGCGCCCGGCGTCGTGGCCCATGGGGTGGCGCTGAAGCCCGGCAAGCCGCTCTGCCTGGCGGTGTGCGCGGCTAAGCCCGTCGTGGTGCTTCCCGGCTTCCCGACCTCGGCGATGTTCACCTTCCACGACATCGTCGCGCCGATCCTCAGGACCCTCGCCGGGCAGCCGGCCCGGACCGAGAACGCCGTCCCGGCGCGGCTGGCGGTCCGCCTCGCGTCGGATCTCGGCCGCACTGAATTCGTCATGGTCTCGCTCATCCGCGGACAGGGCCCGGAGGGCGGGCGGGAGCTCGTCGCCTTCCCGAACGGGAAGAGCTCCGGGTCGGTGTCGAGCTTCTCGCAGGCGGACGGGTTCGTGACCGTCGACGCCATGCTGGACGGGGTCGACGAAGGCTCGACGGTGGACGTGACGCTGCTGACGCCGACGCTGCGCCTGCCCGACCTGGTGATCGTGGGCAGCCACTGCGTGGGCCTGGAGCCGCTGCTCGACCTGCTGGCCGGGGAGGGCGTGGCGGCGCGCAGCATCGCGGTCGGCAGCCTCGCCGGGCTGGCGGCGCTGCGGCGCGGCGAGTGCGACGTCGCCCCCATCCACCTGATGGACCCGGCCACGCGGGTCTACAACCGGCCCTACCTGCCGGAGGGCGTCGCGCTGGTTCCGGGCTGGGGCCGACTGCAGGGCTTCGCCTTTGCGGCCGGGGACGCCCGCTTCGCGGGCAAGACGCTGGAGCAGGCGCTGGCCGCGGCGGCGGAGCCGGGCGTCCTGATGGTGAACCGCAACGCCGGCTCGGGCACGCGCATCCTCGTCGACGGCCTGCTGGCCGGCCGCAGGCCGGAGGGCTACTCGAACCAGCCGCGCTCCCACAACGCCGTCGCGGCCGCCATCGCGCAGGGCCGGGCCGATTGGGGCGTCACCATCCGGCCGGTGGCGGAGGGATACGGGCTGGGCTTCATCCCCATCGCGGACGAGGCCTATGATTTCGCCGTCCCGCGCGATCGGCTGGATTCGCCGGCCGTAAAGGCCTTCCTGGCGGCCCTCGCGCGGCCCGACATCCGGGCCGCCTTGCGCCAGCGAGGGTTCACGCCGGCCGACTGAGGCGGCCCCCGCCGCGCCGGAGCGCCGCGGCCGCGACCCCGGAACCATCCCGCACAGCCGCGATTACCTCCGCGAAATGGACCAGCGCCAGGCCGCGGAGACGTCCCATGACCATCGACACGAGCCGCCGCACCTTCACCAAGACCGCGGCCCTGGTCGGGCTCGGCGGCTGGGCCGCCACCGCGCTGCCGATGCGCCAGGCCGCCGGCGCGACCGGCGGGGCGGGAAGCCCGGACGGGGCGCCCGTCCTGGCGCAGGCCGCGCCGGCCGAAGGCGCGGGCGGCGCCGGCCCGACCCCGCTCGCCCCGCCCGACCGGCAGCCGCCGGACCTGAAGATCCCGGAAGCCAAGCGCAAGGTCGGCTTCGCGGTCGTGGGGCTCGGCGAGCTCGCTTTGGCGGAGATCATGCCGGCCTTCGGCTCGGCCCGCATGGCGGTCCCGGTGGCGCTCGTCAGCGGCCACGAGGACAAGGCCAAGAAGGTGGCGGCCGCCTACGGCGTCGATGCGGACGCCATCTACGACTATGACGAGTTCGACGAGATCGCCGACAACGAGGACATCGAAGTCGTCTACATCGTGCTGCCCAACCACATGCACGCCGAATACACGATCCGGGCGCTGCGGGCAGGCAAGCACGTGCTGTGCGAGAAGCCGATGGCGCCCACGGTCGAGGAGTGCGAGCGGATGATCGCCGCCGCGCGGGAGACCGGCCGCAAGCTGATGATCGCCTACCGGCTCCACTACGAGCCGCTCAACCAGAAGGTCATGGAGCTGTGCGGCCGCAAGGAGCTCGGCGCGGTGAAGACCTTCGCGTCCAGCAACTGCCAGGACCAGAAGGCGCCCAATATCCGGCTCAGCAACGCCACCGCGGGCGGGCCGCTGGGGGATGTCGGCATCTACAGCATCAACGCCGCGCGCTACGTCACCGGCGAGGAGCCCGTGGAGGTGTCGGCCTTCGCGCATCAGCCCAAGGACGACCCGCGCTTCCGCGAGGTGCCCGAAAGCGTCGCCTACACGATGCGCTTCCCCTCCGGCGCGCTGGCCCATTGCGACTGCAGCTTCGGGGCCGCGGTCGACCGGCGCTACACCGTGCACTGCGCCAAGGGGGTGATCGATATGAACCCCGCCTTCAGCTATTCGGGCCTGCGCCTGAAGGTGAAGCAGGGCGAGGAGGCCAAGGGCGACGCCCGCGACCAGGAGCTGCTGATCCCGCAGGTGAACCAGTTCGCCGCCGAGATGGACCACTTCGCCGAATGCGTCGCCGAGGACAAGCAGCCGGCGACGCCGGGCGAGGAGGGCCTGGCCGACATGCGGGTCATCACCGCCCTCTACGAGGCCATCCGCACCGGCGGGACCGTCAAGGTGAGCCGCTAAGGCCGTCTCGGCCGCATCCATCCTCGAGCAGCCGGGAGGCCAGGCGTGATCAACGACCTCTGGTACAAGAACGCCGTCATCTACTGCCTGTCGGTCGGCACCTACATGGACGCCAATGGCGACGGGGTCGGCGACTTCCAGGGGCTGGTGCGCCGCCTGGACTACCTGCACGGCCTGGGCGTGACGGCGGTCTGGCTAATGCCGTTCCAGCCCTCGCCGGGGCGCGACGACGGCTACGACGTCGCCGACTATTACGGGGTCGACCCGCGCTACGGCACGCTGGGCGACTTCGTGGAGTTCACCCACGCGGCCAAGCAGCGCGGCATCCGGGTGTTGATCGACCTCGTGGTCAACCACACGTCAGACCAGCATCCCTGGTTCCAGGCGGCCCGGAAGGACCCGAAGTCGCCCTACCGCGACTGGTATGTCTGGTCGAAGAAGAAGCCCGCCAACGCCGACGAGGGCATGGTCTTCCCGGGCGTGCAGAAGACCACCTGGACCCGCGACCCCGAGGCCGGCGAGTACTACTTCCACCGCTTCTATGATTTCCAGCCCGACCTCAACACGTCCAACCCGCATGTGCAGGCCGAGATCCTCAAGGTCATGGGCTTCTGGATCCAGCTCGGCGTCTCCGGGTTCCGGATGGACGCGGCGCCCTTCGTGATCAGCCAGAAGGGCGCGGACGTGAAGAAGCCGGAGGAGCATTTCGACATGCTCCGGACCTTCCGGGAGTTCCTGCAATGGCGGCAGGGCGATTCCATCATCCTGGCCGAGGCCAATGTGCTGCCCGAGACCGACATGGACTATTTCGGCGAGGACGGCGACCGCATGCAGATGATGTTCAACTTCCAGGTGAACCAGCATCTGTTCTACGCCTTGGCGGCCGCCGACGCGGGGCCGCTCGTGGAGGCCATCGGGGCCACCAAGCCGCGGCCGGCCACCGCCCAGTGGGGGCTCTTCCTGCGCAACCACGACGAGCTCGACCTCGGCCGGCTCAGCGAGGAGCAGCGCCAGAAGGTGTTCTCGGCCTTCGGGCCGGATCCGTCGATGCAGCTTTACGACCGCGGCATCCGCCGGCGCCTCGCCCCCATGCTGGACGGCGACCGGCGGCGGCTCGAGCTCGCCTACAGCCTGATGTTCTCGCTGCCCGGCACGCCGGTGATCCGCTACGGCGACGAGCTCGGCATGGGGGACGACCTGAGCCTCCCGGAGCGCAATTGCGCCCGCACGCCCATGCAGTGGTCGACCGAGCCGCATGGCGGCTTCACCAAGAGCGACAGGCCGGTCTCGCCCGTGATCGCGTCCGGCCCCTACGGCTTCCAGCACGTCAACGCCGCCTATCAGCGGCGCGACCTCGATTCGATGCTGAACTGGACCGAGCGGATGATCCGCATGCGCAAGGAGACGCCGGAGATCGGCTGGGGCGACGTGACCGCGCTCGACACCGGCGACCCCGCCGTGCTGGCGCTGCGCTACGACTGGAAGAACAACTCCGTGGTGGCGCTCCACAATCTCGACGGCCGGCCGCACGAGCCCTCGTTCATGCTCGGCCTCGACGACCCGGAGCTGTGCCTGGTGAACCTGTTCACCGGCGACCACAGCCGTCCCGACCGGGACGGCCGGCACACCGTGCTGCTCAGCGCCTATGACTATCGGTGGTACCGGGTCGGCGGGCTCGACTACCTGCTGAAGCGCAGCGAAGCCTGATCAGGAGCGCGCGCCGCCCGCCGCGACGGCGGCGAATCCGGCCCCGACCAGCAGGCCGCCGCCGACGCGGTTGACGGCCCGGACGGCGCGCTCGTTGCGGACGACGACGCGCGCCCTGGAGGCCACCAGCGCGTAGCCCAGCGCATTGGCGAAGGCGAGCGTCAGGAAGGTCGCCTCGAACACCGCCATCTGGGGCAGAAGATCGGCCCTGGGGTCGAGGAACTGCGGCAGGAAGGCCACGAAGAAGGTGAGGCTCTTGGGGTTGAGCGCGGTCACCAGCCAGGCGTGGCCGAGCATGCGCCAGACCGGCGCGGCGTCGGTGCGCGGCTGGGCGTCGAGGGTCCCGCCGGCGCGCCAGAGCTTCACGCCGAGCCAGACCAGATAGGCCGCGCCGGCCCAGCGCAAGGCCGTGAACACGGCGCCCGAGGCGGCCAGCAGCGCGCCGAGGCCGAGCATCGACAGCGTCATGGCGGTGAAATCGCCGAGCGCGACCCCGACCGCCATGGGCAGCGCCGTGCGCCAGCCCTGCCCCAGCGCATAGGAGACCACGAGCAGGATCGTCGGGCCGGGAATCAGCAGGAGGACCGCCGACGCGGCCGTGAAGGCGATCCAGCTCTCGAAACTCATCCCGTGCGGCTCCTGTGGCTCGCCGAGCAAGCCACAGGGTCCGGGGGATGTCCACACCGGGCGCAGCCCGCGGGCGAACCGGGAGGCTCGCGGTCCGGGGGCGTCACGGCCGGCGCTGGCGGCGGCGCTCCTTGACGATGTCGGCCAGCAACGGGGTCGGGTCCTCGTCGCGCGGCAAAGCGGTGACGTTCTGGATGTCGGACCGGGTGAGGCCGATATCCTTCAGCTGGACGTCCGACATGGCGGCCAGGATCGCGAGGTTGCGGCGGGCCGCGACGTAGCGGGCGGGCCATCCGAGAACGCGCAGGCTCAGGGCGGCGATCCGGCCGAAGCCGACGGCGCTCCGGGCGGAGACGGACGGGCGGGAGGCGGCGAGGCCCCGCAGGGGCCGGTTGACGACGATGCCGGGGGACATGGATCTGCTCCGTGGTTGGGGACCGTAGCCTGAGCCATCGATCGTTGATTCCGATGAGTGGAGCATGCTCCTGGTCTATTGATCGGTCCAACGAATGGTTGTAATTGGAGTCATCGCGAAACGAGATCACTGCGTCCGGGAGCCCCCCATGCTGGACACCGATCAACTGCGCAGCTTCGTAGCCATCATCGACACAGGCAGCTTCACGCGGGCCGCCGAGCGGGTGAACAAGACCCAGTCGGCCGTCTCGATGCAGATCCGCCGGCTGGAGGAGATGCTGGGCCGCCCGCTCTTCCTCAAGCAGGGGCGTGGCGTGCGCCTCTCGGAAGAAGGCGAGAAGCTCGTCGACTACGCCCGCCAGATGCTGCAGCTCGAGGCCGCCGCCTTCGCGAGCGTCTCCAACAAGGCCCTGGCGGGCCGCGTGCGGCTGGGCATTCCGGACGACTACGCCGATTCCTTCCTGCCGGAGATCCTGAAGCGCTTCATGCGCCGGCATCCGCTGGTCGAGATGTCGGTGGTGTGCGAGGGCTCGCAGATCCTGGCGGAGCGCGTCTCGGCGCGCGAGGTCGACATGGCGGTCGTGACCTTCTGCGGCGCGCTGACCGGGGCCGAGATCCTGCGCGAGGAGCCGCTGCGCTGGGTGGTGGGCTCCGCCTCCTGCGTCCATGAGAGCCGCCCGATGCCGCTGGCCCTGTCGGGGCCGACCTGTGCCTGGCGGCGTGCGGCCACGGACGCGCTGCATGAGGCCGGCATCCCATGGCGGCTGCTGCTGGCGTCCTCCAGCCAGGCGGCGCTGGCCCCGATCGTGCGGGCCGGGCTGGCCGCGACGGTGTTCCCGGAATGCGCCCTCGGGCCGGGCATGCGCCTGCTGGGCCCGGAGCACGGGCTGCCGGAGCTGCCCGTGAACCGGATCGGCATGCTGGTCGGCCAGACGCGCTCGCCGGAGGCGACGTCGCTGGCCGAGGAGATCCGGGGCGCGCTGCGCGACGGGTCACGGTCCGTGATGCTGGACCGCGGGCCGGCCGTGACGCTCGCGGGCGTTCCGACCCCGGCGCCCCGGCCGCGCAGCCGGCTGCTGGCCTGAGGCCTATTTGGCGGCGACCGGGTCTTCGGCCGGGCGGGGAGCGGGGCGGTCGGCGACCAGCCGGTCGCGCATCCAGAGCGCCGGGAACAGCCTCGCCCAGAGCGCCGCCACCATGATGGTGCCGAACCCGCCCACCACCACGGCCGGGACCGCCCCGATGGCGGCGGCCAGCGCGCCGGATTCGAACTCGCCGAGTTCGTTCGAGGCGCCGACGAAGACGCTGTTCACCGCCGCCACCCGGCCGCGCATCTCGTCCGGGGTCTCCGCCTGCACGAGCGTCTGGCGCACATAGACGCTGATCATGTCGGAGGCGCCGAGCACGGCGAGGCAGGCCATCGACAGGACGATGTGGGTGGACAGGCCGAACACGATCGTGGCCAGCCCGAACACGCCCACGGCCTGGAACATGGTCCGGCCGGCCCGTTTCTGCAGCGGCCGGGCCGCCAGCGTGACGGACATCGCCACCGCCCCCACCGCCGGGGCGCTGCGCAGCAGCCCGAGCCCGACCGGGCCGACGAACAGCACGTCCCGCGCATAGATCGGAAGCAGGGCGGTGGCCCCGCCCAGCAGCACGGCGAACAGGTCGAGCGAGATCGCCCCCAGGATCACCGGCCGCGCCCTGATGAAGCGGATGCCGGCCAGCAGGGTCGCCAGCGTGGCCTTCTGGACCGGGCTCGTGCGGGCGGCGACGCGGATCAGCGACACCAGCGCAGCCGCGGTCGCGAAGCCCGCCGTCGCGGCCGCGAACACCACCGGCGCGCCGAAGGCGTAGAGCAGGCCGCCCACGGCCGGGCCGGCGATCGAGGAGGTCTGCCAGGCGGAGGCGTTGAGGGCCACCGCGCTGGCGAAATTGGCGCGGCCGACCAGGTTGGGCATCAGGGCCTGGCTGGCCGGGTTGGCGAAGGACCGCGCCGCCCCGACCAGCACGGCCAGCGCATAGATGGGCCAGACCGGCGTCGCCGGGTTGAGCGCGACGGCCCAAAGCCCGAGCGAGCCCATCGCCACCACCGACCAGCAGGCCACGATGATGCGCCGCCGGTCGAACCGGTCCGCCACATGGCCGGTGACCAGCGCCAGCGCCAATGCGGGAAGGAACGCGGCGAGGCCGACCAGGCCCAGCGCCAGGGCGCTGCCGGTGCGGTCATAGACAAGCCATCCGAGGCCGACATTCTGAACCTGCATGGCGAGCCCGGACAGGAAGCGGGCGCCGAAGAAGAGCCGGTAATCGCGCGAGCGCAGCGCGGCCCAGCCGCTGGCGTTGGTGATGGTCATGGGGTCCGGAAGATCGGAGACGCCCCTGTCCTAGCATGCGCCCCCGCCCCGGGTGTAGCCGGGATCGAGCCCCGGGCGGCGCCGTCCCTCTTGCGAAACGCCGCCGGGGAGGCTCTCTTTCGGCCGAACCGCGACGCGGAGCGTCGGGCGGACCAAACGAGGACACATCCATGAAGATCCTGATCACCGGCGGCGCCGGGCATGTGGGGCGCAAGCTGCGCGGCGAGTTCTCCGGCCGCTTCGACCTGATCCGGACCTTCGACATGGTGAACGCGCCTCCGCTCGGGCCGAACGAGGAGAGCCAGACCGGGGACATCTCCGACATGGCCGCCGTCGAGCGGGCCATGCAGGGCATGGACGCCGTGATCCATCTGGCGGCCGAGCCCAACGAGGCGCCGTTCGAGCCGATCCTGCAGGCCAACGTGATCGGGACGTGGAACGTCTACGAGGCGGCGCGCCGCAACGGGGTTCGGCGGGTGGTGTTCGGCTCCAGCAACCACGCCGTGGGATTCTATCCCCGCGCCCAGCGCATCGACGAGTCCGTCCCGGTGAAGCCCGACAGCCGCTACGGGCTGAGCAAGTGCTGGGGCGAGGCGGTGGCCTCGCTCTACGCCGACAAATACGGCGTGACCAGCATGCTGGTGCGCATCGGCAACGCGGCGGACACGCCCGGCAGCGCCCGGGCGCTGGCCATCTGGGTGAGCGGGCGCGACCTCGCGCAGCTCTGCATGATCGGGCTGCAGCACCCCGACATCCACTGCAACGTGGTCTATGGCGTCAGCAAGAACGCCGCCTGCTGGTACGACAACTCCGCCGCCTACCGGCTCGGCTACCAGCCGCAGGACCGGGCCGAGGACCACCAGGAGGCGGCGCTGGCCGCCGAGGCCGGCCTCACCCATGAGCCGGCGGACCTGCACTTCCAGGGCGGCCCGTTCTGCGCCATGGAATATGCGGGCCGGCCGATCACGGCCGCCGAGTAGCCCGCAGCGGCTCGCCGAAGCGCGCCACCGGCGCGCCGGGGACATCGACCTCGAAGCGGATGAGCGTGCCCGCCTGGCGCACGCCGTCCAGCTCCTTGCGCAGCGAGGTGACGTAGAGCGTCTTCAGGTCCGGCCCGCCGAAGCACGGCATGGTGGGGCCGAAGACGGGCAGCTTCACCTTGCGGTCGAGCGTCCCGTCCGGGGCGATGCGGTTGAGGCAGCCGGCCGAGACGCCGGATGACCAATAATAGCCCTCGGCGTCGCAGGCCGCGCCGTCGGGGCGGCCGTCGTCCTCCTCCATGACGCGCAGGCGGCGGCGGTTCGAGAGCGTCCCGGCGACGGGGTCGAAATCGAAGGCCTGGATGAAGCGCTGTCGGCTGTCGGAGTGGAACATGGTGCGCCCGTCGGGGCTCCAGGCGAGCCCGTTCGACACCGTCAGGCCGTCGAACATGCGCGTGCAGGCGCCGTCCGGATCGATGCGATACAGGGCGGCGACAGGCTCCTTTTCGGGGCGGTCGTCCATGCTGCCGACCCAGAAGCGGCCGTCCGGCCCGACCTTGCCGTCGTTCAGGCGGTTGCCGGGCCTGTCCGGCTCCGGGGCGACCAGGAACGTGAAGGCGCCGGTGGCGAAATCGAACAGGTGGACGCCGGTCTTCAGCGCCACGACGGCGCGGCCGTCCGGGCAGAGCCCGAAGCTGCCGATGGGGCTCGGCATGTCCCAGCGCTTCAGGCCGCGGGTCGCCGGATCGAAGCGGAACAGAGCCGGCGCCTCAATGTCGACGAAATAGAGCGCCTGCTCGGCGGCGGACCAGAGCGGCCCCTCGCCGGTGCCGAGCGGCGTGTCGATCAGGACCTCGACGTCGGGGGCATCGATGCGCATGAGGCGTTCTCTCCTGAGAGGCGTCCGGCGCCGGGCCGGCGCGGCCGCCTTGATTTTCGGCGTCGTTGATATATCAAGTCGCGCCAGCACGGAACCCGCCGAACCCGGAGGTCCAAGGTGAGCGGACGACCGCCGAGCGGACGATCGAATGGCGAGCGGCCCGAAGCCGCCGCCCTCGCGCCCGTCGACCCGGCTTTTCTGAAGGGCCTGCGCGAGCATGTCCACGACGTTCTGCGGCGCGCCATCATCGGCGGCGAGCTGCCGGCCGGCACCTGGCTGAACGAGCGCCAGTTGGCCGAGCAGCTGGGCGTGAGCACCACGCCCCTCAAGGAGGCGCTGCGGCGGCTGGAGGCCGAGGGGCTGGTGGCGACCGAGCCGCGCCGCGGCGTGCGGGTGACCTTCGACGCCCGGCAGGCGGAGGAGATGGCGCTGGCCCGCGCCGCCCTGGAGGGCATGATCGCCCGCATGGCGGCCCAGCGCATCGAGGCCGCCGGCGTCGAGGCGCTGGCCGACGTCATCGCCCGGATGCGGGCCGCCACGGCGGCGGGCGACGTCGCCCAGATCATCGAGCTCAACGGCGAGTTCCACGACGGAATCCACGACGTGTCAGGCTGCCGCTACCTGCAGCGCCTCCTGGTGGGGCAGCGCATCTATGTCCACGCCGCCCGGGCGATCATCCTGGGCGACGCCGCCGAGCGCGAGCGGGCGCTGGCCGAGCACGCCGCCATCTTCGAGGCGCTGGCGCGGCGCGACGCCGACGAGGCCGAGCGCGCCATGCGCGACCACGTCATGCGCTCGGCCCGCCACCATGTGAAGACCGCCTTCGAGACCCGGACCACCCCCCTCGCACCCCTGGAGCCCACGCCATGACGACGACCCATTCCCCTCGCCTGCTCGCCGCCCTGCGGGGCATCTCGGGCGTCCACGTGACCCCGTATGACGCGTCCGGGAACGTCGACCAGGCGCAGCTGCGGCGCGTCATCGACCGCATCGCGGCGGGCGGGATCCACAACATCGTGTCGGCCGGCAACACCGGCGAATACTACGCCCTGACGCCCGACGAGGTGCGGGCGGTGCATGACGGCGCGATCGCCGGCAACGCCTCGCGCTCGCTGCTGACGGCGGCGGTGGGCCGCTCGCTCAAGGAGGCCGTCGAGCTCGGGCGCCGGGCCAAGGCCGGCGGGGCGGACGCCATCATGGCCCACCAGCCGATGGACCCCTTCGCGGCCCCGCAGTCGCAGGCGGCCTATTTCCGCAGCATCGCCGAAGAGGTCGACCTGCCGCTGGTGGCCTATGTGCGCTCCGACGCCATGAAGCTCGACGAGCTCATGGGCATCGCCAACCACCCGAACGTGGCGGCGGTGAAGTTCGCCACCCCCAACCTGATGCTGCTCTCCGAGTGCATCCGGGCGAGCGGACCCGACACCGCCGTCTGGGTCTGCGGCCTCGCCGAGGGCTGGGCCGCGCCCTTCTACGCCGCCGGGGCGCGGGGCTTCACGTCGGGCCTGGTCAATGTCGACCCGGCCCGCTCGCTGGCCATCCACGCGGCGCTCGAGGGCGGCGACTTCGCCAAGGTGCGCGAGCTCGTGGCCACCATCGCGGCCTTCGAGACCATGCGGACGAAGTTCGGCAACGGCGCCAACGTCACGGTCGTCAAGGAGGCCATGGAGCTGATCGGCTACCCGGTCGGCCCGGTGCGCCTGCCCGGCCTGCCGGCGCTGGACGCCGCCGACCGCAAGACGCTGTCGGACGTGCTGGCCTCCTGGGGCGTGCTGCCGGCCCGCCAGGCGGCCGAGTGAGGGGAACGGCGGAGCGCGAGGAAGGCCGGTCGGCCTTGATTCCCCGCCCGGTTCTGCTATAGACCGCGCCTTCAGAACCGCCCGGCCGTTAGGGCTGCCGTGGCGGTTCTTTTTCGCTCATGACGAGACGAACGGCCGCTTGCGGCCGACCATAAAAACCGGGGACGGCCTGGCCGTCCAAGGAGAGCAAAATGCCCAAGATGAAGACCAAGTCGAGCGCCAAGAAGCGCTTCAAGATCACCGGCACCGGCAAGGTGCTGTACGCCCATGCCGGCAAGCGGCACGGGATGATCAAGCGGACCGTCAAGCAGATCCGCAACAACCGCGGCACGGCCGTCCTCTTCGAGGGCGACGCGGCCAACGTGAAGAAGTACTTCCTGCCGAACGGCTGATAGCCCGGCTCACCCTTTCTCAAACGCCAGGAGATCAGCCATGGCTCGCGTCAAGCGCGGCGTGACTTCCCACGCGAAGCACAAGAAGACCCTGAAGGCCGCCAAAGGTTTCTACGGCCGCCGCAAGAACACCATCCGGACCGCCAAGGCGGCGGTCGATCGCGCCATGCAGTACGCCACGCGCGACCGCAAGGCCAAAAAGCGCACCATCCGGGCGCTCTGGATCCAGCGCATCAACGCCGCAGTCCGCGAGTTCGGCCTGACCTATTCGCGCTTCATCGACGGCCTCGCCAAGGCGGGCGTCGAGGTGGACCGCAAGGTGCTCTCCGACATCGCCATCCGCGAGCCGGAGGCGTTCAAGGCCATCGTCGAGAAGGCCAAGTCGGCCCTGCCGGCGGTCGACAAGGCCGCCTGACCGGCGCCGCCCTCCGGGGCGCGCCTCCTTCGTCGTTCGAAAGCCCTCGCCGGTTCGCCCGGCGGGGGTTTTTTTTGGCGTCGATGGGGCTACGGGACGGCGGACGCGCCTTCAGCTCCGCGGCCTTTCGGCCCGGAGGTGAAGGGTGGAGGGCGGCGCGGAACGGCGACGCTGATCAGCCCCACGGCGGATGTGGGGAGGTGTGGGGAGAACCGCGAGGCCGCCAGGCTCTCGCCGTTCCGCGCATGGCGTTTGAAGATCCGCCGGAGCGCCTCGGGGCGCTGTCAGCCCCTTGGCGCTTCCGCTCGTCGGGCTCTCCGACGGATCGCCTCTGCGAAACGGCTGTCACCCCGCCTCGCCCAGGCCGCCACCCCCGGTCCCCATCCGTGACACTGCAGATGTCCCTCCGCGGACCGGAGCAAGGACAGAGTTATAGGAATTTTATCCGCTTGTCAACCCGTCATCCCCGGCCGGAGCGGCGCAGGCGCGGGAGGTGAATCCAGAGAGGGTTCCGAAGAAGGCGCCCCTCGCCCGGCCGCCTGGATCCCCTTCCCGCGCCTGCGGCGCGCCGGGGATGACGGAGAATGGTGTACGCTTGCCTTGCCTCAGGCGAGGCGTCCGATCCTCACCGAAAGCGCCAACCCCTCCGCCGCCATCCCCGGCCGGAGCGGCGCAGCCGCGGAGGGGGAGGGGATCCAGAAAGGGTCCCGAAGAAGGCGGCCCTCGCCCGGCCGCCTGGATCCCCTCCCAGCGCCTGCGGCGCGCCGGGGATGACGGTGCGCTTGAGGGCCGTGGGCCGTCAGGGCTTCTCCACCGGAACGCCCGCCTCGGCCAGGTCCTTGAAGCCGCCGATGTTGACGATGTTCGTGTAGCCCATCTCCTGCAGGGTCTTGCCCGCCAGCGCGGCGCGGCCGCCGGAGGCGCAGTGGACCAGGATGGGCCGGTCCTTCTGGAAGGCTTGGTCATACATCGGGTTGTCGGGATCGGCCTTGAACTCCAGGCTCCCGCGCGGCACATGCAGCGCCCCCGCGATTCTGCCCGCGGCCTGCAGCTCGGCGCTGTCGCGGATATCGAGCACCAGCACGCCCCCCTGCCCAATCCGCGCCGCGGCCTCGGCCGGCGCGAGCTTCGGGACCGTGGCGTTGGCCTCGGCGAGGAGGTCTTTGGAGGTTTTGGGCATGGGGACTCCGTGCATGGCGATGAGGCGCGCAGGCTGGCAGGTTCGCGAAGGGATGCCAAGGCCGGCCCCCCTCGATCGCTGTCTTGCCTCTCGCCGTCATCCCCGGCCGGAGCCGCGCAGCGGCGGAGGGGAAGGGGATCCAGCCCCGCCTCTCCGCCGCGCCCTTCGCCCCGCTTCTCTGGATCCCCTTCCCGCGCCTGCGGCGCGCCGGGGATGACGGGGAGAGGGAGCTTCACAGATCGGCGGAGAGTTCGAGCCAGTTGGGGTTCGTTGTCTCGATGAGCTTCAGTTTCCAGGCGCGATTCCAGCCCTTGAGCTGCTTCTCCCTCGCGATCGCGTCTTCGGCCTGGTCGAAAGCTTCGGCGTAGACCAGGCGAGTGACGCCATAGCGGCGTGTGAAGGCGGATCCCGCGCCTGCCCGGTGCTGGTCGACGCGCCGTCCAAGGTCGCGCGTCACGCCGACATAGAGCGTTCCGTTGCGTTTGCTGGCGAGGATGTAGACCGCGAAGGGCATGAGAGCAGCTTCGCCCAGCGGCCCCGCAACCCGCCACGATCGTGCGGTTGTGATCTCAGCCGTCATCCCCGGCCGGAGCCGCGCAGCGGCGGAGGGGAAGGGATCCAGGCCTCTCCGCCGCGCGGCCCTTCGCCCGGCTTTTCTGGATCCCCTTCCCGCGCCTTCGGCGCGCCGGGGATGACGGAGAACGGTTTCGACGCGCAGCTCGAACGAAAAACCCCCGCGTTCTTGCGAACGCGGGGGTCAAACTCACACCAACCGGCTGGCGATACAGGGGGAGATCACTCCCCCGCAGCCGCCTCGCCGCCCTGCTTCTTCTCCAGGTCTTCGCCGGTGGCCTGGTCGACGATCTTCATCGACAGGCGGACCTTGCCGCGCTCGTCGAAGCCGAGCAGCTTGACCTTGACCTTGTCGCCTTCCTTGACCACGTCCGTGACCTTGTTGACGCGGTTGGCGGCGAGCTGGCTGATGTGGACCAGGCCGTCCTTGGCGCCGAAGAAGTTCACGAAGGCGCCGAAGTCGGTCGTCTTCACCACCGTGCCGTCATAGATCACGCCGATCTCGGGCTCGCTGGCGATGGACTTGATCCAGTTCAGCGCGGCCGTGATGGAGGCGGCGTCCGAGGAGGCGACCTTGACGGTGCCGTCGTCCTCGACGTTGATCTTGGCGCCGGTCTTCTCGACGATCTCGCGGATCACCTTGCCGCCGGTGCCGATCACTTCGCGGATCTTGTCGGTCGGGATCTTGATCGTCTCGATGCGCGGCGCGTACTGGCCGAGCTCCTGACGGGCGCCGGAGAGGCCCTTCGACATCTCGCCGAGGATGTGCAGGCGCCCACCCTTGGCCTGGTCGAGGGCGACCCGCATGATCTCCTCGGTGATGCCGGCGATCTTGATGTCCATCTGCAGGGACGTCACGCCGTTCTCGGTGCCGGCCACCTTGAAGTCCATGTCGCCGAGATGGTCCTCGTCGCCCAGGATGTCGCTGAGCACCGCGTAGCGCTCGCCCTCCAGGATGAGGCCCATGGCGATGCCGGCCACCGGGGCGCGCAGCGGCACGCCGGCGTCCATGAGGGCCAGCGAGGAGCCGCACACCGTCGCCATCGAGGACGACCCGTTCGACTCGGTGATCTCCGAGACGAGGCGGATGGTGTAGGGGAACTCGTGATGGGCGGGCAGCATCGGGCGCATGGCGCGCCAGGCGAGCTTGCCGTGGCCGATCTCGCGGCGGCCGGGCGAGCCCATGCGGCCGGTCTCGCCGACGCTGTAGGGCGGGAAGTTGTAGTGAAGGAGGAACGTCTCCTTGTAGGTGCCCTCGAGCGAGTCGATGTACTGCTCGTCGTCGCTGGTGCCGAGGGTGGCGACCACCATGGCCTGCGTCTCGCCGCGCGTGAACAGCGCCGAGCCGTGGGCGCGCGGCAGGATGCCGGCTTCGGCCACGATCGGACGGACGGTCTTGTTGTCGCGCCCGTCGATGCGCACGCCGGTGTCGAGGATGTTCCAGCGCACGATCTTGGCCTCGGCGTCCTTGAACACCGTGCCGAAGAGCTGCTTGTCGAGCGGGTTCTCGACGCCCTCGCCCATCAGGGCGGCGGCGGCCTTGGCCTTGGCGGCCGCGACCTTCTCCTGGCGGATCTGCTTCACCGGGGTGGTGAAGGCGTCGCGCAGGTCGGCCTCGACGAGGTCGAGGATGCGCTTCTCGATGGCGGAGTTGTCCGGGGTCTGGAAGTCGCGCGGCTCCTTGGCGGCGCGCTCGGCCAGCTTGATGATCGCGTCGATCACCGGCTGGAAGCCCTTGTGGCCGTGCATGACGGCGCCGAGCATGACGTCCTCGGGAAGCTCCTTGGCCTCCGACTCCACCATCAGGACGGCGTCGGCGGTGCCCGCCACCACGAGGTCGAGGACGCTGTCCTTGAGCTCGGCGACGGTGGGGTTGAGCTTGTACTGGCCGTTGACATAGCCGACGCGGGCGGCGCCGACCGGGCCCATGAAGGGCACGCCGGAGAGCGTCAGCGCGGCGGAGGCCGCCACCATGGCGACGATGTCGGGATCGTTCTCCAGGTCATGCGACAGAACCGTCACGATGACCTGCGTCTCGTTGCGGTAACCCTCGACGAAGAGGGGACGGATGGGGCGGTCGATGAGGCGGGAGACGAGCGTCTCCTTCTCGGTCGGCCGGCCCTCGCGCTTGAAGTAGCCGCCCGGGATGCGGCCGGCCGCGAAGGCCTTTTCCTGGTAGTTGACGGTGAGGGGGAAGAAGTCGATCCCCGCCTTGGGCTCGCGGGCGGACACCACGGTGGCGAGCACGGTGGTCTCCCCATAGGTCGCCAGCACGGCGCCATCGGCCTGGCGGGCGATCTTGCCGGTCTCGAGCGTGAGCTTGCGCCCCGCCCAGGTCAGTTCCACTTTCTGGACATCGAACATCGGTCGGTCTCTATCAGCCAATCGGCGAGACCGACGCCATGAGCAAGACGGCGAGAAGCTTCCCCGTCGCCCCCCGGACCACGGCCGATGCGGCCTGTTCCGGGCGGAAAAGCATCCGGCGATCCTGCCATGAACGTCAGGTCTGGCCGGGTTTCGGCGGCGACGGCACCACGCCTTCGCCTGCCTGATGCGCCACGACACGGATCGCGACGCCTACACGGACACGGGACGGCGCTGCGCCCCCTCAGGGTCGGCCGGGCCTGCGCCCGGGCCTGGAGCCTCGGCTCCGGAGTGCGTCGCGGCGAAAGGCTCCGCCGCGACGAAGGTCGTCCCGCCGGATCCCCGGCGGGAGGCGCTCAGCGGCGGATGCCGAGGCGCTCGATCAGGGTGCGGTACCGGGCGTCGTCGCGGCTCTTCAGATAGTCGAGCAGCGAACGGCGCTGCGACACCAGCTTCAGCAGGCCGCGGCGGGAATGGTTGTCCTTGCCGTGGGTCTTGAAGTGCTCGGTGAGGTTGGTGATGCGCTCCGTCAGGATCGCGACCTGGACCTCGGGCGAGCCGGTGTCGCCGGACTTCGTGGCGTAATCGGTGATGAGCGCCTGCTTGCGCTCCGCAGTGATCGACATCGGATATCCTTTCTGATGAGGGGCTTTCGCCCCGGAGGGCGGCGAGCGAACCCTCAAGGGTCGCATCGCTCCGCAAGTCGGCCGTGCCGGGATGTCGTCCAGCAGGGTCGCGCCAAAGCGGCGCGCGCCGACGATGGCCGGCGCGATGGCGGTCTCATGACACGATCCGGCGGGAAAATCCAGCGATCATTCGCGCCCGGGCCGCCGCGTCGACGTCAGGTCAGGTAGGGGTTGGTCAGGCGCTCGTCGCCGATCGTGCTCATCGGGCCGTGGCCGGGCAGGAAGGCGACGTCGTCGCCCAGCGGCAGCACCTTGTCGCGGATGGAGGCGATCAGCTGGGCGTGGCTGCCGCCCGGCAGGTCGGTGCGGCCGACGGAGCCCTTGAACAGCACGTCGCCCATCAGGGCGAAGCCCTGCGGGCGGGCCGACGCATCCTGGCCGGGCGCCGGCGCCGGGCGGCGCCAGACCAGCACGACGCTGCCGGGCGAATGGCCCGGGCAATGCAGCACGTCGAAGACGAGGTCGCCGACCCGGACCTCGTCGCCCTCGGCCAGCCAGCGGTCGGGCGTGACCGGCCGGGCGTCGAGGATGCCGAAGCGCGCGCCGCTCTGCGGCAGGTTGGCCAGGATGGCGGCCTCGTCGCGGTGCGGACCCTCGACCGGGACGCCCAGCGCCTCGGCGAGTTCTGCGGCGCCGCCGGCGTGGTCGATATGGCCATGGGTGAGCAGGATCTTCTCCACCTCGCCGCCCGACTGGGCGATGGCGGCGCGGACGCGGTCGAGATCGCCGCCGGGATCGACCACGGCGGCCTTGCGGGTTCGCGCGCAGACCAGCACGGAGCAGTTCTGCTGAAACGGCGTGACGGGCGCGACCAGGAGGGAGAAGGGGTGCATGACGGCTCCGGCGGGACGGATGGATCACGCCAGACCTAATGCGCCTCGCCCCTTATGGCGAGGCCCCCGACGTCGCGAGAGCATGCTGCGCTTCCTGGCGGTCGCATGCTTTGGCGCGAAAAGCCGGCCTCCAGCTTTTCGCAGCAGGCTCTAGAGCGCCGGCCAGTCCATCTGGCGGTTCATGTCGGAGTTCCACAGCAGCTCGGAGGGCAGGCGCTGGGCCGGGAAGGACGCCACCACGACCTGCAGCCCGGCGCGGCGGGCCTGCTCGAAGGCCGGGGCCAGGCCGGGATCGCCCGTCACCCAGATCAGGCGCTCGGCCTGGCGCTGCTGCAGGATGTCGCCGATGTCGAGGCCGATGCGCAGGTCGAGCCCGCGCTGCTCGAAATCAGGTCGGAAATCGTCGTCGCTGACGCTGGGCAGGATGGGCAGGGAGCGGGGCTTGAAGCCGCGGAATTTCAGGGTGCCGAGCCGCACCAGCAGGTAGTCGCGCTCGGAGAGCTCGTAGAGCCAGCGGTCCGAGCCGGCGAAGTCGCGTTCCTGCCCGCTGACCGGCAGGCGCACCAGCCCGTTGAAGGGCACGCAGTCATAATAGTGGATGCGGATGAGAGTCTCGGAACGGTCCACGCAGCTGCGACCCACCGCTTCGATCAGGTCGGCGTCATAGACCAGGCCGGCCTGCCGGGAGAGAACGCGCAGATGCCCGCCGTCGATCATCACAATCGTCTTCATCAATCACCGTCCAGCAATCGCTTGTGCCGGAAATCGCCGGCTCGACGCACGGCGCCCGCTTAAAATGCCTGCGGGCGCTCCTTTATTAGCCTCCTCGGCTCCGCACCCGCGAAGCCGTCAAAACGGCAGGTTGAACACCCTGCTGGGAACCAGTTCTCCTCTCTCCACCATGCCGACGGCGATCACCACGCCGCTGCAGGACCCGTAGACGGGCCCGCCCTCGGCCGGAGCGTCGCGCCCCCTCAGGATGACCGACTGGCCCCGCCGCAGGCGCATCGCCCCGTCTCGCGACAGGATCACGCACGGCAATTCCGTAAGTCCTCCTTCGACGGGAAGCAAGGCTCGCGCTGCGGCTTCCGGATCGTCCGCCACCGCCGACCACGGCGTCGCGTCGTCCAGCGTGAAGGGTCCCACGCGGGTCCGCCGCAGCGCCGTGACATGGCCAAGGCATCCCAGCATGCGGCCGAGGTCGCGCGCAATGGCGCGCACATAGGTCCCCTTGCCGCACTCGGCCTCGAAGGTCGCCGAATCGCGGTCGTGGGCGAGCAGCCGCAAGGCGTGGATCTCGACCGTCCGGGCGACCATCTCCACCTCCTCGCCGTCGCGGGCGAGGTCGTAGGCGCGCTCGCCGTCGATCTTGATGGCCGAATAGCGCGGCGGCACCTGGGACACGGCCCCGATGAAGGCCGGCAGCGCGGCCTCGATGGCGGCCGTCGTGGGGCGCTCGGCGCTGGTCGCGACGGCGCGGCCTTCCGTGTCGTCGGTGTCGGTCTCGGTCCCCCACGCGACCGTGAAGGCATAGGCCTTCTCGCCGTCCACCACATAGGGCACGGTCTTGGTGGCTTCGCCGAAGGCGAGCGGCAGGATGCCGGAGGCTAGCGGATCCAGCGTGCCGGCGTGGCCGGCCTTCTTGGCGTTGAGGAGGCGCCGCAGCGCCGCGACCGCGTGCGTCGAGGTCATGCCGACCGGCTTGTCGAGCACGATCCAGCCATGGACGTCGACGCGATGCCTGCGAGGAGCGCTCATGAGCGGCGGGGCTCCGCGGCGTCGGCCTCGTCGTCGTCGGGCCCGGCTTCGCCGGCCAGCAGGTCGCGGGCGGGGGTGTCGAGATCGCGGCGCACCTTCGGGGAGCGCAGCAGCGCCTCGATGCGGTCGACCTCCTCGAGCCGGTCGTCGAGCCGGAAGCGGACGTCGGGGGCGAATTTGAGGTTCACCTTGCGGGCGACGTCCGTGCGGATGGCCTTGCGGTTCTGCTCGAAGGCCTTCAGCACGGGCTTGCTGAGCTTCTCGTCATGCAGCGTCACATAGACGGTGGCGAGCTTGAGGTCCGGGCTCATGCGGACTTCCGGGATGGTCACGAAGGCCTTCGCGAACACGTCCTCTGGCAGTTCGCCGCGCGACAGGATCTCGGTGACGGCGTGCCGGATGAGCTCGCCCACGCGCAGCTGGCGCTGGGACGGACCTGCCGGTCTGGAATCGGAATCGCGTTTCATCATGGGTCTCCCGCCCGGGTTCGGACCGGCGCGAGGGTTGAAAGCTCCCTCTCCCCGGAACGGGGAGAGGGCTGGGGTGAGGAATGTCGATCGTCGCGCGATCGCCCGACGGGCGTCCCCTCATCCGGCGCTTCGCGCCGCCTTCCCCCCGTGCCGGGGAGAAGGGAAGGAGCGGCTCGCCCTTAGAGCGAGCGCCGCACTTCTTCGACGCGGTAGCACTCGATGACGTCGCCGACGCGCATGTCCTGGTAGTTCTCGAAGGCCATGCCGCATTCCTGGCCCGAGGGCACTTCCTTGACCTCGTCCTTGAAGCGCTTGAGCGTGGAGAGCTTGCCCTCGTGGATGACGACGTTGTCGCGGATGAGGCGCACGCTGGCGCCGCGCTCCACGCGGCCGTCCTGCACGAGGCAGCCCGCCACCTTGCCGATCTTCGACACCGCGAAGACCTGCAGGATGCGCGCTTCTCCGAGACGCTCCTCGCGAAGCGTCGGGGGAAGCAGGCCGGACATGGCCTGTTTGATGTCGTCCACGAGGTCGTAGATGATGTTGTAGTAGCGGATCTCGACGCCCGAACGCTCGGCGGCCTCGCGGGCCTCCTTGTTGGCGCGGACGTTGAAGCCGAGCACGACCGCCCCCGAGGCTTCCGCGAGGGTGATGTCGCTCTCGTTGATGCCGCCGGCGCCCGCATGGATGATGCGCGCCGCGACCTCGTCGTTGCCGACCTTCTCGAGCGAGCCCGCGATGGCCTCGACGGAGCCCTGCACGTCGCCCTTGACGACGAGCGGGAATTCCTTGCGGCCGGCGGCGCTCTTCAGGTTGCTCATCATGTCGGCGAGCGAGCCGCGGGCGTTGCCGGCGCGGGCGGCGGCGCGTTCGCGACGCTGATGCTGGCGATACTCGGTGACTTCGCGGGCGCGGGCCTCGTTGTCGACGACCGCCACGCGATCGCCGGCCTCGGGAGCGCCGTTGAAGCCCAGGATCTCGACCGGGACGGACGGGCCGGCCTGGCTCACCTGGACGCCCTGGTCCGACACGAGGGCGCGTACGCGGCCCCATTCCGAACCCGCCACCACGATGTCGCCGGTCTTCAGCGTGCCGCGCTGAACCAGCACGGTCGCCACCGGACCGCGGCCGCGGTCGAGCTTGGCCTCGATGACCGAGCCTTCGGCCGGACGGGCCGGGTTGGCGCGGATGTCGAGCACCTCCGACTGCAGGGCGATCGCCTCGAGCAGCTTGTCGAGATTGATCTTCTTGGTCGCCGACACCTCGACCTCGAGCGTGTCGCCGCCCATGGACTCGACCTGGACCTCGTACTGGAGCAGCTCGCTCCTGACGCGCTCGGGCTTGGCGTCCGGCTTGTCGATCTTGTTGATCGCCACGATCATCGGGACCTTGGCGGCCTTGGCGTGGTTGATGGCCTCGATCGTCTGCGGCATGACGCCGTCATCGGCCGCCACCACCAGCACGACGATGTCCGTCACCTTGGCGCCGCGGGCGCGCATCGCCGTGAAGGCGGCGTGGCCGGGCGTGTCGATGAAGGTGATCTTGCTGCCGAGAGGCGACACGACCTGATAGGCGCCGATGTGCTGCGTGATGCCGCCGGCTTCGCCGCTGGCCACGTTGGCGTGCCGGATGGCGTCCAGCAGCGACGTCTTGCCGTGGTCGACATGGCCCATGATGGTGACGACCGGGGGCCGCCCCTCCAGGGTCTCGTCGGCGTCCGGGGCGTCGAAGAGGCCTTCCTCGACGTCCGAATCCGCCACGCGCTTGACGGTGTGGCCGAACTCCTCGGCGATGAGCTGGGCGGTGTCCGCGTCGATCACGTCCGTGATCTTGTGCAGCTGGCCCTGCTTCATCAGGTAGCGGATCACGTCCACGCCGCGTTCCGTCATGCGGTTCGCGAGTTCCTGGATGGTGATCGTCTCGGGGATGGTCACCTCGCGGGCGATCTTCTCCTTCGGCTCGGCGGCGGCGTTGCCCTTCAGGCGCTGCACGCGGCGGCGGAAGGCCGCGACGGAGCGCATGCGCTCCTCTTCGCCGCCGGTCGCCGCCGTGACGGTGAGGCGGCCGCGCCGCTTCTCGTCGCCGGTCTTGGCCCGCTCGGGCTTCGGCGGCGTGATGATCTTCATCGGCATGCCCGGCCGACGGATGATGCGCTTGGTCTCCTCCTCCTCGGCCTGAACGCGGCGGGCGGCGCCCGGCGAGCTCGGGGTCGGGGCGGCGGGGGAGCCGGGACGGCGCACGGGCGCGCCGGCCTGGGCGCCGCCTTCGGCGGGACGCGCGGCGGCCGGCCGGGGCTCTTCGCCCAGGCGGCGCTTGGCCTCGTCCTCGGTCTTGCGGCGGACCTCCTCCTCGCGGCGGTGGCGCGCTTCCTCTTCGCGCTTGCGGGCCTCGGCGGCCTCGCGCTCGATCTTCTCGCGGGCTTCGCGCTCGACGCGCAGCTGCGCGTCGATGATGGCCTGCTTGCGCTCTTCCTCCTCGCGGCGGCGCGCCTCGACCAGCGCGGTCGCGCGGGCGTCGCGTTCGTCCTCGGTGAGGGTGCGCAGCACCACGCCGCCGGCCGGACGGGACATGGGGCGCTGCGGCGGACGGCCCTGCTGGGGCGCAGGCCCGCGGCCCGTCGGCGCCGGGGAGGGCGCGGCGGGAGCGGCGGGCCGGGCGGCCGGAGCCGGGGCGGCCGACACCGTCGGCTTGGCGGCCGGGGCGGCCTGCGCCGCCGGCGCGGGAGCCGCGGCCACAGGGGCCGGAGCCGAAACCGGCGCGGGAGACGGGGCGGGCGGCGCTGCGGCCGGAGCCGCCGCGACGGGCGCGGGCTTGGGCGCGGCGGGCCGCGGGGCGAGCGTCGGAGCGGCGGCCGCCGGCGCGGCCTCCGTCTTCGGGGGCTCGCCGGGTCCGATCACACGACGCTTCACCTTCTCGACGACGACGGCCTTCGACCGGCCGTGCGAGAAGCTCTGCCTCACGACACCCTGCTCGACCGGGCGCTTCAGGCTCAACGTCTTGCCGGGGACGTGGAGCGTCTTGTCGCCGCTGTTCTTCGTATCAGTCATTCCGCTCTTGTTCCTGCGGTTCTCGGGTCGTCGTGTCGGCCGCCGCCAAATTTACATGCGCGACATCCGCGCGGGCCGCCTTTTCGGGCCAACCGGCGCGGTAGCGCTCCAAGGCCCGGCAGCGCGCAAGGCATGCGCGGGCTGCGGGCCCTTCCAGAAGCGCTGCATGTATCACATGTGACCGTCCCAATGCCAAACCCAATTCGGATGAATCCAGGGCCGTCGCGACCACGATCGAGTCGGCCTTGTCGGCGTAGCGTCTCCGCAACGCCTGCGAGATCTTGCGCACCCCGTCCGCGGCCGCGTCCGATGCGTGCAGGAGGCCTGCGACGCCGCGTCCGATGGCCGCCTCGACCTTGGCGAAGCCCGCGACCACCTGTCCCGCCTTGTTGGCGATGCTCAGACTGTCGCGCGCGTCCCGCGCCAGAAGCCGTTCGATGTCGTCGGCGAGGCCGGGCGCGACCTTGACCGAAGCCTTCAGGCTGCGGGCGAAAGCCTTCTTGCGCACCGCATCCTCGACCGCGCCGCGCGCGGCCGTCACCCATACGCCCCGGCCCGGAAGCTTGCGCTTCAGGTCGGGCACCAGTTCGTCCCCGGGGCCGACCACGAAGCGAATGAGCTCGTCGGCCGGTCTCACCGTGCGGGTCGCCACGCAGGTCCGCTCGGGACCGTCGTCATCGGCCTGGGACCGCCTGTTCGCCACGCCGATCAACCCCTGTCCTGCGGCGAGGCTCAGGCCTCCGCCGCCTCTTCGTGCTCGCCGGTCTCGGCCTCCGCCGGGGCGGGAGCCTCGATCCAGCCCGCCTTGACGCGCGCGGCCATGATGATGGCCTCGGCCTCCTCGCGGGAGATCTCCATGCCGTCCAGGAAGCCGGCGTGCCGGGTGGTCTCGCCGCCCTTGCGCTCGGTCCAGCCCACCAGGTCGTCCGTGGCGCAGCCCGCCAGATCCTCGACCGTCTTCACGTCGTTCTCGCCGAGCTTGACGAGCATCGCCGTAGTGACGCCCTCGACCTCCTTGAGCTCGTCGGCGACGCCCAGCTCCAGGCGGCGCGCGTCCAGCTCGGCCTCGATGCGGCCCAGATATTCGCGGGCGCGGTTCTGGATCTCCTCGGCCGTGTCGTCGTCGAAGCCCTCGATGGAGGCCAGCTCGGCCGGGTCCACATAGGCGAGCTCCTCAACCGACCGGAATCCCTCGGAGGCGAGCAGCTGGCCCACCACCTCGTCCACGTCCAGCGCATCCATGAAGATGGTGGTGCGGCTCTGGAATTCCTTCTGGCGGCGCTCGGACTCCTCGGCCTCGGTCAGGATGTCGATGTCCCAGCCGGTCAGCTGCGAGGCGAGGCGCACATTCTGTCCCCGCCGTCCGATCGCAAGGGATAATTGGTCATCCGGGACCACGACTTCAATACGCTCGGCGTCCTCGTCGAGCACGACTTTCGCGACTTCGGCCGGCTGGAGCGCGTTGACGATGAAGGTCGCCACGTCCGGCGACCACGGGATGATGTCGATCTTCTCGCCCTGCAGCTCGCCGACGACGGCCTGCACGCGCGAGCCGCGCATGCCCACGCAGGCGCCGACGGGATCAATGGAGCTGTCGCGCGAGATCACGGCGATCTTGGCGCGCGAGCCCGGGTCGCGGGCCACCGCCTTCACCTCGATGATGCCGTCATAGATCTCCGGCACCTCCTGGGCGAAGAGCTTGGCCATGAACTGCGGATGCGTGCGCGACAGGAAGATCTGCGGGCCGCGCTGCTCGCGGCGCACGTCGTACACATAGGCGCGGATGCGGTCGCCGGGGCGGAACACCTCGCGGGGCACCAGCTCGTCGCGGCGCACGATGCCCTCGCCGCGGCCGAGGTCGACGATGACGTTGCCGTATTCGGCGCGCTTCACGACGCCGTTGACGATCTCGCCGATGCGGTCCTTGAACTCTTCGTACTGGCGGTCGCGCTCGGCCTCGCGCACCTTCTGGACGATGACCTGCTTGGCCGACTGGGCGGCGATGCGGCCGAAGTCGAAGGGCGGCAGCGTGTCGGCGATGGTGTCGCCGACCTGGGCGGCCGGGTTGAAGCGCTGGGCGTCCTGCAGGGCGATCTCGACGGCCGGGTTGTCGACCTGGTCCACCACGTGCAGGTAGCGCGACAGGCGCAGCTCGCCCGTCTTGGCGTTGATGTCGGCGTGGACCTCGGTCTCGGTGCCGTAGCGCGAGCGGGCCGCCTTGGCGATGGCGTCCTCCATGGCGGCGAGGACGATCTGGCGGTCGATGACCTTCTCGCGGGCCACCGCGTCGGCGATCTGCAGAAGCTCGAGCCTGTTGGCGCTGACGGCCATGATGTCACTCCTTCTCCGTCCGGCCCTGGCGGGACGCGGTCGCTGTCTTTGTCATGGGGGTGCGGGACGGCTCGCCGGCGCCGGGCGGGCTCTCCGGACGCGGCTTGCGGCCGGCGCCCTTCTTGTTTGCGGCCTTGGCCTTGGCGATGGCCTTGGACGACATGGTCTTGGCCGGGCCCTTGGCCCGATGGGCCGGAGCGGCCGGCCGGGCCGGGGCCGCCTCGGCCGCGTCCTCGTCCTCGGGCTCGTCGCCCTCCTCGTCCACGGCCTCGCCGCGCAGGGCGGCCTTGCCGCGGCGCAGGGACTCGCGCACGAGCTCGTCGGTGAGGACGAGGTTGGCCTCGCCGATGTCGGCCAGGGGCAGGCGCACGCGGCGCTCCTCGTCGGGCTTGGAATCGTCCCGGTCGACCAGGGCGAAGCCCTCGTCCGAGCCGACCACGACGCCCTTGAAACGCTTGCGGCCGGCGATCGGGACCGCCATCTCGACCTTGACCAGATGCCCGGCCCACCGATCGAAGTCGGTGGCGCGCACCAGCGGCCGGTCGATGCCGGGCGACGAGATCTCGAGGTGATAGGCGCGGTCCACCGGATCGTCCACGTCGAGGGCCGGCGACACGGCGCGGCTCACGGCCTCGCAGTCGTCGACCGTGAAGGAGCCGTCCGGCCGCTCGGCCATGATCTGGACCGTGCAGCCGTTCTGGCCCGAGATGCGGACCCGGACCAGCCGGAAGCCGAGATCGCGCAGCACGGGCTCGACGATCGCGCCCACGCGGGCGGCGACGCCGTGCTCGGTGATCATCCTGGGTTCGTCGATCTCAGCCAAAGAGGTCCTCGCAACCGGTCCGGCGACCTCACGTCGCGCAGTCCTAAGCCAAAAAGAGCGGGTCCGGCGGGACCCACTCTCACATTTCGATCACAACGACCGAGATGAGATGTTCTGGATGCCGCGCACTATACGCATCCGGCCCTAAGATGCAAGGACCTCGCGCGCCGGAACTTGGCGAAGGGGGTCGTCCGGACGCGGACCCCAACTTCCATTTTAGCATTTTTCAAGCCGAAACCGGGCCGCGCTTACGTTTTGGTGAGGTTCATCCGGCATCCTCGCGTCATTCGTGCAGGATCCTGTGATGCAGCCATTGAAATCCGTCGTGTCCGAGGTCGAGGACGCCATCGCCAGCGGGGAAGACGCCCGCCGGGTGGACACCCTGCGGCGCATCACGACGCTGTTCATCGAGCAATCGCCCCAGCTGAACGACGAGCATGTGGCCGTTTTCGACGAGGTCATCGTCCGGCTGGCGCATGAGATCGAATTCCGGGCCCGCGTCGACCTGGCGGAACGCCTCGCGGACGTCTCCAACGCGCCGCTCAAGACGGTGCGCGACCTCGCCTTCGACGAGAACGTGGCCGTGGCCGGGCCGGTGCTGGAGCGCTCGACGCGGATCGACGAAGCCGACCTGGTCAGCATCGCCGAGCAGCGCGGGCAGCAGCACCTTCTGGCCATCTCGGGCCGCCGCGACCTGCCCACGGCCGTAACCGACGTGATCGTGACCCGCGGCGACGAGCAGGTGGTCCGCAAAGTGGCCACCAACGAGACCGCCCGCTTCTCCGAGACCGGCTTCACCCGGCTGGTCGAGCGCGCCGCCGAGGACGCCGAGCTGCAGGACATCCTGCATGGGCGCGGGGACGTGCCGGCGCACCACGCCTCGGCCCTGATCGCGGCCGCCAAGGAGCGCGCCCGCGCCGAGATCATGGGCTCGATGGCGGGCCGGGCCGACCTCGTCAACGCGGCCCTCGACGCCGGCGCTGACGCCGTCATGGCCGGAACCGGGCCCGTCGTGCTGCTGGCCGACCTGATGGCCGCCGAGCCGGAGGTGACCGCCCTGGAGCTCCGCGGCGGCCTGACCGAGGAGGCGATCGTCCGCTACGTGAAGACCGACAAGCTCGCGGCCGCGCTCGTGGGCCTCGCCCATGCGGCCAAGATGCCGGCCGAGATGGTGGCGAACGCGTTCGGCGCGCCGCATTTCGACCCGCTGCTCTTCATCGTGCGCGGCGTGCGCTTCAGCTGGCCCACCTTCAAGGCGCTGCTGCTCGTGAAGGCCGGCCGGGACGCCCCGCAGGCCCTGCTGAAGAGCGCCTTCGCCAGCTATGAGAGCCTCTCGGTGCCCACGGCGCAGCGCGTGATGCGCTTCGTGGCGGCGCGCCAGCGCGTGGCGCCGGACTGACCCGACCGACGACCGATCGCATTTGAGCGAACCGGTTGAGGTTCGCCATACGGTTCTCGCCTAAGTTGCTCTGACAAGGAGCACGACGATGGCGACACAACTCCCCAGCGACATCGCCGCGACGCTGACCAGCGGCGGCCCCGAACGGCGCCTGCAGACGCTGCGCAGCGTGACCGACCTGTTCCTGAAACAGGCCGGCATGCTGCATGACGAGCAGGTCGAAATCTTCGACCAGGTGATCGGCCAGCTGGCCCAGCGGATCGAGACCTACGCCCGGGCCGAACTGGCCGAGCGCCTCGCCGACCTGCCCAACGCCCCTCCGGACACCGTCCGCCTCCTGGCCCAGGACGAGATCGAGGTGGCGCGCCCCATCCTGGAGCGCTCGCCGCGGCTCTCGGACGCGGACCTGATCTCGATCGCGCTTACGCTCGGCCGCGACCACCTGATGGCCATCGGCGAGCGCCGCGATCTCCCCGAGAGCGTGACGGACGTGCTCGTCGAACGCGGCGACGCCGGCGTGGCGCAGGTCGTGTCGCGCAACGCCACGGCCAGGATCTCGACCACCGGCTTCGGCCGCATGATGGAGCTGGCGCAGCGCGACGGCGACCTGCAGCTCGCCCTGGGCGAGCGCGAGGATCTCCCGCCGGGACATCTGCAGGCGTTGATCCGGATGGCCGGGGACGTGGTGCGGGTGCGGCTGGCGTCGCTGGCCGACGCCCGCATGGCCCGGCTGGTGGAGGCGGCCGTCGAACGCGGCGCGACGCGCCTCGTCGACCAGGGCGCGCAGGCGCGGCGCATCGAGGCGCGCGACATCGAGGAGGTGACGCTGCGCTTCCAGCGCGGCGACCTCGCCGAGCAGGACGTCGCCAGCTACGCCCGCGAGGGCCGCCGGGCGCAGGCGCTGGCCGCCCTGGCGCTGCTGGCGCGCCTGCCCCGCAGCATCGCCGACCGGGTCTTCGTGGATCCCGACGAGGACCTGCTGCTCATCGTCTGCAAGGCGATCGGCTTCTCGTGGGACACCGCCCACGCGCTGCAGCGGTTCCGGCTCGCTTCGGCGCACCGGCCCTATGACGCGGAGCGGCTGCAGGACAGCTTCGACCGTCTCAATCCCGAGACGGCCAAGCGGGTGATCCGCTTCCTGCACGCCCGCGAGCCGATGACGGCGGGCCGCACCATCCAGTAGCCGGTCAGCGGCGCCGGATGCGCAGATAGGAGGGGGGCCGGCCCTCGCGCAGCGCCTTGGCCTCGTAGCGGGTGCCGGGCCAGCCCGGGAACGGCTCGCGCCAGTCGGCCGCGCCGGCCGCCTCCCAGACGAAGTCCGGCGAGCGCAGGACGCGCGCCAGCGTCCACCCGACATAATGGTCGATGTCGCTGGCGAACCAGAAGCTCCCGCCCGGCCGCAGGATGCGGGCGAGCTTCGCCAGCATGGCGTCCGAGACGAAGCGCCGCTTGTGATGGCGCCGCTTGGGCCAGGGATCGGGGTAGAGCAGGATCACGCGCGTGACCGAGCCCGCCGGCAGGGCTTCGACGACGTCCGACGCGTCGGCGTCGTAGAGGCGGACATTGTCGAGCTTCTCGGCGTCGATGGCGGCGAGAAGCTTGGCCATGCCGTTGACGAAGGGCTCGCAGCCGATGAAGCCCACATCGGGGTTCTGGCGGGCGCGGGCGAGCAGGTGCTCGCCGCCCCCGAAGCCGATCTCGAGCCAGACCTCCCGGACCGGGCGGCCGAACAGGCCGGGCGGCTCCGCCAGGTCCCGGGCGGGGTCCACCCGCAGGGCGGGCAGCAGGGTTTCGAACAGGCCGGCCTGTCCGGCCCGCAGCTTCTTACCCTTGCGGCGGCCGAAAAACGCGCCGCCCTCGCCTGCGGCGCCGGTCATCGGTTCCGCCTCAGGCCAGGCTGCGCAGGCGGTCGGAGAGGTCCGTCCGCTCCCAGCTGAAGCCGCCGTCTCCGTCAGGGGCGCGGCCGAAATGGCCGTAGGAGGAGGTGCGGGCGTAGATGGGCCGGTTGAGCGCGAGATGCTCGCGGATGCCGCGCGGCGTCAGGTCGACCATGTCCATCAGCTCCGCCTCGAGGCGGCCCTCGTCGATGTGGCCGGTTCCATGCAGGTCGACATAGATCGAGAGAGGCCGCGCCACCCCGATCGCGTAGGAGAGCTGCAGGGTGCAGCGGTCCGCCAGGCCGGCGGCCACCACGTTCTTGGCCAGATAGCGGGCCGCATAGGCGGCGGAGCGGTCCACCTTGGTCGGGTCCTTGCCGGAGAACGCGCCGCCGCCATGCGGGGCCGCGCCGCCATAGGTGTCGACGATGATCTTGCGGCCGGTGAGGCCGCAGTCGCCGTCCGGGCCGCCGATGACGAACTTGCCGGTGGGGTTGACGTGCCAGACCGTGTCCTTGCCGATCCAGCCGTCCGGCAGGGCCTCGCGGGCGTAGGGCTCCACGATGGCGCGCACGTCGTGCGACGACAGGCTCTCGTCGAGATGCTGAGTGGAGATGACGATCTCGGCCACGCCGACGGGCTTGCCGCCGTCGTAGCGCACCGTGACCTGGCTCTTGGCGTCCGGGCCGAGCACGGAGCTCTCGCCGGAGCGGCGGGCCTGCGACATGCGGGCGAGGATCTTGTGGGCATAGTAGATCGGCGCCGGCATCAGCTCGGGCGTCTCGCGGCAGGCGTAGCCGAACATGATGCCCTGGTCGCCGGCGCCCTCGTCCTTGTTGCCGGAGCTGTCGACGCCCTGGGCGATGTCGGCCGACTGGGCGTGGAGGAGCACCTCGATCTGGGCCGTCTCCCAATGGAAGCCGGCCTGCTCATAGCCGATGTCGCGCACGGCCAGCCGGGCGACGTGGCTGAGATAGTCGCGCGTCAGGGTCGCGGGGCCGCGGGTCTCGCCCGCGATCACGAGGCGGTTGGTGGTGGCGAGCGTCTCGCACGCGACCCGGATGTCCTTCGGATCCCAGCCCTGCTCCGGCCCGACGCGGTAGAAGGCGTCCACGATCTCGTCGGAGATGCGGTCGCACACCTTGTCCGGGTGGCCTTCCGACACGGATTCGCTGGTGAACAGATAGCTCGAACGCGCCACTGGATCCTCGCATGTCCGGCGGTGGCCAGACATCGCCACCCTGATGGCGAATTTCCTGACAGGGAGCGTTCTTCCGGTCAAGCTGAAATGCCGGATGCGTTCGTTACTCCGAACGCCATGAGGATCGCCGCCGCGGCTTGACGCTGAAGCTCATCGAAGCCCCCGCCCCGTCATCCCCGGCGCGCCGGAGGGCGCGGGAAGGGGATCCAGAGAGGCCGGGCGGGGCGGCGCCTGCTTCGGAGCCCTCTCTGGATCCCCTTCCCCTCCGCGGCTGCGCCGCTCCGGCCGGGGATGACGGCGGAGGGGCGCGTTCTCGAGCGCCTGGGGCCTTCGGGGCGCCCGGGACGGCAGGACCGCCGCGCCATGGGGCGCGGCGCTCCGGCTCACTCGGCGACGAGAGCCGGAACCACCGGTTCGGCCGCCTCGGCCAGCACGGCGTCCGGCTCGGCGAGGATGCGCTCTTCCTCGACGCCGGCGAGCGACGACACGAGGTCGACGATGCGGCGGCGGATCTTCGGATCCTTGATCCGCAGGAAGGCGCGGTTCAGCTGGACGCCCTCGTTCGTGGCGAGGAAGTCGGCCACATAGGTCGTGTCCGCGACGTCGCGGAAGCCGGAGGGCTCGTTGTCCGGCTGCGGCGATCCCTCGAAGAAGAACTCGACGGGCATGCCGAGGATCTTCGAGATCTGCTGCAGGCGGCTCGCGCCGATCCGATTGGTGCCCTTTTCGTATTTCTGCACCTGCTGAAAGGTCAGACCGAGCGCCTCGCCCAGGCGCTCCTGGCTCATGCCCACAAGGACGCGCCGCATGCGCACACGGCTGCCGACATGCTTGTCGATCGGGTTAGGAGCCTTCTTGAGCATCGAGTCCTCCGGATCACTGTCCCGCGGCGCTGCCCCCAGTCGCCGCACCGCGTTCGTCTCCGGACTGCTTGGGACGCAACATCAGGAATGAAGTGCAACCCGGCAAAGCGACCCACGGTTGAGTCGACCGTAGTGCAACTTGCTGATAATTGTCAAACTGCGTTCTGCCTTATGGTCAATCCGATTATCAGAAATCCCAGGCCGAGCATCAGGGCGGTCGGCCAGTCCCCGGCGCGACTGAAGACGGTGGCCTCGATCGGCTTCGGCAACCGGGAGTCGAGCACGCCGTCGACGCCGAGCGGCAGCGAGCCGAGCACGCGACCATAGGGATCGATGACGGCCGAGATCCCGTCATTCGCCGCCCGCACCATGGGCAGGCCTTCCTCGATGGAGCGGAGCCTCGCCTGCGCGAAATGCTGGTGCGGGCCGGGCGTGAGGCCGAACCAGGCGTCGTTGGTGAGGTTGATCATCAGGCCGGGCTCGCCCTGCTCGGGACGGGCCTGGCCGGGAAAGATGGCCTCGTAGCAGATCAGAGGGGCCGCCGGCGGCAGGCCGGGCGCCTTCAGCATCTTGCGCCGCGCGCCGGCCTCGAACCCGCCCGGAGCTACGACGAATTGTCGCAGCCCGAGCGCGGTGAGCGCGTCGTTGAAGGGCAGATACTCGCCGAACGGCACCAGATGGGCTTTGTCCGAGCTGTCGAGGATGGCGCCGTCGTCGCCCACGACCTGGACGGCGTTGAAGTAGCGACGGCCGCGTTCGCCGGGCAGCGGCTCGGCCGACCGCACCGCCCCGGTGATGAGCACCGCGCCCTTGGGCAGGAGCTGCGCGATCTGGGCCAGCGCCGTCGGGTCGCGCGCGAGCACGAAGGGAAAGGACGATTCGGGCCAGAACAGATGGGTCACGCCGCCGACGCCGCTGTTCTCGGGCGAGGTGGCCCGGTCGCTCATCGACAGGTAGCGCGCCATGATGGCGTCGCGGTTTTCGGGCCTGAACTTGTCGTCCTGCGGGATGTTCGGCTGGACGATGCGCAGCCGCACGCCCTCCTGCATGCCGGGGCGTCCCGTCTGCAGCCGAACGAGGCCGAAGGCCGCCAGCAGCGCGAGCGCGGCGGCCGCCAGCATGGGCGCGGTCCAGCGCTCGGCCGGGCGCATGGCCGAGCCGAACATCGCCGGCGAGGCGCAGATCAGCACCGTCAGGAAGGTCAGCCCGTGCAGGCCCGCCACCGAGGCGAACTGCGCCAGCACGAGGTGGGAGCCCAGCGCCATGCCGAACTCGTTCCAGGGAAAGCCCGTGAACAGGATGGCGCGCAGCCATTCGGCCGCCGTCACCGCCACCGCGAGCGCCACGATGCGCATCGGCCCGGGCGTCCACAGCACGCGCGCGATGGCGAAGGCGAGGGCCGTGTAGAGAGCGAGCACCGCCGGCAGGCCGACGACGCCCAGCGGCATCAGCCAGGCGAACTGGTCCGCCTCGACCAGGAAGGCGGATCCGAGCCACCAGAGGCCCGCCACGAAATAGCCGAAGCCGAAGAACCAGCCCGCCAAGGCCGCGTGGCCCAGCGTGGCGCGGGAGAGCCGGCCGACATCCGCGGCCGAGCCGTCCAGTACCCAGGTGGCGATCGTGAACGAGACCGCCAGCGCGGGCAGCGCGCCGAAGGGCGGCATCGCGAGCGCGCCGACCGCGCCGGCCAGGAAGGCCAGCAGCAGCCTGCGCCATCCCCAGACGAGGATGATCCGATGGGCGAGGTTCTTCATCGCGTCCGATCAGCCTGACTTGGCTTCGAAAGGCTTGGGTGGGTTCTGGGCGGCCGGGGCCGCCGGGGCCGCCTGGGCGGCCGAGGCCGCCGGAGCCGCCTTGGCGTCGTCGCCGGCCGCCTCGGTCGGGGGCGGCGCCGGCAAGGCGAGGGGCGGCTGCGGCCCGTTCAGGCGGGGTTCGAGCGGATTGGCGTGGATGCGCAGGCGCTTGATCCGCCGCGGATCGGCGTCGAGAATCTCGAACTCGACCCCGGACGGGTGCTGGATCACCTCGCCGCGCACCGGAACGCGCCCCACCAGGGCGGCGATGAGGCCGCCCAGCGTGTCGACGTCCTCGGCCAGTTCGCCATGGACCAGATCGGCCCCGAGCTCGGCCGAGGCCTCCTCGAGGCTGGTGCGGGCGTCCGCCAGATAGGCCCCGTCCGGCGCGCGGGTGATCATCGGGGCGTCCTCGAGGTCGTGCTCGTCCTCGATGTCGCCGACGATGATCTCGACGAGGTCCTCGATGGAGACCAGCCCGTCGGTGCCGCCATACTCGTCGATGACCAGCGCCATGTGGGTGCGCGACGCCTGCATCTTCACCAGAAGGTCCATGGCCGGCATGGACGGCGGCACGAACAGCACCGGGCGCAGGATCTTGGCGGCCGAGAGCGGGATGGCGAGGTCGACCTTGCCGAGGTCGGGCGCGCCGGCCGGCAGCGACCGCCGGCGGCCGGGCGGACGCGCGGTCTCGGCGCGCATCGCCATGTAGTCGATGAAGTCGCGGATGTGGACCATGCCGCGCGGGTCGTCGAGGGTCTCGGCGTAGACCGGCAGGCGCGAGTGGCCAGCGGTGCGGAAGACCCGCAGGAGGTCGCCCAGCGTGGTCTCGATCGCCACCGCGACGATGTCGGCGCGCGGCACCATGACGTCGTCGACCCGATGGGTGCGCAGGCCGAGCACGTTCTTGAGCATCGCCCGTTCCTGGGGCGAGAACTCGGCCCCGGATTCGGCCAGCGCCTCCTCCAGGTCGTCGCGGACAGACTGGGCGTGACGGATCCCCAGCCGCGCCAGGAAGCGGTCTATGAAACTTTCGCCCGGCGCTTCGCGGGATTCGGAAGAGCCGGACGGCCTGGGCGATCCGCCCGCGGCGCCGGAATGGGAATCGTCGGAGGTCATGGCGATCATGCCATCCTGCCGGATGGCGTCTCCTCGTCAAGGGGGCGGTCCGCGTAGGGATCCTGAACGCCGAGCGTCGCGAGGATCTCCACCTCGAGCCGCTCCATCCGCTCCGCGTCGTCCGTTTCGATGTGGTCGTAACCGAGCAGGTGCAGGAAGCCGTGGACGACGAGATGCAGGAAGTGGTCGGCCACCGTCGTATGGTCGTCCAGCGCCTCGCGGGCAAGGGTCTCGTACGCCACCGCGATGTCGCCCAGGAAGGGCGACGCGCTCACCTTGTCGGGCTGCACGGCCGGGAAGGACAGGACGTTGGTCGGCTTGTCCTTCTCGCGCCACTCCCGGTTGATCTCGCGCATATGGGCGTCGTCGGTCAGCAGCAGGCTGACCTCCGCGCCGGGGACGAGCCGGACGCCGCCGAGCCGGGCCGCGGCCGCGACGGCGCGCCCCGCCAGGGCCTCGGCGTCGGGCAGCGCGCGCCACAGAGGGCTCTCCTCGGCGACGTCGAGCGCGACCGGATCCTGCGCCGGCGCGCTCACGGCCTGGCGCTGTCGGCGGGGCCGCGCGCGTCGGATTCGTAGGCCCCGACGATGCGGCGCACGAGGTCGTGACGCACGACGTCGCCCTCCTTGAAGGTGACGCGGCCGATGCCCTCGACGCCGTCGAGGATGCGGACCGCCTCCACCAGGCCCGACTTCTGGCCGGGCGGCAGGTCGATCTGGGTCGGATCGCCGGTGACGATCATGCGCGAGCCCTCGCCCAGGCGGGTGAGGAACATCTTCATCTGCATCGTGGTGGTGTTCTGCGCCTCGTCGAGCAGCACGATGGCGTTGGTCAGCGTGCGGCCGCGCATGAAGGCCAGCGGGGCGATCTCGATCATGCCGGTCTGCATGCCGCGCTCGACGTGGCGCGACTCCATGAAGTCGTACAGCGCGTCGTAGATGGGGCGCAGATAGGGGTCGACCTTCTCCTTCATGTCGCCCGGCAGGAAGCCGAGCCGCTCGCCGGCCTCGACCGCCGGGCGCGACAGCACCAGCCGCTCGACGACGCCCTGCTCGAGCAGCTGCACGGCGTGGCCGACGGCCAGCCAGGTCTTGCCGGTGCCGGCGGGGCCTTCGGCGAAGACCAGCTCGTGGTTCTTGAGGAGGCGCAGATAGGAATGCTGCGCGGCGTTGCGGGCGCGGACCCGGCGCTTGCGGGTGCCGATCTCCTCGAAGGAGGCCGCCGCCCCCGTCTCGGCGACCGGGAACAGCATGCCCTGCATGGCGGTCTCCTGGATCACGCCGTCGACGTCGCCCGGCGTCAGCGCGTCGCCCGACCGCACGCGCTCGTAAAGGCGCTCCAGCACCCGGCGCGCCTGCTCGGTGTTCTCGGGCGCGCCCTTGAGGACGACGTTGTTGCCGTTGGCGTTGGCCACGACGCCGAGGCGGCGCTCCAGATGCGCGAGGTTCTGGTCGTACTGGCCGAAGACGAGGCTCGCGAGGCGATTGTCCTCGAATGTCAGCTTGATCTCGGCGGCCTCGGCGATGCCGCCGCGCGGCGGCTGGCGGGTGAAACGGTTGACGCCCTCGGCTGATCTCAACGAAGCCCCTCCCTTAAGCGGTCGCCCGCTCCGGTTCGATGTCGGCCCGCTCGCCGAGCAGGCTGTAGGAGCCCGTGCCGACGACGGTCACGGGGATGATGTCGCCGGCCGCCGCGCCGCGGCCCTCGAAGGCCACGGCCTGCAGATAGGGCGACTTGCCGACGAGCTGCCCCGGATGGCGGCCGGGCCGCTCCACCAGGACGTCGACGGTGCGGCCGATCGTGGCGGCGTTGAAGGCCCGCAGCTGGCGGTCGAGCAGCGCCTGCAGCGCGTGCAGGCGCTCGGTCATCGCCGGCTCCGCCACCTGCGCGGCCATGTCGGCGGCCGGGGTGCCGGGGCGGGGGCTGTATTTGAACGAATAGGCGGCCGCGAAGCCGACCCGCTCGATCAGGTCCATGGTGTCGCGGAAATCGGCGTCGGTCTCGCCCGGGAAGCCGACGATGAAGTCCGACGACAGCGCGATGTCGGGCCGGGCGGCCCTGACCTGGTCGACCAGGCGCAGATAGTCGTCGCGGGTGTGACGGCGGTTCATGGCGGCCAGGATGGCGTCCGAGCCGGACTGCACGGGCAGGTGCAGATAGGGCATCACGGCCGGCAGGTCGCGGTGGGCGGCGATCAGCTCGGCGTCCATGTCGCGGGGATGGCTGGTGGTGTAGCGCAGCCGCTCCAGGCCGGGGACCTCGGCCAGCCGGCGCATGAGCGCGCCCAGCGTCCAGGCCGCGCCGTCCGGCCCCTGGCCGTGATAGGCGTTGACGTTCTGGCCCAGCAGCGTGACCTCGCGCACCCCGGCGGCGGCGAGGCGCTCGGCCTCCCGCAGGATGGCGTCCACCGGGCGGGACGCCTCCGCGCCGCGCGTATAGGGCACGACGCAGAAGGTGCAGAACTTGTCGCAGCCTTCCTGCACGGTGAGGAAGGCCGAGACGCCGCGGGCGCGGGTCTTCTCGCGGCTGGCGCCGGGGAGATGGTCGAACTTGGCGGCGGCCGGGAACTCGGTGTCGACGACGCCCGGGCTGCGGCGGGCCTGCTCCAGCAGGCCGGGAAGGCGATGGTAGCTCTGCGGGCCGACGACGAGGTCGACGCCCTTGGCGCGACGCAGGATCTCGCCGCCCTCGGCCTGGGCGACGCAGCCGGCGACGACGATCTGGGTCTCGCGGCCGTCCAGGGCGCGGTCGCGGCGCACCTCGCGCACGCGTCCCAGCTCCGAGTAAACCTTCTCGGCGGCTTTCTCACGGATGTGGCAGGTGTTGAGAACCACGACGTCGGCGTCGGCCATATCGGCCGTCTCGGCGTAGCCTTCCGGGGCCAGAACGTCCGCCATGCGCTGGGCGTCGTAAACGTTCATCTGGCAGCCGTAGGATTTGACGTAGACCTTCCTCGTTCCGTCCTGAGCCATGGTTCCGCCGAAGCCGCTGCGCGCTCGCGCCGTCGCGAATCACTCTCGCGGCCGTCTGAGCATGCCGCAGTTCTGACGACGGTGTTTAGACGGTATGGCCCCGCAAGAGAACTGGATTCGCATGATCCCGCCCGGCGTGTCCGCCAGGCATCATTCCGGGCGCGAGAAAAAGCCGCCGCGGTGGTCCGCAGCGGCTTTTGAAACGTCACGGTCGAACGGCGCTCAGCGCGGCGCCATGATCATGACCATCTGGCGTCCCTCCAGCATGGGTTCGGACTCCACCTTGGAGACGTCGCCCATCTCGGCCTTGACGCGTTCGAGCAGCTTGATGCCGAGATCCTGGTGGGCCATCTCGCGTCCGCGGAAGCGGAGCGTGACCTTCACCTTGTCGCCCTCTTCGAAGAAGCGGCGGACGGCCTTCATCTTGACCCCGTAGTCGTGGTCGTCGATGCCGGGGCGGAGCTTGATCTCCTTCACCTCGACCGTCTTCTGCTTCTTGCGGGCCTCGGCGGCCTTCTTCTGCTCGTTGAACTTGAACTTGCCGTGGTCGAGGATCTTGCAGACGGGCGGCGTCGAGTTCGGAGCGATCTCCACGAGGTCCAGGCCTGCGTCCTCGGCGGCCTTCAAGGCGTCGAAGAACGGCACGACGCCCTGGTTGGCTCCGGTTTCGTCGATCAGCTGGACTTCGCGCACGCCGCGGATGTCGCGGTTGGCGCGGGGTCCGTCCTTCTGCGGGACCGGAGCGGCTCTCATTGGTCTGCGAATGGCTTTAGTCTCCTCTGGGCCCGCCCCTCCGGGGCAGCTCGAAGCGCCGTTCGGGACGGCGGCGGGCGATGTTGACGGCAAATTTGGAAATTCGCAGAAAGATCCGCGAAGTCAACTCGGCTCTTTGTCTTTCGTTACCGATCCTGGACTTTCAGCGATCGGACAGGCTCACGCGCGGTCCTGCCCGAGCAGGGCCGCATAGAGGTCCAGGGTCTCGCCGACCATGCGGCCCAGCGAGAAATGCGCCTCCACATGGGCGCGGCCGCGGGCCGCGAGGGCGTCGCGGGCGCTGGCGCCCATGCCCAGCGCCGTCTGGACGGCGTCGGCCAGCGCTTCGGCGTCGCCCGGCGGCACGCGCCAGCCGGTGCGGGCCGCCGCCGGCGCCTGGGGCGGAGCCAGAACGGTCTCCGGCACCGCGCCGAGATCGGAGACGACCACCGGCGCGCCCATGGCCTGCGCCTCCACGGCCGAGCGGCCGAAGGCCTCGGGCTCGATGGACGGCACCGTCACCACCGAGGCCGCCAGGAACGCGGCCGGCATGTCGACACAATGCCCGGCGCGATGCACGATCCCCTTGAGGCCGAGCTTCTCGGTCAGCGCGTCGAGTTCGCGCACATAGCCGTCGCGGCCCTGCGGGTCGCCGGCCAGCACGATGGCGATGTCCTGGACGCCGCGGTCGACCAGCCGCTTGGCGGCCTCGATCAGCACCTTCTGGCCCTTCCAGGCGGTCAGCCGCGCGGCCAGCAGCACGACGCGCTGGTGCGGCTGGACGCCCCAGTCGCGCCGGATCCTCTCCACGCGCTCGGGCTCGACCGCATGCGGCGAGAAGGCCCGCAGGTCCGTGCCGCGGTGGATGACCCGCACGCGCTCTCGCGCGAAGGGATGCTGCCGGCCGATGAGGTCGGCCGTGTAGCTGGAGTTGGCGATGACGGCGTCGCCGCGCGCCATGACCGAATTGTACAGCGCCTTGACGGCCGAGCGGCCCGAATAGCTGCCCGCATAGGTGGTGACGAAGGGCAGCCCCAGCGCACGGGAGGCCATCAGCGAGCTCCAGGCCGGGGCTCGCGAGCGGGCGTGCAGGATGTCGACGCCCTCATCGAGGCAGATGGCGCGCAGCCGCCGGGCGTTGGCCAGCATGGCGACGGGGTTCTTGGTGCGGGCCGGGAACGGGATCCAGATCCCGCCCTTGGCCTGCAGCTCGGCCACCAGGCGCCCGCCCGAGGTCGCCACCAGGGCGCGCGCGCCGGCCGCCGCGAGGCCCTCGGCGATGTCGACGGTGGTGCGCTCGACGCCGCCGGCCTCCAGCTCCGGCACCACCTGCAGGATCGTGCAGCCGGCCAGCGGCGACAGGTTCTGCCCGGCGAAGGCGGTGGACGGGCCCTGTCGCTTCATGGCGCCGCCCGGTGTAGAACGCCCCTGGGGGCGGACGACCGCCTGGCGGTCGGCGTCGACGGCGGCCGCGATGCTGGTTCGAGCAAATCACCCAGGGCAGGATCCATGACACGAGGTGTAAGGTGAGCGGGGACGATCCGCAATTTGCGGATGCGCAGTTTCTGACGGTAGGCACAGGTTCCGACGCCCGCCGTATCGCCTATCGGCGCCGCGACGGCGTCGGACCCACCGTCGTGTGGCTCGGCGGATTCCGCTCCGACATGGCCTCCACAAAGGCGGAGACGCTGGACCGGTGGGCGGCCGGGGCCGGCCGATCGTTCCTGCGGTTCGACTATTCGGGACACGGCCTGTCCGACGGACGGTTCGAGGACGCCACGATCTCGCGCTGGCTGGAGGAGAGCGTCGCCGTCATCCGCGCGCTCGCCGGCCCGGCGCCCGTGCTGACAGGCTCCTCGATGGGCGGCTGGCTGGCGCTGCTGGCGTCCCAGCGCCTGCGCGAGGAGGGGCTCGGCCTGTCGGGCCTCGTCCTCATCGCGCCGGCGGTGGACTTCACCGAGGCGCTGATGTGGGACCGCTTCCCCGACGAGGTGAAGCGCCAGATCGTCGAGACCGGCGCGTGGCTTCGGCGGTCGGACTATTCGCCCGAGCCCTACCCGATCACCCGCGCGCTGATCGAGGACGGCCGCCGGCGCCTGATGCTGGACGGCCCGCCGATCGTGACGGGCTGCCCGGTGCACATCCTGCAGGGCATGCAGGACCCGGACGTGCCGTGGCGGCACGCCATGCGGCTCGTGGAGCACCTGCCGGGCGACGACGTGGTGACGACCTTGATCAAGGACGGCGACCACCGCCTGTCGCGCCCGGAGGACCTGGCGCGGCTGGTGGCGGCGATCGAGGAGATCGGCTGACCTTTCGAGGGCGCAGCCGCGAAAAGCCTCGCCGAGGCGCGGGCTGGCCCGCGCCTCGGAACGAGGGGCCCGGCGCGTTGCGTCGCTAGTGGACGCTGACCGGCACGAGGTTGTGCTCCCAGGCGTTGGCGATGGCCGTGTTGCGGCTGTCGGTCACCATGATGGGCGTGCCGTCGGCGCCCAGCAGGGCGAAGAGGTCGAGGCCGGGCTGGATCTCGGGCGCCTGCGGGAACAGGCGGTTCAGGTCGTCGGACTTGATCGCCCGCACATAGGCGATCTCGCCTCCCCCGATGGCGGCGAGCACCTGCGGGGTGACCTGCTCGGAAGAGCCGGCGTAGGGGGTCTGGGTCGCGGGGGTCTTGATAGCGTCGTTCATCGCACCCTCCTTTGAGCGGAGCGAAAGTGAAAAGAGCGTATTCGGGGGCGTCGGGCCGGGCGGTCAGTCCCGGCCGATGATGTCGATCCGGCGAACGATCCGCTCGGCTTCCGGCCGGACGAGGTCGATCGACAGAAGACCGTTCGCGAGGTCCGCGCCGCGGACCTCCAGGCCGTCCGCCAGCAGGAAAGCCCGCTGGAACTGCCGCGCGGCGATGCCGCGATGCAGGAACTGCCTGTCCTTCTCGTCGGCCTGCCGGCCACGGATGACCAGCTGGTTCTCCTCCAGGGTGATCTCCAGATCGTCCCGGGTGAATCCCGCCACCGCGAGCGTGATCCTCAACCGCTCCGGCTCGTCGCCGTCGCGCTGGAGGCGCTCGATGTTGTAGGGCGGATATCCCTCCGAGGCGGCCTTGGCCACCCGGCTGAGAGCCCGTTCCACCTCGTCGAAGCCGAGCAGGAACGGAGAAGACAAGGACGGTACGCGCGACATGAAGCCCTGTGTGAAGGCGCTCCGGTTCCGGGCCCGCTCATGCAGCACCCGGGCGGCCGAGGCCGCATCCGGAATATGTGGGCTGGCGGGGAAGGGTTCAAGGGTGAGACGGGAGCGGCGCCTTTTCGGTCTCGGTCACTTGTCTTTAATCGCGCCCCACCCACAACGGTGACGATTGCTCGCGGTCGCCTGACGAGGGGCGGACCCCGCCATGGCGATCACAAGCCCGGCGGGGTTTCTCTTTCAAGGGCGGCCCAGAGCCCTCTCTCGACAACCCGCGCCCTCCCGTGGCAAACACCCGCCGTCCGCGCCGGGGCTCTCCCCGGCGCTTGAGGTGTTTGAGCTCATGTCCGATTTCTCCGCCCTGGAATCCGAGATCGCGGCCGCCGCAGGGGCCGCCGCCGACGAGGCCGCGCTCGAGGCCGTGCGCGTCGGCGCGCTCGGCAAGAAGGGCTCCGTGTCCGAGCTCCTGAAGACGCTCGGCTCCATGACGCCCGACGAGCGCAAGCAGAACGGCCCGCTGATCAACGGCCTGCGCGACCGCGTGACGGCCCTGATCGCCGAGCGCCGCACGGCCCTCAAGAACGCCGCGTTGGACGCGCGCCTCAAGGCCGAGACCGTCGACGTCACCCTGCCCACGCCCGAGAGCGCGCTCGGCCGCGGCCGGGTGCATCCGATCAGCCAGGTGATCGACGAGCTGACGACGATCTTCGGCGACATGGGCTTCGCGGTGGCGGAAGGCCCGGACATCGAGACGGATTTCTACAACTTCACGGCGCTGAACTTCCCGGTCGGGCATCCGGCCAGGGAGATGCACGACACGTTCTTCTTCAACCCCGGCCCGGACGGCGAGCGCAAGCTGCTGCGCACCCATACGAGCCCGGTTCAGATCCGAACGATGATGAGCCAGAAGCCGCCGATCCGGGTGATCATCCCGGGCCGGACCTACCGGTGCGACAGCGACCAGACGCATACGCCGATGTTCCACCAGGTCGAGGGCCTAGTGATCGACCGCGGCTCCCATATGGGCCACCTGAAATGGATCCTGGAGGAGTTCTGCAAGGCGTTCTTCGAGGTCGAGCACGTGAAGATGCGCTTCCGGCCGTCATTCTTCCCGTTCACGGAGCCCTCCGCCGAGGTCGACATCCAGTGCTCGCGCAAGGGCGGCGAGATCCGCTTCGGCGAGGGCGACGACTGGCTGGAGATCCTGGGCTGCGGGATGGTGCACCCCAACGTCATCCGCCATTGCGGCCTCGACCCCGACGAATACCAGGGCTTCGCCTGGGGCATGGGGATCGACCGCATCGCGATGCTGAAATACGGCATGCCGGACCTGCGCGCTTTCTTCGACGCCGACGTCCGCTGGCTGAGCCATTACGGCTTCCGCCCGCTGGACATCCCGTCCCTGACGGCCGGCCTGAGCGCCTGAGGAGGCAGTCATGCCCTGGATCACAGCATTCATGCCGAAGCCTGGCGTGGGCAGAAAACAGCCAACTCAGGTTGTCGCTCAGGTGAAAGCCTTCGACGTGCAGGATGGTCGGACAGTGCTCCAGATCGATACCTATGGATCTGACGATCGCGTGATGCGCGACAAGCAGAGCCAAACATTTCAAATGGGCGAAGAAGCCGCTCGGCAGCTCTTCGACATCATCAAGAACACATACAGGTTCTGAGGTCAGCCAGATGAAGCTCACACTCTCCTGGCTCAAGGAGCACCTCGACACCACGGCCTCGCTGCGGACCGTGGACGAGACGCTGACGCGCGTGGGGCTCGAGGTCGAGAGCGTGGAGGATCCGGCCAAGCTGCTGGAGGCCTACACGATCGCCTATGTGATCTCGGCCGAGCAGCACCCCAACGCCGACCGGCTGCGGGTGTGCATCGTCGACACCGGCTCGGGGACGCCCGTGCAGGTGGTGTGCGGCGCGCCGAACGCCCGCACGGGCATGAAGTCGGTGTTCTCGCCGCCCGGGACCTACATCCCGGGCAAGAACATCACCCTCGGGGTCGGGATGATCCGCGGCGTGGAGAGCGCCGGCATGCTGTGCTCGGCCATGGAGCTGGGCCTGGGCGAGGACCATGACGGCATCATCGACCTGCCGGCCGACGCGCCGGTGGGGGTGAAATACGCCGACTGGGCCGGCCTCGACGACGCCGTGATCGACTTCGCCGTGACGCCGAACCGGCCGGACGCGCTCGGCGTGCACGGCGTGGCCCGCGATCTGGCGGCGGCCGGGCTGGGCAAGCTCATCGACAAGCCGGTCCAGGGCGTCCGGGGCGAGTTCCCCTGCCCGGTGGCGGTCAGGCTCGATCTCGCGCCGGGCGACGAAAAGCTCTGCCCGGCCTTCGCGCTGCGGCTGGTGCGCGGCGTGAAGAACGGGCCGAGCCCGGAGTGGATGCAGCGGCGCCTGAAGGCGATAGGGCTGCGCCCCATCAACGCGCTGGTCGACATCACCAACTACATGACATTCGACCGCAATCGGCCGTTGCACGTCTTCGACCTGAAGAAGGTCAGCGGCGACCTCGTGGTCCGCCGCGCCCGGACCGGCGAGCAGGTGCTGGCGCTGGACGGGCGCACTTATGCGCTCGACGACGGCATGGTGGTGATCGCCGACGACGCCGGCGTGGAGAGCATCGCGGGCGTCATGGGCGGCGAGCATTCGGGCTGCGACGAGACGACCACGGACGTGCTGATCGAGTCGGCGCTGTGGGATCCGCTCAACATCGCGCTCACGGGCCGCAAGCTCGGCGTCAACACCGACGCGCGCTACCGCTTCGAGCGCGGCGTCGATCCGGCCTTCTGCCTGCCGGGGCTCGAGATGGCCACCCGCATGGTCATGGACCTGTGCGGCGGCGAGGCGTCCACGGTCACGCTGGCGGGCGAGATCCCGTCGCCGGACAAGATCATCGAGTTCCCCTACGCCGAGGTGGAGCGGCTCACCGGCCTGACCCTGCCGGTCCCGGAGATGAAGGTGATCCTGCGCGAGCTCGGTTTCTGGGTCTCGGGCACGGAGTCCTACGTCAAGGTGGCCGTGCCGTCCTGGCGGCCGGACGTGGAGGGCAAGGCGGACATCGTCGAGGAGATCGTGCGCATCGCGGGCCTCGACCGCATCGCGTCGACGCCCTTCGCCCGCGAGGAGGCGACGGTCGCCAAGCCGGTGCTGACGCTCATCCAGAAGCGCACCCGCACGGCCAAGCGCGCGCTGGCGGCGCGCGGCATGGTGGAGGCCGTGACATGGTCGTTCATCGGCAAGCAGGAGGCCGAGACCTTCGGCGGCGGCCGTCCCGAGCTGGCGCTCGCCAACCCGATCGCGGCGGAGCTGTCCGACATGCGGCCGAGCCTGCTGCCGGGCCTGCTCAAGGCGGCGCAGCGCAACCACGACCGCGGCGCGCAGGACCTGGCGCTGTTCGAGGTGGGGCAGGTGTTTCGCGGCGACAAGCCAGAGGAGCAGGACATCGCCGCCGCTGGCGTGCGCCGGGGCCTGGCGAAGCCGGACGGCGCCGGCCGCCGCTGGTCCGCCCCGGCGACGCCCGCCGACGTCTTCGACGCCAAGGCCGACGCCATGGCGGCGCTGGAGGCGCTGGGCGTCCCGACCGGCGGCCTGCAGGTCGTCCCGGGCGGACCCGCCTGGTTCCATCCGGGCCGCTCCGGCACGCTGCAGTTCGGCCCCAAGTTGGTGGTCGGCTGGTTCGGCGAGCTTCACCCGCGCGCCCTGGAGGCGCTGGACGCGAAGGGCCCGGCCGTGGGCTTCGAGCTGATCCTCGACCGGCTGCCGCCGCCCAAGGCCAAGCCGACCAAGATCAAGCCGAAGCTGACGCTCTCGGACTTCCAGCCCGTGTCGCGCGACTTCGCCTTCGTGGTCGACCGCGCGGTGGCGGCCGGCGACCTCGTCAAGGCGGCCCAGACGGCCGAGCGGCAGCTGATCGCGGCCGTGGACGTCTTCGACGTCTATGAGGGACCGGGCGTGCCGGACGGCAAGAAATCCGTCGCCCTCGCGGTGACCCTGCAGCCCACCGAGAAGACGCTGACCGACGCCGAAATCGACGCCGTCGCGGCGAAGATCGTCGCCGAGGTTCAGAAAAAGAGCGGCGCCGCCCTGCGGGGGTGATCCGCGCGCGGCCATCTCTGCGCCGTCATCCCCGGCGGCGCGAAGCGCCGGGACGGGGATGACGGTGGGTCATGCCGGTGAGCGGACGACCGTTCTGGCCTCGCCGAAGCTGCGCGCCAGCGTGAAGCCGCAGCCGAGCGGGTCGTCGGCTTCGATCAGGAAGGCGCCCTTGCCGGCGTAGAAGCCCTGGCCGCCGACCTCCACCCGCACCGCGCCCTCGATCTCGGGAGCCGGGCGCGTCACGGCGCCGGTGAAGGGCCCGCCCGATATCCCCCGGAACAGGCGGGTCTGGCCGGGCCGCACGAGGCCCTTGGCGTGGTCCAGCGCCATGCGGGCCGTGACGCCCGATCCCGTGGGGCTGCGGTCCACCTGGCGCTCGGCGAAGACGCAGAGGTTCCAGCTTTCGTCGGCGGGCCCGGCGTCGTCGGTCAGGATCGTTCCGTAGAGGAAGCCGAGGTCCGGCTCGGTCGGGTGCGCGATGCGCATCTCCCGCCGGACCACGTCCGTGAGCGCGCCCCCCGCCGCGACCAGGTCGTCCAGCGGCGTGGCGAAGAAGTCGAGCCCGAAGCGCGCGGCCGGCAGGATCGCGTAGAACGCGCCCCCATAGGCGATGTCGGCGACGATGCGCCCATGGCCCGGGACCTCGACGCTCACGTCCAGCGCATGCGCGTAGGCCGGAACGCTCTCGAAGCGCACCGCCGTGACCGCGCCGTCCCGCACCGTGCAGGCGAGGGCCAGGGGCCCGCACGGGGCCTCGATCACGAAGCGGGTCTCCGGCTCGACCATCGGGACGAGGCCCTGGTCCACCACCCAGCGGCCGAGCGCGATGGTGGCGTGGCCGCACATGGTCGAGTAGCCCTCATTGTGCGTGAACAGCACGCCCAGCACGGCGCCGGGATGCGACGGGCGCACCGGGATCACGCCATACATCCCCGCATGGCCCCGCGGCTCCAGCATCATGGCGCGGCGCCAATGGTCGAAGCGCTCGCGGGCGTCCCGCCGCTGCTCCAGGACCGTGCGGCCGCGCAGCTCCGGATAGCCGCCGGTGACGATCCGGACCGGCTCGCCGGCGGTGTGCATGTCCACATAGGAGAGTTCGACGGCAGTCGGCATGGGCGGTCCCGCTTCTGTCCCGCGTCCAGTCGTAGCCATGCCGGGGCCGGCGCGCAAACGGCGGCGGTGCGCCTCACTCCGGCAGGAAGAGCGCCCGCGCGGCCCGCGTCTCGCGCACGAGGAAATCGACCGTGGCGCGGATGCGGGCGACGTCCTTCAGCTCGGCGTGAACGATCAGCCAGAAGGTGCGGGTGAGCTGGATCTCCGGCAGGACCGGCGCGAGCTCGGGCCGGCCCGCCGCCATGAAATGCGGCAGGACGCAGACGCCCGCCCCGGTCATGGCGCACTGCATCTGGGCGACCAGCGTGGAGGATTGCAGGCGCGGGCGCAGGCCCTTGGCGATCTCATCCAGATAGTCCAGCTCCGGCGTGATGATGAGATCGTCGATATAGCCGATGAGCGGGTGATCGGAGAGGTCCTCGGCGGACCGGATCGGGGCGGCCGCCGCCAGATAGGACGGCGCCGCATAGAGGGCCAGGCGGTAGTCGGTGAGCTTTCGGGCGACGACCTTGCCCTCCTTGGGCGGCGACAGCGCGATCGCCACGTCGGCCTCGCGCTTCGACAGGGAGAGCAGGCGCGGCATCGCGACGAGCTGGATCTCCAGCTCGGGATAGCGCTCCGCCAAGGCCACGGCGCGCGGGGCCAGGAACAGCGTCCCGAACCCGTCCGGCGCGCCGATGCGGACCGCTCCCGACAGAGCGAGGTCCGAGCCGCCGATCTCGCTGGCGGCGGCCAGCGCGGCGCTCTCGATCGCCTCGGCGGCGACCACGAGGCGCTCGCCCTGGGCGGTGAGGGCGTAGCCCTGCGGCCGGCGCTCGAACAGGGTCGCCTTCAGGGCCGCCTCGAGCGAGGTGACGCGGCGACTGACGGTGGCGTGGTCCGCCCCGAGGCGGCGCGCCGCGATGGTCAGGCGGCCGGCCCTTGCCACGGCGAGAAAAAAGCGCAAGTCATCCCAATCGAAACCGCCCATGCGCGCGTCTTTCGGCTCCGTGTCCCAGGCGCGCCCATATGGGCGTTTGCGCACGGATCAGGGTTGAAAAGTCGCATAGCCGTGCGTGGATCGCAATGATACTCGTGTCGCAAAGCTTGGCCGCCCGCTGACGGGCGGCGCCGTCATCTCGGGGAGGACATCATGGTCGCGGAACTCACGCATTTCATCGGCGGCAAGCATGTGAAGGGCGCCTCGGGCCGCTTCACGGACGCCTTCTGGCCGATGACCGGCGAGCTCGCGTCGCGGGTGCCCCTGGCGTCCGCCGCCGAAGTGCGGGCGGCCGTCGAGAACGCCAAGGCGGCCCAGCCGGCCTGGGCGGCCACCAACCCGCAGCGCCGCGCCCGCGTGCTGATGAAGTTCCTCGAGCTGGTCCACGCCGAGTATGACAGCCTCGCCGAGCTGCTCGCCCGCGAGCACGGCAAGACCGTGCCGGACGCCAAGGGCGACATCCAGCGCGGCCTCGAGGTCATCGAGTTCTGCATCGGCGCGCCGCAGATGATGAAGGGCGAGTACACCGAGGGCGCCGGCCCCGGCATCGACATCTATTCGATGCGCCAGCCGCTCGGCGTGGTGGCGGGCATCACCCCGTTCAACTTCCCGGCCATGATCCCGCTGTGGAAGTGCGGCCCGGCGCTGGCGGCGGGCAACGCCTTCATCCTGAAGCCCTCCGAGCGCGATCCCGGCGTGCCGCTGCGCATCGCCGAGCTGTTCCTGCAGGCCGGCCTGCCGGCCGGCGTGCTCAACGTCGTCAACGGCGACAAGGAGGCGGTGGACGCCCTGCTGGACGATCCGGACGTCAAGGCGGTGGGCTTCGTGGGCTCGACCCCGGTCGCCGAATACGTCTACACGCGCGGCTGCGCGGCGGGGAAGCGCGTGCAGTGCTTCGGCGGCGCCAAGAACCACATGATCGTCATGCCGGACGCCGACATGGACCAGGCCGTCGACGCCCTCATCGGGGCCGGCTACGGCTCGGCCGGCGAGCGCTGCATGGCGATCTCGGTGGCGGTGCCGGTCGGCCAGGAGGCCGCCGACCGCCTCATGAACAAGCTGATCCCGCGCGTCGAGGGCCTGAAGGTCGGCCCCTCGACCGACCCGTCGGCCGATTTCGGCCCGCTCGTCACCAAGGCCCATCTCGACAAGGTGAAGTCCTATGTCGACCTCGGCATCCAGGAGGGGGCCACGCTGCGCGTCGACGGCCGCGGCTTCAAGATGCAGGGCTACGAGAACGGCTACTACATGGGCGGCTGCCTGTTCGACAACGTCACCAAGGACATGCGGATCTACAAGGAAGAGATCTTCGGCCCGGTGCTGTCCGTCGTCCGCGCCAAGGACTACGCCGAGGGCCTCGCGCTCGCCAACGACCATGAATATGGCAACGGCACCGCCATCTTCACGCGCGACGGCGACGCGGCGCGCGACTTCGCCGCCAAGGTGCAGGTCGGCATGGTGGGCATCAACGTGCCGATCCCGGTGCCGCTGGCCTACTACACCTTCGGCGGCTGGAAGCGCTCGGGCTTCGGCGACCTGAACCAGCACGGCCCGGACGCCTTCCGGTTCTACACCAAGACGAAGACCGTCACCTCGCGCTGGCCGTCCGGCATCAAGGACGGGGCGGAGTTCTCGATCCCGACGATGAAGTGAGCTGAGCTGAGCGGGCCGGCCCACCGGCCCGCTCTCCACGTCGCGCCCTGAAGGACGCCGCCCGATGTCCCTCTTCGCCCTTTCGGAAGACCACCTCGCCATCCGCGACATGGCGCGCGACTTCGCGGCCGAGAGGCTCGCTCCCAAGGCGGTGGAGTGGGACGAGCGCAAGCACTTCCCGGTCGAGGAGATGCGCGAGGCGGCGGCGCTCGGGATGGGCGGCGTCTATGTGCGCGACGACGTGGGCGGCTCGGGGCTGACCCGTCTCGACGCGACCCTGATCTTCGAGGCGCTGGCGACCGGCTGCCCGACCGTGGCGGCCTTCATCTCCATCCACAACATGGCGTCCTGGATGATCGACGCCTACGGGTCGGACGAGCAGCGCCGGCGGTTCCTGCCGAAGCTCGCCACCATGGAGCACATCGCCAGCTACTGCCTGACCGAGCCCGGCGCCGGCTCCGACGCGGCGGCGCTGAGGACGAGGGCGCGGCGCGAGGGCGACGTCTATGTGGTGGACGGGGTGAAGCAGTTCATCTCCGGCGCCGGCGCCTCCGATCTCTACGTCGTCATGGCGCGCACCGGCGAGGAGGGAGCGGGCGGGATCTCGACGCTCGTGATCCCCAAGGACGCGCCCGGCCTGAGCTTCGGGGCCAACGAGAAGAAGATGGGCTGGAACGCCCAGCCGACCCGCCAGGTGATCTTCGACGGCTGCCGCGTCCCGGTCGACAACCGACTCGGCCCCGAGGGCATCGGCTTCAAGATCGCGATGGCGGGCCTCGACGGCGGCCGGCTCAACATCGCGGCCTGCTCGCTGGGCGGCGCGCAGGCCGCGCTCGACAAGTCGCTGGCCTATCTGGGCGAGCGCAAGGCCTTCGGCAGGAAGCTGCAGGAGTTCCAGGCGCTGCAGTTCCGGCTCGCCGACATGGCGACCGAACTGGAGGCGGCCCGCACCTTCCTGTGGCGCGCCGCTTCGGCGCTGGACGCCAAGGCCCCGGACGCCACGCGGCTCTGCGCCATGGCCAAGCGCTTCGGCACCGACGTCGGCTTCGACGTCGCCAACCAGGCGCTGCAGCTGCATGGCGGCTACGGCTATCTCGCCGACTACGGCGTCGAGAAGATCGTGCGCGACCTGCGCGTGCACCAGATCCTCGAGGGCTCCAACGAGATCATGCGCGTCATCATCGCCCGCAGCCTGATCGGGCGCGGGCAGGGAAGCGGGATGTGACCGGCCCGTCCGGAACAATCGGGAGGACATCGTGAGCGTCATCGGGTTCATCGGCCTGGGCAACATGGGCGCGCCCATGAGCGCCAATCTGGTCAAGGCGGGCCACAGGGTGATCGGCTTCGACCTGTCGCGCGCCCATCTCGACGCCGCGGCCGGCCAGGGCGTCGCGACGGCGGCCACGGCGGCGGACGCCGTGCGGGAGGCCGATGCGGTCGTCACCATGCTGCCGGCCGGCAAGCCGGTGCTGTCCGTCTGGGGCGACGTGCTGAAGCACGCGCGGCCCGGGACGCTGATGATCGATTCCTCCACCATCGACGTGGAGAGCGCGCGCCAGGCCCACGCGCTGGCCCGGGAGGCCGGCATGCCCAGCCTCGACGCGCCCGTGTCGGGCGGCGTCGGCGGCGCCACGGCCGGAACCCTCACCTTCATGTGCGGCGGATCGCCCGAGGCCTTCGCCAAGGCGAGGCCCCTCCTGGAGGTCATGGGCAAGAAGGTGGTGCATTGCGGCGAGGCGGGCGCCGGCCAGGCCGCCAAGATCTGCAACAACATGATCCTCGGGATCTCGATGGTCGGCGTCAGCGAGGCCTTCGTGCTGGCCGAGAAGCTCGGCCTGTCGCACCAGGCGCTGTTCGACGTGGCGTCGACCTCCTCGGGACAGTGCTGGTCGCTGACCACCTATTGCCCGGTTCCCGGGCCGGTTCCGACCAGCCCCGCCAACAGCGGCTATGCGCCCGGCTTCGCGGCGGCGCTGATGCTGAAGGACCTGCGGCTGTCGCAGGACGCGGCCGGCTCGGCCGGGGCCGAGACGCCGCTGGGCGCCCATGCGGCGAAGATCTACGAAGCCTTCGAGGCGGCCGGCTACGGCGCGAAGGACTTCTCCGGCGTGATCGAGTTCCTCCGCGCCGGCCTGAAGTAGGGCGCTCCCCCCGGAGGCGCCGCCCTGGCCTTGCGGGCCGGCCCGGCGGCGCCCATGATCGGCGCAACGAAGCCGCGCGGGACCGACGCCCCGGCGCGAGCCGCCGGGAGGAGACATGACGTTCGTTCTCGCCATCGACCAGGGCACCACCTCGTCGCGCGCGATCCTGTTTCGCGCCGACACCACCGTGGCGGCGGTGGCCCAGCAGGAATTCCCGCAGCATTTCCCGGCGTCGGGCTGGGTCGAGCACGAGCCGGAGGACCTCTGGTCGTCGACGGTCGCGGTGTGCCGCGAAGCGCTCGACAGGGCCGGGGCGACCGCCCGGGACGTGGCCGCGATCGGCATCACCAACCAGCGCGAGACCACGCTGGTGTGGGACCGCAAGAGCGGCCAGGCGATCCACCGGGCCATCGTGTGGCAGGACCGGCGCACCGCCGACGCCTGCGCGGCCCTGAAGGCGGCCGGCCACGAGCCCGCCTTCACGGCCAAGACGGGCCTGATCCTGGACCCCTATTTCTCCGGCACGAAGATCGCCTGGATCCTCGACAACGTGCCGGGCGCGCGGGCGCGGGCGGAACGGGGCGAACTCGCCTTCGGGACTGTGGACTCGTTCCTGCTCTGGCGGCTGACGGGCGGCGCCGTGCACGCCACGGACGCCACCAACGCCTCGCGCACGCTGCTCTACGACATCCATCGCGGCGCGTGGGACGACGAGCTGCTGTCGATCCTGCGGGTGCCGCGGTCCATGCTGCCGGAGGTGCGCGATTCCTCGGCCCGCTTCGGCGAGACCCTGCCGGAGCTGCTGGGCGGGGCCATCCCGGTCTGCGGCGTGGCCGGCGACCAGCAGGCCGCCACCGTGGGGCAGGCGTGCTTCACGCCGGGCATGATGAAGTCGACCTACGGGACGGGCTGCTTCGCGCTGCTCAACACCGGCGCTCAGGCCGTGGCGTCGCACAACAAGCTGCTCACCACCATCGCGTACCAGCTCGGCGGCAAGCCCACCTATGCGCTGGAGGGCTCGATCTTCGTCGCCGGCGCGGCCGTGCAGTGGCTCAGGGATGGGCTCGGCGTCGTCAAGGCCGCAGCCGACACGGGTCCGATGGCGGAGCGGGCCGACCCGGCGCAGGCCGTCTATCTGGTGCCGGCCTTCGTCGGCCTCGGCGCGCCCTATTGGGACGCCGAGTGCCGCGGCGCGCTCTACGGGCTGACCCGCGCCACGGGCCCGAACGAGATCGCCCGGGCGGCGCTGGAGAGCGTCTGCTACCAGACGCTCGACCTGCTGGACGCCATGCGGGCCGACTGGCCGGGCGCCGCCGGGGCCGAGACGGTGCTGCGCGTCGACGGCGGCATGGTGGCGTCTGACTGGACCATGCAGCGCCTCGCCGACATCCTCGGCGCGCCGGTGGACCGCCCGGTGGTGCGCGAGACGACGGCGCTCGGCGCCGCCTACCTGGCCGGGCTGGAGGCGGGCGTCTATCCGGACCCGTCGCGCTTCTCCGACCTGTGGCGCCTCGACCGCCGCTTCAGCCCCCATTTCGACGGCGACCTGCGCGCCACGATGGTGGCGGGCTGGAAGGACGCCGTCTCGCGGACGCTGACGCGGCGTTGAGGCGCGTCATCAAGCGAGAATGATTTCACCGTTGAAGAAATCGGCTTTCGACAGGTCGATCGAACCCGTGAGAACGATCACCTTGTCCAAAGCGCTATCGAATCCATTCGCGGCCGAACGGTCCTGCACGACATAGGTCGACCCTTGAAAACGGAACCAGCTTAGCTTGTTGGTGGCGTTTCCCTCCGTGGCGATGTTCAAAGTGATCGACAGAATAAGCTCATACTTAGAAACGATCTCACCACTCTGGAAGCTTGGGTTTTGACCGAAAATCAAGCGGTCACCCGACGAAGCGTCCGTAATCGTGGAGAATTGCTTGAAGTATGCAGGCTCCATTACGTAGAAACGGTCCGCGCCGGGGCCGCCTGAAACGGTGTGAAGGCCTCTGTTGATCAAGATATCATCGTTGCCGTCGCCCCCAACGAGAGTGTCGATTAAATATCCAGACTCCAGCACGTCGTTCCCTGCCCCACCATCGACGTTATTTCCAGCTCCAAATCCTGAAAGAAAGTCCTGTCCGGCTCCACCCAAGATGGTCGCTGCATTTACGCCGGAAAATTCAACTCTATTTGTCCCTTTTGTTAAACCAGAAGCGTCGAATACTTTTAATTCTGAAGCACTGAAGTCCAACTTGATCCCGACATCTCCCGTGACCTTGATCGTTTTCACGGCGGGGTCGACCAGCTTCACGTAGAGTTGTGAGGCCGCATTGCTCCCCGCACTCGTCACGAAGTTGACTGTTTCGGCCGCACTGTCGGTCACGGTCAAATTCGACCCGCTCAAGTCGATCTGGAGCGCATGCCCCGCGGTTGCGTTGTTGAGCGTGACGACCGCCGGCGAGTTCACGAGCGAAATCGCGGTCAGCCGGTCCGACGACAGCGTCACGCTTCCGCTGACCCCTTCGAGCGACACGCGCGCCAGCGCGTCCGTGGCGGACGTTCCCGCGTCGGCGATCGTGACGCCCTTGCCTCCCTTGAGGCTGACCGACGTCGCGTTGGCGCCCGTCGTCATGGCCACGGTGTCGCTGGCGGACTGGTCGATCGCCACGTCGCGGAGCCCGACCCAGGTCGACAGGTCGGCTTTGATCGCCCCGGCGGCGGCGAGCTTGGCGATTTCGACGTTCTTTACGGTGACTTGACCGGGCAGAGCCAGCGCAGCCGGGGACATGACGAACAAGACGTCGGACGACCCGTCGGCTCCGTCCACGGAGTCGAAGGACGTGAAGGTCGCCCCCGGCCCGCCTGTCGCCGTGAAGGTGTCCACGCCCGCCGTGCCGACGAGCGAGTCCAGCCCCGTCGTGAGGGCGAATGTCAGGCCGGGAGTCGGCGCGGGCTCGAGAGCCAGGAGCGACCCGGAGAGGGGCGGCTTCCCGGCAGCGCTCAGGGCGAGATAGGCCTCGATGTGGGAGCTGGCCTGGGCGGTGAACTCGGCCGACTGGGCGAAGTAGTTCAGCACCTGCGCCTGGCTCTGGCCGGAGCCGAGCCAATAGGCGAGGCCGCCCTCGTCAGGGCCGCGGCCCAGGACGTTGGTGTAGAGCGAGACCAGGAAGGCCTTGTTGACGTCCGTGCCGGCGCCGTAGCGCGTCTGGAACTCCGCCGACGAGACGAAGAGCTTGGCCAGCTCCAGAACGTCCACATAACCCGCGCCGGTGGAGTCGGCCCAGAAGTCGAGGCCGCCGAGATCCGGAACCCGGCCGAAGGCGGCCTGGTATTCGCGCACCACGGGGGCGACGAAACTGACCGTGTAGGGCGCGCGCAGGATCGCCAGCTGGGCCGCCGTGGCGGTGAGCTGCCCGGAATCGAGCCTGGCGGCGTAGTCGGCAAGCTCGCCCGCGGGCGGATCGCGGAACTGAATGGCGCGGTAGAGCGAGCGCACGACATCGGCGTTTGACATCAGGTCTCTCGTCAAAAGAAGTTAAAGTAAGCTGGGTAGATCTTTAACCATTCTATATAGCAATGTTTTGAACGCCCGGCGTGAAAAGGTTCACAGCACCCGGCTGAACACCCCCAGGATTGCGGTTTTGTCTTCTGCGCACCCACGATTGTCTTGCGTGGTCGGGACGCCGCCAGCCCGCCCTGCGGCGCGGGGTCGCGGATATTAGGGGAACAAAGTCCGCCGCCCCGTGTTTTTCGAACCGCGTGGGGCGGGTGCGTTTTTGCTGTTTCCGCATCCTTGCCGCGAGCCGAAGCAGAACAGCGTCAGGCGAGCGGACCCGCGCGATTCCATTCCAGGTTCGAGACTTCGGCCACCTCGACAGACTCACGCCCGAAACCTAGTCTCGGGCGCGATGGGGCCGAGTTTCTATGAATTCTTCGCCGGAGGCGGCATGGCGCGAGCGGGACTCGGGCCCGGCTGGCGCTGCCTGTTCGCCAATGATTTCGATCCCCGCAAGGCCGCCGCCTACCGGGCCAATTGGGGCGGCGCCGAGATGCGCGTCGGCGACATCCATGACCTCACGGCCGGCGACCTGCCGGCGGCGGGACCGGCAGGCGCCGCGTGCGATCTCGCCTGGGCGTCCTTCCCGTGCCAGGACCTCTCGCTCGCGGGCGGCGGGGCCGGGCTGGGCGGCTCGAGGTCCGGGGCGTTCTGGGGCTTCTGGTCGCTCATGGCGGGACTGCGGGACGCCGGCCGCGCACCCCGGCTCCTGGTGCTGGAGAATGTCGGCGGCGCCCTGACGGCGCGCGGCGGCGCCGACTTCGAGGCGCTCTGCGGCGCGCTGGCGCGGCTCGGCTATGCGTTCGGGGCGCTGACCCTCGACGCCGTCCATTTCCTGCCGCAGTCGCGGCCGCGCGTGTTCTTCGTGGCGGCGCGCGAGGAGGCGGCCGCCGGACTGCACGGTCCCGGGCCGCAGGCCTGGACGGTCAGCGACGGGCTCCGGCGCGCGCAGGCGCGGCTTCCGGCCTCGCTGGCGCGGCATTGGCGCTGGTGGCGGCTCCCGGAGCCCGGGCGGCGGTCCCGGAGCCTCGCCGACATCGTGCAGGACTCGCCCAACGACGCCGCATGGCATGCGCCGGAGCAGACATCGCGCCTGCTCGACCTGATGACGCCGGCGCACCGGGCCAAGGTGGCGGCCGCGCAGGCCGCCGGGCGGCGCGTGGTGGGAACGCTCTATCGGCGCACGCGTCCCGACGGCTCGGGGGCCAGGGCGCAACGCGCCGAAGTCCGCTTCGACGGCGTGGCGGGGTGCCTGCGGACCTCTTCGGGCGGGTCCAGCCGCCAGACGATCCTCCTGGTCGAGGGCGAGCGCATCCGCACCCGGCTGCTGTCGGCGCGCGAGGCGGCGCGCCTCATGGGCCTGCCGGACAGCTATCAGCTGCCGGCGGGCTACACCGACGCCTACCATCTCGCCGGAGACGGGCTGGCCGTGCCGGTGGTGGCGCATCTGCGCGAGCATCTGCTGGAGCCCCTGCTCGGCCTCGGCCGGCCGATGCAGCCGGCCATCGCGGCCGAATGACCGCCAAGGCGCAGCAGCGTCCCTCGGCGGAGCGCTCCGCCATCATGCGGGCGGTGCGGGGGAAGGACACGACGCCCGAATTGCTCGTGCGGCGCCTGCTGCGCGGGATCGCGCCGGGCTACCGGCTGCACCGCCGGGACGTTCCCGGCCGCCCCGACGTCGCCTATGTGGGCCGCAAGGCCGCCATCTTCGTGCATGGCTGCTTCTGGCACGGCCACGACTGCGCCCGCGGCGCGCGCACCCCCAAGGTCAACCGGGACTATTGGGAGGCCAAGATCGCCCGCAACCGCGCCCGCGACGCCGAAAGTCTCGCCGCGCTCGCCGCCCGCGGCTGGCGCAGCCTCGTCGTGTGGGAATGCGAGACGAAGGACGAAGCGGCGCTCAGGGAGCGGCTGGCCGCGTTCCTGGCAGGCGCCTGAGCCGCCTCAGCTGTCCATCTTCAGGGCGGCGATGAAGGCTTCCTGCGGGATCTCGACGCGGCCGAACTGGCGCATGCGCTTCTTGCCCTCCTTCTGCTTGTCGAGGAGCTTGCGCTTGCGGCTGACGTCGCCGCCGTAGCACTTGGCGGTCACGTCCTTGCGCAGGGCCGAGATGGTCTCGCGGGCGATGATCTTGCCGCCGATCGCGGCCTGGATCGGGATCTGGAACAGGTGCTGCGGGATCAGCTCCTTGAGCTTCTCGCACATGGCCCGGCCGCGCATTTCGGCGCGGGTGCGGTGCACCAGCATCGACAGGGCGTCCACCGGCTCGGCGTTGACCAGGATCGACATCTTCACGAGGTCGCCGGGCTTGTAGTCGGTGATGTGGTAGTCGAAGGAGGCGTAGCCCTTGGAGATCGACTTCAGGCGGTCGTAGAAGTCGAACACCACCTCGTTGAGCGGCAGGTCGTAGACCACCATGGCGCGCTTGCCGACATAGTTGAGGTCCACCTGCGAGCCGCGCCGGTCCTGGCAGAGCTTGAGGATGCCGCCGAGATACTCGTCCGGCGTCAGGATGGTGGCGCGGATCCAGGGCTCCTGGATCTCCTCGATCTTCATGATGTCCGGCATGTCGGCCGGGTTGTGCAGCTCGATGTGCTCGCCGTCGCGCAGGGCGAGCTTGTAGACCACCGACGGCGCCGTGGCGATGAGATCGAGGTTGAACTCGCGCTCCAGCCGCTCCTGGATGATCTCCAGATGGAGGAGGCCGAGGAAGCCGCAGCGGAAGCCGAAGCCGAGCGCGGCCGAGCTCTCCATTTCGTAGGAGAAGCTGGCGTCGTTGAGGCGCAGCTTGCCCATGGCGGCGCGCAGGTCCTCGAAGTCGGCGGCGTCCACCGGGAACAGGCCGCAGAACACCACCGGCTGGGCCGGCTTGAAGCCCGGCAGGGCGGCGGCCGTCTGGCGGCGCGTTTCCGTGATGGTGTCGCCCACGCGGGTGTCGGCCACCTGCTTGATCTGCGCCGTGATGAAGCCGATCTCGCCCGGGCCGAGCTCGGCCTGGTCGGTCATCTTGGGCTTGAACACGCCGATGCGGTCCACGGTGTAGCGCGCGGCCGCGCCCATCATGGTGATGTCGGAGCCCTTCTTGAGCACGCCGTCGATGACGCGCACCAGCACGACGACGCCGAGATAAGCGTCGTACCAGCTGTCCACCAGCAGGGCCTTGAGGGGGGCCTTCTCGTCGCCCTTCGGCGGCGGCAGGCGCGTCACGATGGCCTCGAGCACGAGGTCGATGCCGAGCCCCGTCTTGGCCGAGATCGGCACGGCGGCGGAGGCGTCGAGACCGATCACCTCCTCGATCTGCGCCTTGATGCGCTCGGGCTCGGCGGCCGGCAGGTCGATCTTGTTGAGGACCGGCACGATCTCGTGGTTGGCGTCGAGCGCGTGGTAGACGTTGGCGAGCGTCTGCGCCTCCACGCCCTGGGAGGCGTCCACCACCAGCAGCGAGCCCTCGCAGGCGGCCAGCGAGCGGCTGACCTCATAGGCGAAGTCGACGTGGCCGGGCGTGTCCATCAGGTTCAGGATGTAGGTCTTGCCATCCTTGGCCTTGTAGTCGAGCCGCACCGTCTGGGCCTTGATGGTGATGCCGCGCTCGCGCTCGATGTCCATGCTGTCGAGCACCTGCTCGACCATCTCGCGCTCCTGCAAGCCCCCGGTGGACTGGATCAGCCTGTCCGCCAGCGTCGACTTGCCGTGGTCGATATGGGCCACGATGGAGAAATTGCGGATGTTGGAAATCGGGTGCTCGCTCATGCGCCCGGCAATATCAGCGCACCGGCGCTTTTCCAAGGCTCGCGTAGGATTTTAGGCGATTCGCCACGCTTGCCGCCGCATGACCGAGGGGTGCATGCTCGCGCTGACGCTGCAGGGAGCTCGCCCATGCCCTACTCGGCCCTGATCGCGATCCGGGACGCCACGGAGGCCGACCTGCCGGCGATCCTGGACATCCATAACGACGCGGTCCTGAACACGACGGCCATCTGGAGCCATCACACGGTGGACCTGGAGAACCGCCGCGCGCTCCTGGCCGACCGCCGGGCGAAGGGGTACCCGTTCCTGGTCGCAGCCATGGACGGCGAAGTGCTGGGCTTCGCCAGCTTCGGCGATTTCCGCCCCTGGGACGGCTACGCCCACACGGTCGAACACTCGGTCTACGTGCACAAGCACCATCACGGGAAGGGCGTCGGCAAGAGCCTGATGCCGCCGCTGATCACGGCCGCCAAGGCCTGCGGCAAGCATGTGATGCTGGCCGGGGTGGAGGCCGGCAACACGGCCTCGCTGCGCTTCCACCGGCAGTTCGGCTTCGTCGAGACCGGGCGGCTGAAGGAGGTGGGCTGGAAGTTCGACCGCTGGCTCGACCTCGTGTTCATGCAGAAGATGCTGGACTGACCGGCGCGCCCGGCTCTGGCGGGCCCGCGCTCGCGCAGGCATTCTGGCGGTCCGGCGCGTTCCGCCTTCCCTTTCAGCGGATCCCCGCCGTGCCCTCTCTCCCGTGACGCCTCTCGTCTTCGCCGCCGCGCTCCTGAGCGCGCTGCTGCATGCGCTGTGGAACGCCGCGGCGCGCAGCCGGCCCGAGCCGGGCCTGGCGCTCGCCTGCGTGGTGATCACCGCCGGGTGCCTCACGGCGCCGGGGCTCCTCTGGCTGGGGCTTCCGCCCGGCAAGGCGCTGGTCTGGCTGGGCCTGGGCGCGGCCTTCAACCTCGTGACCATGCGGGCCATGATGGCCACGTTCCGGCGCACGCCCTTCGCGCTCGGCTATCCGCTGGTGCGCGGCGTCGCGCCGCTCGGGGTCACCCTGATCGGCTGGGCGGCCTTCGGCGACCGGGTCTCGGCGCCGGCCTTCGCCGGCATCGTGGCGATCTCCACCGGCGTGCTGCTGCTGGCCGCCTCGGCCCGGCGCGGCGAGCGCGTCGACAGGGTCGGGGTGGGCCTCGCCATCCTGGCGGGCTTCGCCAATGCGCTCTTCGTCGTCACCGACGCGCAGGGCGTGCGGGCCACGGGCGACCCGCTGGTCTACGGGTTCGCGGTGTCGGTCGTGAACGGGATCACGATGGCGGCCCTGCTGACCCTCGAGGGCCCGGGCCTGCGGCGCGCCTACAAGGGCAACCTGGCCTTCAGCGCCGTGGCGAGCGTGATGTCGAACGGCTCCTACCTGCTGGTGCTGTACGGCTTCACGCATGGCCCGATCGGCGCGGTGTCGGCCCTGCGCGAACTCTCCATCTTCTTTGGCGTGGTGATCGCGGCCGTCTGGCTGCGCGAGCCCGTCGGCTGGATGCGCTGGACCGCCGCCCTCGTGGCGCTCGGCGGCGTGGCGGCGATCAGGCTGGGGTGAGGCCGACTCTACCGCCCCTCCAGCAGCTTGCTCACGACCCGCGCCGTGTAGTCCACCATGGGGACGATGCGGGCGTAGTTGAGCCTCGTCGGGCCGATCACGCCGACGACGCCGACGATCTTCTGGGTGGCGTCGCGGAACGGGGCGGCGATCAGGGAGGAGCCGGAGAGCGAGAAGAGCTTGTTCTCCGAGCCGATGAAGATGCGCACGCCCTCGCCCTGCTCGGCCCGGGCCAGGAGGTCGATGACGTCCTTCTTGGTCTCCAGGTCCTCGAACAGCAGGCGGATGCGCTCGAGGTCCTCCATGGCGCGCAGGTCCTCCAGCAGGTTGGCCTGCCCGCGCACGATGAGCTGCCGGCTCTCGGACTGGCCGGCCCAGCTGGCGAGCCCGCTGTCGACGAGCCGCGCGGTGAGCGAATCGAGCTCCGTCTCGGCGCGGCTGCGCTCGTTCTCCACCTCGGCGACCAGTTCGGAGAGCGTCTTGTCGCGGATGCGGGCCGAGAGATAGTTGGAGGCCTCCACCAGCGCCGAGGCCGGCAGGCCGGGCGGGAGGTCGAGGATGCGGTTCTCGACCGAGCCGTCCTCCGACACCAGGATGACGAGCGCGCGGGCGGCGTCGAGGCGCACGAACTCGATATGCTTCAGCCGCACCGTGGCCTTGCTGGTGGCCACCACGCCGGCGCCGCGCGACAGGCCGGACAGCAGCGCCGAGGCCTCCGACAGGATGGCGTCGGTGGTCTTCTGCTGGCCGGAGGCCTTCACCTCCGCCTCGATGCGCGAGCGGTCCTCGGTGGTGACGTCGCCGACCTGCAGCAGCGCATCCACGAAGAAGCGCAGGCCCGCCTCGGTGGGCAGCCGGCCGGCGCTGGTGTGGGGCGAGAACAGCAGCCCCGCCATCTCCAGGTCCGACATGACGTTGCGGATGGATGCGGGCGACAGCGACATGGGCAGGATTCGCGACAGGTTGCGCGAGCCCACCGGCTCCCCGGTCGCCAGGTAGCTCTCCACGATGCGGCGGAAGATCTCGCGGGAGCGCTCGTTGATGTCCACGAGTCCGGGCCCTGAGCCCTTGAGGTGCGGCTGGTGCGGTAACTCGCCTCGCATGATCGCCATCGGTCCTGGGCCGTGCGGCCGGCCGGGAGGGCCGGGCCCGCCCGCGGCCCCTGTCGCCAGACCCTAGCATGGGCGCCGGACCGGTCGCGATCAAGCGCCCGCGAGGCCGACGCGCGCCCGACGCCGGCGGGCAGGCCAACCGGTCGGCTTGCGGTCGTGTGCGGCGAAGCCTAGAACCGCCCCACGCTGACCGCAACACAGGATGACCCCATGCGACCCTCCCGCCGCGCGCCCGACGAGCTGCGCAAAGTGAGCCTGGAACGGGGAGTCGCCCGCTACGCGGAAGGCTCCTGCCTGGTGAAATTCGGCGAGACGCATGTGCTCTGCACCGCATCCCTGGAAGAACGCGCCCCGCCCTGGCTGCGCAACAGCGGCAAGGGCTGGGTGACGGCCGAATACGCCATGCTGCCGCGCGCCACGCATGAGCGCACGCGCCGCGAGGTGACGTCCGGGAAGCCCTCGGGCCGGACCCAGGAGATCCAGCGCCTGATCGGCCGTTCGCTGCGCTCCGTGGTGGACCTGACCTCGATCGGCGAGAAGCAGATCGTCATCGACTGCGACGTGCTGCAGGCCGACGGCGGCACGAGGACGGCCGCCATCACGGGCGGCTGGGTGGCGCTGCACGACTGCATCCAGTGGATGCGGGGACGCTCGATGCTCACCGGCAACCCGCTGAAGGACCATGTCGCCGCCGTGTCATGCGGCATCGCGGGCGGCGCGCCGGTCCTCGACCTCGACTACGCCGAGGACAACGGGGCCGAGACGGACGCCAATTTCGTCATGACCGGCACGGGCGGGCTCGTGGAGGTGCAGGGGACCGCGGAGGGCAAGCCCTTCTCCGAGGAGGAGTTCCTGGCCCTCATGCGCCTGGCCAAGGGCGGCATCGCCCGGCTCGTGGAGCTCCAGAAGCTCGCGGTGATGTGAGCCGCCCTCGAGATCGGACCGGAGGACGCCATGGCGCGCAAGCTGACCGGCAAGGTCGTGATCGCCACCCACAATCCCGGCAAGCTCCGGGAGATGCAGGAGCTGCTGGCCCCGCACGGGCTGACCGCCGTCTCGGCGGGCGAGCTCGGCCTGCCGGAGCCCGACGAGACCGGCGCGACCTTCGCCGAGAACGCCCGCATCAAGGCGCTGGCCGCCGCGCGGGCGGCCGACCTGCCCGCGATGGCGGATGATTCGGGGATCTGCGTCGCGGCGCTCGACGGCGCGCCCGGCATCTACTCGGCCCGCTGGGGCGGGCCGGAGAAGGATTTCGGGCAGGCCATGCAGAAGGTGGAGGCCGGTCTGCGCGAACGCGACGCCTTCGAGCCCGACCAGCGGCACGCCTGGTTCATCTCCGCCCTGTGCGTCGCCTGGCCGGACGGCCACACGGAGGACTTCGAGGGCCGGGTCGACGGCGCGCTGGTCTGGCCGCCCCGCGGCGACGCCGGATTCGGCTACGACCCGATGTTCCTGCCCGACGGCCACGCCCGGACTTTCGGCGAGATGTCGGCCGAGGAGAAGCACGGCCTGCCGCCGCACGGCCTGGGGCTGTCGCATCGGGCGCGGGCGTTCCTGCTGCTGGAAAGCGCCTGCCTGAACTGATTTTCGTTTCCGGCCTTTCCCACCGCCACGTTTGCGCCTCAAACAGACGACTAAATTTCAAACAGTCGTTTGAAAGAGGCCAGCCGATGATCGACCTGAACGCCGTCCTGTCCGCCAGCTTCGGGTTCGTCCGCAAGACCGCCGGCCAGGTCGCCTCCTCGGCGGCGGCGGCGCTCTGCGTGGCGGCGGCCACCCACGCCTTCATGCGGACGGATGCGCCGCCGGCCCCGCCCGCCATCGTCGTCCTGAGCGCCGCGCCGGCCATGGCGGCGTCCGAGTGGAGCGCCGGAGAGCGCGCCCCGGCCGCCCAGGCCCCGGCCTTCACCATCACGGGCGCGTTCCAGGGAACGTGGGACGGAAGCCGTCACGCGTTCCCGATGGACGGCGACCCCGCCTTCCAGGCCTCGCTGTCGCGACCCTTCGTGGCGCTGGCCTCCGCCGACTGGACAAGCGCGGCCGCCGAGCCCGCGACGGTCGCGGGAGCCAAGCCCAAGCATCCCTCCAAGGTCCAGTTGGCCAGCGCGCCCCTCCCCGCGGCGCGCCCGGCCCGGCAGGTCCCGGCGCCGATCACCATCGCGAGCGCCAGCCCCCCCGCGCCGAACGACGCCGGGACCGCCGCCCCTTCGCCGCAGCCGAGCGAGCCGCGCCTGTTCGGCTTCAGGACGCCGCGCCTCCTGCCCAGCATGGACGACGTGATGGGCGGCGTCAGCGCCGCCGCGAGTTCGCTGACGCGGCTCGCGACGTTCCAGTGACGGAACGCGTCAGCCGGGCGGCGGACTTCACCCGCCGGCGCCTGATCGAGGCCGGGCTGGCGCGTTTCGCGCGCCACGGCTTCGATGGCGCGTCGGTGCGCGCCATCGCCGAGGACGCTCAGGCCAACCAGGCCGCGATCAAATATCATTTCGGCAACAAGGACGGCCTCTACCGCGAGGTCCTGATCGAGGCCTTCGCCACCTTCGAGCGCTTCAACGCGCTCGACGGCGAGGCCCTGGCGCGTCTGACGCCGCCGCAGGCGCTGGAGGCGTTCCTACGCCAGAACCTGTCCGCCATCCTGAGCGCGTCGGACCTGCGCGGCCCACTGGGCGTGGTGAACTGGGAGATCGTCAACCGCACCCCCGTGTTCACGCAGGTGGTGGCGACGCGCAGGATCCCGGTGTTCGAGGCGGCCCGGCGGATCGTCGGCCTGTTCCAGCCGGGGCTGTCGGCCGAAGAGGCGGCGCTGACCGCCGTCTGGCTGGTGAACCAGCCCTTCATCTTCGTGCGCAACGCCGAGCAGATGCGCCATCCCCCGGTGAGCGTCACGCTCGACGAAGCCGGCGTGGAGCGGCTGGGGACCGTGCTGACGCGCCTCGTGAGAGGCGGGCTGGAGGCCAGGGCCTGAGAGGGCAGGACAAACGAAAGCCCGCCAGGATCGCTCCTGGCGGGCTTTTTCGTGCGGGGTCCGGCCGAGCCTGCGCCCGGCCGGATCAGAAGATGTGTCTTACTCGCCCTTCTCGGGCTTGTTGGCGCGCTTGAGGGCGGCGCCGAGGATGTCGCCGAGCGAGGCGCCGGCGTCAGCCGAGCCGTACTGGGCGATGGCTTCCTTCTCCTCGGCCATCTCGAGCGCCTTGATGGAGACCTGCACCTTGCGCGACTTGCGGTCGAACATGGTGACGCGGGCGTCGATCTTCTCGCCGGGAGCGAAACGCTCCGGACGCTGATCGGAGCGCTCGCGGGCGATCTCGTTGCGCTTGATGAAGGTCGAGAGGTCGGTGCCGACGATCTTCACTTCGAGGCCGGATTCCTTGACCTCGGTGACTTCGCAGGTCACGACTGCGCCCTTCTTGACGTCGCCAGCCGCAGCCGCGTCCGCGAAGGGATCGCCGCCGAGCTGCTTGATGCCGAGCGAGATGCGCTCCTTCTCGACGTCGACGTCCAGGACCTGCGCCTTGACGATGTCGCCCTTCTTGAACTCCTCGATGACCTGCTCGCCCGGACGGTTCCAGTCGAGGTCGGAGAGGTGCACCATGCCGTCCACGTCGCCCTCGAGGCCGATGAACAGACCGAACTCGGTCTTGTTCTTGACCTCGCCTTCGACCACGGAGCCGGCCGGGAACTTCTCGGAGAAGGCCTCCCAGGGATTCTGCAGGGTCTGCTTGAGGCCCAGCGAGATGCGGCGCTTGACGGGATCCACCTCGAGGATCTGCACTTCCACTTCCTGCGAGGTGGAGACGATCTTGCCGGGATGGACGTTCTTCTTGGTCCACGACATCTCGGAGACGTGGATGAGGCCCTCGATCCCCGGCTCCAGCTCCACGAAGGCGCCGTAGTCGGTGATGTTGGTGACGCGGCCGGAGAAGCGCGCGTTGACCGGGTACTTGGCCTCGATGCCCTCCCACGGATCGGCGAGCAGCTGCTTGATGCCGAGCGAGATGCGGTGCGTCTCATGGTTGATCTTGATGATCTTGACCTTGAGCTGCTGGCCGATGGTGACCACCTCGGAGGGATGGTTCACGCGGCGCCACGCCATGTCGGTGACATGCAGCAGGCCGTCGATGCCGCCGAGGTCGACGAAGGCGCCGTACTCGGTGATATTCTTGACGACGCCGTCGACGGTCTGGCCTTCCTCGAGGTTCGCGACCAGCTCGGAACGAGCCTCGGCGCGGGTCTCTTCGAGGACGGTGCGGCGCGACACGACGATGTTGCCGCGGCGGCGGTCCATCTTCAGGATCTGGAACGGCTGCGGCACGCCCATCAGCGGGGTGACGTCGCGGATCGGGCGGATGTCGACCTGCGAGCGCGGCAGGAACGCCACGGCGCCGTCGAGGTCGACCGTGTAGCCGCCCTTGACCTGGTTGAAGATCACGCCCGTGACCTTCTCGTTCTTCTCGTACGAGACTTCGAGCTTGACCCAGCTCTCCTCGCGGCGAGCCTTGTCGCGCGAGATGACGGCTTCGCCGAGCGCGTTCTCGATGCGGTCGAGATAGACCTCGACCTCGTCGCCGACCTCGAGGACGCCTTCGCGCCCGGGTCCGGTGAACTCGCGGAGGGCGACGCGGCCCTCGGTCTTCAGGCCGACGTCGATGACGGCCATGTCCTTCTCGATGGCGACGACCTTGCCCTTGACGACCGAACCCTCGAGGGCGTCGGCGGCGGAGAAGGATTCATCGAGCATCGCGGCGAAGTCTTCGCGCGAAGGAGATTTCAAGGCTGCGGACATGTGTTCTCCTGGGGCCAAGGGGCCCGGCGCCGGCGGTTTGCGTTACGATGCGCTCCGTCTCGCCGACGCTTCCGCGAGAGCGAAAGCCACCGCCAGAGGCGGGCCGGCGCGAACCGACGATCAGGAGCGTGGTTCCGTGTGCGATCCAGGCTCCGAAAGACGGCGCCAGAGGAACACGACAAAGAGGGCGCACCGGGGGCGCCCTTTCGTCCGGGACGAGGGTCTGAGGGGCTCCTTGCGGAGGGTCCGCCTCAGGCGGTCTCCCGCCTCGCAGCGTCGACGTGAGCGACGGCCGCCTGGAAGGCCTGTTCTATATCCAAATCGGTCGTATCGAGCAAGCGCGCATCGGCCGCGGCGGCCAGGGGCGCGGTCGCGCGGCCCGAATCGCGCGCGTCGCGGCGCCGGATGTCGGCGAGCACGTCCTCATAGGCCACCGTCTCGCCGCGCGAGAGCAGCTCGCGGTGGCGGCGGCGCGCCCGCTCCTCGGCCGAGGCGGTGACGAAGATCTTCACCGACGCGTCGGGGCAGATCACGGTGCCGATGTCGCGTCCGTCCAGCACCGCGCCCTCGGGCCTGTTGGCGAAGCCGCGCTGCCAGGCGACGAGGGCGGCCCGGACCGCCGGGATGGCGGCCACGACGGAGGCCGCCTCGCCCATGGCGCGCCCGCGCAGCCGCGTCTCGTCCAGATGGGCGAGATCGAGCGACTGGGCGGCCCTGACCGCGGCCGCGCCGTCGTCCAGCGCGTCGCCATGGTCGGTCAGGGTGCGGGCGACGGCCCGATAGAGCAGCCCGGTGTCCAGATGCGGCAAGCCGTAATGGGCGGCGAGCCGCTTGGCGAGCGTGCCCTTCCCGGATGCGGCGGGACCGTCGATGGCGATGATCATCGCGCTTCGCCTCAGGCTGTGAAGGACGCCCCGAGGCCCTGCATCAGGCTCTCGAAGGCGGGAAAGCTCGTGGCGATCATGCGGCGGTCGTCGACCGTCACGGGCCGCTCGGAGGCGATCCCCATGACCAGGAAGCTCATCGCGATGCGGTGGTCCAGATGGGTGGCGACCGTGCCGCCGCCGCGCGCGGCGCCCGCCGCCCCGCGCACCAGGAGGTCGTCCCCCACCACCGCGTGGTCGACGCCGTTCAGGGCGAGCCCGTCGGCGACGGCCTGCAGCCGGTCGCTCTCCTTGACGCGCAGCTCCTGCAGGCCGCGCATGCGGGTCTCTCCGGTCGCGAAGGCCGCCGCCACGGCCAGAACAGGATATTCGTCGATCATCGAGGGCGCGCGGCCGGCCGGCACGTCCACTCCGGTGAGCGCCGAGTGGCGCACCCGCAGGTCCGCCACCTCCTCGCCGCCCTCCTGGCGGCGGTTCTGCTCGACGATGTCGGCGCCCATCTCCTTCAGGGTGGTGAGGAGGCCGATGCGCAGCGGGTTCATCATCACGCCCTCGACCACGATGTCGGAGCCGGGCGTGATCAGGGCCGCCACGATCGGGAAGGCGGCCGAGGACGGATCGGCCGGCACCGCCACCGGGGCGGGGCGCAGCTCGGGGCGTCCTTCCAGGACGATGCGGCGGCCGTGCTCGCCTTCGGGGGTCACCGTGACGGTCGCGCCGAAATAGGCCAGCATCTTCTCGGTGTGGTCGCGGGAGGCTTCCGCCTCGATCACGACGGTGCGGCCCGGGGCGTTGAGCCCGGCCAGCAGCACGGCGGACTTGATCTGCGCCGACGCGACCGGAGTGCGGTATTCGATCGGGACGGGATCGACCGCGCCCCGGAGCGTGATCGGGCAGCGGCCGCCCTCGGCTTCGGCGAGCACCTGCGCGCCCATGAGGGTGAGCGGATCCAGGATGCGCCGCATCGGCCGCTTGCGCAGCGACGCGTCGCCGTCGAAGGTCGCCGTGATCCCGTGTCCGCCGACCACGCCCATCATCAGGCGCGCGCCGGTGCCGGCGTTGCCGAAGTCGAGCGCGCCCGCGGGCTCGCGCAGGCCGCCGACGCCGACGCCCTGGATGCGCCAGGCGCCCGGTCCCGTCCGCGTCACGGTCGCGCCCAGCGCCCGGCAGGCCTCGGCGGTGCGCAGCACGTCCTCGCCTTCCAGCAGGCCCTCGACGGTGGTCTCGCCGACCGTGAGCAGGCCGAAGATCATGGCGCGATGCGAGATCGACTTGTCGCCCGGGGCCCGGACCCGCCCCTGGAGCGCTCCGGTGCGGTGGGCCGTGAGCGGCTGGGGAGCGCCGTCATGGGCGCTGGTGGGGGATGAGCTGGACAAGGGTTCCCTCCCGAATGCGAGCCCGTCCGGGCGGGGCCGCAGGTAGCACACGCGTGGCGGCGCGTCACGCGCGGGGAGCCGCCGCGCGCCCTCGCGCAAGATTCGGCGCGCCGCCAAGGCGGCGCAAGGCTCAGGACACGTTGACAGCCGGGGATTGCGCGACTAACCGAAGCCCTCTCTCCTTTTGTTTTCCTGACAAGGCTGGTCCCAGTGGCGAAACCGGAACTCGGAACCAAGCGCCAATGCCAGAGCTGCGGCGCGAAGTTCTACGACCTGAGCAAAGACCCGATCATCTGCCCGAAATGCGGGACGACCTATGTGGCCGCCGCCATGGCCGCGCCGACGCGCGGGCGCGCCGCAGAGGTGGCGAATCGCGAGGAGGACGAGGACACGGACGAGGCGGCCGCCGGCCCCGAGCTCGTGTCGCTGGATGAGGTGGAAGCCGAGGAGTCCGGCAAGGACATCCCGGGCGACGACGTCGAGATCGAGGACGACATCGCCGAGGACGACGACACCTTCCTGGAAGAGGAAGAGGCCGGCGACGACGATGTGGCCGATCTGATCGACGGCGAAATAGAAGACGACGAAGAGGCTTGATACCGGCGGCGAGGGCGGCTATAGACCCCCTCGCCGACGCAACGCGGACGGCGCGCCGGGGCATCCCAAGCCCCCGGCCATCGGTGAGTGGGGCCATAGCTCAGCTGGGAGAGCGCTTGAATGGCATTCAAGAGGTCGGCGGTTCGATCCCGCCTGGCTCCACCAACCGGATCCTGGGCCGCCCTGCGGGGCCGCGATCATCAGGATCGATGAAGCTCAGCGGGACGACGCGTCGCGCGAGCGCCTTACGGTCAATGTCATCGCCAGCCTCGCGCGTTTAGCAGCCGAATCGCCGTCGCCGGGGGATCGCGCGGACGGTCAGCTCCGGGTGCCCTGCAGCAGGCTCTTTTCCGATGCGGGCGCGGGAACGGCGTCCGGCTTGGGCGTCGGCTGGAGCAGGCGCGCCTGCTGGGCGTAGCGGAACACCGAGCGGGTCAGGAGCAGCCCCTCGGCGAGGCCTTCGGCCTGCTCCTCATACTCGAAGTCCCCGGTGTCCAGGGCCTTGATCTCCGCCATCACCCGCGTCTCGAGATCTCGGAACGCGCGCGGATCGGGCTGCTCGGTTTGATAGGCGTCCAGCACGGTTTGCAGCGCGCGCATGACGGCCGCGATGGTAATCGTATCGATGGAGGTGAAACGGTCGTCGGACATGTCGCATCCTTTACTCGATGATGACTCTCCGAGACGAAAGCGCCTCTTGCGGGCGATTGACGGCTCGTCGGTGGCGCTCGGCATCGATCTTGATTTTAAAGTGATCGATAGAACAGCACTTGGAAAGCAATCACAGGTTGTATCGCGCGCTGCAAAAGGGCGCGACTGTGCGATTTCAGGCAAAGCTGAGTCGGACAGTGAACAGCCTGTTAAGCTCTGGCCCGAAAGGCATGCAGCTGGACGCAACTCTCAGGCGAGTTGAAGCTCCTGCATGCCGGCCTGCTCGGACCGGCGCAGCGCCTCCCGCTCCCGGGCCTGCTCGCGCCTGCGCATGATCTCGTAGCCGACCGCGCCCAGCACGGTGACGAGGATCAGGATCAGGCCGAGCGCATTGACGGCCGGGGTGAGCCCCGTGCGGACCTTCGAGGCGATGTAGATGGTCAAGGTCGTGTCGGTGCCGCGGGTGAACAGCGTCGTGTTGTAGTTCTCGAAGGACTGGAAGAAGGCCAGCACGGCGCCCGACAGGATGGCGGGCCTGAGATGCGGCGCCAGGATGCGGCGGAACACCTGGGTGTGGCTGGCGCCGAGATCGAGCGCGGCCTCCTCGAGGCTGGAGTCGAAGCGCTGCAGGCGCGCCAGCACCATCAGCATCACATAGGCGATGATGAAGCTGGACTGCCCGATGGTGGCGAGGTGCAGACCGCCCTTGACGCCCAGCCTGTCCCAGAAGACCAGCGTCGAGATGCCGATGATGACGCCCGGCGTCAGCAGGGGCGACACCATCAGGGCGTAGAGGAAGCTGCGGGCGCGGGCGTGCAGCCCGTTGAGCACCACCGCGGCCGCGACCCCCATGGGCACGGACACCACGATCACGGCGACGCCGATGATGAAGCTGTTCTTCAGCGCGTTCCACATGCCGGCGTCGTTGTAGAGCGCTTCGAACCAGCGCGTGGTGAAGCCGGTCCAGGGCGTCACCGTGGGAAAGCGGCTGGTGTTGAAGGTCGCCACCGCCATCACGACGAGCGGCACGAACAGGTAGAGCAGGAACAGGCCCAGATAGACCTGCAGGATGCGATCCGAGGCGCGTTCCGACCGCATCCGGCGGCTCCCTTGGGTTGCGCTACTTGGCGATTTCGGTCAGCCCCACCCGGAAGAGGCGCATCATCAGCAGGATGAAGGCCACGCACAGGCCGAGCAGGATGAAGGCGTAGGCCGAGCCGCGCGGCCAGTTCTGGGCCTCGAAGAACCACTGGTAGATGGTCTCGGTGAACCAGCGGGTGCCGGGCGAGCCCAGCAGCGCCGGCACCACATAGGAGGAGGCGGCCAGCACGAACACCATGATGCACCCCACCGCGACGCCCGGCTTGGCGTGCGGCAGGACGATGCGCCAATGGATCCGCCAGGTCGGCGCGCCGAGGTCCCGGGCCGCCTCGATCTGGTTGCGGTCGAGGCTCTCCAGCGCGTTGTAGAGCGGGAACATCATGAAGAGCAGGAAGGCGTAGGTCATGCCGATCAGCACGCCGGCGCTCCCCGACAGCCAGCGCACCGGCGCGTCGATGAGGCCGAGGCTCTTCAGCGCCACGTTCAGCGGGCCGCTATAGGCCAGCACGATGTACCAGGAGAAGGTGCGCAGGATCTCGTTGATCCAGAAAGGGATCACCAGGATCAGCAGCAGGAAGGCCGTCCGCTCCGGCGGGGCCACCTTGGCGAGGTAGAACGCCACCGGGTAGCACACCACCAGGCAGATGAAGGTGACCAGGCTCGCGCCCCAGATGGTGCGCAGGAACACCCGGAAGTCGTCCGGAAACTCCCAGGCCGCGAGGTCGACGCCGCGGAACAGCGCGGCGTAGTTCTCCAGCGTGTAGTGGTCGTTCGGCCCGCCCATCTGGGTGACCGGCAGGTTGGGATGGAACGAGTTCTCGACCATCACAAAATAGGGCAGGACCACCATCGCCAGCACCCAGACGGCGACCGCCGTCAGCATCGCCAGCGTGAGACCGGTCCCGTAGCGGCGGAAGAGCTCGCTCATCTCAGCCCTCCCGGGCGGCCGGGAGCACCACCGCGCTCTCGGGCGAGAACACCAGCGAGAGCTCGACCCCGGGCGTCAGCGCCGGCAGCGCGCCGTCATTGGCGACCTGGACGATGATCTCCCCATCGGCCGCGCCGCGCAGGAACAGATTGGCGAAGCTGCCCTCGAAGTCGACGTGGTCGATGCGCGCCGTGAGCCGGTTCGCGCCGTCCCCGCCCATGCGCAGCCGCTCGGGCCGGACGAAGACGGTGCCGGAAGCGCCCGCCTGCAGGGCGGGTCCCGCACGGCCGACCAGCGGACCGGCGGGCGTGTCGACCCGCGCCAGCCCGCCCTCGACGGCGTCGACCCGGCCCGTGAACCGGTTGCTCTCGCCCACGAAGGTGGCCACGAAGGGCGTCCTGGGCGCGTCGTAGATCTCCGACGACGTCCCGACCTGCTCGATGGAGCCGCGCGACATCACGGCGACGCGGTCCGACATGGTCAGGGCCTCGCCCTGGTCATGCGTGATGTAGATGAAGGTGACGCCGGTCCGGCGCTGGATCGCCCTCAGCTCGGCCCGCATGTGCTGGCGCAGCTTCAGGTCGAGCGCCGAGAGCGGCTCGTCCAGCAGCATCACCTTCGGCTCGACCGCGAGGGCGCGCGCGATGGCGACGCGCTGCTTCATGCCGCCCGAAAGCTCGCTGATGCGCTTGTCCGCCGCGTCCGGCATGGCGATGAGCTCCAGGAGCTCCATGGCGCGCTTGCGCCGCTTCTCCCGGGCGACGCCGCGGACTTCCAGGCCGAAGGCGATGTTCTCCCACACGCTCATGAGCGGGAAGAGGGCGAGGTTCTGGAAGATGAGGGCGGTAGGCCGGTCATTGGGGCCGATCCCGGCCATGTCGCGGCCGCCGATGCGGACATGCCCCTCCGTGGGCTGGGTGAAGCCCGACAGGATCCGCAGGATGGTGGTCTTGCCGCAGCCGGACGGTCCCAGGAAGCTGAAGAACTCGCCCGCCCTCACGGTGAGGTTGATGTCGCGCACCGCCGTGAAGTCGCCGAAGCGCATCGTCACGTTGTCGAGTTCGACGTCCTGGCTCATGACTCACCGGCGCGAGGGGAAGGCGGCCTGCGCCGCCATGCGGCTTCGCCGCCCGGAGGCCCGCCGGCAGCGCGGCGGACCCCCGGGTCATTCGGGTTCGATGGGGGCTGAAGCCGGAGGCCTCAGGCCGACATGAACTTCTTGGCGTATTCGGTGCGCTTGGTGATGAACCAGGACGGCTGCGCCGGCCACCACCAGAGGTTCTTCAGCGCGTCGCCCGGATAGGCGCTCTGGAAGAACTTCTTGGAGTTGGCGTCGGCGAGATCGACGGCGCCCTTGGACGTGGAGTTCGCCCCATAGGCGGCCGCCCAGGCCGCGCCGCCCTCCGGAGAGTTCATCCACTGCATCCAGGCGTAGACCTGCTCGAGGTTCTTGGCGCCCTTCAGCAGCACGAAGTTCTGCAGCCAGCAGACGGTGCCCTCGACCGGCGCGATGTAGCCGATCGGGAAGCCTTCCTTCATCAGCGCGGAGGCGGAGGTGTCCCAGCACATGCCGACCGTGCAGCCATTGGTGCGGAACGCGCCCTGCGCCTCGTTCTCGTTGGACCAGAACTGGGCGACGTTCTTGCGCTTGGAGAGCGCGAATTTGAGGATCTCGTCGTAGTTCGCGGTCATCTTGGCTTCGTCGGAGAAGCTGTCCTCGAACTTGAAGGGCAACTTGCCCTGGGCCGAGAGGCCGCGGCCGATCGCCACGAGGCCCGAATGGCCGCGCAGCGTCAGCTTGCCGGCGTATTTGTCGTCGAACAGGTCCATGAGGCTGGCCTTGCCGAACGTCATCGGCGCCTCCTTGGTGTGGAAGGTCAGCGATTCGCTGCCCCACACGGAACTCGCCCCGTAGCGCTTGCCGTTGACGATCATGGCGTTCGCCGCGCCGCCCTGCAGGAAGGCCGGATCGACGCCCTCGATGCCCATGCGCTTCTCGTCCCAGGGCTGGACGAAGTCGTTGTCGGTCCAGCTCAGCAGGCGATCGGAGGTCGGCTCGGAGATGTCGAAGGCGCCGTTGGTGGCGGCGCCGGTCTTGGCCTGAGCGACCATCTCGTCCTGGCTGCCATAGCCGGTGAAGTTCACCTTGATGCCGGTCTTCTTCTCGAACTGGGCGAAGACCTTCGGGAACTCGTCGTAGCCGGCCCAGCCGATGAAGTTGAGCACGCCGGAGGAGGCGAGCGAACCGCGGATGATGGCCGGCGACGCCACCGCGAGGGCGGCCGCGGCCGCGCCCGTCTTGATCAGCCCGCGGCGGGAAATCAGCCCGGCTTCGTTGTCAGTTTTCGTCATGTTCGACCCTCCGGATGACGGCGTCGGCTTCGCCTCGGCCCAGCGTCCGAACCGGACGCATTTGTTGTTTATTGACGACACTTTACGGAGCCATGACGCAAAGCGGAAGCGGCAAACTCGCCCTCCGCCCGGCCGCCATGCGGCGCTCCCCCGTCCCCTCGTCACGCCCCGATCATGGCGGCCCCCTGCGGACGCGCAAGGGCTCAGCCGAAGCCTGAAGCGTAGGGTCGGCCCTGCGGGGCGCGGCCCGGCATTGCGACCGTCACTTGTCACATTCCGACAGCCGCCGCCCGGAAACTGCGTAAACTCGCGGCAGGCCGGCTTCGGGGCGGCGCTTGACAGTTCGCAGGCGCGGCCTCAGCCTGACCAAACGGTCAGGATTGGACCCGCGGCCGCGCGCGTCCGGCGAATGGGAGGGGAACCATGAGCGCCCACCGAAGCACCCCGGGCGTCGCAGCCGGGCGGCTGTCCACGGCCGAATACGCGGCGAATTTCGGCGACCTCCATCCGCCGCTGGACCGGCACGAGGCGCATGTCGAGGCGGACCGCTGCTATTTCTGCTATGACGCGCCCTGCCAGAACGCCTGTCCGACCTCCATCGACATTCCGCTCTTCATCCGCCAGATCCAGACCGACAATCCGATCGGCTCGGCCGAGACGATCCTGTCCGCCAACGTCTTCGGCGGCATGTGCGCCCGGGTCTGCCCCACCGAGACGCTGTGCGAGGAGGCCTGCGTCCGCAACGACGCGGAAGGCAAGCCGGTGAGGATCGGCCTCCTGCAGCGCTACGCCACCGACATCCTGCTGGCCCAGGGCCATCAGCCCTTCACCCGCGCGCCCTCCACGGGCAAGCGGGTCGCCATCGTGGGCGGCGGACCGGCCGGGCTGTCCTGCGCGCATCGGCTGGCCCAGGCGGGGCACGAGGCGGTGGTGTTCGAGCATCGCCCCAAGCTGGGCGGCCTCAACGAATACGGCATCGCGTCCTACAAGGCGCCGGACGACTTCGCCCAGCGCGAGGTCTCCTTCATCCTGTCGCTGGGCGGAATCGCGGTCGAGACCGGGAAGCGGCTGGGCGAGGGCCTCGACCTGGCCGAGCTTCGCCGGGATTACGACGCCGTCTTCCTGGCCATCGGCCTCTCGGGCGTGAACAGGCTCGGGCTGGCGGGCGAAGGCGCGCTCGCCGGCGTCAGGGACGCGGTGGACTGGATCGCCGAGCTGCGGCAGACGCCGGACCGCTCGACGCTGCCCGTCGGCCGCAAGGTCGTGGTGATCGGAGGCGGCATGACGGCCGTGGACGCCGCCGTGCAGGCCAGGCGCCTGGGCGCCGAGGAGGTCACCATCGCGTATCGGCGCGGGCAGGACGCCATGAAGGCCTCGACCTATGAGCAGCAGCTCGCCCAGACCAGCGGGGTCACGATCCGCACATGGGCGGCTCCCGTGGCGCTGACCGGCGACGGCGGCCGGGTGACGGGCGTGACGTTCGAGCGCATGGCCGAGGCGGACGGGCGCCTGGCCGGGACCGGCGAGCGGTTCACGCTGGCCGCCGACATGGTGTTGTGCGCCGTCGGCCAGGCGCTGACGCCGTCCAATCTCGGCGGCGCGGACGTGCTGGCGCTTTCGGGCGGACGGATCGTCGTGGACGCGCAGCGCCGCACCAGCGCGCCCGGCGTCTGGGCGGGCGGCGACTGCGTCGCCGGCGGGCAGGACCTCACCGTGACGGCGGTGGAGGACGGCAAGCAGGCGGCGATCTCGATCGACCGTCACCTGACGGGCGCCCTGGCCCACGCGGCCGAGTGAGGGGGACACCATGGCGGATCTGCGCACCGACTTCCTCGGAATCAAGTCCCCCAACCCGTTCTGGCTCGCCTCCGCGCCGCCGACCGACCGCGAGGTGAACGTCACCCGCGCGTTCCGGGCGGGATGGGGCGGGGTGGTGTGGAAGACGCTCGGCTCGGAGGGGCCGCCCATCGTCAACGTCAACGGGCCGCGCTACGGGGCGATCCACGGGGCGGACCGGCGCCTGCTGGGCTTCAACAATATCGAGCTGATCACGGACCGGCCGCTGCAGGTCAACCTGCAGGAGATCAAGGCCGTGAAGAAGGCCTGGCCCGACCGGGCCATGGTGGTCTCCCTCATGGTGCCCTGCGACGAGGAAAGCTGGAAGGCGATCCTGGCGGCCGTCGAGGAGACCGAGTGCGACGGCGTGGAGCTGAATTTCGGATGCCCGCACGGCATGTCGGAGCGCGGCATGGGCTCGGCCGTCGGACAGGTGCCCGAATACATCGAGATGGTCGCCCGCTGGTGCAAGCAGCACACCCGCATGCCGGTGATCGTGAAGCTGACGCCCAACATCACCGACATCCGGTTCCCGGCGCGCGCGGCCAAGCGCGGCGGAGCCGACGCGGTGTCGCTCATCAACACCGTGTCGTCGATCATGTCGATCGACCTCGACCGGATGGCCCCGACGCCGACCATCGACGGCAAGGGCTCGCATGGCGGCTATTGCGGCCCCGCCGTGAAGCCCATCGCCCTCAACATGACGGCCGAGATCGCCCGCGATCCGGAGACCCATGGCCTGCCCATCTCGGCGATCGGCGGCATCACGACCTGGCGCGACGCCGCGGAGTTCATCGCGCTCGGCGCCGGGACCGTGCAGGTCTGCACCGCCGCGATGACGTACGGGTTCAAGATCGTCGAGGAGATGACCGCCGGCCTTTCCACCTGGATGGACCAGAAGGGCTATCGCAGCCTCGACGACTTCCGCGGGATGGCCACGCCGAACGTCACCGACTGGCAGTACCTCAACCTCAACTACGTGACCAAGGCGAGGATCGACCAGGATCTCTGCATCAAGTGCGGCCGGTGCCACATCGCCTGCGAGGACACCTCGCACCAGGCCATCGCCAATAGGGTGGACGGCCGGCGGATGTTCGTCGTCAAGGACGAGGAATGCGTCGGCTGCAATCTGTGCGTCGAGGTCTGCCCGGTGCAGGACTGCATCACCATGGAGGCGATGCCGCCGGGCTCGGTGGATCCCCGCACGGGCCGCACGGTCCAGCCCGGCTACTCCAACTGGACCACGCATCCCAACAACCCCACGGCGGCGCCGCTGGCGGCCGAGTGAGCGGACTCAGACGGGCTCGCGCCCCGTCACCAGCCGCGCATAGGCCCGCCGGACGGCCGCTTCGGCCAGCCGTGCGACCTCCTTGCGGTCAGAACCGGGCCCGAACGGGATCGGCTCGCCCCACGCCACCACGGCGTCGATGGGCCGCCCCGCCATGATCGGGGCGAGGTGCGGGATCAGGTCCATGTCGCCATACCAGGCGATCGCGGCGCGGCCCTCGCGCCCGACCGGGATCCCGCCGCGGCGCGGATAGGCCACCGTCACGGGCTGGACCATCACGCGCGCCTCGTGCCCGGCGTCCGCGATCGCGTCGCGGGCGGCTCCGATCAGCGACGACCGGAACGGCAGGACGCGGTTGCCGTCGCTGGTGGTGCCCTCGGCGAAGAGCACGATGGCGTCGCCGGCCGAGAGCCGCTCGGCGATCTCGCGATTGGCCTCGGCCGCGCCCTTGCGGCGCGTGCGGTCGATGAAGATCGAGCGCTGGAGGCGCGCGAAGGCGCCGAACACCGGCCAGGTGCCGACCTCGCGCTTGGCGATGAAGGACAGCGGCTCCAGCGCCGAGATCACGCTGATGTCGAGCCAGCTCGTGTGGTTGGAGACGATCAGGAGCGGACGGGCCGCGCTCGGCGCGCCCTCCTGCGCGACCCGGACGCCGAACAGGAGGCAGACATAGCGGTGGAACGCCCGCGGCAGAGCGTGCGCCATGCGCCAGCCGAAGCGGATCGCCAGATGCTGCAGCCCCATCATGGCGAGGGTGACGGGAACGAGGGCGGCCAGCACGATCGCGATGCGAAGGCGGCGCATGGCGGGCCGGTCAGCCCTTGCGGTCGTCGTCGAGCGGGACGGCGTAGAGTTCGAGCCGGTGATCCACGAGGCGGTAGCCGAGCCGGCGCGCCACCTCGGCCTGCAGCCGCTCGATCTCCTCCGAGCGGAACTCCACCACCTGGCCGGTGCGCAGATTGACCAGATGGTCGTGGTGCTCGTCCGGCGTGCGCTCGTAGCGGGCGCGGCCGTCCTTGAGGTCCAGCCGGGCGATGATGCCGCTGTCCTCGAGCAGCTTCACGGTGCGGTAGACGGTGGAGATCGAGATGCCCCGGTCGATGGCGTGCGACCGGCGGTGCAGCTCCTCGACGTCCGGGTGGTCCTCGGCCTCGGCCAGGACGCGGGTGATCACCCGACGCTGCCCGGTCATCCGCAGCCCCGCCGCGATGCAGCGCTGCTCGATGGGGTTGTTCCTGGCCTGCCGGGTGGGGCTCACATCGGCTCCGCTGATTTGCAACTGGCTCGCCCTTATAGGAAAGGCGGGCCGCCGCGTCCACCGGGGCCGCTCAGTCGAGCTCGCGCTTGAGCACCAGCGCGGTCGCGGTCGAGCCGTCCGGCTTGCGGTAGTAGCCCTTGCGCTGGCCCACCTCCTCGAAGCCGAGCCGCCCATAGAGGGCCCGCGCCGGCGCGTTTCCCTCGTCGACCTCGAGGAACAGCCGGCGGATCCCTAGGCCGGCGAGGCGGCCCAGATGCGCCTGCAGCAGCCTCCTGCCGAGGCCGGCGCCCCGCCGGCGCCGCGCCACCGCGATGGTGAGGATCTCGGCCTCGTCGGCGGCCGTCCGCGACAGGACGAACCCATCGAGGCCGGCGCCGCGGCCGATCCCCTGCCCGACCACCGCCTTGTCCAGCAGCATCGATTCGCAGTCCTGGGCGGACCAGGACGCGTGGAATCCCTCGGCGTGCAGCTCCGCCATCGCGGCCGCATCCGCCATGCGCAGGCCCCGGACGCTGGGCGCCGGCGGTGTCAGGAACGGAAGGCGCATCTCCGCGCGGTCTCCGGTCGGTCGCGGATCAGCGGCGCGGGATCCTGACGTGATCCTGGGGCTTGGCGTCGGGCGAGCGCAAGTAGAACGGCTTGGCGAGCGCGCGCTCCGGGACCGCGGCGAGCCCCAGCCGCGCCACCCAGAGCACCTCCGGCGCGGCGGCCGTGTCGACCACGGCGGCGTCCAGCCCGGCGGCCCGGGCCTCGGCGCACAGCGCGTTCGCGCCGGAACCGATGAGCAGCACCGGGCCGTTCCCGATCTGCCGCACGGCGTCGCGCAGGCCCATGATCTGCGGCGCGATGATGGAGCGGCCGCCGCGGGCGACCACCTGGCAATAGATCTGCCCATGCCGGGCGTCGATGGCGACTCCGACCAGGGCGCCTCCGGCCGCGCCGATCAGCGGCGCGGCGTAGGCCGAGAGGGTGGTGACGCCCACCGCCGGGACGCCCGTGGCCAGCGCGATGGCGCGCGCCGCCGAGATCCCGACCCGCAACCCGGTGAAGCTGCCCGGGCCGACCGTCACGGCCACGCGGTCGATGGAGGCGAAGCCGCCCTCGACCGCGTCCATGACGCGCTCCAGCATCGGCATCAGCGCTTCGGCGTGGCCCCGCTGCATGGGCTCGCTCTCGATCGAGAGCGGCAGGTCGGACCCGCTGTCGAGCACGCAGGCCGAGCAGGCTTCGAGCGCGGTATCGATGGCGAGGATGCGCACCGGCGTCTCCAGGGGCGACCGCAGTCACGCGATGGAGCAGAACTCCTCAAACTCGAGACGCGGTGAGCGCGGGAACAGCCCCGCGGCCGAACCATAGCCCAGATTGCAGATGAAATTCGACTTGATCTTTCCATCCGGGAAAAAGGCCGCGTCCAGGCCCGCTCTGTCGAAGCCCGACATGGGCCCGCAATCGAGCCCAAGGGCGCGGGCGGCCAGGATCATGTAGGCGCCCTGCAACGAAGAATTGCGGAAGCCGGTCTCCTCGATGGCGGCCGGCTTGCCGGCGAACCACGACCGTGCGGTCTGGTTGTGTGGAAAGAGTTTGGGCAGGTTCTCGTAGAATTCGAGGTCGTAGCCCACGATGGCGGTCACGGGCGCGGCGAGGGTCTTGGCCCGATTGCCTTCGGACAGATGCGGCGCGAGCCTGGCCTTCGCCTCCGCCGACTTCACGAAGACGAAGCGGGCCGGGCCGCTATTGGCCGCGGTCGGACCCAGGCGCACGAGTTCGGCGAGACGGCGCAAGAGCGCGTCCGGCACCGGCGTCGGCTGGAAGTCGTTGTAGGTGCGGGCGTCGACGAAGAGCTGGCGCAGGGCGGCGTCGCTGAGCGGGCCCTTGGCGAGGGCCGGGGCGTCGAGAACGGTCATGGGCGGGATCCTGGACTTCAAGGCGCGCAGGCGTGAGCGCGGCGCCCTGAATCAGATAGGGGCCGCCCCGGGCAGGGCAGCCCCCATCGGCGCAACGCAAACTTTGCCGCGCCGCAAGCAAGAGCCTCGGCGGATCAGACCGCCTGGACCTCGCGCACGTCCGGCAGGAAGTGGCGCAGCAGGTTCTGGATGCCGTGCTTCAGGGTCGCGGTCGAGGACGGGCAGCCCGAGCAGGAGCCCTTCATGGTCAGGTAGACGACGCCCTCGCGGAAGCCCTTGAAGGTGATGTCGCCGCCGTCGCCGGCCACCGCGGGGCGGACGCGGGTCTCGAGCAGCTCCTTGATGGTCTCGACGGTCGCGGCGTCCTTCTCGTCGAAGAACTCCGTGTCCGGGGCGTCCTGCGCGTCCATGCCGTCGGCCTGGCCCTCGAACAGGGCCTCGCCGGACATGAAGTGCTCCATGATGGCGCCCAGGATCGCGGGCTTGAGGTGCTGCCATTCGCCGTCGCCCTTGGTGACGGTGACGAAGTCCGAGCCATAGAACACGCCCGCGACGCCCGGCACGGCGAAGAGGCGGCGCGCCAGCGGCGAGCGCTCGGCCGCGCGCGCGTCGCGGATGTCGAGCGTGCCTTCCGGCATCACGGCGCGGCCGGGCAGGAATTTCAGCGTGGCGGGATTGGGGGTGGCTTCGGTCTGAATGAACATCGGTCTCTCCTCACGCGACCGGTTCAAGGCCGGCGGTGACTGCGTCGCTGCGAACGAATTCTATCACATGATGTGGCGCGCCGGGCCGTCCGAATCAATCCGGAAAGGCGCGCACTAGGCCAGAGCGTCGATGTCGGCGTCGCGAAGCGCGCCCGGGACGATGGCGATCGGGATCGGGAAGGACGCCGCCGTCTTGCCGGCCAGATGGGTCACGAGCGGCCCCGGACCCTCGCTGCCGGATCCCGCCGCGACCACCAGGAGGGAGATGTCCTCGTCCTCCTCGATGAGGGCCAGGATCTCGTCCGCCTTCGGGCCGGTGCGGATGATCTGCTCGGGCTCGATCCCGGCGATGGCGCGGGCGCGGGCGGCGGCGGCCTCGAGCCGCTGGCCGGCCTCTTCGGCGGCCTCGGCCTCCATCAGCGAGCCCACGCCGAGCCAGTGCTGGAAGTCGGCGGGCGAGATCACGGCCAGCAGCGCCAGCGAGGCTCCGACGCGGCCGGCCCGCCTCGCGGCGAAGTAGAGCGCCCGGTCACACTCCTCGCTGTCATCGACGACGACGAGGAATTTGGGGCGGTGTCCCGCCTCGTAGGACCGTCTCGGCTTCAGGGTCATACCGGCTGGCCATCCTGGGTAGGGCCGAGTCGGGCCATGCTGACAGGCGCCGCCGCGGCCCACAAGGGCCGAGGTCTCGGTTCAGCGGCGACGCACCAGGCCCAGGATGTCCTTCACGGCGGCCATGGTGGGGGCCGCGATGGCGCTGGCGCGCTGCGCCCCGTCGGCCAGCACGGAGTCGATATAGGCGGGATCGGCCTGGAGCCGCTTCATCTCGGAGCCGATCGGCCCGAGCTTGGCGACCGCCAGGTCGACCAGCGCGCCCTTGAAGGTGGAGAACTGCGCCCCGCCATACTCGGCCAGGATCTCGGCCTTGGTGCGCTTGGAGAGCGCGGCGAAGATGCCGACGAGGTTCTCGGCCTCGGGCCGCTTGGAGAGGCCGGCCTCCTCGGAGGGCAGCGGCTCCGGATCGGTCTTGGCCTTGCGCACCTTCTGGGCGACCGCGTCGGCGTCGTCGGAGAGGTTGATGCGCGAATAGTCCGAAGGGTCGGATTTCGACATCTTCTTGGAGCCGTCGCGCAGGCTCATGACGCGGGTGGCCGGGCCCTGGATCAGCGGCTCGGGCAGCGGGAAGAAGCCCTCGCCGTGCCCCTGGGCCTCGATCGAGGCCGAGAAGTCGTTGTTGAACTTCTGGGCGACGTCGCGCGCCAGCTCGAGATGCTGCTTCTGGTCCTCGCCCACCGGAACATGGGTGGCGCGGTAGACCAGGATGTCGGCGGCCATCAGGGTCGGGTAGGCGTAGAGCCCCACCGAGGCGTTCTCGCGGTCCTTGCCGGCCTTCTCCTTGAACTGGGTCATGCGGTTGAGCCAGCCGATGCGGGCCACGCAGTTGAACACCCAGGCGAGTTCGGCGTGCTCGTGCACTTGGCTCTGGTTGAAGACGATGTGCTTCCGGGGGTCGATGCCGGCGGCGATGAAGGCGGCCGTGACCTCGCGGATCTGGGACGTCAGGGCGGCCGGGTCCTGCGGGACCGTGATGGCGTGCAGGTCCACGACGCAATAGATGCAGTCATGGCTGTCCTGGAGCGCCACGAATTTCGTGATGGCCCCGAGATAGTTTCCCAGGTGCAGGTTGCCGGTCGGCTGCACGCCGGAAAACACGAGCGGTTTGAAGGCGGCCATTCTGAAGTCTCCCAAGTCGGCGCGCTTATGGCGAGTTCGACGGGAAGGCGCAAGGGGAAGCAGGACTTGCGCCCGTCAGGGCGCGCGCTTGCGCCAGCGCGCCGCCCCCATGGCGAGGGCCAGCCCGGCATAGAGGGCGGCGCCGCCGGCGCAGAGCCCGGTGAGCGCGGCGGCGCGGACCAGGGCCGGCTGGCCGGCGTCGAGCCAGCCGGCCAGAGCATGCCGTCCCGCGACGACGGCCGCCGCCATGCCGAGCGCCGCCGTCGTGCAGACGGCGCAGCGGCGCAGCGCCTCCCGTCCCGGCGTCCAGCCCTGGAGGCGGGCCAGGAAGGCGGCGAGCGCCAGCGCGTCGACGAGGGCGCCCAGGGAGACGGCGCCCGCCACCCCCGCCACGCCGGCCGCCGGCTGGAGCGCCAGTCCGGCCAGGATCGTGACCGCGAGCGCTGCGGCCGCGGCGATCATGGGCGGCCGGACGGCCTCGCGGGCCAGGAAGGCCTGGGCGAACACGCGCGCGGCGGCCGCGGCCGGAAGGCCGACGCTCAGCGCCGCCAGGGCGCCGGCGGTCGCCGCCGCGTCGGCGGGCGAGAAGGCGCCCCGCTCGAACAGGATGCTGGTGATCGGGCCGGCCAGGACGGCGAGGCCGGCGGCTCCCGGGATCGCGAGCGACAGGGCGGCCAGGAGAGCCCGGTCCAGCAGAGGCCCGACCGCCCGATGGTCGCCGGCGCGCGTGAGGCGGACGATCTCGTTCAGCAGCACGATCCCGGCGCCGGCCGCCACGAAGCCCAGCGGAAGCTGGAACAGGCGGTCGGCGTAGTGCAACTGCGCGAAGGAGGACGGCTCGCGCGACGCGAGCTGCAGGGCGGCCAGGATCGACAGCTGCGCCGACGCGGCCGTGACCACGCCCGGTCCCGCCAGCGCCAGGAAGCGCCGAAGCTCCCCCGACAGGCGCGGCCTGACCCAGGCCGGCCGCGACTGCCCGCCGAACAGGGCCGCGCCGGTCGCGAGCAGCTGCGCCAGGCCCGCCGCCGACACCGCCATGGCGACCGTCAGGCCGACGCTCTCGGGCGGCGCGGGCGAGCGGGCGAGGCCCAGCAGGACGAGCACCAGCACGGCGTTGACCAGGACGGGCGCGAGCGCCGCGATCCGCAGGCGTCCCTGCGCGGCCAGGATGGCGGAGGCCAGCGCCGAGAGCGAGCTCGCCGCGATCAGGGGCGTGGTCCAGCGGGAGTAGGCCGTGGCGAGGGCGAGGCGGTCCGGGTCGTCCGCGAAACCGGAGGCGAGCCCCAGCACCAGCAGCGAAGCGGCGGCCTCGGCGAGGCCGACCACCGCGAGAAGCAGGAGCGCGAGCCCGGCGAGCGCCTCGCCGGCGAAGCGCCTGGCGGCGTCCGGACCGTCGCGCGCCGCGAGCCTGCCATGCAGGGGCACGAAGGCGCCGTTGACGGCGCCCTCGCCGAGGACGCGGCGGACCAGGTTGGGGATGCGCAGCGCCACCAGGAGCGCGTCGGCCGCCGGGCCGGCTCCGAGCGACGCCGCGATCAGCACGTCGCGGGCGAAGCCGAGCAGCCGGGACAGGATGGTGGCGGCGGCAATCGTAACGCTTGTCCTCGCGATGCTGCTCACACGAGGCTCTGCTTCATACTGGCCGTCATTAGCTTCCCAGAGAAATGGAAAGATACTCGCTACAAGGGGTCGGGTCCATGGTCCAGCCCACGACAGCATAGTTGGTCGGTGTACCAAGCATGGCAAAGAGGCGAATGTGAACGACGTAGTAGTAGCCGCCTCCTGGGCTTTTCTGTTTGCTAAGGCTGAACTCGTGCAAAAATTTCGACGGCAGGTCACGAGCATCTATACCGCCAACATATTTAAGACATGACGTGAGGTCGTCAAAATCGACGTCAGAAATAAATGGCTTGAAATCTGCCAGCCCTATTCGAGAGACGATGATGCCATGTGATATCTTCATGAGCATCTCAGAAAATGAGGGTAAATGAAAAATTCCTGATGTATATGATTTGCCTGCTCCTCCTAACAAATGATAAAAATCGGTCGATCCGTTCGTACAGTGGAGAACGGGCATCTCAGGGCCGCTCAGAGTAAAGCATGTTGCTGGCTTATACTCAGGTAATATCACTGGAATTAACGGCAGGCTATTCAGATCAACTCGAGTTTTCCGTTTCAGCCCGTCCTCATCAGTTGTGTCCAAATCTACAAATGGTGGAGTCCTATCTTTGCGCCGCAGCCGAAGCTTCGCGCGCAGAATGGATAACCCTTTTAGAGCCGTTTCCTCTATCTTGTGCGTTCGCAGCCGGCATGTCTCGCAGCTTGCTTTTCCCAGCACTAAAGCTTCGCTTTCACCCGACATATTTAGGAAGCCGCCTAGTCCACGCGGTATAACGTGCTCGCGTGAAAGTGAGGCGCCCTTAGACCTACAATATATACACTCGTCGAACCGCTTGAATTTCCAGCCCATTTGCCTAAATCCGGTGATTTATGGGTCGGTAATCATAATATGAAGCGGCTGAGGTCGGCGTTGCGGGCGAGGTCGCCCACCGCCTTCTCCACATAGGCGGCGTCGATCGTGATCGTCTCGCCGGAGCGGTCGGGCGCGGTGAAGGAGATCTCGTCGAGGATCCGCTCCATCACGGTCTGGAGCCGGCGTGCGCCGATATTCTCCACCGAGCCGTTCACCTCGACGGCCACCCGGGCGATCGCGTCGATGGCGCTGTCGGCGAAGTCGAGCGTCACCCCCTCGGTCGCCATGAGGGCCACATATTGCTTGACCAGGCTCGCCTCGGTGTCGGTGAGGATGCGGCGGAAATCCTCCTCGTTCAGCGAGCTCAGCTCCACCCGGATCGGCAGGCGGCCCTGCAGCTCCGGCAGGAGGTCGGACGGCTTGGAGACATGGAACGCGCCGGACGCGATGAAGAGCACGTGGTCGGTCTTCACCGGGCCGTGCTTGGTCGCCACGGTGGTGCCCTCGATCAGGGGCAGCAGGTCGCGCTGGACGCCCTCGCGGGAGACGTCCGCGCCGCCCCGGTTCTCGCGGCCGCAGATCTTGTCGATCTCGTCGAGGAACACGATGCCGTTGTCCTCCACCTGGCGGATCGCCTCGGCGACGATCTGCTCCTGGTCGAGGAGCTTGTCGCTCTCCTCGGCGACGACAGGCTCGTAGGCGTCCTTCACGGTGGTGCGGCGCGTCTTGGTGCGCCCGCCCATCGCCTTGCCGAAGATGTCGCCCAGCGAGATGGCGCCCACGGACGCGCCGGGCATGTTGGGCAGCTCGAACATCGGCATGCCGGCCTGGCCCTGCGCCACCTCGATCTCGATCTCCTTGTCGTCGAGCTCGCCGGCCCGCAGCTTCCTGCGGAAGGCGTCGCGGGTGGTCGCGCTCGATCCCGGACCCACGAGCGCGTCCAGCACGCGCTCCTCGGCCGCCTTGTGGGCGCGCGCGCGGACGTCCTTGCGGCGGGCGTCGCGCACGAGCGAGATGCCGATCTCGACGAGGTCGCGGACGATCTGCTCGACGTCGCGGCCGACATAGCCGACCTCGGTGAACTTCGTCGCCTCGACCTTGAGGAAGGGCGCGTTGGCGAGCCGCGCGAGGCGGCGCGAAATCTCGGTCTTGCCGCAGCCCGTCGGGCCGATCATCAGGATGTTCTTGGGCAGGACCTCCTCGCGCATGGGGCCCTGCAGCTGCTGCCTGCGCCAGCGGTTGCGCAGCGCGATGGCGACCGCGCGCTTGGCGTCGCGCTGGCCGACGATGAAGCGGTCGAGTTCGGAGACGATCTCGCGGGGAGAGAATGTGGTCATCGCCCTACCTGGCGCGTTGCGGGACAATATGGGTGGGAGCAAGGGAGTGGAGGGATGGGGCCCGCCGGGGCGCCTCAGGCGGCGTCGAGGCTCTCGATGGTGAGCTCGCCATTGGTGTAGACGCAGATCTCGGCGGCGATGCGCAGGCTCTTGCGCACGATGGCCTCGGCATCGAGGTCCATGTCGGAGAGCGCCCGGGCGGCCGCCAGCGCGTAGTTGCCGCCGGAGCCGATCGCCATGACGCCGTCCTGCGGCTCGAGCACGTCGCCGGTGCCGGACAGGACGAGCCCGACCTGCCGGTCGGCGACGAGCATCATGGCCTCGAGCCGGCGCAGATAGCGGTCGGTCCGCCAGTCCTTGGCGAGTTCGACGCAGGCGCGCATGAGCTGGCCGGGATACTGCTCCAGCTTCGCCTCGAGCCGCTCGAACAGCGTGAAGGCGTCCGCCGTGGCGCCGGCGAACCCGACGATGACGTCGCCCTTGCCGAGCCGGCGCACCTTGCGGGCGTTCGACTTCATGATGGTCTGGCCGAGGCTGACCTGCCCGTCGCCGCCGATGACGACCTTGCCGCCCTTGCGGACCATCAGGATCGTTGTGGCGCGCCAGCGCCCGTCGTCATGTTCGGCCATCTCGTCGTTCCAGCAGGGACGCATCCGGTCGACGCGTCGGGATGAAGGACGCGCACGGCGTTCCGGCCGGCGCAGTCCCTCATGTAGGCGTTCGGCGCCCGGAGACCAACCCGGGGTCGGGCTGCCCAGGGATTCGGCGCCGAGGTGGCGTTCAGGCACGCGAGTTGCTAGAAGCGGCCGGCGGGCCACCCTTTCCGATCATGCGCGCCCGCTGGAGACCACGCCATGCGTTCGGCGAGCGTGTCGCGCAAGACGGCCGAGACGGAGATCTCGGTGAGCCTGAGCATCGACGGAAGCGGCGAGGCCCGCATCCAGACGGGCGTCGGGTTCTTCGACCACATGCTCGAGCTCCTGACGCGCCACGCCCTGTTCGACGTCACGGTCGAGGCCAAGGGCGACCTGCATGTCGACCAGCACCACACCGTCGAGGACGTCGGGATCGCGCTCGGCCAGGCCTTCGCCCAGGCTCTGGGCGAAAAGCGCGGCATCCGCCGCTACGCCAGCATGCACCTGCCCATGGACGAGACGCTGAGCCGGGTGTCGATCGATATCTCCGGGCGGCCTTTCCTGGTGTTCCGGGCGGCCTTCACGCGCGATGCGATCGGCGCCTTCGACACCGAACTCGTACGCGAGTGGTTTCAGGCATTTGCAACGAATGCGGGCATCACGCTCCATGCGGAGACGCTCTACGGCGACAACAACCATCATATCGCCGAAAGCCTGTTCAAGGGTCTGGCGCGAGCCTTGCGGGAGGCTTGCGCGGTGGACCCGCGGGAAGGCGAGCGGGTCCCCTCCACCAAAGGGGCGTTGTGAGCCACGGCGGGGCGAGGCTCCCGTGAGCCGCCCCGCACGACTGCTCGAGAGAGGCGCGACATGACGACCTATTCGGTTCACCTGCCGGCCGAGGCCGCGCCCGGATCGCCGGCCGGACTGGAACGCGCCGTGCTGGTGAAAGAGGGCTTCCACTGGCTGGCGCTGTTCTTCCCGCTGATCTGGCTGCTGGCGAACCGGCTCTGGATCGCCTTCCTGGCCCTGCTGGCCCTCACGGTGGCGCTCGTCTTCGTCGGCCGCGCGGCCGGGCTCGGGGACGGGGCGATCGGCGTTCTGGACGTCATGCTGGGCCTCTTCGTGGCGATCTCAGCCTCCGACCTGAAGACCTGGGGCCTGGCGCGGCGGGGCTACGCCCTGCGCGACGTCGTGACGGGAGCGTCGCGCGACGAGGCGGAACGCCGCTTCTTCGACCGCTGGCTGTCGCGCGCGACGGAAGTACCGACTCGGCTGGGCGGGAGCCCCGGCCCCGCGCCGTCGCAAGCGGCCCGGCCGCAGCAGCCTCAGGTGCTCGGGCTCTTTCCCGACGCCGGGAGCGCCCGATGAGCGTCGTCATCATCGATTACGGGTCCGGAAACCTCCACTCCGCCCAGAAGGCCTTCGAGCGCGCGGCCCGGGAGGCGGGCCTGGACGTTCCCGTGCTGGTGACCTCCGACCCGCAGGCCGTGCTGGACGCCGAACGCGTCGTGCTGCCCGGCGTGGGAGCCTTCGCGGATTGCCGGGCGGGCCTCGACGCCGTTCCCGGCATGGTGGACGCGCTGGAGGAGGCCGTGCGACGCAAGGGAAAGCCTTTCCTGGGAATCTGCGTCGGCATGCAGCTGATGGCCACGCGCGGGCTGGAATACGTCACCTCGCGGGGGCTGGACTGGATCCCGGGCGACGTCACCCTGCTGGAGCCGTCGGACCCGTCGCTGAAGATCCCGCATATGGGCTGGAACACGCTCGACGTGCGGCGCGAGCATCCCGTGCTGGCCGGGGTCCCGACGGGGCCGGACGGCTGGCACGCTTATTTCGTGCACTCCTATCACCTCGCCGCCTCGGACCCTGCGACGGTCGTGGCGGAATCGGACTATGGCGGCCCGGTCACGGCGGTCGTCGGACGGGACAACATGGCCGGCACGCAATTCCATCCCGAAAAGAGCCAGAAGCTGGGCCTCGCCCTGATCACGAATTTCCTGAGGTGGCGCCCGTGATCCTGTTTCCCGCGATCGACCTGAAGGAAGGCCGCTGCGTTCGCCTGGTCCAGGGCGACATGAGCCAGGCCACCGTCTTCAACGACGATCCCGCCGCCCAGGCGGCCGCCTTCGAGGCCGAAGGGTTCACGTGGCTGCATCTCGTCGATCTCGACGGCGCCTTTGCGGGCCGGCCGATGAACGCCGCGGCGGTGGAAGCCATCCTCGCCCGCGTGTCGCTGCCGCTGCAGCTCGGCGGCGGCATCCGCGACATGAAGACCGTCGAAGGCTGGCTGACCCGCGGCGTCCGGCGGGTGATCATCGGCACCGCGGCGGTGCGGGATCCCGACTTCGTGCGCGAAGCCGCCCGGCGGTTCCCGGGCCAGATCGCGGTCGGCATCGACGCCCGCGAGGGCCGCGTCGCCGTCGAGGGCTGGGCCCGGATGTCCGAGATGTCGGCCGAGGACCTCGGCCGCACCTTCGAGGACGCCGGGGTCGCGGCGCTGGTCTACACCGACATCGCCCGGGACGGCGTGCTCACGGGGTTGAACATCGAGGCGACGCTGGGCCTGGCGGCGGCGGTCGGCATTCCGGTGATCGCCTCGGGCGGGCTCGCGTCGCTCGACGACGTGCGGCGCATGCTGCAGCCGGACTGCGCCGTGCTCGAAGGCGCGATCAGCGGACGCGCGCTCTATGACGGCCGCCTCGACGCCCGCGAGGCGCTGGCGCTGATCCGCAGCGCGGCGCAGGATCCCGCCCATGCTTAAGGTCCGGGTGATCCCCTGCCTCGACGTGAAGGACGGGCGCGTGGTGAAGGGCGTCCAGTTCGTCGGCCTGCGCGACGCGGGCGATCCGGTCGAAAGCGCGATCGCGTATGACGCCGCCGGCGCGGACGAGCTGTGCTTCCTCGACATCACGGCCAGCCACGAGCGTCGCGGCACGCTGATCGACGTCGTGACCCGCACGGCGGAGGCCTGCTTCATGCCGCTGACGGTCGGCGGGGGCGTCCGCACGGTCGAGGACATCCGCACCCTGCTGCTGGCCGGGGCCGACAAGGTCTCGATCAACACGGCCGCTGTGACGGACCGCCAGTTCGTGCGGCGGGCGGCCGAGAAGTTCGGCGTGCAATGCATCGTGGTGGCGATCGACGCCAAGAAGGTCTCCGGACCTGGCGAGGACGACCGCTGGGAGATCTTCACTCATGGCGGCCGCACGCCCACCGGCATCGACGCGATCGCCTTCGCCGAGGAGGTGTGCGAGCTGGGCGCGGGAGAGATCCTGCTCACCTCCATGGACCGGGACGGCACCAAGTCGGGCTACGACGTGGCGCTCACCCGCGCGGTCTCGGACGCCGTACCGGCCCCGGTGATCGCATCCGGCGGCGTGGGCTCGCTCGACCACATGGTGGCGGGCGTCCGCGACGGCCACGCCAGCGCGGTCCTGGCCGCCTCGATCTTCCACTTCGGCGAACACACCGTGCTGGAAGCCAAGCAGAAGCTCGCGGCCGCGGGGCTGCCCGTGAGGATCGACTGATGGCGTTCACCCTGGCGGACCTGGAAGCCTATCTGGCGGAACGCGCCAAGGCGTCCCCGGACGAATCCTACACGGCCAAGCTGATCGGCAAGGGTCCGGCCCACGCCGCCAAGAAGCTCGGCGAGGAAGCGGTCGAAACCGTGATCGCGGCGGTCGAGGGCGATCTGCGCGCCTTGAAGATGGAAAGCGCGGATCTGCTGTATCATCTCTTAGTCGTGCTTCGCGCGAGAGGGCTGCCGTTGCAGGATGTTCTTGACGAACTCGCCCGCCGCACGGCGCAATCCGGGCTTCAGGAGAAGGCGTCGCGCCCGCAAGGGTGATGCGTCCCCCGCCCATCAGAGGAGCGCGCGCATGAACGAGCGCGTCACGCCGGCCAGCGACGAGCTCTCTCCGTACCGCGTGTTCACGCGAGACGAATGGGCGGCCCTGCGCGCCGACACGCCGCTGACGCTGGGCGTCGAGGATCTGCTGAAGCTGCAGTCGCTGCACGATCCGATCTCGCTCGAAGAGGTCGTGGCGATCTATCTGCCGCTGTCGCGCCTTCTGTCGCTCTACGTCGCCGCCACGCAGGGGCTGTTCAAGGCGACGCAGCGCTTCCTGCTCGCCGAGGACGGGAAGGTGCCCTACGTCATCGGCATCGCCGGATCGGTCTCGGCCGGCAAGTCGACCACCGCGCGCGTGCTGCGGGCGCTGCTGTCGCGCTGGCCCAACACCCCCAAGGTGGACCTCGTCACCACCGACGGCTTCCTCTACCCGAACGCCGTCCTCCAGCGCGAAGGGCTGATGGAGAAGAAGGGCTTTCCGGAAAGCTATGACGGCCTCGCGCTGACGCGCTTCCTGTCGCAGGTGAAGGCGGGCGAGCGGAAGGTGCGCGCGCCGGTCTACTCCCACCTGACCTACGACGTGATGCCGGAGGAGTTCGTGACGGTGGACCGTCCCGACATCCTCATCGTCGAGGGCCTCAACGTGCTTCAGCCGAGCCGCGCCCGGGACGGCCGGACGGTGCCCTTCGTGTCCGACTTCTTCGACTTCTCGGTCTATCTGGACGCCGACGAGGACCTGCTCGAAAAGTGGTACGTGTCGCGCTTCATGACGCTGCGGCAGACCGCCTTCCGGGATCCCCGGTCGTTTTTCAAGAAATACGCCGAACTGACCGACGAGGAGGCCGAGGAGGTGGCGCGCGCCATCTGGCGGCGCACGAACCTGCCCAACCTGCGGGACAACGTGCTGCCGACGCGGCCCCGGGCGAGCCTCGTGCTCACAAAGGGCGCGAGCCACCGCATCGAGAAGGTGGCGCTCCGCAAGCTCTGACGGCCGCAAAGCCCTGCGCCGCCGGCGCCTGTTTCACGTGAATCAGGCGGCTCAGAGAAGGCCCTCTTCGCGGGCGAGGTCGAGCAGCGGCGCCTCCGGCCGGGCGCCCACATGCTGGATGACCTCGGCGGCCGCGAGTCCGCCCAGCCGGGCGCAGGTCACAGCGTCGAAGTCCCGCGCCAGGCCGAACAGGAAGCCGGCCGCGAACAGGTCTCCGGCCCCGGTCGTGTCGACCAGCTTCTCGATCGGATGGGCGTCGACGGCCTGCGTCTCCTCGCGGGTGACCACGAGGCAGCCCTCCTCGGAGCGGGTCACGACGCCCAGCAGGTCCTCGTCCCGCAGCGCCGAGACCGCGGTGGCGAAATCGGCGGTCTGGTAGAGGCTGCGCAGCTCGCTCTCATTGGCGAACAGGATGTCGACGGCGCCGGAGCGCATCAGGTCGAGGAACTCGTCGCGGTACCGGTCCACGCAGAAGCTGTCGGAGAGCGTCAGGGCGACGCTGCGGCCGGCCACATGGGCGAGTTGCGCGGCGCGGCGGAAGGCCTGCTTGGCCTGCTCGCGATCCCACAGATAACCCTCGAGATAGACGATCCGCGAAGCCGCGACGGTCTCGGGATCCACGTCCTCGGGGCCGAGATTCTGGCACGCGCCCAGATAGGTGTTCATGGTGCGCTCGCCGTCCGGCGTCACCAGGATGAAGCTGCGCGCCGTGGCCGGGCCGCTGGCGGAGGGCGCGGTCGGGAAATGGACCCCGATCGAACGGATGTCATGGGTGAAGTGGCGGCCCACCTCGTCGGCCTTCACCTTGCCGATATAGGCTCCCCGCCCCCCGAAGGACGCGACTCCGACGATGGAGTTCGCCACCGATCCGCCGGAGATCACCGTGGCGGGCCCCATGGCGTCGAACAGGCGCTCCGCCTCGGGCTCGTCGATCAGCCGCATCGCCCCCTTGTGCAGGTTGTGGGCGATAAGGAAATCGTCCTCCGTACGCGCAAGAACGTCCACGATGGCGTTTCCCAGGCCGAGGACGTCGTAGAGCGGAGCAGTCATGAGGCGTCTTTCCGATGATGAAGGGCGGCCCGTGGTGACACCCGGGCCGGCGGCGGTCAAGCGCGGTCGGGCCGGGAGCGCTTCTGCGCCCGGTCCAGGATGGCGTCGATCGCGGCCAGATCCGCGCCGTCCAGGTCGCCCACGCACCGGGCCAGGCGGTTGGCCAAACGGGTGGCGGCGGGCGCGAGCCCGGCCGTGTCCACCGTGATGCGGGGGTGGGACAGGTCCGCCAGCCGCAGGAGATCCTCGGCGTCGTCCCAGATGATGTTGAAATACTGGATCACGCGCTGGACGAAGCCCCAATTGGGACGCCCGCGGCGGCCGTGTTCGAGCGCCGACAGATAGGTCGGCGTCACGCCGAGGGCCTCGGCCATGTCCTTGAGGGCCAGTCCCCGCTCGGCGCGCAGCGCGCGCAGCCGCTCGCCGAAGGGCGTCATGCTTCGCCCGGGGCTCGCCGCCGCCGGATCCTCACATAGAGCGCGCCCGCGCCGCCGTGGTGCTGGGCGGCTTCCTCGAAGCCGACCACGAGAGGCCTCAGGTCCGGCAGCCGCAGCCAGTGCGGGACCGTCCGGCGCAGCACGCCGCGCTCGTCGAAGAGGCCGCCGCGGTCCTGCGCGCCGCCGCCCTTGCCGGTCACGACGAGCACCACCAGGAAGCCCTGGGCCTGCGCGCCGTGCAGGAACCCCCGCAGCGCGTCATGCGCCTCGGCCTGACGCATGCCGTGCAGGTCGATGGAGGCGTCGATCGGATGGGAGCCGCGCGACAGCCGCTGGCGCAGGCGCCGCTCCAGCGGCGCGAGCGGAGTGACGGGCGCCGGCGCCGGCCTGGCCTTTCGGAACGCGGGCGGCGCGGGCGGAGGCGGCTTGGCCGCGCTCGCCGGTTCGGGAGCGGGGGCGGGAGCGGGGGGAGGGTCCGGACGGACCTGCCCCGGCATGGGGGCGACATGGCGCGTGACATGCGCCCACAGCGCGACCTCGTCGCCCGTCAGGGTGCGGCGGCGGCGGGTCATCCCGGACGGCTCACGACCGGGGCTCCAGCACCACGAAGCGGCCAGGATGCCGGACCAGCCCGGCCTGGGTTCCGGCCTCGGCGCCCGAGCCGAAGAAGATGTCGGCCCGGGCCGGGCCCAGGATCGCCGATCCGGTGTCCTGCGCGATCATCAGGCGCGACCACGCCGAGGCAGCCGCGGAGGTCAGGTCGGCGTCGATCCAGAACGGCAGGCCGTAGCTCCACAGCCCGCGGTCTACCGCGATGGAGCGGCCCGGGGTCAGCGGAACCGAGGCGGCGCCGATCGGACCGGCCGCCGGGTCCATGCCCTGGCCGATGGCGAAGAAGACATAGGAGCGGTTCATCCGCATGATGCGGCGGGCCTCGGCCGGATTTTGACGCAGCCAGGCCTTCAGCCGCTCCAGCGACATCTCCTCCAGGGTCATGCGCCCCTCCGAGACGATGATGCGTCCGATGGAGGCGTAGGGGTGGCCGTTGCGGCCGGCATAGACCATGCGCAGGACCGAGCCGTCCGGAAGGCGCACGCGGGCCGATCCCTGCACCTGGGCGAGGAAGAGCTCGACGTCGTCCCGCAGATACAGAAGCTCCAGCCCTCGGCCCGCCAGGGCGCCGTCCTGGATGGCGGCGCGGTCCGCGTAGGGCTCCAGCCCGGCGGGCGTCCGGCGGGCGGCCGCCAGCGCGGGATCCAGCCCGCCGCGGTCGCCCCCGGACGGGATCGTGACGAGGTCGTCCGGCCGGCCCAGAACCGGCGTGGGGAAATCGGGGCTTGGCGTGAGCGAGCCTTCCACCTCAGGCTCGTAGTAGCCGGTCAGGAAGCCCTGGCCTTCGCGGGGCGCGATCTCCAACGGCTGGAACCGCGTTTCGAAGAACAGCCTGGCCTGCTCCGGGCCGACGTCGCGCATCGCGAGGGCCGCCTGGCAGACGTCCAGCAAGGCCGGCGCCGGGGCGAGGCCCGGCCGCAGCGCCGGGGTCGCGTCGGTCAACGTCCGGCAGGTGCGCAGGAAGGTCGCGAAGGCGGCCGCATGATCGTCGCGCGCCCAGCCGGCCAGCGCTCCGAAGTCGACGGGGCGAAGCGTCGACCCGCCGGGGCCTTCGCGGCTCTGTGGGGAAGGCGAGGACATCGGGGCGGTCTCGGCGGAAGGAAGCGGAGCGGGAGCGGCGAAAGCGAGCGCCATGGCCCAGGCGCAGCCGCCGATGGCGACGATAGCCCGGAGCGGCCGCCAGCGCGCCATCGCGCCCTCAGTGACCGGCTTCGGTCGCCACGAGCTTCCAGTTGGGATCGCGGGAGCCTGCGTCGCGGGCGAAGGTCCAGACATCCGTGACGTCCACGACCTTGTCGGGCGCGCCGTCGACCACGGCGCCGGTCCGGTCGCGCGTGGCGGTGATCAGCTTCGACAGGAAGCGCACCGTGATCTGGGCCGAGCGGCCGCGCAGCTGGGCGTCCACCAGCTCGGCCTTGTCGATCGACACGAACGTGGTCTCCACCTTCTCGCCGCGCTTCTCGCGCTCGCCGATGGCGGCCACGAACCCGTCATACACGTCCTTGGAGAGGAGCTCCTTCAGCGCCCGCCGGTCGCCGGCGGCGAAGGCCGTGACGATCATCTCATAGGCGCTCTTGGCCCCTTCGCGGAAGCCGCGGGCGTCGAAGCCGTTTTCGGCGGCCGCGATGGCGTCGAGCGACGCGGCCAGCGGGGTGCCGGGCTCGGCCACGCCTTTCCACCGGTCGGGGTCGCGCTGCCCCAGTTCGGGAGCGGGGCTCTCGGGCGCGCGGTCGAGGCGGACCACGTTGGAATCATTGGCGGCGGCGGGCGCCTGCGGCTCCGCCCGGCGCATCATGGGGGGCCTTTCATTGCCGGTCCGTGTCCCGAGAACCGACCGGAGACGCCAAATCACGAACACGGCCAGAGCCAGAAAAATGATCGTGGTGATGTCGAAGGAATCCTGCATCGCTCGGTCGTCTCGTCCTGCATCGGCCCCGCGCCGAAACTCGTGCACGCCTTATATGGACCTTCACGGCGTCAACATCCACCCGCGGTCCCGCTGGAAGTCGCGTCCGGAAGGAATCATGGCGCGCCGCCGTCCTTGTGGCCCACCGGGTTCCGTGATAGCCCGCCCCGCGAAGGACCGGAACGCCGGTCCGCACGCCCACACAGCTTACGGTCGGCCAGGGGGCCGCCAGCAGGAGACGACCCATGGCCAACGGAAACGGCGCCGGCGGCGCACCCGAGCAGGATATGGCGCCGGCGCTCAACGCGCTCGCCCAGTACATCAAGGATTTCTCGTTCGAGAACCCGAACGCGCCGCGTTCGCTGACCCCTCAGGCCAATCCGCCGCAGATCTCGATCTCGGTGAACGTCAACGCCAAGCAGCTGTCGGACACCGATTTCGAGGTCGAGCTGACGCTGGAGGGCAAGGCCGGCGAGGCGCCCGAGCTGCTGTTCAGCTTCGAGCTGCTCTATTCGGGCATCTTCCGGATCCAGAACATCCCGCAGGAGAACGTCCATCCGGTCGTGATGATCGAGTGCCCGCGCCTGCTGTTCCCGTTCGCGCGCCAGATCGTCGCCGACGCGGTCCGCAATGGCGGTTTCCCGCCGCTCTTCATCGACCCGATCGACTTCGCGGCGCTGTTCCGCCAGCGCATCTCCGAAGTTCAGGGCCAGCCCGCGAACGCTTGATCGCGGCGCAGAGAATCGCAAGCATGGAAGCCGGCCCCTGGGCCGGCTTCTTGCGTTTGGACGCGTTCAGGACGCCGCCTTGGCGGCCTCCGGCTCGGGCAGGTAGTCGCGCCAGATCACCTCGCCGCCGAGCGTGCGGATGAAGGCGTCGTGGGCGTCCAGCTCGGCGCGGGTGAGCCTTGGCGGCAGCGGCTCGGGACGCACCAGCGTCCGCCTCTGGCCGGTGGCGCGCTCCACGGCGCTGCGCACCCCCGCCACCATGAGGCCGAGATCGGCCTGGCGGCCGCCCAGAAGCTCGACATAGACCTCCGCCAGGATCTCGGCGTCGAGCAGCGCTCCATGCTTGGTGCGGCGGGAGTTGTCGATGCCGAAGCGGTTGCACAGCGCGTCGAGGCTGGCGGGCGCGAAGGGAAACTTGCGCCTGGCCAGCGCCAGGGTGTCGACGATCCGGGCCTGCTCGATCGGCGGCTTGCCGAGCCGGTCCAGCTCGGCGTTGAGGAAGCTGACGTCGAAGGCGGCGTTGTGCGCCACCATCTTGGCGTCGCCGATGAACTCCACGAAGGCGTCGGCCACCGCGGCGAAGACGGGCTTGTCGGCCAGGAACGCGCTGGAGAGGCCATGCACCGCGAAGGCGGCTTCCGGCATGTCCCTCTCGGGATTGATGTAGACGTGGAAGCTCTGTCCCGTCGGGATGTGGTTGAACATCTCCACGCAGCCGATCTCGACGACGCGGTCCCCGCCCAGCGGGCTGAGGCCGGTGGTCTCGGTGTCGAACACGATTTCGCGGATGGACATCGACTTCCCTTGATCAGCCCGCCGACGCAACCAGGCGCGCCGCCCGTCCCTGCCGGCCCGCGCAGGCTCGGATGACGTCGCGAACCTGCCGCCGGGCGGCCTCGAAGCCCCGGCTGGTGTCGATGAGCCAGTGGGCTTGCGACCGCTTCGCCGAATCGGGCGTCTGCTTCGCCAGGATGGCCTCAAACTTCTCCAGGGTCATGCCCGGTCGCTCCAGCACGCGCTGCTTTTGCACAGGAGCCGGCGCGGTGACGACCAGCACGGCGTCGCAGCGCCGGTTCCCGCCCGTCTCGAACAGCAGCGGGATGTCGAGGACGGCGAGCGGCGCCGACGCGGCGACGCAGGCTCTCAGGAACTCGATCTCGGCGGCGCGGACCAGAGGATGGACGATGGCCTCAAGCCGCTTGAGCGCCTCCGGGTCGGCCAGCACCATCCCGCCCAGCGCGGCCCGGTCCACGGCGCCGTCGCGGGTGGAGCCCGGAAAGGCCTGTTCGACGAGTGGGGCCGCCTGGCCGCGATAGAGCGCATGGACCGAGGCGTCGGCGTCGTGCACCGGCACGCCCGCCTCCCGGAAGAACCCGGCCGTGGCCGACTTGCCCATGCCGATCGATCCCGTGAGGCCCAGGACGAAGGTCATGCGGGACGGCTCTTCTCGATGTCGGCGACGACCAGGGCGCGCAATTCCGGCGTCACCTCGGGGAGACGGCCGAACCAGTGCTCGAAGCCGGACGCCGCCTGATGCAGCAGCATGCCGAGGCCGTCGACCGTGCGGGCGCCGCGGGCGCGCGCCTCCCTGAGGAGAGGCGTCTCGAGCGGCACATAGACCGCGTCGGTGACGACCGCGCCGGGCCTGAGGCCCTCGAGCGACACGTCGAGCGCAGGCTGGCCGGTCATCCCCAGCGAGGTGGCGTTGACCAGAAGGTCGACGCTGGGCAGGAGCTCGGAAAGGTCCTCCCAGCGGGCCGCCCGGACGCGCTCGCCGAAGAACCGCGCCAGCGTCTCGGCGCGGTCCGGGGTCCGGTTCAGGATCGTCACGAGCCCGACCTTGCGGTCGAGCAGGCCCGCCACGATGGCCCGCGCCGCGCCGCCCGCCCCCAGCACGAGCGCATGGCCGGCGGCGTCCGCCCAGCCCGGCGCGTCGGCGTCGAGCGAGGACACGAAACCCACGATGTCGGTGTTGTCGCCGTAGAGCACGCCGTTCTCGAACCAGACCGTGTTGACGACCTCCAGGGCGCGGGCGCGATCGGTCGCGACCTCCACGGTCCGGTAGGCCGCTTCCTTGTGCGGCACCGTGACGTTGCACCCCGCATAGCCGCGGGCCTGAAGAGTCTTCAGGAAGGACGGAAAAGCCTCGGGCGAGACCTCCTCGCGCCCATAGGATCCGGGGAGGCCCAGCGTCTCCAGCCAATGCCCATGGATCAGGGGCGAGCGCGAATGCTTGACCGGCCAGCCGACGATGCAGGCGCGCGGCGCGGGTCCGGGGGCGGCCACGCTCATTGGGCGGCGGCCCCGATCTGGCGGAAGAAGGCGAGCAGCGGCATCAGCGGGAGCCCCAGGATGGTGAAGTGATCGCCTTCGATCGCCTCGAAGAGATGAATGCCCAGCCCTTCGAGCTGGTAGGCGCCGACGCTGCCCAAGGCGGCGCCGCCGGCCGCGTCCAGATACCGCGCGATCATGGCCTCCGACAACGCCCGCATGGTCAGGCTGGCGGTCGCCACGGTGGAAAAGAGCGCCTCGCCGTCGCGCATGACCACGGCCGCCGAGTGCAGGGCATGGCGCCTGCCCGAGAGCCGGCGCAGCTGCTCCGCCCCTTCGGCGGCGTCGGCCGGCTTGTGGAAGGCCTCCGCGCCGCAGGCCAGCGTCTGATCGGAGCCGAGCACGAGGCGGCCGGGCCGCAGGCGCGAGACCGCCGACGCCTTGGCGCCGGCGAGAGCCAGCGCGACCCCTTCCGGGTCGGCGCCGCGCCGTCGGGCGGCGGCCTCCTCGGCGCGCTCGTCGATGTCGGCCGGCATGGCCTCCAGCGGGATGCCGGCGGACGCCAGCAGATGAATCCTGGCGGCGCTGCGCGACGCGAGGACGAGCGGCTGCTGGCTGGTCCAGAGCGGGGAAGCCGACATCCTCACTCCACGATGAAGCGCATGCGGTGCTGCTTCAAGAGGTCCAGGATCGCGGCGGCCGTCTCCTCGATGGAGCGTCGGGTCACGTCGATGATGGGCCACCCGTAGCGGGCGCACAGCTTGCGGGAGTGGGCGACCTCCTCGGTCACGGCCGTCTTGTCGACATAGGGCGTGTCGTCGGAGGCGTTGAGCGTGAGCAGCCGGTTCTGGCGGATCTGCACGATGCGGTCGGGGCTCGCCACCAGCCCGACCACGAGGGGCCGCTTGACGTGCTCCAGTCCGGGCGGCAGCGGGATGCCGGGCACGAGCGGGATGTTGGCGGTCTTGATGCCGCGATTGGCCAGGTAGATGCTGGTCGGGGTCTTCGACGTGCGGCTGATGCCGACCAGGATGATGTCGGCCGTCTCCAGGTCCGGCGGCAGCGCGCCGTCGTCATGCATCATGGTGTAATTGAGCGCGTCGATGCGCTTGAAATAGTCGACGTTCAGGACGTGCTGGGCGCCCGGGCGGTGCGTCGACACGGTTCCCAGATAGGACTGGAAAAGCCCGAGCACCGGATCGAGCACCGACAGGCACGGGCAGCTGAATTCGCGGCAGGCTTCCTCGAGGCGGCCCGCGAGCTCCGGCTCCACGAGGGTGTAGAGCACCATCCCGGGCGCGGCCTCCAGCTCGCCCAGGACGCGGTCGAGCTGGGTGGAGGTGCGCACGAGCGGATAGACGTGCTCGATGGCCGAGATGCCCTGGTACTGGGCGGCCGCGGCGCGGCTGACCGCGATCAGGGTCTCGCCCGTGGCGTCGGACACGAGATGCAGGTGAAAGTAGCTCCGTCCCAAAGCGAGCGGTCCCAGGTTCGAAGCCCGGAGGTCCGGGTCCTTCGGCGCGATTCACAGGGCTGTGGAGCGCTGTGGATGGCGGGCACAAATCGGCCCGACCGGTCGGCGGGCGTGAACACTGTCGCAAGCGCAGGGACAGCGATCAACAGACGATCCCGACGGGGACGGAATCGGCCGGCTTTTGCGCACAGGCGGGGACAACCGCGCGAGGCGCCGCGACGCAGGCGAGGCGTTAAGCATCAAAGCCCCGCAAAACCCTTAATGAATCGTTAACGGCCCCCGAGCCTCCCGTCGGGCCGTCGGGCGCGAGGCCGCCAAGCCTGTCGCCCGAGAACCTGTGGGCGTCCTGTGGAGCGCTTGGCGTTCCGCAGGCGGGCGGTCTAAAAGAAAGGACAAAAGAATCTTAGAAAGAAAAAGGATATTTGAAGTGGGATCGGATCACCCTCCGGGCGGCAAGCCGCTCCTGCGCGTGCTGGCCGGCGAGACGCTGAGCCGACCGCCTCTCTGGATCATGCGCCAGGCGGGCCGCTATCTCCCCGAGTACCGGGAGCTTCGCGCCACGGCTCCCTCCTTCATGGACTTCTGCTACGCGCCCGCCAAGGCGGCCGAGGCCACCCTACAGCCCATCAGGCGCTTCGGCTTCGACGCGGCCATCATCTTCTCCGACATTCTCGTCGTGCCGGACGCCCTCGGCCAGAAAGTCACCTTCGCGGAAGGCGAGGGCCCGAGGCTGCATCCCATCACCCTCGACGGCGGTCTGAAGAGGCTCTCCGACGAGATCGACCTGGAGCGGCTTGGAGCGGTCTTCGAGACCATCGAGCGGGTGCGGGGCGCCCTCGGGCCCGAAACCGCCCTCCTGGGCTTCTGCGGGGCTCCCTGGACCGTGGCGAGCTACATGATCGCCGGCAAGGGCACGCCGGAGCTCGCCCCCTCCAGGCTCCTCGCCTATCGGGACCCGGACTTCCTGCAGGCGCTCATCGACCGGCTGGTCGCCGCCTCCATCCGCTACCTCGTCCGGCAGTTCCGTTCCGGGGTGGACGCCGTCCAGATCTTCGAGAGCTTCGCCGGGGCGCTCACCCGCGAGGGCCTGGAGCGCTGGTCGATCGGGCCCATCCGGCGCATCGTCGACGGTGTCCGGGCCGAGGTCCCGCATGCGCGGATCATCGTGTTCCTGCGCGCCTCCGGGCTCGGACACCGCCTGGCGGCCGAGCGCACCGGAGCGGACGCGGTCGCGCTGGACTGGGCGGTGGACGGGCGCTGGGCGGCCGAGCAGGTCCAGACGCTGAAGCCCGTGCAGGGCAACCTCGATCCCCTGACGGTGGTCGCCGGCGGGGCGGCGCTCGACAACGGAGTGCGCGCCGTGCTGGACGCCTTCTCGGGCGGGCCGCACATCTTCAATCTCGGCCACGGGATCGTGCCCGAGACGCCGGTGGAGAACGTCGAGCGGCTGGTCAGGCTCGTGCGGGGGGACCAGGGTTGAGCTACGACTGGGTGAAGGCCCTGCATGTGCTCGCCATCATCTCCTGGATGGCCGGGCTCCTCTATCTCCCGAGGCTCTTCGTCTACCACGCCGACGCCGTGAAGGGCTCCGACAAGTCCGAGACTCTGAAGCTCATGGAGCGGCGGCTGCTCAAGGGCATCATGAACCCGGCCATGATCGTCAGCTGGCTCGCCGGGCTCTGGCTGGTCTGGCAGGGCGGATGGTGGAAGGCGGGTTGGTTCCACGGCAAGTTCGCCCTCGTGCTGGTCCTGTCCGGCGCCCACGGCTTCCTGAGCAAGGCCGTGAAGGATTTCGCGGCGGACGCCAATGTTCGGAGCCCACGGTTCTTTAGGGTCGTGAACGAGGTTCCGACGCTGCTGATGGTCGGGATCGTCATCCTGGTCATCGTGAAGCCGTTCTGACGCCGGGCGCCACGGGGCTTGTGCCCTGCGTCAAAAACGGGTATCCGTCGCGAGCCTCCCTCAGTCGTGGTCGGTGCTCGGGCTGTCGCTTCGGTTTCGCCGTCGCCACAGCCGGCGTCACGACAGGAACCGACAGGATCGGTCCCACGTTTTTCTCACCCACCTATCGCAGACGCCCGGCTTAGACGGGCCGCGACTCCCAGGACATACCCATGCGGGAAATCAAGCTCCAGGACCTCAAGGCGAAGTCCCCGACGGAGATGCTCGCCTTTGCGGAGGAACTGCAGGTCGAGAACGCCGGCACCATGCGCAAGCAGGAGCTGATGTTCGCGATCCTCAAGCAGCTCGCCTCCAACGAGGTGGAGATCATCGGCGAGGGAGTCGTCGAAGTGCTGCCTGACGGCTTCGGCTTCCTGCGATCGCCGGATTCCAACTACCTGGCCGGCCCGGACGACATCTACGTCTCGCCGTCGCAGATCCGGCGCTTCGGCCTGCGCACCGGCGACACGGTCGAGGGCCAGATCCGCAGCCCCAAGGAGGGCGAGCGCTATTTCGCCCTGCTCAAGGTCAATACGATCAATTTCGAGGACCCCGACAAGGCGCGCCACAAGGTCAATTTCGACAATCTGACGCCGCTCTACCCGAACGAGCGCCTGAAGCTCGAGATCGAGGACCCGACCCGCAAGGACTTCTCGGCCCGCGTCATCGATATCGTGTCGCCGATCGGGAAGGGACAGCGCGGCCTCATCGTCGCGCCGCCGCGCACCGGCAAGACGGTGCTGCTGCAGAACGTGGCGCAGTCCATCACGACGAACCATCCCGAGTGCTACCTGATCGTGCTGCTCATCGACGAGCGGCCCGAGGAGGTGACCGACATGCAGCGCTCCGTGCGCGGCGAGGTCGTGTCGTCGACCTTCGACGAGCCTGCCTCCCGGCACGTGCAGGTGGCCGAAATGGTGATCGAAAAGGCCAAGCGCCTGGTCGAGCACGGCCGCGACGTGGTCATCCTGCTGGACTCGATCACCCGGCTCGGCCGCGCCTACAACACCGTGGTGCCGTCCTCCGGCAAGGTGCTGACCGGCGGCGTGGACGCCAACGCCCTGCAGCGCCCGAAGCGCTTCTTCGGCGCCGCCCGCAACATCGAGGAGGGCGGATCGCTGACCATCATCGCGACCGCGCTGATCGATACGGGCAGCCGCATGGACGAGGTGATCTTCGAGGAGTTCAAGGGCACCGGCAACTCGGAGATCATCCTGGACCGCAAGGTCTCGGACAAGCGCGTGTTCCCGTCGCTCGACATCACGCGCTCGGGCACCCGCAAGGAAGAGCTGCTGGTCCCGGCCGACGTCCTCAAGAAGATGTACGTGCTGCGCCGCATCCTGAACCCGATGGGCACCGTCGACGCGATCGAGTTCCTCCTCGACAAGCTGCGGCAGACGAAGACCAACGGCGACTTCTTCGATTCGATGAACACCTGAGGGCGGAGATCCGGATCGATTCGGATCCGGTCCCATCCGAGGATGACGCCGCATGGGCGGACAGATCCTCCCTTCCGACACCATCTACGCCCTGGCCACCGCGCCCGGGCGCTCGGCCCTCGCGGTCGTCCGCATCAGCGGACCCCTCTCGGGGCGCGTGCTGACTAGGCTCGCCGGCGCCATGCCCCCGCCGCGGCGGGCGACCGTTCGCACCTTGCGGAGCGCCGAGGGCGTTGCGCTCGACGAGGCGCTCGTCCTTTTCTTTGAGGGCCCGGCCAGCTTCACGGGCGAGGACGTCGTTGAACTGCACCTGCATGGCGGACGGGCCGTGACGTCAGCGGTGCTCCACGCGCTCTCGCGCATCGTGGGCGTCCGCCCCGCGGAACCGGGCGAGTTCACCCGTCGGGCGCTCCACAACGGGAAGATGGATCTGGCCCAGGCCGAGGGACTGGCCGATCTGATCGATTCGGAGACGGATCTTCAGCGCGCGCAGGCCATCCGCCAATATGGGGGCGGGCTCAGCGCGGCCGTCCAGGAATGGCGCGCCCACCTCCTGGCCGCGCAGGCGATGATCGCAGCCGACCTGGACTTTTCGGACGAGCACGACGTCGGGGACGACGTCCCCTTGGCCGAACTGGTCCGTCTCTTGGACTGGGTCAGGGCGGCGCTCCTCGACCAGATCGCCGACCGCCGCGCCGAGCGGGTGCGGGACGGCGTCACCGTGGTGGTGACTGGGCCGCCCAATGTCGGCAAGTCGTCGCTTCTGAACTGGTTCGCCGGGCGGGACGCCGCGATCGTGACCGACGTCCCGGGCACCACGCGCGACCTGATCGAAGTGGACGTCGATCTCGATGGCGTCCTGTTCCGGTTCGTGGATACGGCCGGGATCCGCGAGACGGTCGACCCCGTCGAATCCATCGGGATCGACAAGGCGCTGCGTCGCGCAGCCGAAGCGGACATCGTGCTTCGACTCAGCGATCGGGATGAATTAGACGCTGCGCCGTCCGGCAGGCCATCGCCCGGCGTGGTGCAAAGGACAGTCCGAACCAAGATCGATTCACGTCCGGAACGACGTTCATGGGCGGACTTCTCCATCTCGGTCGTGACTGAGGCAGGTCTCGGTGACCTCAGGCGCGCGCTGCTGGAGGTCGCCTTACCCATGTCGGGCAGAGATGCATCCCTCGTCACGCGTGCGCGCCACCGCGCCGCCATGTCGGCGGCAGTTTCTCATCTCGATCGAGCCGTCGCCTTGACGGAGGCCGGTGGCGGGCTGGAACTCGTCGCCGAGGAACTCCGCATTGCGTCAGGATCGCTCGCCGAACTCACCGGATCGTTGACGTCCGAGACCATCCTCGACGAGGTGTTCTCCTCCTTCTGCATTGGCAAATAGTTTCACGTGAAACATCGATTCGACTCCGAACCAAGCTCCCGCTGGCGCAGAGAGCCGGAATTCGGTATGAGGCGGCCATGAACGCTCTCTCCTTCGATGTAGTCGTGGTCGGCGGCGGTCACGCCGGCGTCGAGGCGGCGACCGCCGCTGCGCGGACCGGCGCCCGGACGGCGCTGGTGACGCATCGCTTTGCGACCGTTGGCGAGATGTCGTGCAATCCGGCGATCGGGGGACTCGGGAAGGGCCACCTGGTCCGAGAGATCGACGCGCTCGACGGCGTGATGGCGCGAGCCGCGGATGCGGGCGGCATCCAGTTCCGGGTTCTGAACCGGCGAAAGGGCCCGGCCGTCCGGGGGCCGCGGGCCCAGGCGGACCGCAAGCTCTATCGCAACGCCGTGCAGGAGATGGTGCGGGGAACGCCGGGTCTCGACGTGATCGGGGGCGAGGCGAGCAGCCTTCTCCTCGACGACATGATCGTACAGGGCCTGGCCCTTGCGGATGGCCGCGTCATCGCATGCGGAGCGGTGGTGCTCACCACCGGGACGTTCCTCAACGGCCTCATTCACATCGGCGGCGCGACGCGCCCGGCAGGGCGGATGGGGGAGGAACCGTCCATTCAGCTCAGCCGGTCGCTGCAGGCGCTGAACCTGCCGCTGGGCCGGCTCAAGACCGGCACCCCCGCCCGGCTGGACGGCCGCACGATCGATTGGGCCGGCCTTGACCATCAGGATGGCGACGACCCGCCTGAGCCGTTCTCGTCCCTGACATCGGCCATCACCCGGGAGCAGGTCCGGTGTGGGATCACCTACACCAATGAGCGCACGCATGCGGTGATCCGGGCCAATCTGGACCGTGCCCCCGTCTTCACCGGCGCCATCCAGGGCAGGGGCCCGCGCTACTGCCCGTCGATCGAGGACAAGGTCGTTCGATTCGCCGACAGAACGATGCACCAGATCTTCCTGGAGCCGGAGGGACTGGACGACGACACCGTCTATCCGAACGGCATCTCGACGTCCCTCCACGAAGACGTCCAGGCGGCGCTCATCGCCACGATTCCCGGCCTGGAGAGAGCCCGCATTCTTCGGCCCGGATACGCGATCGAATACGACTATGTCGATCCCACGGCGCTTTGGCCGACACTCGAGGTGAAGGCTGCGCAGGGGCTGTTCCTGGCCGGGCAGATCAATGGGACGACCGGCTACGAGGAGGCGGCCGCGCAGGGCGTCGTGGCGGGACTGAACGCCGCGCGGCGCGCCGGCGGGCAGGATGGCCTCGTGATCGACCGCACCCAGGCCTATATGGGCGTGCTTATCGACGATCTGGTCACCAAGGGGGTGAGCGAGCCCTATCGCATGTTCACGTCGCGTGCGGAGTACCGCCTTTCGCTCCGGTGCGACAATGCAGAGGATCGGCTGCATGCGCTGGGCGCGGCCGCCGGACTCGTCGGGCCCGACCGTCGCCGGCGCTTCGAGGCGCGGCAAGCCGAACTGCAGCGCGGCAGGGCGTTGCTGGACGGATTGACGCTGACGTCGGCCCAGGGCGCCCGATGGGGCCTGCGCCTGAACCAGGACGGATCGACCCGCTCGGCCTACGAGTTGCTCTCCTATCCGGACATCAGCTTTGAGCGCCTGTGCGCGATCTGGCCGGAGCTTCACACGATCGCTCCTCCCGTGGCGGAGCGGCTCGCCGTCGATGCGACTTACTCGGTCTATCTCGACCGTCAGGACAAGGACATCGCAAGCTTCCGGCGGGAGGAGGCGATGGCTTTGCCGGCCGACCTGACCTATGAGGGGCTGCCTGGATTGTCGTCCGAGCTGACCATGCGGCTCCAGACCGTCCGTCCCGCCAGCCTCGGCCAGGCGGGCCGGCTCGAAGGCATGACGCCGGCCGCCCTCGCGATCGTCGCCGCTCATGCCCGTCGCGCCAGTCGATTCGCGTCAGAAACGACGCGCCATGCATGACCGTGCGGCGGTGCTGGCCGCCCTTCGTGTTTCACGTGAAACGGAGGCCCTGCTCGACAGCCTCGTCGCGTCCCTCGTGAGGTGGCAGACGGCGAAGAATCTGGTCGGACCCCGAACACTCGATGAGGTCTGGACGCGCCATATTCTGGATTCGGCGCAGCTTGCCGACCATGTTCCGCCATCGAGCCGGGTCGTCGATCTGGGTTCAGGCGCCGGGTTCCCCGGCCTGGTTCTCGCCATTTTGAGGAAGGGCGTCCCGGGCTCCCATGTCAGCCTCGTCGAGAGCAATGGCCGGAAATGCGCCTTTCTGCGGGAGATGATCAGGACGCTCGGCCTCCAGGCGTCGGTGTATAACGCGCGAATCGCGTCCGTTCTTCCTACCCTCGCCGGAAAAGTCGACGTCGTGACCGCAAGGGCGCTCGCGAGCCTGACCGACTTGCTCGAGCTCACGAATGAGCTGTTGAAAGGGCCGGTCACGGGAGTGTTCCCCAAGGGTCAAGATGTAGCGGACGAATTGACCGAAGCCGCTAAATACTGGACATTCGACGCGTCGACAGTGGCGAGCCGCACAGATTCGAAGGCCAGGATCGTGCTCGTTCGGGAGGTTCGCCGGAAGTCGCTGACTGCGTCCTGAAGATAAGGCGGATCATGACGACCGACACCATCCGGCTTAGCCGCTCGGGCGCTCGCCCCAGGGTCCTGGCCCTCGCCAACCAAAAAGGCGGCGTGGGCAAGACGACCACGGCCATCAATCTCGGGACCGCCTTGGCGGCGATCGGCGAGCGCGTGCTGATCGTGGATCTCGACCCCCAGGGCAACGCCTCCACGGGCCTCGGGATCGACCGCAAGAGCCGTCGGCTGTCGACCTACAATGTCCTCGTCGGCGAAGCGACGCTGCGTCAGGCCGTGCTCGAAACGGCCGTGCCGCGGCTCTGCGTGGCGCCGTCGACCCTGGACCTCCTCGGCGTGGAGCTGGAGATCTCCGGCGAGAAGGACCGGGCGCACCGCCTCCACGGCGCCATCGCGGCGCTTCACGCGCAGCAGCTGGCGGACGGGGAGGAAGGCTTCACCTATGTGCTGGTGGATTGCCCGCCGTCGTTGAACCTGCTCACCATCAACGCCATGGTGGCGGCCGGAGCGGTGCTGGTCCCGCTCCAATGCGAGTTCTTCGCGCTCGAGGGATTGAGCCAGCTGCTCAAGACCGTGGAGCAGGTCCGGGCGGCGCTGAATCCCACCCTCTCGATCCACGGCGTCGTGCTCACGATGTTCGACCCCCGAAACAATCTGTCGAACCAGGTGGTCCAGGACGTCAGGCAGTTCATGGGCGACAAGGTCTATGACACGGTGATCCCGCGCAATGTCAGGGTGTCCGAGGCGCCGTCCTACGGCAAGCCCGTGCTGCTCTACGACCTGAAATGCACGGGGTCGCAGGCCTATTTGAAGCTCGCGTCGGAAATCATTCAGCGGGAGCGGGCGCTCCAGGCCGCCTGACTCGTTTCGTCCATGAACTTGTAGGAGTCTCTTGATGGCTGAGGAAGCGCGTTCGCGCCTGGGTCGCGGCCTGGCCGCCCTGATCGGCGACGTCGGAGACGAGGTCGCGGCGGTGGACCGCGCCCGCGGACAGCGTCGCGTGCCGGTCGAGTTCCTGCGGCCGAATCCGCGCAACCCGCGCAAGCAGTTCGACGAGGCCGACCTCGATGAGCTGGCGGCGTCGATCCGTGAAAAAGGGGTCATCCAGCCGATCCTGGTCCGGACCTTGCCGGGCCTTGTCGATGTCTACGAGATCATCGCCGGCGAGCGGCGCTGGCGCGCTTCGCAGAGGGCGGGACTGCACGACGTGCCGATCCTGCTGGTGGAGGCGACCGACCGGGAGGCGCTGGAGCTCGCCATCGTCGAGAACGTCCAGCGCGCCGATCTCAACGTGCTCGAAGAGGCGCTCGGCTACGACCAGCTCGTCGCCGAGTTCGACTACTCGCAGCAGGATCTCGCCCGCATCATCGGCAAGAGCCGCAGCCATGTCGCCAACACCCTTCGGCTGCTGAAGCTGCCGGAGCCCGTCAAGGCGATGGTTTCCAAGGGCGAGCTGACGGCGGGCCATGCGCGCGCCCTCCTGACGATGCCGGACCCCGAGGCGGCCGCGAGGCGCATCGTCGAGAAGGGCCTGAATGTCCGTGACGTCGAGAAGATGTCGCAGGAGGCTCACGCCGCGCCGGACGAGGCCGCCGGCAGGCGCGCCCGGGCCGAGAAGGACCCGGACACCCGCGCCCTGGAGAAGGCGCTCGAGGACGTTCTGGGAATGGTGGTCACGATCCAGCACGGCGCCCGCGGCGGAGACGTGCGGATCAAATACAAGACGCTGGACCAGCTCGACGCGCTCTGCCGCCGCCTGCGCCACTGAGGGCTGACGTCAGGCCCTGGCGGCGCGCGTCGCGATCGTAAGGAAGGCGCGCGAGGCCACGACCTCGCCAAGGCCGCCGTTCCGGCGCGCCTGCGCCTGAGCGTCCCGCAGCGTCGCGATCACGCTTTCCAGCGCTCCCGCCCGCCATTTGGCGAGCTGACGGCTAAAGGCGTCCTTGCGCTTGAAGAAGATGCGCGCCGCGTCGGCGGCCCGTTCGGGAGAGGCGCCGAGGTCGATCGCCACGCGGGTCTTGTGCAGCGTCATCGCGTGCCGCAAGGCCGCGCCGATGACCATGCTGGCGTCGTCGCCCTCCTGGAACAGCCGAACGAGGGCCCGGTCCATCGTGTCCGGCTCGCCCGAGAAGACAGCGTCGACGACGCTGTCCAGGACCGAACCGCCGATATCGGCCAGGACGGCCTCGACGTCGGCTGCGGTGACGACCTTCGATCCGTGCGCATAGGCGGCCAGCTTCTCCAGCTCCCGGCGGATGAGCAGCCGGTCGGGCGCGAGCATCTCGCGCAGGAGTTCCTTGGCGTCGCGATCGGCGTGGAGGCCGTACTCGTTCAGCAGCATGTCGATGACGCCCGCGAAGTCCTTGCCTTCATCGGCGTAGCAGGCCAGCGCCATCGCCGTGCGGGCGCCCTCGACAAGGGCCCGGACAGGATTGCGGCCCTGCAGATCCCCGGCTTCGACGACGATCCTCGCGTCCGTGGGAGGGTGGGCGATCAGGGGCGCCAGCGACGGCGCGAGGTTGCGCGACCCCGCCCTGACCCAGATGGACCTGCGGCCGCCGAACAGGCCGATGGTGTTGGCCTCGTCGGCGATGCGCGACGGATCGGCGCCGATGTCGTCCCCGTCGAAGCGGACCAGCTGGAAGGCGTCGTCCGGGTTCTCGACATAGCCCCTGGCGAGCGCCCGGGCGCGCTCGTGAACCAGGCCCGCATTGGGGCCATAGACCAGGATGACCGCATAGGCCGGATCGGGGCGGCGCACGAAGGCGTCGACTTCGGCCCCGCCCTTGCGCGTCGCCATATCAGGTCCCGGTCGCGAGCTTCGCGGCGATGCGGGTGCGGAGCTGGTCCGCCAGGGTCTTGGCGATGCGAATCTCGGCGTCGCGGGCCGCCCGGACCGCCGCGAATCGCTGCGGCGACCGATCATAGGACGCCGACGCGAAGGCCTTGGCGCGCATGATCTCGCGGCCGCCATTGATCTCGACCAGCGCGAAATCGACCGTCGCCATGATGGTGGCGGAGTCGGCCCGGCCCGTGGCCGTGTTGACGATCGCGGCCTGGACGTTCTCGCGGACGTTCATGGTCAGCCGGTAGCGGTGCGGAACCTGCTCGCCGGATCCGTTCAGCTCGAACCCGAGCTCCTCCACGAGGTAATGGCCGAGCCGGTCCTGAACCTGATCGACGACGATGGATTTCAGGCCCGCGTCGACCGACCCTCCGCCGATCTTCGCCTCGCCGTAGAGCGGCCGCAGGCAGCCGCCGAGCGGCAGCGCCAGCGCGCCCAGGACGAGGACCGAGCGGCAGGCGCGCAGGAGGCGATCAGGCGACGACATTGACGATCCTCTGGGGAACAACCACGACCTTGCGAACCGGCCGCCCTTCCAGGGCGCGCAGCACGGCGTCGAGACGCAACACCGCGCCTTCGACTTCCGCCGGCGTCGCCGTCCGGGCCACCGTGACGTCGGCGCGCTTCTTGCCGTTGATCTGGACCGGAAGGGTGATCTCGTCCTCCACGACCAGGTCGCGGTCCGCCGTCGGCCAGGGCTGGTCGGCGACCATCCGTCCATGGCCCAGCGCGGCCCAGCATTCCTCAGCCAGATGCGGCATCATCGGGGCGACGATCTGGATCAGGAACTGGCCGGCCTCGCGGAAGGCCCAGGCCAGATCGGCCGGCCGCTCGGCGCTGTCGACCGCGCCGATGGCGGACGAGAGCGCGTTGGCGAGTTCATAGGCGTGCGCGACGCACCGATTGAATCGGAGCCGTTCCACGTCCTCCTCGGTGCTGATCAGCGCCCGGTGAGCCGCCTTGCGGATCGCCAGGGCCTCGTCCGAGAAGGCCGACGGCATGGGAGCGTCGAGGGGAGCCGCCATGCGGGCGATCTCGCCCGTGAGGCGCCAGAGCCGCTGCACGAAGCGGGCGGCGCCCTGGACGCCCTCCTCGGTCCAGATCACGTCGCGCTCGGGAGGCGAGTCCGACAGCATGAACCAGCGCGCCGTGTCGGCCCCATAGGTCCCAATGATGTCGTCGGGGTCGACCGTGTTGCGCTTCGACTTCGACATCTTCTCGATCGAGCCGATCTCGACCGGCTCGCCGCTCGACAGGAGCGTCGCGCGGCGGCTGGCTCCCTCGGCCTCGATCCTGATCTCGGCGGGGCTCGCCCAGGCGCCGTCCTGCGTCCGGTAGGTCTCGTGCACGACCATGCCCTGCGTGAACAGGCCGGCGAAGGGCTCGTCGTGCCCGACATGGCCGGTCTGCTTCATGGCGCGGGTGAAGAACCGCGAATAGAGCAGGTGAAGGATCGCGTGCTCGATCCCGCCGATATACTGGTCCACCGGCAGCCAGCGGTCGACGACGGCGCGATCCGTGGGAGCCTGGTCGAGCCAGGGATCCGTGAAACGGGAATAGTACCAGGACGAATCCACGAAGGTGTCCATCGTGTCCGTCTCGCGCCTGGCCGGCTTGCCGCATTGCGGGCAGTCGACATGCCTCCAGGTCGGGTGGCGGTCCAGCGGGTTGCCCGGCTCGTCGAAGGAGACGTCGTCCGGCAGCTTGACCGGCAGGTCCGCGATCGGAACCGGCACGACGCCGCAGTCGTCGCAGTGGATGACCGGGATCGGGCAGCCCCAATAGCGCTGGCGGGAGACGCCCCAGTCGCGCAGCCGAAAGTTAACCTTGCGGGCCGCCACGGGGCGGCCGCCCAGGGTGGCGCGCTCCAGCCGGCGGGCGACCTCCTCACGGGCCTCGGCCGTGCTCATGCCGTCGAGGAACCGGGAATTGATCATCCGCCCGTCGCCGTCATAGGCGACGTCGGTGATCACGAAGGAGGCCGGATCGACGTCGGGCGGGCAGACGACCGGGGTGGCGCCCAGCCCGTAGCGGTTGACGAAGTCCAGGTCGCGCTGGTCATGCGCGGGGCAGCCGAAGATCGCGCCCGTGCCGTATTCCATCAGGATGAAGTTGGCGACGTAGACCGGCAGCTCCCAGGACGGGTCGAACGGATGGCGCGCCCTCACGCCGGTGTCGAACCCCTTCTTCTCGGCCTTGTCGATCGCTTCCTGCGCCGTGCCGGTGCGCTTGCAGTCCTCGATGAAGGCGGCCAGATCGGGCGAACCCTCGGCGCAGGCGCGCGCCAGCGGGTGATCGGGAGCGACGGCCAGGAATTTCGCGCCAAACAGCGTGTCAGGCCGCGTCGTATACACTTCGACCTCGCCGTGCCCTGCGGGCGCGGTGTTCGAATCGAGTGCGAAACGCACCATCAGGCCCTCGGAGCGCCCGATCCAGTTCCGCTGCATCAGCCGGACTTTCTCGGGCCAACGCTCCAGGCCGTCCAGGGCGTCGTGAAGCTCCTGCGCGAACTGGGTGATCCGGAAGAACCATTGCGTCAGCTCGCGCTGCTCGACGAGAGCGCCCGAACGCCAGCCGCGGCCGTCGATGACCTGCTCGTTGGCCAGGACGGTGTGGTCGACCGGGTCCCAGTTCACCTTCGCGGTTTTCCGGTCGACCAGGCCGGCCGACAGGAAATCCAGGAACATGCGCTGCTGGTGCTTGTAGTAGCTGGGGTCGCAGGTCGCGATCTCGCGGTGCCAGTCGAGCGACAGGCCCATGGACTTCAGCTGCGAGCGCATCGCCGCGATATTGGCGTAGGTCCAGGTCGCCGGATGGACCTTGTTGGCCATCGCGGCGTTCTCCGCCGGCATGCCGAACGCGTCCCATCCCATGGGATGCAGGACGTTGAAGCCCCGGGCGCGCTTGTAGCGGGCGACCACGTCCCCCATCGCGTAGTTGCGCACGTGACCCATGTGGATCCGGCCCGACGGATAGGGGAACATCTCGAGGACGTAGTAATGAGGCCGCGGATCGTCGTTACGGGTCCGGAACAGCTCCCGCTCTTCCCAGATACGCTGCCACTTGGGCTCGGCTTCGCGGGCGTTATATCGCTCGGACGTCATCGATGGTCTTGGGCCCCGGTTGTCGTCCGCCTCCGGACCAGATCGGGCTCCAGTCGGAAGACGCGGACAAAAGCATTGCGTCGCCCCGCTTGCACGGTGCGCCTCGGGCGGACTAGGACACGATTGCGGCGATCGGTCAACGGTTTGGCGGGCGCGCCCAGAACCCCGCGGGAGACGACGAGATGGATCACCCCAACGCCGTGGATCGGCTGAAGCTCGTCAGGGCCGCCATCGACAGGGCGGCCGAGGAGGCGGGGCGCCGCCCGTCCGACGTCACGCTGGTGGCCGTGTCCAAGACCTTCGACGCCGACGAGATCCGGCCGACGCTTCAGGCCGGCCAACGCGTTTTCGGCGAGAACCGCGTCCAGGAAGCCCGCGCCAAGTGGCCGGGGCTGCGGGAGGAGTTCGGCGGGGTCGAACTGCACCTGATCGGGCCGCTCCAGTCGAACAAGGCGCGGGAGGCGGTGCAGCTCTTCGACGTGATCGAGACCGTCGACCGGGCGAGCCTGGCGGCCGAACTCGGCAAGGAGATCGCTAGGCAGGGTCGCGCTCCGAGGCTGCTGGCGCAGATCAACACGGGCGAGGAGCCCCAGAAAGCCGGCGTTCCGCCGGGCGAGGCCGACGCCTTCCTGACGGCCTGCCGCGAACGGTGGGGCCTCGCCATCGAGGGACTGATGTGCATCCCGCCGGCCGACCAGCCTCCCTCGCCGCATTTCGCGCTCCTGCGCGTGATCGCCGAGCGGAACGGGCTGCGGACGCTCTCGATGGGCATGAGCGCCGACTTCGAGGCGGCCATCCAGGTCGGCGCCACCCATGTGCGGGTCGGAAGCGCCATCTTCGGCCATCGCGGCTGAAACGATCCGGCGCGGGCGCTCAGGCGTCCACGCGCAGTCCCGTCCGCTCGCGCACCAGGTCCAGGAGGCGGGCGTCGGCGAAGTTCGGGACCGCCAGCGTCGCCCCGGCGGCGACCAGCTCGCCCTCGTCCAGCGACGTCGTGAGCCCCACCACCGCCAGCCCGGCGGCTGCGGCCGCGGCCACGCCCGAGCGGGAGTCCTCGAAAGCGACCGAGCGCGCCGGGTCCGCCCCCAGTCGCGAGAGGCCCGTCAGATAGGGCATGGGATGCGGCTTGGCCTGCTCCATCTCGTCGCCGATCACGATGACGTCGAAGCGTCGTGCGAGGCCGAGGGCGTCCAGCATCAGCCGCGCATTGGCCCGCGGGGCGTTGGTCACGATGCAGCAGGGAACCTCCGCCCGCTCGGCGGCCGCGAGCAGCCGCACCAGGCCCTCCAAGGGCTCGAGCAGGCCGGCCATGGATCGAAATCCCGCTTCCTTGGCGTCCGCGAGGCGCGTCCGCTCCGCCTCTGGCATGTCGGGGAAGATGTCGCGCATGATCGCCGCGTTCTGCCGGCCCATGACGTGGGCCTTGTAGAACGTCTCGTCCACCTGCCGGCCGAACGGCTCCAGCATCTGGTTGAACGCCTTCATGTGGACCGGGTCCGTATGGACCAGGGTTCCGTCGAGATCGAAAAGAAGACCGGGTTGGGCGGAGGTCAAGGCGTCCTCGGATCAGGAGATGATGAAGCGGGTCTGGCCGGACAGGCGGGGCAGCAGTCTGCGCAGATCGGCGATCCTGATCGCGACGCACCCCTCCGTGGGCCGGAAACCGTCTCGCGCCACGTGCAGGAAGATGGCGCTTCCCCGCCCGCGAACGGCCGGCTTCCGGTTCCAGTCGAGCTCCACGACGATGTCGTAGAGCGCATCGGGGCGGCGCATGGTTTCGCAGCCGGCCGGGTAAGGCAACGTGACCGCCCGATTGTAGTTGCGGTCGCGCATGTCGTCGCACCAGCCGTCCCGGGCTCGGATCGGGCGCAGCGGCAGCATGCAGCGGGGCCTTTGGCCGTGATCGGCCCTGTAGAAGGCCTGCACCGGCCGCAGGGCGCCGGCCGGCGTGGCGCCGTCGCCTTCGCGCTTGCGGCGGGTGACCCCGCCGCGGCCCAGCGCGCACGGGACGGCGCGTCCGTCCGTTATCAACAGCCCTCGCCTGGGATCGCCCGGACGCCGCAAGACGCGGATGTGGCGCAGCATGCTCGGCCGTGTCACTCTCGATCCCCAGGGCGGCGCGCAGGCTGCGCGGCGGCGGCGGGTTGCGGCGCATGCCGCGGCTGCGCTACTTGAAGCATCTTTGCGCGATGGGCGCCAACCTGGCGTCTCACGGGCGCCCAACCAGCGGAACGCCATGTCGAACGTCCGCAGCATCCTGGTCGTCGACGACGACACCGAACTCGCCGCGGCGCTCGCCGAGCAGCTCGCCCTTCACGAGGAATTCGAACCCCGCACCGTCGACACCGCCGCCAAGGCGCTCGCCATGGTGAGGGACGACCGCGTGGACCTCGCCCTGATGGATGTCGGCCTGCCGGACATGGATGGCCGCGAGGCCGTCAAGCTCATGCGGCGGAACGGCTTCCGGTCGCCCATCATCATGCTGACCGGCCACGATACGGAATCCGACACCGTGCTGGGGCTGGAGTCGGGCGCGAACGACTATGTCGCCAAGCCCTTCCGGTTTTCGGTCCTGCTGGCGCGCATCCGCGCCCATCTGCGCCAGCACGAGGCGAGCGAGGACGCCGTCTTCACCATCGGCCCCTATACGTTCCGGCCCAGCGCCAAGCTTCTCGTTTCGCAGAGCGGCTCGAAGCTGAAGCTGACCGAGAAGGAGACCGCCATCCTGCGCTTCCTGTACCGGGCCGACGGCAAGGTGGTGACGCGCGACGTGCTGCTGGCCGAGGTCTGGGGCTACAACTCGAACGTCACGACGCACACGCTGGAGACCCACATCTACAGGCTGCGGCAGAAGATCGAGCGCGATCCCTCCAACGCGCAGATTCTGGTCACCGAAGCCGGCGGCTATAAGCTGCTGCCGTGATCGCCGCGCCGCCCTTCATCCGCCAGATCCGGACCGCTCCTTGGCCCTGAAACGCGACATCGCCGTGCTGCACGGCCTGCCCCTGTTCGGCCTTCTCGAGGACGAGGCCCTGCGGCTCATCGCCTTCGCGGCGGAGGCGCGCATCTACGCGCCCGGGGATCTCCTGTTCCGGGCCGGAGAGGCCGCCGACTGCGGCTATGTGGTGACGAGCGGCCGGATCGCGCTGGACGCCGGCGACGGGCGCGAGGCCGTCGTGGTCGGGCCGGGCACGCTTCTGGGCGAACTGGCGCTGATCGTGGAGACGGAGCGCCCCGCCACCGCCGTCGTGCGGGAAAGCGCCAGCGTGCTGCGCGTCACCCGCAACGTCTTCCGGCGCGTCATGGAGGAGTTTCCGGGCTCGGCGGCACGGCTCCACGATGCGATCGTGGAACGGTCGCAGCAGACGGCCCACCGGCTGGAGGGGATCCGGCGCCAACTCGCCGCCATCGACGGCGGCCTGGTCTGACTCAGAACTCCAGGTCGATCATCACCGGGACGTGGTCCGACGGCCGCTCCCAGCTGCGGGCCTCGCGCAGGATCGCGCTGCTCTTGAGGGAGCCGGCGAGCCCCTTCGAAACCCACATGTGGTCGAGCCGGCGGCCGCGGTTGGAGAGCTCCCACTCCTTGGCGCGGTAGCTCCACCAGGTGTAGACGCGCTCGGGCTCGGGCGTGAGCGTGCGGATCGCGTCCACCCAGTCCCCGCAGTCCTGGACGCCAAGGAGCTTCTCGCACTCGACCGCCGTGTGCGACACGACGTCGCGCATCTGCTTGTGGCTCCAGACGTCATTCTCCAGCGGGGCGACGTTGAGGTCTCCCACCACGATGGCGCGCTCGGCGCCGGGACGGTCCTGGCGGCACCAGTCGCGCATCTCGTCGAGGAACGAGAGCTTGTGGGCGAATTTCTCGTTCACCTCGGGGTCGGGGATGTCGCCGCCGGCGGGAACATAGAAGTTGTGGATCGTGACGCCGGTCGCGTCCTTGGCGTCCTTGACGGTCACGGCGATGTGGCGCGCGTCGTTCTTGCCGCAGAAGACCTTGGAGCCCCGCTCCTCGAAGGGAAGGCGCGAGACGATGGCCACCCCGTGGTAGCCCTTCTGGCCGTGGATCGCGATGTGGTTATAGCCGAGCTTCCGGAACTCGCCGAGCGGGAAGCGGTCGTCGGGACACTTGGTCTCCTGCAGGCACAGCACGTCAGGGGCGTGATCCTGCAGGAACTGCGTCACGAGCCCCGAGCGCAGGCGGACGGAGTTGATGTTCCAGGTGGCGACTTTCAGTCCCAAGGCGTGTTCCCTCGATGGCGGCCGGCGCGTGGAGGCGTACCGGTTCGCCGAGGGACCTGCAAGCGGCTGCGCGCCGCAGGGCGTCGCCCGCCTAGTTCAGGATGCGGGTGAAATTGATGTTGAAGAGACGCTGGTCGAGCTTGGCCTGGAGATCGACGTTGCGCAGCGAGACGTTGGTCTCGTAGCCCTGCGGGTCGACCACGAGCCACTGCTTCAGGGCGTAGCTGCGCGGGTCGAAGAACAGCGTCACGCGCGAGGTGCCGCCGAAGGTGGACTTGTCCTCCAGCGAGACGCTGACCAGATCGGGCGACGCGTCGGCGCTGACGAGCTTGGTGTCGCGGGCGAGGTCGACATGCTCCTTCAGCAGGAACTTCAGGGGCGTCTGGCCGATCGAGTAGACGTCCTGGGTGTTCAGCTTGCGGTCGCGGATGGCGACGGATGATCCGTCGGCCACGATCTCGACCGGGTTGGACTTGTACTCGAAGCGCATCTTTCCGGGCTTCTGGACGAACAGGTTGCCCTCCAGCCTGCGCCCGTTCTGGCCGACCTGGACGAACTCCGCGCTGAGCGAGTTCATGGCGTTGAGGGACGCGTTGGCCCGCTCGACGATGGCGCGCGGCGACGTGTCGGCGGCTGCCGGCTGGGCCTGCGCCCGGGCGGAGGGCAGCGTGATCGGGCCCGCCGCCGCGACCTTCGTCTCGGCGCCGGGCGCCGCCTCGGCCGACGCCAGCGAGGCGGGGCGGGGCGGGGGCAGCGGGATGCGGCGCGTCGCGGCGGGCTTGGGCGCGGGCTTGGCGGCCGCAGGGGGCGCCGCGAGGGCGGGGGCGGCGTCGGGCTCGGCCTCAGGCGTCTGGCCCGACGCGGCCGCGACGGAGAGCGCCAGAGCGGCGCCAGCGCAGAGCAGTTGCCAAGATGCCGACTTCATCATCCGTCCCGACTACCTTTGCGTTGTGGCCGTTTCGCGACGCCCGAGTCGCGGTCCGGCCGCGCGGTCAGTCGTCGTCGAACGGGGCGTCGCCCCGGCCGGCGGGCTGCTCGATCAGGATCTCGCGCTTGCCCGCATGATTCGCTGGTCCAACAATGCCTTCCTTTTCCATGCGTTCCATCAAGGAGGCCGCGCGATTGTAGCCGATCTGGAGCCGGCGCTGGATATAGGACGTGGAGGCCTTCTTGTCGCGCAGCACCACAGCGACCGCCTGGTCGTAGAGGTCGCCCGTCGGCGCGCCGAAATCGCCCTTGTCGAACACGGCGCCGTCCTCGGCCTCCTCGCCGGTCGCCCCGACCTCCTCCTCGTCCTGCGTGACGGCGTCGAGATATTGCGGCCTGCCCTGCGACTTCAGGTGGGCGACGACCTTCTCGACCTCGTCGTCCGACACGAAGGGGCCGTGCACGCGCGAGATGCGGCCGCCGCCCGCCATGTGCAGCATGTCGCCCTGGCCCAGCAGCTGTTCGGCGCCCATCTCGCCCAGGATCGTGCGGCTGTCGATCTTCGAGGTGACCTGGAAGGAGATGCGGGTCGGGAAGTTGGCCTTGATGGTGCCGGTGATGACGTCCACCGAAGGGCGCTGCGTGGCGAGCACCACATGGATGCCGGCCGCGCGGGCCATCTGGGCGAGGCGCTGGATGGTGCCTTCGATCTCCTTGCCGGCCACCATCATGAGGTCGGCCATCTCGTCGACGATCACCACGATGTAGGGGAGCGGCTCGAGATCCATGATCTCGTCTTCGTACACCGCCTCGCCGGTCTCGCGGTCGAAGCCGGTCTGCACCGTGCGGGTGATGATCTCGCCCTTCTGCTTGGCCTCCGAGACGCGCGCGTTGAAGCCGTCGATGTTGCGCACCGCGAGCTTCGACATCTTCTTGTAGCGCTCCTCCATCTCCCGGACGGCCCATTTGAGGGCGACGACCGCCTTCTTGGGGTCCGTCACCACGGGGGTGAGGAGGTGGGGAATGCCGTCATAGACCGACAGCTCGAGCATCTTGGGATCCACCATGATCAGGCGGCACTGCTCGGGCTGGAGCCTGTAGAGCAGCGACAGGATCATGGTGTTGATGGCCACCGACTTGCCCGAGCCGGTGGTGCCGGCGACGAGCAGATGCGGCATGCGGGCCAGCTCGGCGATCACCGGCTCGCCCCCGATCGTCTTGCCCAGGCACAAGGCGAGCTTGAACTTGGACTTCTCGAAATCCTCGGAGGCCAGCAGCTCGCGCAGGAAGACGGTCTCGCGCTTGTGGTTGGGCAGCTCGATGCCGATCGCGTTGCGGCCCGGCACGACGGCGACGCGGGCCGACACCGCGCTCATCGAGCGGGCGATGTCGTCGGCCAGGCCGATCACGCGCGAGGACTTGATGCCGGGGGCCGGCTCCAGCTCGTAGAGGGTGACGACCGGGCCGGGATGCACCTTGATGATCTCGCCGCGGACGCCGAAATCCTCCAGCACGCCTTCAAGGAGCCGCGCGTTCTGCTCCAGGGCCTCCATCGAGACGGCCGGCGCGGCGTTCTTCTTCGGTTCGGCCAGGAGGGCGAGCGGCGGCAGCTGGTAGCCGTCGCGGTCCAGGAGGGACGGCTGGGCCTCCTTGGCGAGGCGCTTGCCGGGCTTGGGGGCGGGCGCCGGCGCGGCGACGCGCGGGGCCGCGACGCCGTCGATCACCGGGCCGCCATGGTCCTGGTCGAAGCCGTCGTCGTCTTCGTCCTCGTCTCGAATGTCGCGGCGGGAGGCGGGCGGCTCGTCCCTGAACCGGGCCTCGCGGGCCGGCGCGTCGCGCACCGCGCCTTCGCGCCCCGGCGGCTGGCGGGGGGAGGCCTGGCGGGCGAAGCCGGGCTCCACGCGCCCGGCCGGGCGCGGCGGAAGGTCGTCCAGTTCATCCGGTTCATGGGCCGGCATCGCCGCGCGTACGCGGGCGGCGAAGCTCGGGCGCTGCTGACGGCGGCGCCAGGAGCGCAGGATGGCGCCCTTGAGGCTCAGCAGGCCATGAATGACGGCGCCGACCGACACGATGGCGAGGCCGGGCTCGCTGCCGCGGTCCTCGTCGTCGAACTCCTCTGCGCGGGACGCGCGGCTCTCCCGGGCTTCGGCCTCCGGCGAATCGTCGCGGTCGAATCCGAGGCCGGCCGCCGCCGAGAGGGTCAGGATGGCGGCGACGCCCAGGGCCGCCATGAGGACCAGCTTCACCGGTCCGTGCCCGCTTCCGGGAAGGTAGCGCAGCGCCGAGAGCAGCCAGTCGCCCATCACGCCGCCCAGGCCGGTCGGCAGCGGCCAGCGCGCCGTGGTGGGCAGCGAGCTGGCGACCCCGGCTGCGGCGAGCGAACCCACCACCCAGAGCAGCACCCGCATGCGGCCGCGGCGCAGGCGCTTGCCCGACAGCAGGCGCACGCCGGCCAGCGCCGGGGGGGCCAGGACGGCGATGGCGGCGAGCCCCAGGATCTGCATCAGGACGTCGGCCACGATCGCGCCGGGGCGGCCCAGTAGGTTGCGGACGGGGCCATTGATGGCGTGGTTCAGGCTCGGGTCCTGCACGGACCAGGAGACGAGCGCGATCGCGCAGGCGCCGGCGGAGGCCAGGAAGGCGAGCCCGGTGAGCTCGGCGGCCCGGCGCCACATGAATTCTCGCAGGGCTTCCGAGAGGTGGTCGAAATTCGAACCGCTCGCTCGTGTCGTCCGCATCAGCCGGGATCCGCGTGCACAGGGGGTGGACCCGCGCATCGCGCAGGCCCGGTCATCCACCGTAGGAACGGCGCGGTTAAAGCCTGCTTAACCATCGTCCGTCCGGACCGGCGCTTTCAGGGCGGCGAAGCGGCCAAGAAAAAAGGGCGGCGGGTGAACCCGCCGCCCAGTTTGGGAGGATGTGGAGGGGGATCGAAGCGCCCCTCCGCGCCAGCTCTCAGTAGTTGTAGGCGCGCTCGCCATGCTCGGCGATGTCGAGGCCCTCGCGCTCCTTCTCCTGCGTGACGCGCAGGCCGACGATGACGTCCACGACCTTGTAGAGGATCGCGGAGCCGACGCCCGACCACACCAGCGTCAGGGCCACGGCCTTGAGCTGCGTCATGACCTGCGTGGCCATGACGTATTCGCCGGGAGCCGCCTCGCCGGGCTTCAGGGCGTAGTCGACGAGGCCGACGCCGCCGAGGTCCGGGGAGACCAGGATGCCGGTCGCGATCGCGCCCAGGATTCCGCCGACGCAGTGGACGCCGAAGACGTCGAGCGAGTCGTCGTAGCCGATGGCGTTCTTCACGGTGGAGCAGAAGAAGAAGCACACCGCGCCAGCCGCGAGGCCCAGCACGATCGACCCCATCGGGCCGGCGAAGCCGGACGCCGGGGTGATCGCCACGAGGCCGGCGACCGCGCCCGACACCATGCCGAGCAGCGAGGGCTTGCCCTTGGCGGCCCATTCGACGAACAGCCAGGAAACGGCCGCCGCGGCGGTGGCCACGAAGGTGTTGACGAAGGCGAGAGCGGTGGTGCCGTTCGCCTCGAGGTTCGAGCCGGCGTTGAAGCCGAACCAGCCGACCCACAGCAGGGAGGCGCCGATCATCGTCATGGTCAGCGAGTGGGGAGCCATCAGCTCCTTGCCGTAGCCGACGCGCTTGCCGATGAGGACGCAGCCGACGAGGCCCGCGATGCCGGCGTTGATGTGCACGACGGTGCCGCCGGCGAAGTCCAGCGCGCCCATCTTGAACAGGAAGCCGGCGTCCGCCTGGACCTCGGCGAGCTTGGCTTCGGCCGCCGCCTTGGCGGTCGCGTCGGCGCCGGCGGCCGCCACGGCCTTGGCCGCGTCACCGATGGCGTCCGGTCCGCCCCAGTACCAGACCATGTGGGCGATCGGGAAATAGATGAACGTCACCCAGAGGACCACGAACAGGATCAGGGCCGAGAACTTGATGCGCTCGGCGAAGGCGCCGACGATCAGGGCGGGCGTGATGCAGGCGAAGGTCATCTGGAAGGCCATGTAGACCAGCTCGGGGATGACCACGCCGTTGGAGAAGGTCGCCGCGACGGCGTTGACGTCGACGCCCTTGAGGAAGGCCTTCGAGAAGCCGCCGACATAGTCGTTCAGGCCGCCGCCATTGGTGAAGGCGAGCGAGTAGCCGTAGAACACCCACAGCAGCGCCACGATCGACACGATGGCGAAGACCTGGGTCAGCACGGCCAGCATGTTCTTGCTGCGGACGAGACCGCCATAGAACAGCGCCAGTCCGGGGACCGACATCATCAGCACCAGCGCGGTGGCGACGAGCATCCAGGCGGTGTCGCCCTTGTTGGGAACGGGCGCATCGGCCGCAAACGCGGCGACGCTCGTCAGCGTGGCGAGCGACGCCCCAAAAACGCTCGCCCTGACTGTGGTGGACAACTTCATCGGTAGAGACTCCTGTCCGGAAAAATCAGAGCGCGTCGGCGTCGCGTTCGCCGGTGCGAATGCGGACGGCTTGCTCGATGGGTGAAACGAAGATCTTGCCGTCGCCGATCTGGCCGGTCTTGGCCGCGGCCGAGATGGCGTCGATCACCTTGCTGACGAGATCGGACGCGATGGCGACCTCGATCTTCAGCTTCGGAAGGAAGCTGACGGCGTATTCGGCGCCGCGATAGATTTCGGTATGGCCCTTCTGCCGGCCATAGCCTTTGACTTCGGTCACCGTGAGTCCGTGCACCCCGATGGCGGTCAGCGCGTCGCGAACCTCCTCGAGTTTGAACGGCTTGATAATGGCCATCACGATCTTCATGAGTGTCGGATCCCCGTTACGCCACCGGCGCGTGCAGACGCGCGGTTCGAGCCGCCTGACGCCAATCAAGCGGCGTGCCAGTTTCGGGGTATCGTCGACTCGGCCGTGCAGGAGAGTGATTCGCGCCTGCGGATGCGGCGCCGGCGGGACGGGCCGGCGTCGATCGCGATCGGGAGGCCGGAGCGGCGCCTATAACTTAATCAAAAGACGCTCGATTGGGCGCCGCGCTAGCGCCTCTCAAGGTCGCCGTTGTCTGATGAGGCCTTCCTGCGCGACGGAGGCGACCAGAACGCCCTCGCGGGTGAAGATGGAGCCGCGGGAGAAGCCGCGCGCGCCGCCGCTGGACGGGCTGTCTTGCGTATAGAGCAGCCACTCGTCGGCCCGGAACGGCCGATGGAACCACAGCGCATGATCGAGGCTGGCCGCCTGGATGTCGGGATCGAAGACGCTCTTTCCATGCGCCACGAGCGCCGAATCGAGCAGCGTCATGTCCGAGGCGTAGGCGAGCACGCATTGGTGGATGATGGGATCGTCCGGCAGTCGGCCGGTGGCGCGGATCCAGACGCTGAACACGGGGTCGCGCGGGCCGGGCGCCAGGTAGCGCCCGAAGTCGACAGGGCGAAGCTCGATGGGCCGTTCGCGCTCGAAGTAGCCGCGGACCGACTCGGGCATGTTCGGCATGACGCTGCGGCGCATCTCGGCGTCGTCGGGCAGGTCCTCGGGCGCCGGCGCGGCCGGCATCCCGATCTGGTGTTCCAGCCCGCTCTCCTCGACGTGGAAGGACGCCGAGAGCGTGAAGATGGCGTGCCCGTGCTGGATCGCCTTCACCCGGCGGGTGGTGAAGCTCTTGCCGTCGCGCACCCGCTCGACCTCGTACACGATGGGCGCGGCGGGGTCGCCCGGCAGGATGAAATAGCCGTGCAGCGAGTGCGGCCGACGGCCCTCGACGGTGCGGCACGCCGCCACGAGCGCCTGCCCGATCACCTGGCCGCCGAAGACCCGCTGCCAGCCGACCTGCGGGCTGCGCCCGCGGAACAGGTTCACTTCGAGCGGCTCGAGGTCGAGCGTGGCCAGGAGATCGGCGACGGCTTGGGTCATGGGGGGTCTCAGGGTCCAAGGTGGCTCGCTCTCTTATGGCATCCGGCCCCCGGGCTGCGCCAGACCCCGCCGCCGGAGGCGCGGCGGCCTCGGGCCGCATTGTTCCAGCCCCGCCTTCGGAGTAGAGAAGCGACGTCCCAGCCGCGAGGCCCGAATGCCCCAGCCCACCGCCGTCCGTTCGTCCGGAGCCGGCTCCGACCGCGCCGACATCGTGGTCGCAGGCGCGGGCGCGGCAGGCCTGACGCTGGCACTGGCCCTGAGGAGCGCCTTGTCGGGCCGCCTGTCGGTCACCGTGTGCGACCCGAGCCTGGCCGGTCCGCCGCGGGACGACGATCGCGCCTTCGCGGTGGCGGCCGGGCCGCGCCGCATGCTGCAGACGCTGGGCGTCTGGGACGGCGAACTGGCGGGAGGCTCGCAGCCGATCCGTTCCATGGCGATCACCGACAGCCGCGTTTCCGATCCGGTCCGGCCCGTTTTCCTGGACTTCAGCGGCGAGGTCGGGCCGGACGAGCCTTTCGCCCACATGGTCGATCATGGGCTGTTGCTGCGGCGCCTCACGGCGCGCGCGCAGGAACTCGGGGTCAAGCTGCGGCCGGAGACGGTGGCGGCGGTCGACGCGGACGCCGACATCGCCGAGATCCGGCTAGCGGGGGGCGGCGCGTTGCGGGCGTCGCTGGCGGTCGCGTGCGATGGGGCGCGGTCGCCCCTGCGCGAGCAGGCCGGCGTCGGAGCGGTCTCCTGGCCCTACGGGCAATCCGGCATCGTGGCCACGATCGGGCACGAGCGCGACCATGAGGGGCGGGCCGAGGAGCACTTTCTTCCGTCGGGTCCCTTCGCGATCCTGCCGCTGCCCGGCCGGCGCAGCTCCATCGTATGGACGGAGGCCTCCGCCAGCGTTCCGGCCCTGCTCGGGCTCGACGACGAGGACATCCTGGGCGAGATCGAACGGCGGTTCGGCCTGCGGCTCGGCCTGCTGACGCTGGAGAAGCGGCCCGTCGCCTATCCGCTGACCTTCATGGTGGCGCGGCGCTTCGCCGCGCGCCGGCTCGCGCTGGTCGGGGACGCCGCCCATGTTGTGCATCCCATCGCCGGCCAGGGCCTCAATCTGGGCCTGCGCGACGTCGCCGCCCTGGCCGAGGCGATCGTGGAGGCGGCCGGACTCGGGCTCGATTTGGGCTCCTCGACGGTGCTGGACGCGTATGAGCGCGAGCGGCGTTTCGACACCGTCCTGATGGGCGGGGCGATGGACGTCCTCAACCGGCTGTTCTCGAACGACCTGCCGCCCGTCAGGGCCGTGCGGGATCTCGGGCTGTCGATGGTCGACCGGTTGCCGGGCCTGAAGCGCTTCTTCATCGGCCGCGCCGCGGGCGTGGCGGCGGGATCGTCCCGGCTCCTGCGGGGCGAGGCCCTCTGAGCGTCAATCGTCGAGGCGCCGGGCCTCCTCGGGCAGCATGATCGGGATGCCGTCGCGGATCGGGTAGGCCAGCTTGGCGGAGCGGCTGATCAACTCCTGGCGGGCCGCATCATAGTCCAGGCCGCCGCGGGTGAGCGGGCAGACCAGGATTTCGAGCAGCTTCGGGTCGATCCTGGTCGCGACGGGTTGCCGTTCGTCGGCTGCGGGGCGGTCGGTCATGCGTCTCGTCCGTCATTGCAGGGGAGTTTCGGAGCCGTCCTGTCCGCGGGCCAGGTCCATCTCGGTGATGGCGACGAGGATCTCGGCGCGGCTCTTGAGGTCCGGCGCCTCGAGCAGCGCCTGCTTCTCGCGCGTCTCGAAGGGGCTCATCATCGACAGGGCGTTCACGAGCGCCTCGTTGGAGGCCTCCTTGATGCCCTTCCAGTCGATCGACAGGTCATTGGCCTCCACGAAGGCCTTCAAGGTCCGGATGACCGATTCGCGGTCCACCTCCGCCTCCCCGGCCCGCGCCTCGTAGTCGCTCGGGAATGCGGCGAAATCGACCCGGCACTGGCGATAGGGCGTGGTGACCAGCAACTCCTCGAGCACGCGGAACCGCGCGATGCCGGTCAGGGTCACGAGGTAACGCCCGTCGCCGGTCTCCGCCAGCTGCGTGATCCGGCCCGCGCACCCGACGGCGTGGAGGCTCGGCGTCTTCGGCATGATCTCGGATTCGACGTCGGGCTGGATCATGCCGATCACCCGCGCGCCCTTGATGGCGTCGTCGATGAGCGCGACGTAGCGCGGCTCGAAGATGTTGAGCGGCATCTCGCCGCGCGGCAGGAGCAGGGCGCCCGGAAGCGGGAAGATCGGGATCACCGATGGCAGGTCGGCCGCGTTGCGGTACGTCGCGTTCATGCTCATGCCCACCTCCGGCGGGAAGCGCCGGACCCTGCGACAGCCGGTCCGCCGCGCCACGCTCCCGATGCTCGACCCCAGATAGCGCGGCGTCTCTGGTCGTCGACCTTCCGGACTATCGGAACAGCAACGCCGACAGCTTGCGCCGTCCTGCGACGGTGTGGGGATCCATCGGACCCCAGGCCTCGAAATACTGGATCAGCTGCTTGCGGGCGCCGTCGTCGTTCCAGGCCCGGTCCTGCTTGATGATCTCGATGAGGTGGTCGGTCGCGGCGGCGCGCTCGCCGGCCGCCCCGAGCCCGACCGCCAGGTCGAAGCGCGCCTGGTGATCGGCCGGATCCGCCTGGACGCGGCGCTCGAGCTCGGCGAGGTCGCCCAAGGCGCCGGCCTTCTCGGCCAGATCCAGGGCGGCGCGCGCCCCGGCCAGCGCGGGATCGTTCTCCTTGCCGGCGGGCGCCATCGCGAGGATGTGGCGCGCGCCCTCGAAATCGGCCGCGTCGACATGCAGCTTGGCGAGGGCGGCGATCGCCGCGACGTTGTCGGGCTCCTGGGCGATCACCTCGGAATAGATCTGCGCCGCGCCTTCGGCGTCCCCGCCGGCCAGCAGGGCGGCCGCCTCCTCGAGCAGTTCGGCGGCGGCGCCCGGGCCGAGCGGGCCGACGAGCCGCTCGATGAAGGCCTTCACCTGGCTCTCAGGCAGCGCGCCCATGAAGCCGTCGACCGGCTGGCCGTTCTGGAACGCGATCACCGCCGGGATGGACTGGATGCCGAGCTGCCCGGGGATCTGCGGGTGCTCGTCGATGTTCATCTTGACCAGCTTGACCTTCCCGGCCGCGGCCTTGACGGCCTTCTCGATCACGGGCGTGAGCTGCTTGCAGGGCCCGCACCAGGGCGCCCAGAAATCGACGAGGACGGGCCGCTTCGTCGATTCGGCCAGCACGTCCTGGCGGAAACCCGCCGTGGTCGTATCCGTAACCAGGGTGTCGGCGCCCTGCTGCGCAGGTGTCATCGCTTCGAAGGCCATCACTCGTCTCTCCCGCCGGGCGCTCCGGCTCCGCCGGCCGCCGGCCGGTCAACTCGCCCCTAAGATGGGCCGCCATGCGGCAAACGGCAACGCCAAGCGACAGGCGCTCAGTCGGCCTCGCCGCGGGGCGTTCCGATCTCGACGACCAGGGGCGCGTGGCCTGTCGCCTCGAGGAAGCGGACGAGGCCCGAGCGGCTCACGCCCGTCGTCATGGTGTTCACCAGCGGATGCACGTTGATCCGCTCATGCTCCATCAGCCTCGCGTCGAGGACCACGGTGGCCCGCTTCCCGGAATCGTTCAGGACCGCGAAGGGGGTGACGGAGCCGGGCTCCACCCCCAGGACCTCCATCAGCAGCTCCGCCGATCCGAACGAGACGCGCCCGGCGCCGCCGACCCGCTCGTGCAGCTTCTTCAGGTCGATGACGGTGTCCTCCAGGGCGGAGACGAGGAAGAGCCGGCCCTTTTTGTCCTTCACGAACAGGTTCTTGACGTGCGCGCCCGGCAATTCGCCGCGCAGGCGCTTGGATTCCTCGACCGTGAAGACGGCGGGATGCGTGACGGTCTCCGACGGGATGTCCAGCGAGTCCAGAAAGGCGAACAGATCCTGAGGGGAGGCGGGCATCCGGGTCTCTCATCGGCGATGCGGCAGGGCGACAGGGTGACCGGTGGTTCTTACGCAGGCGGCGCGGCTCCCACAAGCGCCGCCCGGCGCGGCCGCCGCGGCGCGCCATGCAGAAAGATGCGCGGACCCTGTTGCATCGCTCCCGGGTTTGCGGCATATACCGGCCCGCCGGCGGCGACGCCACCGGCGGATGCGGGTGTAGCTCAGGGGTAGAGCACAACCTTGCCAAGGTTGGGGTCGAGGGTTCGAATCCCTTCGCCCGCTCCAATTTCCCTCCATGCCCCGGAGGGATCCGAAAGGCCGCCGCAAGGCGGCTTTTTCGCTTTCAGGGCCGTCGCGATCGCTCCGTGCTGAGTCGCGGGCGCGACATCCGACGGCGGCTTGGCCATGGACGGCGGCGCGGGCTTGTCCGATGGTGGGCCCCAACGATCCCGCGCGATTCCGCCGACTCACAGGACGATGCCGATGCGACGTCGAGCCATCCTGGCGCTTCTGCTCCTCGCCGGGCTGGCGTCGCCCGGCGAGGCGCTGGCCCAGGTGGACCGCGTCGTCAGGATCGGCGTGCTGACCGACATGAGCGGGCCCTTCTCCGACCAGGTCGGGCCCGGCTCGGTGGCGGCGGCGCGTCTGGCCGTCGAGGATTTCGGGCGCGCCCACCCGGACGCCCGCGTCGAGGTCGTGTTCGCCGACCACCAGAACAAGCCGGACGTCGGGCTGGCCATCGCGCGGCGCTGGGTCGACGTCGACGACGTGTCAGCCATCGTGGACCTGCCGAATTCGGCCGTGGCGCTGGCCGTCTCGGGGCTCATGAGGGAGCGCAACCGCGTCGCTCTCGCGTCCAGCGCCATGACGTCCGACCTGACGGGCAGGAGCTGCGCCCCGACCACGGTGCAGTGGGTCTCGGACACCTGGGCGCAGGGAGCCGCCACGGCCCGGGCCCTGGCGGCCCGGGACCTGACGTCCTGGTACTTCCTGACGGTGGACTACGCCCTGGGGCACGCGCTGGAGCGGGATGCGCTCTCGGCGCTCCAGGCCGCCGGCGGGACCAGCCGGGGAGCCAGCCGCCATCCGCTCGCGACGGCCGACTTCTCGGCGCTCCTGGTGGCGGCGCAGGGATCCGGCGCCAAGGTGCTGGCCCTGGCCAACACGGGCGCGGACATGATCAACGCCGTCAAGCAGGCCAACGAGTTCGGCCTGACGCGAACCATGACGCTGGCGGCCCTCTTCGTGCAGATCTCCGACGTGCACGCGCTCGGTCTCGCCACCGCGCAGGGGATGCGTTTCGCATCGCCTTTCTACTGGGACCACGACGACGCCGCGCGGGCCTTCGCGGCCCGGTTCGGGCGCGTGATGGGGGGCCGGATGCCGACCGAGGACCACGCCGGGGTCTATTCGGCGACGCTCGCCTATCTGCGGGCCGTGTGGTCGGCGCATACGCTGGACGGCGCGGCCGTGGCGGCGGAGATGAAGCGCTCGCCCTTCGTCGACCCGCTGTTCGGGCCTGTCACGATCCGACGGGACGGCAGGGCCGTGCACGAGCTGCGCCTCTATGAGGTCAAGTCCCCGGCCGAGAGCCGCGGTCCCTATGACTACTACAGGCTCCTGGCCACGGTGGCGGGCGAGGATGCGTTCCGTCCGGAGAGCGCCGGCGGCTGCCCGCCCGGAGGCGGCTGAACGCCAGCGCAGAGTGGCAGGCTCAGAGCTGCTGATGACGCTCGAGATTGCGCCAGGAGCGGTCGATCATCGGGTTGGGTCCGGCGAATTCGGCGAGCTTGGCGAAATCCGAGACCGAGACCTCGCGCCGCCGCACGCCCACTCCGTAAGGCTCCAGGGCGACGAAGCTGCGCCACAGGTTCTCCGGCGTGGTGCCGAGATAGAGGGCGAGCGCCTGCTTGCTCATCGGCAGCCGGATCCAGCGGCCGGCCGAATCGGCCGGAACGGTGCGCAGGATCCAGTTGGCGAGCCGTTCCGCCATGGTCCTGAGCTTCTGATTCTTCAGTTCCGCCAAGGTCTCGTGCTCGCACTCGGCGAGATCCTGCGCCACGTTGCGAGCGAATTGCGGGTCGGAGTTGAACATCGCCCGGACGTTCTGGGCCGGCATGAGGACGAAGCGGCTGTTGACCAGCGTCCTCGCCGAATAGGTGTTCTCCGACTGGGTGATCGCGGCCGAGATGATGAAGACGGAGCCGGCGTTCAGGAATCCGAGGCCCGATTCCCGTCCCCGATGGACGGAGAAGCGCTCGATCTGACCTTCCAGCAGCACATAGATGAAGGGCGAGATCTCCCCCTCGTCGAAAATGGCGACACTGGCTGGATAGCGCTGGACGAAGGAGCCCTGCGTCAGCGTCAGGAGCGTCTCGTCCGAAAGCCCCTTAAACATCGGAGCGTTCTTGATGAGGTCGGCGATGATGTTAGACACGGCGGTCCAGATTGAATTTAGGCAAACAGGAACAATACATTTTAGCAAGACGCAAAGTAGGCGCGATTGAGGGAGGGGTCAACTAAAAATATGACGATGCTCCTCGCGCAACAAGAGAAGCTCAAATTGGCTCGTTCTGGCGCTTGCCGCTAAACTCCTTGATACGGCTCCTGGGTTTTATGTAAAAGTATCGTGAAGGACCAGTAGACTATGTCTGTTTCGATCTATGCGCCGGTTCAATGCTTTGAGCTGTGATATTCCGTCTCCAGCTTGAACTCTGCCTTGTCGGCGATGACCTGAAGAGCAGCGCGCATCGCCGCCAAGCAACTTTCGCAGGGTTGCTGGCACGGCGTGGTTTCGTGGCCGCTGGACAATTCGGCGATGCGGGTCTGCTCGTGACAGAAGGCCAGACTAGCGGCGAAGAGATCAGAAGGTTGTAGAATTTTCATGGACGAACTTCATCAATCAAGGCAGGAGCGGGGATAAGCAGGGGGGCGCCCGGCGCTCCGGGGGGATGAGAGCATTCAACCCCGTCACTTAACAGAAGATGTAATCCACCCAAATACGTATAATTTCGAAATACCTCAAAACGCGGGTGCAACAGGCTGCAATCTGGCGCGCCGCCTGCGCGGTTTCGCTCATAGCGTGCAATCAAGCCCGTTTAGACGTCAAATTGGAGAGGTTTGGGAAAGGCGCGGCGCAGGCCGCTGTCCGACTCGGGTGCCCGATAGCCTGCGCGCGCTGAGCTCTGACGAGGTCTGCGATGCGTATCTTGCGCCTGCTCGGTCGTAAACTGATCGAAACCGGCACGCTCCGGGTCGTCGACGCCCGCGGTCACGCGGTGGTCTTCGGGACCGGGTCGGCGCCGTCGGTCACCTTGCGAATCCATGACGCCGCAACGGCCGTGAAACTTGTCCTCAACCCTCAGCTGGCCCTGGGCGAGGGATACATGAACGGCCGGATCACGGTCGAGGGCGCGACGATCTACGACGTCCTCGATCTGGTGCTGTCCAATTCGAAATGGGGGCTGCCGGGCGGGATCCTGGCGCAGATCGCCAACGCGGTCAGGGTCCAGGGCCGACGCTTGTCGCAGTTCAACCCGGCTCCCCGCTCCCGGCGCAACGTCGCGCATCACTACGACCTGTCGGACCGGCTCTACGGGCTGTTCCTCGACGAAGACCGCCAGTACTCCTGCGCCTATTTCGCCTCTCCGGGCGACACGCTGGAAACCGCCCAGGCGCGCAAGAAGCGCCATGTCGCGGCGAAGCTCCTGCTCGAGCCCGGACACAGGATCCTGGACATCGGCTCGGGCTGGGGCGGGCTCGGGCTCTACCTGGCGTCGCTGGGCGACCATGACGTGACCGGCCTGACGCTGTCGGAAGAGCAGCACCGGGTCTCCACCGAGCGCGCCCGAGCCGCGGGCGTGGCGGACCGGGTTCGCTTCGCGCTCCGCGACTACCGGGCCGAGACGGGGCGCTTCGACCGCATCGTCTCGGTGGGCATGTTCGAGCATGTCGGCGTCAACCACTACGACGCCTATTTCCGCAAGATCGCGGACCTGCTGACGGATGACGGCGTCGGGCTGGTGCACACCATCGGCCGCGCCGACGGCCCCGGAGCGACGAACGCGTTCATCCAGAAATACATCTTCCCGGGCGGCTATTCGCCCGCTTTGTCGGAGATCCTGCCCTCCGTGCAGCGCGCCGGCCTCTACGTCACTGACGTGGAGGTGCTGCGCCTGCACTACGCCGAGACGTTGCGGCACTGGCGGGCCCGCTTCAACGCCCACCGGGACGCCATCCGCCAGGTCTATGACGACCGGTTCTGCCGCATGTGGGAGTTCTACCTGGCCGGGAGCGAGGCGACGTTCCGGCATGGCGGCCACGTCGTCTTCCAGATCCAGGTCGCCAAGTCGATCGACGCAGTCCCGCTCACGCGGGACTACATCGAGGCGTTCGAAGCCCGGCATCCGATCCCGAACGCCGTCGCGCCGCCGGCCCAGATCGCCGCCGAGTAGCAGCCCGGCGGCGGGTCACCCGTGGGCGCGGCGCAGCGCCTGGTCGAGATCGGCGTAGAGGTCGTCGGGATCCTCGATCCCGGCCGACAGGCGCAAGAGATCCGGCGGGCATGGCGTCCCGGCGCCCTCGATCGAGGCGCGATGCTCGATCAGGCTTTCGACGCCGCCCAGCGAGGTGGCCCGCTTCCACAGCGCGACGCTGGCGGCCGTCGCCACGGCGCTCGCCTCCCCGCCCCTGACGCGGATCGACAGCATGCCGCCGAAGCCGCCCTGCATCTGGCGCGCCGCGATGTCGTGCCCCGGATGCGTGCGCAGGCCGGGATACAGCACCGCGGACACATGCGCGTGGTTGGAGAAGCGCTGGGCCAGGTCCGCCGCCGTGGCGGCTGCGGCCCGAACGCGCAGGTCCAGGGTGCGCATGCCGCGAATCAGCAGGAACGCCTCGAAAGGCCCCAGGATCGCGCCGAGGCTCTTGCGATTGCCCACGATGCGCGTCCAGAGCGCATCCTTGCTCCGGGTGGCCAGGGCGCCGGCGATCACGTCGGAATGCCCGTTCAGGGACTTGGTGGCGGCGTGCATCACGATGTCGGCCCCCAGCGCGAGAGGCCGGGTGAACACCGGCGTGGCCACCGTCGAATCCACGGCCACCTTCGCCCCGGCGCCATGCGCGATGGACGCGATCGCGGCGATGTCGCTGATCGACCAGAGCGGATTGGAGGGCGTCTCCAGCCAGACGAGCTTCGTCTTGCCCGGCTTCACGGCGTTGCGGACCGCGTCGACGTCGCTGGTGTCGACGAAATCGACGACGAGGCCCCAATGCCTGGCGTCGTTCAGGAGCCAGCTGCGCAGCGCCCAGTACATCACGGTAGGCGCCACGACATGGTCGCCAGGCGAAAGGGCCAGGAACACGCAGGTCGCCGCCGACATCCCGGACGAGAAGACGAGGGCCTCCTCGGCCTCCTCCCACATCGCGATCACGCCTTCGGCTTCCCGCACCGTGGCGTTGTCGGGACGCCCGTACACGTAGCCGGACGTGTACTGGTTGTCCGGGTCGCGCAGATAGGTCGTGGCGACGTGGATGGGCGGCACCACCGCCTTGGTGATCGGATCGGTGTGGCCCATCGCCTGAGCGGTCAGGGTGCGCTTCGCCCAACGCGGGGGCGCCGGGCGGGGGGGCTTGCTGGTCGTCATCGGTCTTCCTTCGGCCGGTCCCGCGAGGGACTCCCAGGGCGGGAGCGGGCCATGCGCGGGATGCGGGCGGGACTGAAACAGAGCGGGCGCGCGACCACAAGGCCCCTCGCGGCCGCGTCGGGCCGGAGACGCCCCTTGCCAATCGGGCCCGGCGCACGACATGCGGGTCCGGAGGCTTCATGACATCGTCCGACATCCGCGGCCGCGCGCCGCTCAATCCCGTTCTCGCCGGCCTGCTGTCGCTCGCCCTCGTGGCGGCGGCCGGGACCGTGGGCAGCATGGCGACGCTTCCCAGCATCCCGACCTGGTATGCGGGGCTGATCAAGCCGTCGTTCAATCCGCCGAACTGGATCTTCGGGCCGGTCTGGAGCGTGCTCTACCTGACGATGGCCTATGCGTTCTGGCGCATCCTGCAGACCGAACCGCAGACGCCGGGCCGCGGCGCCGCTATCGCGGCCTTTCTCGCCCAGCTCGCCCTGAACGCCTTCTGGTCCGTGGCCTTCTTCGGCATGCACAACCTGCTGCTCGGGCTCGTGGTGGTGATCGCGCTGGAGATCGCGATCATCGCCGCCGTCGCGCTGTTCCGGCGGCTGGACCCGCCCGCAGGCTGGATCCTCGTTCCCTATGCGTGCTGGGTGGCGTTCGCGTCCGTCCTGAACGCGGCGATCCTGCTGCTCAACTGGTGACGACCAGGAGCGTCTCGCGGACGGCGCCGCGCAGGTCGGAAAGCGAGAAAGGCTTGGTCAGCACGTCCCGGATCAGGGCTTCGAGGTTGCGGGCCCTCTCGCGCTGGTCGGCGTAGCCGGTCATGAGCAGGATCGGCAGGCCGGGCCGTTCCTTGGCGGCCGCAAGGGCCAGCTCGATGCCGTCCATCATGGGCATGCGGATGTCGGTGAGCAGCAGGTCGTAGTCCGCCCCAGGAGCGGTCAGCATGTCGAGCGCCTCGGCGCCGTCGCAGGCGGCCTCGACCGTGTGGCCGTCCAGCTGCAGCCCACGCGAGATGAAGCCCCGCAGGGGCTCCTCGTCGTCCGCGATCAGTATGCGAGCCATGTCGTGTCCCTTGGGCTTTCGTCTTTCTTCGGCGCTGGACGCGTGCGGGTGCGCGCCGGGTGGGTCAGGCGTCCGTTCTCTCCACGACGCCGATGAAGGGCAGTTCGCGATAGGAGTGGGCGACGTCCATGCCGTAGCCGACCACGAACAGGTCCGGGCAGGAGAAGCCGACGAAATCGGGCTCGATCGAAACGGCGCGCTTGCTGGGTTTCTCGAGCAGGCAGCAGGTCATCACCCGCGCCCCGCGGGCGGCCAGGAGGTCCTTGGCGAAGGCCAGCGTCCGCCCCGACTCCAGGATGTCGTCGACGAGCAGGACGTCGCGGTCGCGAACGTCGCTCTCCACGTCCCGCAGGATCGAGACCTGGCCGGAGGACACCGTGCTGGCGCGGTAGCTGGAGAGGTGCATGAACTCCACCTGCGGCGTCATGCCGGCGCGATGCAGCGCCCGCATCAGGTCGGCCGCGAACATGAAGCTGCCCTTCAGGATGGCGATCACGAGCAGGTCCGCCGGCTCCCTGGCGGCGATGCCGCGGGCGATCTCCTCGTTGCGGGCGGCGATGGTCGCCTCGTCGAACAGGACGCGGACGCGCCGGCTTTCAGTCATGGCGCGTCGTCCCGCGCTGCGCTTGGTTTCGCATGGTCCATCCCCCGCATGGTCGCCCCGGTCGAGTCGCGCACCCTATCACCGGGTGAGGGTCGCGTGGGAGTCGCGGTCGGCGAACCGGACCACGACGTCGCGTCCCTCGGCCGGCGGGGAGACCAGGCGGGTCCGGAAGGTGGTGCTCTCGCCCTTGCCCAGCGTGCTGCGCGAGACGTCCGAGGTCCAGGCGTAGATCTCGCGGCCTTCGGCGCCGCGCAGGCTCACCGTGACCTTGGGGACCTGCGTCTCGCCGGCGGAGACGCCCTTGATCTGGCCTTCCACGACGAGGATCGCCTGGTCGCGGTCGATCACCAGTTCGGACCTGAGGTCTCCGAATTCGAGGCCGCGCAGGTTCACGGGCGCGCCGGCCGCGGCGTAGAGCTTGGCCGTCTGGGGCAGGATCCTGACGATCGCGGCCCGCTGGGTCACGGCCAGCGCGGCGGCCACGAGCAGCGCGGCGGCGGCGGCGTGCGCGGTCGAGAGGCGCAGGCCGCGGCCGGTCCGCTTCGGCCTGTCGGTCCTGCGGCGGCCGGATGCGGGGCGGCGCTTGTCGGGCGCGGGGGCCGGTTGCGCCGCGGTCGGCTCATGGTCGGCGCGCGGGGCCTCGCGAGCCTCCTGCGAGACTACGGGCGCGTCCAGCGACGTCGAGGGATCCGCCTGGCCCGGTGCGGCGGCGTCGCTCTCGGGCATGGCGTCGGCCGGGGTCGCGTGCCACAGCTGGCGGCACTTGGCGCAGCGCAGCTGCCGACCTTCTCCGAGCTGTTCGGAGGTCAGCGAATAGGTGCTTGCGCAAGACGGACAGACGATCAGCATGGCGAATCAGGCACACTCGGGAAGGGGACCGCCCCCTGCCCGCCACTCATTGGTCGTCCGGCAGCCTTAATGAATGGTAAAGGGATCCGGCCAGGCCGATCCGATCGGGCTGTCATCCACAAGGGGCGAGAGAGCGCGTGGTCCGCTTCGAGAATGTCGGTTTGCGGTACGGGATGGGGCCCGAGGTGCTGCGGGACATCACCTTTTCGATCGAGCCGCAGTCGTTCCAGTTCCTCACCGGGCCGTCCGGGGCCGGCAAGACGACGCTGCTGCGGCTCATTCTGCTCGCCCTGAAGCCGACGCGCGGGCTGATCGACCTGTTCGGGCAGGACGTGACCACGCTGCAGAAGGACACGCTGACGACCCTGCGGCGGCGCATGGGCGTCGTATTCCAGGATTTCAGGCTGCTGGAGCACCTCACGACCTATGAGAACGTCGCCCTGCCGCTCCGCGTGCAGGGGCGGGACGAGGCCAGCTACCGGGCCGAGGTGGTGGAGCTGTTGCGCTGGGTCGGGCTCGGCGAGCGGATGCACGTGCTTCCGCCGGTGCTGTCGGGCGGCGAGAAGCAGCGCGCCGCGATCGCGCGCGCCCTGATCGTTCGCCCGGACCTCCTGCTGGCCGACGAGCCCACCGGCAATGTCGATCCCTCGCTGGCGCGCCGGCTGCTTCGGCTCTTCGTCGAGCTGAACAAGAGCGGGACCGCGATCGTGATCGCCACCCACGACCTCGCCCTCATGGACCAGTTCGATCAGGCGAGGCGTCTCGTGCTGGGCGATGGCCGGCTGCACATCTATGAATAGCGTCAGCGCATGAGCCAGACCGGACATTCCGACGACGAGGTCGTGCGGCGGCCCTACGCGACCGACGGCGTGGAACATGAGGCGGCCGCGGCCGCGGATGGGGACGGCGCCCAGCCCGAGCGGCCGCTGGGCCGCAACCAGCCGCTGGTGCCCGCCGCCTCGATCGCAGGCCGCGCGCTCGTCACCGTCATCGCGATCATGACCTTCCTGGCCGGCCTGACGGCGGGCGCGGCGCAGCTTCTCTCGGAGGCGTCGGCCGACTGGCGCAGCCAGGTGTCGCGCGAGGTCACCATTCAGGTGAGGCCGGGTCCCGGCCGGGCCATCGACGACGAGGTCGCCAGGGCCGCAGACCTCGCCAGGGCGACGCCGGGCGTCTCGGACGTCCGCATCTACACCAAGCAGGAATCCGAGCGGCTGCTCGAGCCCTGGCTGGGATCGGGCCTCAATCTGGAGGAGCTTCCCGTTCCCCGTCTCGTGGTGCTTAAGATCGCGCCCGCAGCGCGCGTCGATTTCGGCGCGCTCAGGCAGAGCCTGGCCAGCGGCGTCAAGGGGGCGAGCCTCGACGATCACCGGCTCTGGGTCGAGCGGCTGGCCACGATGGCCAACACCTTCGTGCTGCTCGGGGTCGGCATCCTGGCGCTGGTCCTGTCGGCGACCGGGATGGCGGTGGCGTTCGCCACGCGCGGCGCCATGGACGGCAATCGCGGGATCGTGGAAGTCCTGCATTTCGTCGGCGCGAGCGACGCCTATATCGCGTCGGAGTTCCAGCGCCACTTCCTGCGGCTGGGCCTTCGCGGGGGCGCGCTGGGCGGCGCGGCGGCGCTCGTCTTCTTCGTCGCGGCGGGCTGGTTCGCGGCCGCCTGGGTCGCGACGCCCGAGGGAACGCAACTGGAAGCCTTGTTCGGCCGTTTCTCCATCGGCTGGCGCGGCGTTCTGGCCGTGGCGGCCATCGCGCTGCTGGTCGCGGCGGTGACCGCAGTCGTGTCGCGCCTGACGGTCAGGCGAACCCTGCGCGAGCTATCCTGATTTCATGCGCGGCTTCGCCGCTATCCGCGTTAACGGTTTGTAACCATGATGACTCAATCCTTGGTCCGAGCGGACTGAACGGGAGGAACGTCTCGGCCCTGGCGCGCCGACCGCATGCGCGCCACCGCCCCGGCTTGAAACCATGATGAGACTGGCGCGAAACCTTCTGATCACATGCTGCATCCTGACCGGGCTCGCCCTCTCGGCCGGGTTTTTCCTGTTCGTGCAGGGTCTCGACCGCAACGAGAAGGCCGCCGCCGCGCGGGTGGACGGGATCGTGGCGCTGACCGGCGGCGCCGAGCGCATCGCGGACGCGGTCGACCTGCTGGCGCGCGGCCGGGGCGAACGGCTCCTGATCACGGGCGTGAACGAGAAGACCACCAAGGAGGAGATCGCCAGGCAGCGGCCGGAGTTCCGGGCCTATTTCGCCTGCTGCGTGGACCTCGACTACCAAGCCCTGAACACCATCGGGAACGCCGAGCAGACGCGCAACTGGGCGCGGCGGCACAATTTCCGGCGCCTGCTGATCGTCACCTCCACCTACCACATGCCGCGCACGCTGGCGGAACTCGGCCACGCGATGCCGGAGGCCCAGTTCCTTCCCCATCCGGTGGTGACCGACAAGCTCGACCTGGCGTCGTGGTGGCGCGAGCCCGGCATGGTCAAGCTGCTCGCGCTGGAATACGTCAAGTTCGTCGCCGCCGTGACGCGGATCCAGCTCGGCGTGCGCGACGAGGACATGGGCTCGGCGAGGGCGGATCGGCCGGCCGCCGTCTCGGCCCTGCGCTGAAGCGGTTCCACTCGGGGCCGAATGATTCTAAGCAGGGTCGCCGCGCGTCTCCGGCCGGCTCGACGGACCCATCATGACGCTGCGCTCCCTGCTCCTGAACGTCGTCCTCTATGTCAGCCTCGTGATCCACATGGTGCTGGCGCTGCCCACGCTGGTGCTGCCGCGGCGGTTCCTGATGGCCTATGTGCGGGGATGGGGCCGCTATTTCGTGTTCATCTGCCGGGTGATCGGCGGGATCGGGCTGGAGGTCCGCGGACGCGAGAACATTCCGAAGGGCCCGCTTCTGGTGGCCGCCAAGCACCAGTCGATCTGGGAGACCTTCGCGCTGATCGGGCTGTTCGACGATCCCTGCTTCATCCTCAAGCAGGAGCTCACCTGGATCCCGCTCTTCGGCTGGTTCGCCCTCAAGGCCCGCATGCTGCCGGTGGACCGGCGCGGCGGCGCGAGCGTGCTCAAGCAGCTGAACGAGAAGGCCCGGGAAGAGGTCCGCGCCGATGACGGCCGGCAGATCCTGTTCTTCCCGGAAGGAACCCGGCGTCCGGCGGGCGCGCCGCCGCAGTACCGGCACGGGGTCGTGCATGTGTATGAGCGCCTCGGCGTGCCCTGCCTGCCGGTGGCGCTGAACTCCGGCCTGTTCTGGCCGCGCCGCAGCCTGCAGCACCGGTGCGGCACGGTCATCGTCGAGATCCTGCCGCCGCTCCCGCCCGACATGCCGCGCGACGAGTTCGCGGCGGCGCTGCAGGCCCGGATCGAGGAGGCCTCCGACAGGCTGCTGGCCGAGGGCCTGGCCGAGCTCGGCCCCAACGCGCCGGTCCTGCCGCCCCGCCCGGCCCGGACCTGAGCCGCAGGCGGCTCCGGCGCCGCCGACCTTGACTCCGGCGGCCACATCTTCTATCCGCTGCGGCTTCATCGACGATGTCTCGTCCTTGAGCCGCCGCCCGGGCCCGGAGCCCGGAGGTCAACGCCCGACAGCGCGATGCGCCCTCGGGCGCGTTCGGCTTTGGACTTGAGGTCGCCGCAATCCATGCGCTTGGTCGCCGTCCATCACGGCTCCAGCAAAGGCGGGTGACGATGTTCGAGGGCCTTTCCGACAAGCTCTCAGGCATTCTGGACAAGCTGACGCGCCGCGGCGCGTTGACGGAGGACGACGTCAACGCCGCCCTGCGCGAGGTCCGCCGCGCCCTGATCGAGGCCGACGTGGCGCTCGAGGTCGTGCGCAGCTTCACCGACAAGGTGCGGGCGCGCGCCGTCGGGGCCGAGGTGGTCAAGTCCGTCACCCCCGGCCAGATGGTCGTCAAGATCGTCCATGACACGCTGGTGGACACGCTCGGATCGCAGGCCGATCCGATCAACCTGGACGCCGTGCCGCCGGTGCCGATCCTGATGGTCGGCCTGCAGGGCTCGGGCAAGACGACCTCCACGGCCAAGATCGCCAAGCGCCTCTCCGAGCGCGAGCGCCGCAAGGTGCTGCTCGCCTCCCTCGACACGCGCCGGCCCGCCGCCATGGAGCAGCTGGCCGTGCTCGGCAAGCAGGTGGGCGTCGAGGTGCTGCCCATCGTGGCCGGGCAGACCGCAGTCCAGATCGCCCGGCGCGCCATGGAGGCCGGCCGGCTGGGCGGCTTCGACGTCGTGATGCTCGACACCGCCGGCCGCACCACGGTCGACGAGGCGCTCATGGCCGAAGTCGCCGACGTGAAGGCGATCACGAACCCGCACGAGGTGCTGCTCGTCGCCGACGCGCTCACCGGCCAGGACGCCGTCAACACCGCGCGCGCCTTCGACGAACGGGTCGGCATCACCGGAATCGTGCTGACGCGCGTGGACGGCGACGGCCGCGGCGGCGCGGCCCTGTCCATGCGCGCCGTCACCGGCAAGCCGATCAAGCTCGTCGGCGTCGGCGAGAAGATGGACGCGCTGGACGAATTCCATCCGGCGCGCATCGCCAACCGCATCCTGGGCATGGGCGACATCGTCTCGCTCGTCGAGAAGGCGGCGCAGTCGATCGACCAGGAGAAGGCGCTTCGCATCGCCGACAAGATGCGCAAGGGCAAGTTCGACCTGGACGACATGCGCGAGCAGCTCGCCCAGGTGGAGAATCTGGGCGGCATGGGCGGCCTGCTGGGCATGATCCCCGGCATCGCCAAGATGAAGGACCAGATCGCCAGCGCCAATCTGGACGGCAAGGTGATCAAGCGCCAGGTGGCGATCATCAACTCGATGACGGCCGCCGAGCGCCGCAACCCGGACGTGCTCAAGGCGTCGCGCAAGAAGCGCATCGCGGCGGGCTCGGGCACGAAGGTCGAGGAGGTCAATCGCGTCCTGAAGACCCACCGCCAGATGGCCGACATGATGAAGATGATGGGCCAGGGCGGAAAGCGCGGGCCCATGGCGGGCCTCGCCAACATGTTCGGCATGGGGGGCGGCATGCCGCAGGTCACCCCCGAGATGCTGGAGAAGCTGAAGAGCCAGCTGCCGCCAGGCGCGATGCCGCCCGGCATGGGCGGCGGGCTCCCGGCCACGCCTCCGGCGGGCCTGACCGGCGGTCCCAAGGGTCCGGGCCTGCCCGGCCTGGGCGGCCCGAAGATTCCCGGCCTGCCGGGCCTCGGCGGCGGGTTCAACCCGTTCGGGGGCAAGAAGAAGTGAGCGAAGCGTCCTCCGGGGCGCCGCTTCCGAGATCTCATCCACGATCCACCACCTCAACGCACTGCTAGAAGGATTACTGCCATGTCTCTCAAGATCCGCCTCGCCCGTGGCGGCGCCAAGAAGCGTCCCCACTACTCCATCGTCGTCGCCGACAGCCGCTATCCGCGCGACGGCCGCTTCATCGAGAAGCTCGGCACCTTCGATCCGATGCTGCCGAAGGACTCGGCCGAGCGCGTCAAGTTCGACGCCGAGCGGGCCAAGGACTGGCTGACCAAGGGCGCCCAGCCCACCGACCGCGTCGCCCGCTTCCTGGACGCCGCCGGCCTGATGAAGCGCGCCGCCCGGAACAATCCCGAGAAGGCGCTGCCGAAGAAGAAGGCCCAGGAGCGCGCCGCCGCCGCGGCCGCCGCGGCCGGCGAAGCCGCCGAGTAACATCGACCCACCGGATCGCGGGCCCCTTCGGCCCGCGATCCGCGACCCGAGAGGCGCGTGTGGCTGACGATCTCATCCTGATGGGCGTGCTCGGAGCGCCGCACGGCGTGCGGGGCGAGATGCGGCTGAAGTCCTTCACGGAGGATCCGCTCGCCATCGCCGACTACGCTCCCCTGACCGACGAGGCGGGAAAGCGGTCGTTCCGGATCCTCTCGGCCCGGTCCGTCAAGGACGACATGCTGGTCGTGCGCCTCGACGGGGTCGCCGACCGGGACCAGGCGGCCGCCCTGACGAACACCCGCCTCTTCGCTCCGCGGAACCAGCTTCCGCCGGTCGAGGACGAGGACGAATTCTATCACGCCGACCTCATCGGCCTGGCGGTCGTGGCCGAGAACGGCGAGGCCCTGGGGACGGTGCTGGCCGTCCTCGATTTCGGCGCCGGCGAGATCCTGGAGATTCAGCCCGCTTCCGGAGGCCGGCCATTCATGCTTCCCTTCACCCGTGAGGCGGCGCCGGTGGTCGACCTCAAGGCGGGCCGCATCGTCGCCCGTCCCCCGGTCGAGACGTCCGGCGAAGAAGAACCGCCCGAGGAGGCCGTATGACGGACGACGTCGACCACGCGGGGTTCCCGCCCCAGCTCCTGGAAGGCTACAAGACCTTTTCGGAAAACCGGCTGCCGCGCGAGCGCGAGCGCTTCGAGGAATTGGCCGCCTCGGGCCAGAAGCCGAAAGTCATGCTGATCGGCTGCTGCGACTCGCGCGTCTCGCCCGAGGTGATCTTCGACGCCCGGCCCGGCGAGATCTTCGTCGTGCGCAACGTCGCCAACCTGATCCCGCCCTATGAACCGGGCGACGAGCACCAGCACGGCACCTCCGCGGCGCTGGAGTTCGCCGTCATGGGGCTTCGGGTCGAGCACATCGTGGTCATGGGCCATGCGCTGTGCGGCGGCGTGCGCGCCTTCGCGGAGAACGAGAGCGACCCCTATACGCGCCCGCTGTCCCCGGGCGACTTCATCGGCCGCTGGATCAAGCTGATCGCGCCCGCGGCCGAGGCCATCGGGCCCGGCTCGCATGACGACGAGAGCTATGTCGAGCGCCTCGGCATGGCGTCCGTCGAGAACAGCATCGCCAACCTGCTCACCTTCCCGTGCGTCCGCACGCTGGTGGAGCGCAAGCGCCTCTTCCTGCACGGCGCCTATTTCGGCGTGACGACCGGCCGCCTGCGGATCCTGAACCCGGCCACGCGCCAGTTCGAGCCCTATGGGCCCGGCCCTGACGGGCGCTTCTCGCTGATGCATTGCGGCTGAACTCCATGACGCTCCCGGTCACCCCCGCCGCGATCCACACCGCCTACGACCGCATCCGTCCCCATGTCCGCCGCACGCCGCTGATGCGGGCCGACGGAATCGCGGGCGCCGACGTCACCTTCAAGCTGGAGCTGACGCAGCACGCAGGGTCGTTCAAGACCCGGGGCGCGTTCAACAACCTGCTGTCCCGGACGGCGCCGGCGGCCGGGGTGGCGGCGGCGTCCGGCGGCAACCATGGGATCGCGACGGCGCTGGCCGCCCAGCGCCTGGGCCTGAAGGCCACGATCTTCGTGCCGGAGATCTCCTCGCCCGTGAAGATCGCCGCCATCCGGGCGCAGGGCGCGGATGTGGTCGTGGGCGGCGCGCGCTACGCCGACGCGCAGGAGGCCTGCGACCGCTTCGCGGCCGAGAGCGGGGCGTTGAAGGTCCACCCCTATGACGCGGTCGAGACGCTCGAAGGGCAGGGCACGGTCGCGCTCGAATGGGAGCAGGATCAGGCGCAGCTGGGACTGGGCGCGCTCGACACCGTGCTGGTGGCCGTCGGCGGGGGCGGACTCGCGGCTGGCTTGGCGGCGTACTGGCGCGGGCGCGTGAAGGTGGTCGCGGTGGAGCCCGAGGGCTCGCGCTGCCTGCACGCCGCGCTCGAGGCGGGCGAACCCGTGGACGTGCCCGTGGACTCCGTGGCCGCGGACTCGCTTGGCGCGCGGCGCGTCGGCGCGCTGCCGTTCGCGATCGCCCGCGAGGCGATCGACCACGTGGCGCTCGTGGGCGACGCGGCCATCCGGGACGCGCAGAAGCGCCTGTGGGCGGACTACAGGCTCGCCTCCGAGCCTGGCGGCGCGGCCGCGCTGGCCGCGCTCCTGAGCGGCGCCTATGCGCCACGCCCGGGCGAGCGCGTCGGAGTGCTGCTGTGCGGGGGCAACGTGGACCCGGCCACGCTAGGGGCGCTCTGACATGAGCTGGTCCGCGAGCGTGCTCACGCTGTTCCCGGGCATGTTCCCGGGTCCGCTCGGGCAGTCGCTGGCGGGCGACGCCCTGGCGCGCGGCGCGTGGGCGCTGGACGCGTACGACATCCGCACCCACGGGCTCGGCCGCCATCGCGCGGTGGACGACACGCCCGCGGGCGGTGGCGCCGGCATGGTCATCCGCGCCGACGTGCTGGCGGCCGCGATCGACGCGGTCGCGCCCGCCGACGACCCGCGCCCCCGCTTGCTGATGAGCCCGCGCGGGCGCCGGCTCGCGCAGGCGCGCGTACGCGAGCTCGCGCGCGGACCCGGGGTCGTGATCGTGTGCGGGCGCTTCGAGGGCGTGGACGAGCGCGTCATCGCGGGCCGCGGGCTCGAGGAAGTATCCGTGGGCGACTACGTGCTCTCGGGCGGCGAGCTCGCCGCGCTCGTGCTCATGGACGCCTGCGTGCGCCTGCTGCCGGGCGTCATGGGCAAGGACGCGTCGGGCGCGGAGGAGAGCTTCGAGGGCGGGCTGCTCGAGTACCCGCACTACACCCGTCCGCGCGAGTGGGAGGGGCGGGCGATCCCGGACGTGCTGCTCTCGGGCGACCATGGCCGCATCGCCCGCTGGCGGCGCGAGCAGTCCGAGAGCATCACGCGCGAGCGCCGCCCGGACCTGCTTGGCCGGATAGGCTTGCCTTAACGCCACTGCTGAGCAGGATAAGGGACCCGCATACAAACACTGCGGGCGCAAGTGGGATGCCCGCGATACCCATCAATGGAGCAATTGCGGGAAACAGCCAAAATCGTACTGCGCGGCCGGGCTGCTCGACCAAGAGCGCGGTGGATCGAGCGCTGAAGAGTCGACACGCCGTCGTGGTTGGTGTATGGCGCGCTGGCAAATGAAAACAGCGTTCCAAAGCGCTCGCCGGTAATCGGCGGAATGGAGAGTTCAATGGATATCATTCAGCAGATCGAGAAGGAGCAGGCCGACCGCCTCGCTTCCGTCCGCGGCGTGCCGGACTTCCGTCCCGGCGACACCGTCCAGGTGAACGTCAAGGTCGTCGAAGGCGAGCGCACCCGCGTGCAGGCCTATGAGGGCGTCTGCATCGCCCGCAACGGCGGCGGCATCCAGGAGAGCTTCACGGTCCGCAAGATCAGCTACGGCGAAGGCGTGGAGCGCGTGTTTCCGGTCTACTCGCCGCTGATCGAGTCCATCAAGGTGGTCCGCACCGGCAAGGTGCGCCGCGCCAAGCTGTATTACCTGCGCGACCGCCGCGGCAAGTCGGCCCGCATCGCCGAGCGCAAGGACGCCCCCAAGGGCGACAAGGCGAAGGCCGCCGCCGCGAAGTAAGGCCGCCGTCGGCCGGGCGCTGGGCGCCCAAGCCGCCGTCCGGCGGAGCGCGGCCCCTCGGGCCGCGTTTTCGTATGGCGAACGGGCCGTCTTGCGGCCCGTCGCCCCAAAAAGGCTTCCGCCTCGCGCCGAGCGCTATTAGATGTGGGCGGATTTCGCGTTCCCCGAACGCTCTCCACCAGCAGAGACAGAGCCATGGCCCCGCGCACCCTCTACGACAAGATCTGGGACGACCACGTCGCCGATACGCAGCCGGATGGGACGTGCCTGCTCTATATCGACCGCCACCTCGTTCATGAGGTGACGAGCCCGCAGGCCTTCGAGGGGCTGCGCATGACGGGCCGGAAGGTCCGCGCGCCGCAGAAGACGCTGGCCGTGGTCGACCACAACGTGCCCACGTCCGACCGCCGGCTCGGCATCGAGGATCCCGAGGCGCGCACGCAGGTCGAGGCGCTGGCCGAGAACGCGCGCGAGTTCGGCATCGAATATTTCAACGAGCTCGATCCCCGCCAGGGCATCGTGCACATCATCGGCCCCGAGCAGGGCTTCACGCTGCCCGGCACCACGATCGTGTGCGGCGACAGCCACACGTCGACGCATGGAGCCTTCGGGGCGCTGGCCCACGGCATCGGCACCAGCGAGGTCGAGCATGTTCTCGCCACGCAGACGCTGATCCAGAAGAAGGCCAAGAACATGCGGGTGACGGTGGACGGCCAGCTGCCGCCCGGCGTCACCGCCAAGGACATCATCCTGGCCATCATCGGCGAGATCGGCACGGCCGGCGGCACCGGCAGCGTGATCGAATACGCCGGCGAGGCGATCCGGTCGCTGTCGATGGAAGGCCGGATGACGATCTGCAACATGTCGATCGAGGGCGGCGCCCGCGCCGGCCTGGTGGCGCCGGACGAGAAGACCTTCGCCTACCTGAAGGGCCGTCCGAAGGCTCCGAGCGGCATGGCGTGGGACATGGCGGTCGAGTACTGGCGCACGCTGGTGTCCGACGAGGGCGCGCATTTCGACCGCGAGATCCGGCTCGACGCCGCCAGCCTGCCGCCCATCGTGACCTGGGGCACCAGCCCGGAAGACGTCGTCTCGGTGACCGGCTCCGTGCCCCGGCCCGAGGACGCCCCCTCCGAGCAGAAGAAGGCCGCCATCGCGCGAGCGCTCGACTATATGGGCCTGAAGGGCGGCGAGCGCATCCAGGACATCAAGCTGGACCGGGTCTTCATCGGCTCGTGCACCAACGGCCGCATCGAGGACCTGCGCGCGGTCGCCAAGGTGGTCGAGGGCAAGACGGTCAGCCCGCATGTGAGCGCCATGATCGTCCCGGGCTCCGGCCTGGTGAAGATGCAGGCGGAGGAAGAGGGCCTGGACAGGATCTTCAAGGCCGCGGGATTCGACTGGCGCGAGCCGGGCTGCTCCATGTGCCTGGCGATGAACGCCGACAAGCTCGCTCCCGGGGAGCGCTGCGCATCGACGTCCAACCGCAACTTCGAAGGCCGGCAGGGCTTCAAGGGCCGGACCCATCTGGTGTCGCCCATCATGGCCGCCGCCGCCGCCGTCGCCGGACATTTCGTCGACATCCGCGAGTGGCGCTGACCGCGACGCCGTTTCGGCCGCCGCTGACGCAAAAGCCCGGGCTCGCGCCCGGGCTTCGCATGTCAGGACCGACCCGCAGGCCGGGGATGGTCACCAGCAGCGGCGCGTGACGCGGAAGCCGCCGAAATAGGGGTCCCACCGACGCACGACGCGGCAGCGCGGCCCGCCCCAGCGCGGCGGCCCGTAATAGGGGCGGCCATAGCCGTAGCCGCCGCCCCAATAGTGCCGGCGCGGGTGGCCGTAATAGCCGTAGCCCGGACCCCACTGGACGGTCGTGGCCAGCCCTTCACTGGCATGGGCGACGGGAGCCGCGGCCATGGGCGGGAGCGGCGCAGCCTGCGCGCCGGCGAGCCCACCGACCAGCAGCGCGCCGGCGGCCAAGGCCTGAAGGGTGAGAATGCGGGGGGAGATCATGATACATGTCCTCATGTTGACGTCAGCCGGCCCCTATTCGGCTGTGTGAGAGAGTGAAACATCGCCGCTGAATGCACGCGGAACGGCGTGTTCAGCTGCGGTTCAACATCATGAACGGCCTTTCAGGCCGGATGGTTGGCCGGGTGAGGCGAAAAGCCCTGGAGCGTCCGTCATGAACACAGGCAAGCCCAGCGACGAGGAACGCCAGCGCGAGTCCCGGGAGGCGCTCGCCAGGACGTCGGCCGAGAGCGGCGTGCTCGGGAGTTCGGCGCTGGCGCAAGCCGCGCGGCACTTCGCGGCCGCCGACGCGCCGCAGGACGACCGGATCGAGGTCTGGGGCCGGCGGATCGCCCGGGCGCTGGCGCTGCTGTTCGTCGGCTACCTGGCGCTCGAACTGCTGGCCTTCCTGAACCGCTGACCCCCCGCGATCGCCCGTTGAACTCCTCATTCGGGCTCCCATCTGTCCGGAGCCTCCCGGGACCCGACGATGACCGCCTCACGCCCTGACCGCCTCAAGACCGCGTCGGCGCCCGACGCCGCGATCGCCGCCCTGCGGGCGCCCAGCCTCGACGATTTCGAGCGGCTGGCGGCCGACGCCTTCGCCCGGCTGCCGGCCGAGTTCCGCGCCCTGTGCGACGGCGTCGTGATCCGGGTCGAGGATTTCCCCGACGACGAGACGCTCGACGCGATGAACTGCGAGTCGGAGTTCGATCTGCTCGGCCTGTTTCGCGGCACGGGCCTCGCCCAGGCCGGCGCGACGCTCCAGACCGGCCAGTTCCCCAACATGGTCTGGCTCTACCGCCGTCCGATCCTCGACTACTGGGCCGACCATGACGAGAGCCTCGGCGATCTCGTCACCCATGTGCTGGTGCACGAGATCGGGCATCATTTCGGCTTGAGCGACGCCGACATGGCTGGGATCGAGGCCGCTGCGGAGTAGGCTCTACCCACCGGTCGCGCAGCCTGCTAAAGCGTGCCCCACACGCGCCATCCGCAAAGCTCGGATCCGAACCATGCAGCCATTCACCACCCTCACCGGCGTCGCCGCTCCGCTCGAGATCATGAACGTCGACACCGACATGATCATCCCCAAGCAGTACCTGAAGACCATCAAGCGCACCGGGCTCGGGGCTGGCCTGTTCGCCGAGATGCGCTTCCGGGAGGATGGGACGGAGAACCCGGATTTCGTGCTGAACCAGCCCGCCTATCGCAAAGCGCAGATCCTGGTGGCCGGCGACAATTTCGGCTGCGGCTCCTCGCGCGAGCATGCGCCCTGGGCGCTGCTGGACTTCGGCATCCGCTGCGTCATCTCGACCAGCTTCGCCGACATCTTCTACAACAACTGCTTCAAGAACGGGATCCTGCCGATCACCGTGTCGCAGGAAGACCTCGACAAGCTGCTCGACGACGCCAAGCGCGGCGCCAATGCGACGCTCAGCATCGACCTCGCCGCCCAGGAGATCCGGGGTCCCGACGGCGGCGTGGTGCGGTTCGACCTCGACCCCTTCCGCAAGCATTGCCTGCTGAACGGCCTCGACGACATCGGCCTCACGATGGAGAAGGCCGGCGCGATCGAGACCTATGAGCAGAAGAAGGCCGCGAGCCAGCCCTGGCTCTGAGCCTCACGGACGCGTCAAAGTAAAAACCCCGCGGTCGCCCGCGGGGTTTTTTCGTGCGCCAGGGCCAGACCGTCAGCCGGCCAGGCGCTGCATCTCCTTGAGGATGGCGTCGCCCATTTCGGACGTCGACACGGCGTTCTGGCCGGCGGCGGCGATGTCCTTGGTGCGCAGACCGGAGTCGAGCACGTTCGCGATGGCCTTTTCGACCATGTCGGCGGCCTCCAGCATGCCGAAGGAGTAGCGCAGCGCCATGGCGAGCGAACCCATCATGGCGATGGGGTTGGCCATGCCCTTGCCGGCGATGTCGGGCGCGGAGCCGTGCACGGGCTCGTAGAGGGCCTTGCGCTTGCCGGTGGCGGGATCCTCCGCGCCGAGCGAGGCGGAGGGCAGCATGCCGAGCGATCCGGTCAGCATGGCGGCGACGTCGGACAGGATGTCGCCGAAGAGGTTGTCGGTCACGATGACGTCGAACTGCTTGGGCTGGCGGACGAGCTGCATGGCCAGCGAGTCGGCCAACTGGTGCTCCAGAGCGACGTCCTGGTACTCGGCCTTGTGAAGGGCGGTGACCACCTGGTTCCAGAGCACGCCGGACTTCATCACGTTGCGCTTCTCGGACGACGTCACCTTGTTGCGGCGCTTGCGGGCGAGCTCGAAGGCGACGCGGGCGATGCGGTCGATTTCGTGGGTCGTGTAGACCTGCGTGTCGACGGCTCGCTTCTCGCCGTTCTCCAGCGTCACGATCTCCTTCGGCGCGCCGAAATAGACGCCGCCCGTGAGTTCGCGGACGATGACGATGTCGAGCCCCTCGACCAGCTCGCGCTTCAGCGAGGAGGCGTCGGCCAGGGCCGGGAAGCAGATCGCCGGACGCAGATTGGCGAACAACGCGAGATCCTTGCGCAGGCGCAGGAGGCCGGCCTCCGGGCGCGCCTCATAGGGGACGGCGTCCCATTTGGGGCCGCCCACCGCGCCGAACAGCACGGCGTCCGCCGCCGTGGCGCGCGCCATGGCGTCGTCGGTGATCGCGACCTTGTGGGCGTCATAGGCCGCGCCTCCGACGAGGTCCGTCTCGGTCTCGAAGCGGGCCACGCCCTGCGAGCCCAGCCACGTCACCAGCTTCCGGACTTCGCCCATGACCTCGGGCCCGATGCCGTCGCCTGGCAGAAGAAGGATGTTGTGGCTGCTCATCTTTCGTCCCTTGTGCTGGTCCTGGCAGGCTCTTTAGGAGCCGCGCCGGCGCGTGGCAAGGGCCATGTCCCGGCGAAGTCCGCGCCTGCGATTCAGCCGGGCTTAACATCAGGCAATTAGAGTAGGGACAACGATCCTCCTTGCGGACGATGACGATGATGCTTTCCGGCAAGACTCTTGGCGCAGCGGCGGGCTTTGTGGCGCTCGGTCTCGGCGGCTCGCTGATGGCGCTGTCCATGGGCGGCGCGGTGGCGGACGTCCCGCCCGCCATCCACGCGCCCTATGCGCCCCAGAAGGTGGTCTACCACGTGGTCCAGGGCGGCGGCTGGTTCGGGCGGGACCATGCGGCCCGGCTGCAGTCGATGCGCAACCACGTCAACGCGGTCGGGGCCGACCGCCTGAGCATGGTGGTCGTCCTGCAAGGCGAGGGCGCCAGCATGCTCACCCTGGCCCAGGGCGACGCGAAGATCGCCAGCATGGTGGACGAGCTGCGTGGCTCAGGCGTGCGCTTCGTCATCTGCCGCAACACCCTGGTGGGCCGCAAGCAGCCGCTGCACGACCTCTACGGAGCGACGCAGGCCGACCTGGTGCCCGCCGGCGTGGCCGAGGTCGTGGCTTTGCAGCAGGCCGGCTACTCGCTGCTGCGGCTCTGACTCACCGGGCGGCCCGGAGCGCCTCCAGCACCTTGCCGGAGGCCCGGCCGTTGCGGCTCAGGCCTTTCTTCACCTGGAAGTCGGCGATCGCCTCGCGGGTCTTGGTCCCGATCGCGCCGTCGGGCTGGCCGACGTCGTAGCCGCGCTGGTTGAGCAGGGCCTGGACTTCGCGGCGCTCGACGCGCGACAGGCCGCGGTCGTCGGTCGGCCAGGGCGTCTGGAAGGGACCGCCGCCCCTCAGGCGGTCGGACAGATGCGCGATGGCGAGCGCGTAGCTCTCGGCGGCGTTGTAGCCGTAGATGGCGTCGAAATTCCTGGTGACCAGGAAAGCCGGCCCGCTCGCGCCCGCCGGCAGCATGAGCCCCGCCGAGCCGCCCGGCATCGGGCGTCCGTCCGCGCGCCGCACTCCGAGCCGCTCCCAATCGGCCATCGGGCGCTTCTTCGTCCGGCCCGCCAGCCCCGTGTTGAAGCCGGACGGCAACCTGACTTCGAAGCCCCAGGTCCCGCCGGTCTGCCAGCCGGCCTTGGCGAGGTAGTTCGCCGTGGAGCCCAGCGCGTCGGGGATGGAGTCCACCACGTCCCGCCGTCCGTCGCCGTCGAGGTCGACGGCCAGCCGCAGGAAGGTGGAGGGCATGAATTGCGTGTGCCCGAAGGCCCCCGCCCATGACCCCGTCAGGTGGTCCGGCGCGACGTCGCCGCGGTTCAGGATCTTCATCGTGGCGGCGAACTCGGTGCGGAAATAGGCCTGCCGGCGCCCGTAGCAGGACAAAGTCGCCAAGGACTGCACCAGCGGCCGCTTGCCGATCGCCTTGCCGAAGTCCGATTCGACGCCCCACACCGCCACGATGACGTGCCGGTCGACGCCGTAGCGGCTTTCGGCCGTCGCCAGCGCCTGGCTCCACTGCCGCAGCATGGCGCGGCCGTCGGCGACCCGCTCCTCGTCCACCAGGGCGGCGAGGTAGTCCCAGATCGGCGTCTTGAACTCGGGCTGGTCGTTGAGGAAGTCGATCACCTTCATGTCGGGCTCGAGCCCGCGCGTGGCCGCGTCGAAGGTCTGGGCCGACACGCCCTGGGCGACCACGGAATCCCGCAATCCGCCGAGGCACGCCCTGAAATCCTGCGCGAAGGCGGGAACGGGGAGGGCGGCGCAGAGGCCGGCGGTCAGCAGGGCTGCGGCCCGGAGGGAGGCGATTCGAAGGGTCATGCGGGCCATGCTAGCCGAGCCCGCGCGGAAGCGGAATCCCGCGCAGGCTCGACGCGCGCCATCGCGTCAATAGGCGCCGAAGCCCACCGTGGTTCCGCAGCAGTTCGGCAGGTCGAACCGCCCGGGGAGCGTCTCGCCGCCGAACCGGCTGTTGATGTTCGAGTAGACCGGCGTCGAAAGGCCCTGGCCGACATACACGTAGTTCAGCTGGTAGCCGGTTCCGGGCTTCACCACCGTGCCGGCGTTCAGGTAGGAGCGCTGGGTGACCGTGATGTCGTTGACCCGCCGGCGCGTCTGCGCGTCGGCTGCGGTGGCCAGCAGGGCGGCGGCGATCAGGCCCAGGGCGGTCGCTTTGCGAAACATGGGTTCCTCGCTTCGATCGGCGTTGCGGTGTCTTGACGATGGGATCTTACGACCACAACGCCGGACGACCTTGACGGATCCCAATCATGGCCACGCCTTCGCTTCACGATTGCGAGCGCAGCAGCCCGCTCGGATCGATTTCGGGATCGAGCCAGGCCGCCCGGCGCCCGCCCGGCGCGGCCTTCGAGCCGCATTGCGGAAGGCGGTTGCGCTCGGCCCGGGAGAAATACGCCTTCAGGGCCGCGTCGTCGCCGGCTCCGACCAGGTCGAGCCTGTCCAGCGCGCAGGCCAGCGTCAGGCGGTCGATGGCCTTGCCGGCTCCCCCGCATTGCCAGCCGGCGAGCCGGAGCTGAGCGTCCTCGCCCAGGATGCGCCAGGCGACGCAGGCATGCTCCACGCCGTCCGCCGTCAGGAGGATGTCGGCGGTTTCGGCCTGGCCGAACTTCGTCGCCATCGGCGTCGGAACGGAGCTGCGGGTCACCGCCAGCCCGGTCTCGGCCGCCCGCCGGGCCGCTTCGAGGAACAAGGTGCCGGGCGCGCCCGCCTCGGACCCGGCACGGTAGGCGGCGATGCTGGCGAATCCTCCGGGAGAGCCGACCGCGCCGAAGCTGTGGACCTCCTCCCGGCCGCCGCCCTCGACATGCCGGCGGGCCACGAGGCCGCGCGGGTCGCGGGGGAGGAGCGTCGTCTCCAGCGAGAACATCGGGATGGGCCGGTTGACCTTCACCCAGGCGGCAGCGGACGGCCGGGCCGGAGCGGCGCTGGTCGCGCTCGTTTCGCTGGGCTCCAGCCGGTTCGCGTCAGCTTTTCCGAGCAGGAGCGCGGTCAGCATGGCGGCCAGCGTCCCCAGGACGGCGAGGCCCGCGAGTCTCCGGCGCGCCGTCGAAAGACCGGGCCGCGCTTTCCGCGCGCGTCTGCGAGACGTCGATCCTGGAGCGTGCGCCTCATGCGGGATCGAAAGGGCGATCGCAGAGTAAGTCGAAGAAACCTGAACCATGACGCAACCCCGGTCCGCGCTTATTTGCTTGTCGGATTGCGTTCAACTTGACCCATCTCTTTCTGGGGTTCGTTACCACGGCAGGACTTTCAGGGCGGAGAGTCAATGACGGGTTGAGCGACAGCGTTAACGGCTGATCTCGGCCGAACGCCCAGGTCCGGAAGATCCCGCACTCGCCTTCAGGAGAGATTGACTTTACGGCGCCGCCCGTGTTTCTGCTCCCGCATCGGCGATTTCGCCGGGGAACAGCTTCACGCCATGCGCTTTGCGATGTCGACCAAAACGACGGGCAAAACGACGGCCGCCAAAGGCGGCGCGTCGCGCTGAGCTATTCCTCGCTCCGGAGACTCCCCCGGCGGGGGAAGAGGGACCGCAAGATCTGCGGCTGAACCTCCGGGGGAGACCAAACCGCAAGACGAAACAGGATATCTCGCCATGGTTTTGAAGGTCGCCGATGGATTTCGCGTGGCGGTCGTGGGCGCCACGGGCAATGTGGGTCGCGAGATGCTCTCCATTCTGGAAGAGCGCGCGTTCCCGGTGTCGGAAGTGGTCGCGCTGGCCTCCAGCCGCAGCCAGGGCACGGAGGTCTCGTTCGGAGACAGCGTGCTGAAGGTCCAGGTTCTGGAGCGGCACGACTTCGCCAACACGGATATCTGCCTCATGTCGGCGGGCTCGGCGGTGTCGAAGGAGTGGTCCCCGCGCATCGGCGCGGCCGGCTGCCTCGTCATCGACAACTCGTCGTGCTGGCGCTACGACGAGCGCGTCCCGCTGGTCGTGCCCGAGGTCAACGCCCATGTGCTGGCCGACTATATGGGCCAGAAGGACAAGCTCAACATCATCGCCAATCCGAACTGCTCGACCGCGCAGCTCGTCGTCGCGCTGAAGCCGCTGCATGACCGCGCCAGGATCCGGCGCGTCGTGGTGTCGACCTACCAGTCGGTGTCCGGCGCCGGCAAGGAAGGCATGGAGGAGCTCGACCGCCAGACCAAGGCGCTCTACTCGCTCCAGGAGGTCGCGGCCAAGAAGTTCACCAAGCGGATCGCCTTCAACCTGATCCCCCATATCGACGTCTTCATGGAGGACGGGTTCACGAAGGAAGAGTGGAAGATGATGGTCGAGACCAAGAAGATCCTCGACCCCAAGATCAAGCTGACGGCGACCTGCGTGCGCGTGCCGGTGTTCATCTCCCATTCGGAGTCGGTGAACGTCGAGTTCGAGACCCCGCTCTCGGCCGACGAGGCGCGCGACATCCTGCGCTCCGCGCCTGGCTGCCTCGTGATCGACAAGCACGAGGACGGCGGATACATCACCCCGCACGAGGCGGCGGGCGAGGACGCCACCTACATCTCGCGCATCCGCGAGGACTCCACGGTCGAGAACGGCCTCGCGTTCTGGTGCGTGTCGGACAATCTGCGCAAGGGCGCGGCCCTGAACGCGGTGCAGATCGCCGAGGCGATCATCAACCGCAAGCTGCTCCGTCCCCGGGCGCTCGCCGCCTGATCGGCTAGATCCAGATCGCCACCGGGACGCCATGCGCGTCCCGGCCCGGCGGCGAGGGGAAGCTCTGCGCCTCGCCGCGGGCGATGCGGAGCGCCGAGACGGCGCACGCGCAGGCGTCCAGCACGTCGTCGAACGCCGCCCCGCGCGGCGGCCGCGCCTCCAGGAAGGCGCGCGCGAACCCCGCCCTTTCGAGCAGGGCCCGCCTCTCCTCCAAGCCCGGCCCGTAGGGGCTGGATTTCACCTTCTTGGGCTGGGACAGCGGCGCGCCGCCATTGAGGCGCATGAACGCGCCTTCGGGATGCGTCTCCCGGACGCGGTCGCGCAAGCCGGGGTCGGCCCGCAGAAGGGCGTCGACGTCGCGGATCTTGGGAAAGAGGAAGTAGCACTGCTTGGAGACGGCGCGGGGCGGAACGGAGGTCCGCAGCGCGGCCGCGCAGGCGTCGCGGTAGTCGAGCGCCTCCACGGCGGCGCGCGACGGCACCGAGAACACCGAGGATTGGCGCGCGCCCAATAAGGGCCGGAGCAGCGTCTCGGGGCCGCGCCCGCCGGGGCCGACCTGGTCCGGCAGTTCGATCGGCATGTCGACGGCCACGATGGCGGCCCCGGGCTGACTGTCCAGCACGCCCCCGAAGGTCGGATGGACCGTCAGCAGCGGCTCGGCCGCGCCGTCCAGCGCCAAGGTCACGGCCACCCAGCCGCCCGGGCAACCATCCACGCCCGCCACCCATGTCGTCATGGCGCCCCCTTTGGCGACTCGCCGGAAGGACGATGGCGCGCCCTGCCTCCGGCGTCTATGCTGCAGCGCAACCGTGTTTGTCGCAGCCTGTCAGGTCTCGTTCCATGCCAGCCTCCCCCACCGCCGCCCCGATCCGTCCCCGCCGCAGCGTGCTCTACATGCCGGGGTCCAACGCCCGCGCCATCGAGAAGGCGCGCACGCTGGCCGTCGACGGCGTGATCCTCGACCTCGAGGACGCCGTCGCGCCCGACGCGAAGGCGGCGGCGCGGACGCAGGTGGCCGAGGCCGTCAAGGCCGGCGGGTTCGGCGGCCGGGAGGTCGTGATCCGGATCAACGGCCTCGACACGCCCTGGGGCGAGGCCGACCTGCGCGCCGCGGCGGCGGCCGGTCCGGACGCGGTGCTGGCGCCCAAGATCTCGTCGCCGTCGCAGATCGTCCGGCTCGCCTCCCTGCTTGCGAGCGCCGGCGCACCCTCGTCCCTGCGCCTCTGGGCGATGGTGGAGACGCCGCTCGCCATCCTCAACGCGGGCGCGATCGCGTCCGCCGCGCAGGATCCGAGCAACCGGCTCGCCTGCTTCGTGATGGGCACCAACGACCTCGCCAAGGAGACGCGCGCCCGGTTCACGCCGGATCGCGCGCCCTTCGGGCAATGGCTCTCGACGGCGGTGACGGCCGCCCGGGCCTATGGGCTGGACATCCTGGACGGCGTCTACAACGCGATCTCGGACGAGGCCGGGTTCCGGGCCGAGTGCGAGCAGGGCCGCGATTTCGGCTTCGACGGCAAGACCCTGATCCATCCGAGCCAGATCGAGCCCGCCAACGCGATCTTTGCGCCGTCGGCGGACGAGGTGGCCTGGTCGCGCAAGATCATCGCCGCCTTCCAGGAGCCCGCGAACCGCGACAAGGGCGCGCTGCAGCTCGACGGCAAGATGGTCGAGCGCATGCACGCCGAGATCGGCCGGCGCGTGGTGGCCATCGCGGACGCGATCGCGGCGCGCGGCTGAGAGCGCGCGCCGCGTCTCGGGGCGTCAGCGGCCGGCGGCCCGCCTTGCGGCGCTCCGGCCGTCCTCCGGCGCGGAGCGGGGCGCCTTGGCGACGATCCGGACGATGTCCTTCATGATCTCGTCCATCACGTAGTTCTTCGGCGTGTAGACCGCGGTCACGCCGATGTTCTTGAGGACCAGCTCGTCGTCGGGCGGCACGATCCCGCCGACCACGACCGGGATATGGCCCAGCCCCTCGTTGCGCAGGCGGGCCATCACGTCGCGGACGAGCGGGACGTGCGATCCCGACAGGATCGACAAGCCGATCACATGCGCGTCCGTCTCGCGCGCCTTGGCGACGATCTCGGCGGGGGTCTGGCGGATGCCGTCATAGGTCACGTCGAACCCGACGTCGCGGCCCCGCAGGGCGATCTGCTCGGCGCCGTTGGAGTGGCCGTCCAGGCCGGGCTTGCCGACGACGAGCCGGGGCGTCTCGCCCAGCTCGGCGGCCAGCTCCGACACCATGACGCGCACCTCGCGTTCGGCCGCGGAGGTCCGGGTCTCCGTGGTGACGCCCGTGGGGGCGCGGTACTGGCCGAAGATCTCGCGCAGGGCCTCGCCCCACTCGCCCGTGGTCACGCCCGCCTTGGCGCAGGCGATGGACGGCTCCATGACGTTGCGCCCCTCCCGGGCGGCGGATCGCAGCTCCTCGATCGCGGCCTCGGCGGCCCGGGCGTCACGGCCGCTCCGCCAGGAGCGGATGCGCGCAATGGCCTCGATCTCGACCTGTTCGGGGACGGTGAGCACGGAGCCTTCGCCCGCGGTGAGCGGAGACGGCTCCGTCTCGCGCCAGCGGTTCACGCCCACGACGATCTGGTCGCCCGCCTCGATCCCGGCGATGCGCCGGGCGTTCGATTCGACCAGCATGCGCTTCATGTAGCCCGTCTCGACCGCCGCGATCGCGCCGCCCATGCGGTCGATCTCGGCGAGTTCCGCCAGGGCGGCCTCCTTCAGCTCGGCCACCTTGCGGGCGATCTCGACCGAGCCGTCCAGGATGTCGCCATATTCCAGAAGATCGGTCTCGTAGGCCATCACCTGCTGCATGCGCAGCGACCATTGCTGGTCCCACGACCGCGGCAGACCGAGCGCCTCGTTCCAGGCCGGAAGCTGGACGGCGCGAGCCCGGGCGCCTTTCGACAGCACGACGGCCAGCATCTCGATGAGGATGCGGTAGACGTTGTTCTCGGGCTGCTGCTCGGTCAGGCCCAGCGAATTCACCTGCACGCCGTAGCGGAAACGCCGGTGGCGCTCGTCGGCGACGCCGTAGCGGTCCCGGGCGATCTCGTCCCAGAGCTCGGCGAAAGCCCGCATCTTGCACAGCTCGGTGACGAAGCGCATGCCGGCGTTGACGAAGAACGAGATGCGGCCGACCACCTCCGAGAAGGTCTTCTGGTCGACCTCGCCGGACGCCTTGACGGTGTCCAGCACCGCGATGGCGGTGGCGAGCGCATAGGCGAGCTCCTGCGTCGGCGTCGCCCCGGCCTCCTGCAGGTGGTAGCTGCAGACATTGGTGGGGTTCCACTTCGGCATCTCGCTCGTGGTGAAGAGGATCACGTCCTTCACCAGCCGCATGGACGGCGCGGGCGGGAACACATAGGTGCCGCGCGACAGGTATTCCTTGATCAGGTCGTTCTGGGTGGTGCCCTGCAGGGCGGCCCGAGGGGCGCCCTGCTCGTCCGCGACCGCCACATAGAGCGCCAGCAGCCAGGGCGCGGTCGCGTTGATGGTCATCGACGTGTTCATCTCGGCGACCGGGATCTGGTCGAACAGCGCCCTCATGTCGCCCAGATGGGCGATCGAGACGCCGACCTTCCCGACCTCGCCGCGCGCCAGCGCGTGGTCCGGGTCGTAGCCGGTCTGGGTGGGGAGGTCGAAGGCGACCGACAGCCCGGTCTGCCCCTTCGCCAGGTTGCCGCGGTAGAGCTTGTTGGAGTCCGAGGCCGTCGAGTGCCCCGCATAGGTGCGGAAGATCCAGGGCTTGTCGCGCTCGGGGCGGCCGAGGTCCTGAGTGGGGCGGGCCGGGGTCATGCGGGCGGTCTCCGGAGCCGGCGCCCTCACGGAACGGGGGAGAGCGTCGCCGGCCTATCATGGTGCAATGCGGCAAGATGCGGCAAGGCCCACCCCGGCGCCACCCGTCTAATGGTCGGAGACCCCGGTCGGTTCAGGTCACGGCGCGCCTGGTGAGCGCCAGGCTCAGGATCAGGCCGAAGGCGGAGCCGATGCACACCGCCGCGATGACCATGGGGTCGGTCTGCTTCACCGGCAGGCCGTACTCGTTCCACAGAGCGAGGCCGCCGATCGCCCCGACAGTGAGAAGCACGGTGTTGCCGACCACCCCGAAGGCGAATTCGTGCATGATGTCGTCGACCACCCAGGCGATGACGAGCGAGACCACGACGACGAGGCCGACGAACCAATAGACGGCTTCGGTGGGGATGTTGACGAACCCGAGTTGCCGAACCATTCCGCGACATCCGTCCCAGACGCGGCGGGATCGCCGCTGGGTGAACTACACCTCCAGGTTGCGCCCAGGCTGACGAACTTGAGGTTAACGACGGGCCTTCCTTCCGCCGAATTGTCCGATCGCACTATGGCGCAGTGCAGCAACCGCGGGCATGATCGCCGCAAACGCGAGGAGAACCCAGCCGTGGCCGCAACGTCGAACGCCCCGTCCGTCGCTCCGTCGAGGGGCGCTCCCAAGGACCTCTACGACATCGGCGAGATCCCGCCTCTGGGCCATGTGCCTGCGAAGATGTGGGCCTGGGCCATCCGCAAGGACCGGCATGGCCCGCCTGAGGACGCCATGCAGCTGGAGGTCATCCCCACCTGGGCGATCGGCGACGACGAGGTGCTCGTCCTCGTGATGGCGGCCGGCGTCAACTACAACGGCGTCTGGGCGGCGCTGGGCCAGCCCATCTCCCCCTTCGACGGCCACAAGCAGCCGGTGCACGTCGCCGGGTCGGACGCGTCCGGCATCGTCTGGGCCGTCGGCCGCAAGGTGAAGCGCTGGAAGGTGGGCGACGAGGTCATCGTCCACTGCAACCAGGACGACGGGGACGACGAGGAGTGCAATGGCGGCGACCCGATGTTCTCCACGAGCCAGCGCATCTGGGGCTACGAGACTCCGGACGGCTCCTTCGGGCAGTTCTGCCGCGTGCAGTCGCGCCAGCTGATGCAGCGGCCGAAGCACCTGACCTGGGAGGAGAGCGCCTGCTACACGCTGACCCTCGCGACCGCCTACCGGATGCTGTTCGGCCATGCGCCGCATACGATCCGGCCTGGCGACAACGTGCTGGTCTGGGGCGCGTCGGGCGGCCTCGGGGTGTTCGGCGTGCAGCTCTGCGCGGCGTCCGGCGCCAACGCGATCGGGGTGATCTCGGACGAATCCAAGCGCGACTACGTGCTCGGCCTCGGCGCCAAGGGCGTGCTCAACCGCAAGGACTTCAACTGCTGGGGCCAGCTGCCCAAGGTGAACTCGCCGGAGTTCAACGCCTTCATGGGCGAGTCGCGCAAGTTCGGAAAGGCGATCTGGGACATCACCGGCCGCAAGGACGTCGACATCGTCTTCGAGCACCCCGGCGAGCAGACCTTTCCGGTCTCCACCTTCGTGGTGAAGCGCGGCGGCATGGTGGTGTTCTGCGCGGGCACGACCGGCTTCAACATCACCTTCGACGCGCGTTTCGTCTGGATGAGGCAGAAGCGCATCCAGGGGTCCCACTTCGCCCATCTCAAGCAGGCGGCGGCGGCGAACCAGTTCGTCATCGACCGGCGGATCGATCCGTGCATGAGCGAGGTGTTCCCGTGGGACAAGATCCCGCTGGCGCACACCAAAATGTGGAAGAACCAGCACGCGCCCGGCAACATGGCCGTGCTGGTGAACGCCCAGCGCACCGGGCTGCGGACCTTCGACGACGTCCTCGAAGCCCAGCCGGGCTGAGCGGCCGCGGCCGCCGCCTCAGCGGTTGCGCTGCATGAAGACCCGGCCGCGCTGGAGCCAGCTCTTCTTCTGCTGGGCCGCATAGCGCTCCCGAACCCGGGCGAGTTCGGCGTTGAACTCGCCTCCGTACACGAAGATGGAGGCGATCGTGTAGAGGAACACGAGCGCCACCATGACCGACGCCAGACCCGCATAGGTCGACGCGTAGTTGCTCGCCGCCTTCGCGAGATAGATGCCGAAAGCGTGGCCGGACGAGAGCGCCAGGGCAACCGTGAGGGCCACGCCCGGGATGATCTCGCGAAAAGCGCGGCGGCCGCAGGGCAGCCACAGGTGCAGGATGATCAGCGCCGAAACGATGATCAGCGTCGCGACGCCGAAGCGGCCGACCGTGATCACGTAGGAATAGGGCTGGAGCTGCGGGACGTAGAGGATCGCGGTCTGCCAGAGGACCGGGGCGAGCACGACCAGGAAAGCCAGCGACAGAAGCGCCGCCGCGCCGACCAGCACATAGGCGATGGATTCCAGCCGCAGCAACCACCAGGCGCGATGCTCTTTGAGCCGATAGGCGCGGTTGAGGCCGATCCTCAGGCTCTCGACGCCGTTGGACGAGAAGTAGATCGCCAGCAGCACGCCCACGGTCAGGACGTCGCCGCGGGCCTTGTTCATGACGTTGTGGATCTCGCTGCTGAGCGGATCCGCGACGCGCGAGGGCCAGGCCTCGAGCAGCAGCCCCACGACCTCGTCGGCGAGCTGCTTCGATCCGAAGAAGCCGGCCAGAGAGGTCACGAAGATCAGGAACGGGAACAGCGACATGAGCCCCGACAGGGCGATATGGGACGCGATGGCCCACCCGTCGTCCTCGACGAAGCGCCAGTAAGCGTCATAGATGATGCGTGGCAAACGCCGCATCTGAACCTTTCACTCCGTCCCGCGCCGGCGCCGGGACTCGACCGAACGCACGTCCTGACCTATCGAAGGCCCGCTGCCCGCCTGCAGTGTAGGGCCACCCCGGCTCGGCGCCAGCGACGCCCTCACGCGCATGCTCCAACACCATACGGGGAAGCGCGGCCCGGAGTTCTGTGTCATATCCGATTTTCCGCGCCCATCGCCTGCTCCCGCCTCTCCGGCCTTATTGCGCGCGGCCCCGATGGCCTTCGTGCTCATCTGGTCGACGGGCTGGATCGCGGCGCGTTTCGGCGCGCCCTACGCCGACCCGCTGACCTTCCTGTCGATCCGGTTCGCGCTGGCTGGCGTCGTCGTCGCCTTGCTGGCGTGGGCGGCCGGCGCCGCCTGGCCGGCGACGCGCCGCGACGTGGCCCACGCCATGACGTCCGGGGCGCTGCTGCACGCGGTCTATCTCGGCGGCGTGTGGTGGGCGATCGCGCGCGGGCTCCCGGCGGGAGTCTCCGGCCTGATCGCGGCGGTGCAGCCGATCCTCACCGCCATCCTGGCGCCGACGCTGGTCCATGAGCGGATCTCGGCCCGCCAATGGCTCGGCATCGGGCTGGGCTTCGTGGGGATCGGCCTCGTGCTGCTGCCGAAGCTCTCCGGCCTCGGCCCCGGCGAACTGGCCACGGTCGCCGGCCCGATCGGGGTCAATCTCGTCGGCATGCTGGGCGTGACGCTCGGCTCGTTCTACCAGAAGCGGTTCGTGCCCACCGGCGACCTGCGCACCGTCACGGCCCTCCAATATGCGGGCGCGTTCCTGGTGGTGGCGCCGGCGGCGCTATGGCTGGAGCCGCTCAGGGTGGAGTGGAACCTCACCGTCGTCCTCACCATGGCGTGGTCGGTCCTGGCCCTCTCCATCGGGGCGATCGGGCTCCTGCTCCTGCTCATCCGCCACGGCGCGGTCTCGCGCGCCGCGGCGCTCATCTATCTGGTGCCGCCGGCGGTCGCCATCGAGGCCTATCTGCTGTTCGGCGAGACGCTCGCCCCGATCCAGGCGCTCGGCATGGCGGCGACCGCGGCCGGAGTGGCCCTGGCGACCCGCAAGGCCTGAGCGGGTCCGCCGAAAGGGGCATTGCTGGACAGGGGGTCCCGCTCCATGTTGCATTGCGGTACGATCCACGCCGCACGGCAAGACCGCTCGGAGGAGCCCTGATGACCCGCCTCGCCACCGCCGCCGATCCGGATGTCCGAGACTGGCTGTCGCTCGCCGAGGACGCCGCTTCGGCCTTGGCCGGGCTGACCGCGGACGCGGTCAACGCCGTCCGGGCGCGGGTCACGGACGACGGGCGGATCTCCGCGGCGCTGCTCGAACGCGAGCAGCACGCCGCCCACGGACTGGCCTGGCTGGCCACCTATGCGGAGGCGGTGCGCGAATTGGCCGCCTATGGCCGCCTGCTCCAGGCCGAAGCGCGGTTCGGAGAGACCGAGGAGCTGCTCGTGGCGATCGGCGTCGGCGAATACTGCGCCCAGGTCTTCGGCGGCATTCCGATGAGCCAGGGCGAGATCGTGCGTCTGCCTGCCCTCGGCCTGACGGCCTCGCAGATCGCCGCGCGGCGGACGGCGGCGATCGAGACCGTCATCCAGGAGGGCTCCACGCCGGCCCAGCGCGCCCTGCTGGTGGCGCGGATCCGGGAGGCCCAGGGCGCGGCCACGATGGGCGACGCGGGCCTCGACGAGACGCTCGAGGCGATCCGGGCGGAGATGCGCAAATTCGCCGAGAGCGAGGTGCTTCCCCACGCCCATCAATGGCATCTGAAGAATGAGTACATCCCGCTCTCGGTGGTCGAGAAGCTGGCCGAGCTCGGCGTGTTCGGGCTGACCCTGCCCGAGGAGCATGGCGGCCTGGGGCTGAGCAAGGTCTCCATGTGCGTCGTGTCGGAGGAGCTGTCCCGGGCCTATATCGGCGTCGGATCGCTGGGCACCCGCTCGGAGATCGCCGCGGAGCTGATCATCGGCGGCGGCACGGAGGAGCAGAAGGCCCAGTGGCTGCCGCGCATCGCCTCCGGCGAGGTGCTGCCCACGGCGGTGTTCACCGAGCCCAACACGGGCTCTGACCTCGCCTCGCTGAAGACCCGCGCCGTGCGCGAGGGCGACGTCTACAAGGTGACCGGAAACAAGACCTGGATCACCCACCCGGTCCGCGCCGACGTGATGACGATGCTGGTGCGCACCAACCCGGACGAGGCGGGCTACAAGGGCCTGTCGATCCTGCTCGGGGAGAAGCCGCGCGGCACGGACGAGGACCCGTTCCCGGCCAAGGGCATGACCGGCGGCGAGATCGAGGTGCTCGGCTACCGCGGCATGAAGGAATACGAGCTCGCCTTCGACGGGTTCGAGGTCCCGGCCGCCAATCTGCTGGGCGGCGTGGAAGGGCAGGGCTTCAAGCAGCTGATGCAGACCTTCGAGTCGGCGCGAATCCAAACGGCCGCGCGCGCCGTCGGGGTGGCGCAGTCGGCGCTCGACATCGGGCTGCGCTACGCCGAGGAGCGCGTGCAGTTCGGCAAGCCGCTGATCTCGTTCCCGCGGGTGTCCGACAAGATCGCCATGATGGCGGTCGAGGTGAACATCGCGCGCCAGCTCACCTATTTCGCCGGGCGGGCCAAGGACGACGGCAAGCGCTGCGACGTGGAGGCCGGCATGGCCAAGCTGCTCGGCGCCCGCGTGGCCTGGGCGGCGGCCGACAACGCGCTGCAGATCCATGGCGGAAACGGATTCGCGCTCGAGTATGAGATCTCGCGCGTGCTGTGCGACGCCCGCATCCTCAACATCTTCGAGGGCGCGGCCGAGATCCAGGCCCAGGTGATCGCGAGACGCCTGCTGGACGGGGCCAACTAGCGGTCGAACCGCATCCGGCGATGATGCGTTGAACCCGCATGGAGGCCTCCATGCGGACACGTCTCAACATCGTTCTTGTCTCTGCGCTGGCGATCGCGGCCCCCGGCGCCGCCCCGGCGCAGGACCGTCCCGCCGGCCTGGCGCCGACGCCGGCGCAGCAGGGCGCGCAGCCGGCCGCGGCCCCGATTCGCAAGGATCCGGCGGACGCCACCGGCGCGATCACGCCGCGGCGCATCGGCCAGGAGAGCGAGCGCATCGTCGAGGGCCGCCGCTGTTCCGACGTCCTCCAGGCGCCGGACCAGCATCCGCACGCCGTCTGGGTGCGCTGCAAGGCCCATTGACCGGTCCTCCGCACCCCGGCGTGCGATTGCGACTTTTCAATGCGATGGCGATTTGCGCGCCACTCCCACACCGACTACACCACTCATGGTTGAAATCGGTTGAGCCTCGGGAGTGACCATGGCGGCGGACACCCAAATCCTCAATCTCGATGCGATCCGGACGGCGCCCGTATCGCGTGAGCCCTACAGTTTCTTCCTCGCGTCCGGGGCGCTGAAGCCCGAGAAGGTTGCGCAGCTTCGGGAGGAATTCCCGAACATCACGAAGCCGGGCTTCCTGACCGTCGACGACGTGGAGGTGAAGGGGGCTTTCCGGCAGCTCATCGACGAGCTGGAGGGTCCGACCCTCACGGCGCTGCTGTCGGAGAAGTTCGGCCTCGACCTCAGCCCCTATCCGCGCCTGACGACGATCCGAAAGATCTCCCAGGCCAAGGACGGCCGCCCGCACACCGACGGGCCCAGCAAGGTCATGACGCTGCTGGTCTACATGAACGACGACTGGGACGACGGCGGAGCCGGCCGCCTGCGCGTCCTGCGCGGGCCGGAGAATTTCGACGACATGGTGCTGGAGGTGCCGCCGACCATGGGAACGCTGTTCGCCTTCCTGCGGGCGGACAATTCCTGGCACGGGCATCCGCCCTTCGCGGGCGAGCGCCGCGTGGTCCAGGTCGCCTGGGTGAAGGATGAGGCGGAGCTTGAGCGCAAGAAGAAGCGCAACAGCCTGGCCAAGCTCTTCAAGGGCATCTTCGGCCGCTGACGCCGGCCGCGCCCGGCGGGTTCGCGCCCCGGGCGAAAATGGATTATGAGCAGGGCTGAGCCCTGCGTGGATCCCGAACCGCCGCGCAGCCCGCGGCGGTTTTCATTTCAGGTTCAAGCAACGGAATCGATGGCCAACAAGCCGGCTCGCTCCATCGTCAGCCAGGACGCCCTGCCCTATCTCCGCCGGCTCTGGGTCGACTGGATGCTGCCGCACTGGCGCACTCTGTCGCTCATCCTGCTGACCGTGATCGTCCTGGCCGGGGCGAGCAGCCTCTATCCGGTGGTCATCAAGCGGGCCTTCGACGCCTTCGACCAGCAGAACAAGCGCTTCGTCCAGATCGTGCCTTTCGTGGTCATCCTGGTGACGGCCGTGAAGGGCTTCGCCATGCTGGCCCAGTCGGTGCTGACCAACCGCGTGGTGACCCGCATCGAGGCCGACATGCAGTCGGCCCTCTACGCCAGCCTGATCGACGCCGACGTGGCGCAGCTGGGCCGCGAGGCGCCGGCGGCGCTGACGCAGCGCTTCACCACCGACTTCGCCTTCATCCGCGAGGCCCTGACCCGCCTCTCGACGGTGTTCCTGCGCGACGTCGCCACCGCGATCGCGGTGGTGGGCGTCATGTTCTGGATCGACTGGGAGGTGACCCTCATCGCCCTCGTGGTCCTGCCGCTGCTCGCGCCCGCGATCGCGCGCATCGGCAAGAAGCTTCGCCGGACGGCGCTCTCCACCCAGGAGCAGACGGCCCTGATGGCCAGCATGGTGTCGGAGAGCCTCTCCAGCATCCGCACCGCCAAGACCTATGGGCTCGAGGGCTACCTGAAGGACCGCGCCAGCGCGTTCTTCGAGCAGATCCGGCGCCTCAAGATGAAGTCCGCCAACCAGCGCTCCCGGCTCGATCCCATCCTGGAGATCGGCGGCGGCTTCGCGGTCGCGGGCGTGCTGGTGTTCATCGGCTGGCGCATCATCAAGGGCCAGACCACGATCGGCGACTTCACCGGCTTCATCACGGCGCTGCTGCTGGCCGCGCAGTCGATGCGCACGCTGGGGAACCTGAACGCCATCATGCAGGAGGCCGTGGCCTCGCTGTCGCGCGTCTTCGCCCTGATGGACGAGCGGCCCACCATCGTGGACCGGCCCGGCGCGGCGCCGATCCAGGTCCCGCACGGCGAGATCCGCTTCGAGAACGTCTTCTTCCGCTATGCGGGCCATGAATTCGCCGGGCGCGAGCCGGCGGCGGCCGGCGCGGCCGCCCTCGACGGCATCGACCTCGTCGCCCCGGGGGGGAAGATGACGGCGCTGGTGGGGCGCTCGGGGTCCGGCAAGTCGACCCTGATCTCGCTCGTGCCGCGCCTCTTCGAGGCGTCGGACGGCGCCGTGCGCATCGACGGGGTCGACGTGCGCGACGTGTCGCTGGCCAGCCTGCGGTCCAAGGTGGCGGTGGTCACCCAGGAGGCCGTGCTGTTCGACGACACCGTCAAGGCGAACATCGCCTTCGGGCGGCCCGGCGCGACCGATCAGGAGATCGAGGCGGCCGCCAGGGCCGCGGCCGCCCACGACTTCATCGCGGCGCTGCCGCAGGGCTACGACACGAGAGTGGGCGACCGCGGCTCGCGCCTGTCGGGCGGCGAGCGCCAGAGGCTGGCGCTGGCCCGCGCGCTGCTGAAGGACGCGCCGATCCTCGTGCTGGACGAGGCCACCAGCGCGCTCGACGCCGAGTCCGAGCGCCTGGTGCAGGACGCGCTGGCGGTTCTGACGCGGGGCCGGACCTCGCTGGTCATCGCGCATCGGCTCTCCACCATCCGGCAGGCCGACCTCATCGTCGTGCTGGATCGCGGCCGCGTCGCCGAGACCGGCACGCATGACGGGCTGCTGGCCAAGGGCGGCATCTACGCCAAGCTGCACCGCCTCCAGGCGGGCGAGACGTCCGAATTCGCTGAATTCGGCCTCACTCGCGTCTGAGTAGCCCGTCGACCACGACGTCGGACCAGAAGCTCGGACGAAACTCGCGCTCCAGCGCCTCCGGGTCGTAGATGGTCTCGACCCATTGCAGGAACGGCACGCCCCGCGCGAGCCCCTCGGTGCGGTACTTTTCGAAGAACGCGTCGAGGATCCCGGTCTTGGCGAACCTGAAGTGGCCATAGCGCAGGCCGAGCTGCGCCACGGCCTCGTCCAGCGGACGGTTCTCGTGGATCAGCAGATAGAGCGCCGACATGAAGCCGGCGCGGTCGGCTCCTGACTTGCAATGCACCAGCGCCGGATAATCGAGCGTGTCGAAGAACGCTTTGGCGGCCAGCACCGACTCGCGGTCCGGGGCGCCGCGCGAGCGGACGACGAAGTCGACCAAAGCAAGCCCCTCGCGCTCGCAGGCTTCCTTCTCGAGCGGCCAGGAGCCGTGCTGGCGACCGCCGCGCAGATTCACCACCGTGCGCACGCCGGCCTTGGCGGCGGCGCGGATGTCGGCCGGGGCCGGCTGGGCGGCGCGCCAGAATTTCGGCGTCACCTGATGTCGGTTGAGATAGGCCAGCCGGAACACGCCGTGGTCCGACGCCAGCATGTTGGTCCAGGCTCGGACACGATCCCACAGGCCGGCGATCGGGCGATCCCAGCGTTCGATGCGCGCCATGCGGCGGGCATAGCGGTCCTCCGGCTTCATCGAGCGCTTGAGCAAGTCGGCCACGGCTCCGGCGAGGTTTCGGTCCGGCGGTGTCTGTCCGGCGTCGCGGCGCGGTCCGGCGCGCCGCAGGTCATGGCTGCGCGCCATACCAGCCGCCGGCGCCCGCCGCAATCCCCACCCCGCGCCGGGGCTGGAGCTTGGCGGGCCGGCTCGCGGATCGGGCTTTACGACGCGAACCCGGCGGGCCTATTCTTCCCATGTGACCCAGGCCGCCATCTCCATTCGTCTCGCAAGGCCCGACGACGCCGCGGGGGTCGCGGCCGTGCACGACGCGGCGTGGCGCGAAGCCTATCGCGGCATCATCCCGGGACGGGACCTGGAGCGCATGGTGCAGCGGCGCGGCCCGCAATGGTGGAGCCGCATCATCGCCCGGGGCGGGCGGATCGCGGTGCTCGAATTCGACGACAAGGTCCGCGGCTATGCGAGCTACGGCCGCAACCGTCTGGCGGTGTCCCCGTACCGGGGCGAGATCTTCGAGCTCTATCTCTCGCCCGAGTTCCAGGGGCTGGGGTTCGGACGGCGGCTGTTCGACGCAGCCCGCCGCGACCTGATCGGCCACCGCATGGGCGGGCTGATTGTCTGGTCGCTCGCCGACAACGACCGCGCGATCGGGTTCTACCGCCATCTCGGGGGCATCAAGGTCCGCGAAATGGAGGAGCATTTCGGCTCCGAGGTGCGTCAGCGCTACGCCTTCGGGTGGAGCTGAGGCTCGGTTCGAACCCGTCCATGCCCGGAAAGTCGTCCTTGCCGCGTCCCGGGCCTCCGTCTAGATACCGCGGACCTTGCACATGCCGCCGGCGCGAGAGCCGGCCTTCCGGAGAAACCTGATGCGCATAGACGCGGTGTCGATCGGCAAGAACCCGCCTCACGAGATCAACGTCATCATCGAGGTGCCGATCGGCGGCGAGCCCATCAAATACGAGATGGACAAGGCCTCCGGCGCGCTGGTGGTGGACCGCTTCCTCTACACGTCGATGCGCTATCCCGGGAATTACGGCTTCATCCCGCATACGCTGTCGGACGACGGCGATCCCTGCGACGTCATCGTGGCCAACACCCGCGCCATCGTGCCGGGCGCGGTGATGAGCGTGCGCCCGGTCGGCGTGCTGTTCATGGAGGACGAGGCCGGCGGCGACGAGAAGATCGTGGCGGTCCCGTCTCCCAAGCTGACCCGCCGCTACGAGAACGTCGAGAACTACACGGACCTCCCGGCGATCACGATCGACCAGATCAAGCACTTCTTCGAGCACTACAAGGATCTGGAGACCAACAAGTGGGTCAAGGTGGTCCGCTGGGGAGACGCCGAAGAGGCGCGCAGGCTGATCCTCGAGGGCGTCGAGCGCTACAAGGCCCAGAAGGACTGAGCGGCCGGGCCGGCGTCGGAGCTTCCTCCGGCCGCGCCTTGCTCGCGTCGCATCCGTCGACGATCAGTCGGAGCTTCGAATCGCGGCCTCCCGCCCCATCGACCGAAAGGACGACATGCTGCTGAGCCTGCGGGCCGTCCGGCTCCTCGCCATCATGGCCGCCCTCGCCCTCGGCGGGCTCGCGTTGTCGGCGCGCGACGGGCGGGCGCAATGGCTGTTCGCCCAGGACGAACCGGCGCCCGCCGTCCAGGGCGATCCCGCGCCGCCCCAGCAGGCGCCCCCGACCGCGACGGCCCAGCGGGCCAAGCTCGACGGGATCCGCCTGCAGCTCGATCAGCTGGAGGCGGGCGTCTCCCGCCGGGAGACCGACGAGGCCCTCCAGGCCGTTCGGCCGGCGCTCGAGCCGCTCGCCAATGCGGCGAGGGCGGTGGTGGCGGACCTGACCCCTCGGGCGGACGCGATCCGGTCCCGCCTGAAGGAGCTCGGCCCCAAACCGGACGACAAGGCCGCGCCGGAGAGCGCCGACGTCTCGCGCGAGCGGGACGAGCGCATGGCGGCCCTGGCCGACGTCGACGAGACCATCCGCCTCGCCCGCGCGCTGCTGGTGCAGTCGGACCAGATCGACAAGGAGGTGGTGGACCGCCGCCGCGAACTTTTCGCCAAGCGGCTGTTCCAGGGCTCGGAGAGCATCGTCTCGCCCGGGCTGTGGAGCGACGTGTTCCGGACGGCCCCGCACGACTTCCGCGCGATCTCGATCGTGGCGGGCGACGCCATGGAGCGGGCGAGGCGGCGTCTGTCGCCGGCCGGCGCCGCGGCCTTTGCGGGCGCGCTCGCCCTCGCGCTCGTCCTGATCCTGCCGGTCCGGCGGTTCTCGCTCGCCTTCGTCAAGCGCGACCGGCTCGCCGGCCAGCCCAACCGGTTCCAGAAGGCGCTGGCGGCCGCCACCATCACGCTGGTCAGCGCGGTGGCCCCGGTGCTGGCGGCCTATCTGCTGTTCCAGATCGTGCGGTCGCTGCAGCTGCTGCCCGACCGGCTCGAACCCGTGTTCGCCTCGCTGGTGGGCGGCGTGGCCTTCATCAGCTTCGTGCAGGGCCTCGCCGACGGACTGCTGGCGCCGGGGCGGATGAACTGGCGCCTCTACAACATCTCGGACGACCGCGCGACCTGGCTGACGCGCCTCGCCACGATCGTGGCGGTGCTGCTGGTCGCCAGCCGCGTGCTGGAGACGGTGTACGCCAGCATCGCGGCCGGCCTGAAGCTCACCGTCGCCACCAAGGGGCTGTTCGCCATCGCGGTGGCGGGCGTGATCGCGCGGACGCTGCAGCTCATCCGCAGCGTCGATTCCTGCGACGAGGCCGCGTTCGGGCCGCATGTGTCGACCGAGCCCGATCTCACCGGCCCGTTCAGGATGGTGGGCTGGCTCCTGGTGTCGGTGGTCGCCGTCGCGGTGCTGCTGGGCTATGTCTCCTTCGCCTGGTTCCTGGCGGAGCAGATCGCCTGGGTGGGCATCGTCGCCGCGGTACTGATGCTGTCGATGACCCTGCTGGACGAGTTCGTCCTGGGCGCCTTCTCGGACCGGGGGCGGACGTCGCGGCTGATGCAGTCCACGGTCGGGCTGTCGCGCGGGTCGCTCGAGCAGATCGGCATCCTGTCGTCGGGCCTGGGGCGCGTCGCCCTGATCGGGCTCGCGGCGCTGCTGCTGCTCGCGCCCTGGGGGGTGGAGTCCGGCGATGTGTTCTCGTCGGTCCGCGCGCTGTTCTTCGGCGTGACGGTCGGCGGCGTGACCCTGTCGCTCTCCACCATCCTGCTGGCGGTGGTGTTCTTCGGGATCGGCATCTTCGCCACCCGGGCCGTGCAGCGCTGGCTTCGGACGAAGTACCTGCCGCACACCACGCTCGACGCGGGCCTGCGCAACTCCATCACGATGGGCATCGGCTATCTGGGCGTCGTGCTGACGTCGGCCGTGTCGGTGAGCTATCTCGGGCTGAGCCTCGACAAGCTGACCATCGTGGCCGGCGCGCTGTCCGTCGGCATCGGCTTCGGGCTCCAGTCCATCGTCAACAACTTCGTCTCCGGCCTGATCATCCTGGCCGAGCGCAGCATCCGGGTCGGCGACTGGATCGTGGTCAGCGGCGAGCAGGGGCACGTGCGCAAGATCAATGTCAGGGCGACCCAGATCGAGACCTTCGATCGCGGAACCCTCATCGTGCCCAACTCCAATCTGGTGTCGGGCGTGGTCAAGAACTGGGTCCATTCCGACCGGATCGGCCGCGTGCTGATCTCGGTTCCGGCGCCCCGGCACGCCGACGCGGACCAGATCGCCGCGATGCTGCGCAGCGTCGCCGGCGAGCATGAGGATGTGCTGGAGGATCCGCCGCCGCGCGTCCTGTTCAAGACCATCAAGGGCGACGAACTCAGCTTCGATCTCATCTGCTTCGTGGGCGACGTCGACCTGGTCTCGCGCGTGTCGAGCGACCTGACCTTCGCGGTGTTCCGGCGGCTGCGCGAGTTCGGCATCGGGACGCCGCCCGGGCCGCCCAAATTCGAGATCGAGGGCATCTCCGACCTTCGCGCCGAGGTGGAGGCGCTGCGCCTCACCTTCGGCCAGCCGCGCCCCCGGCGGACCCAGGAGGCCGGGCCGAACGGGGCCGGGCGCGCCGAAAGCGAACCGCGCAAGGAAGAGGACCCCCAGGCGTGATGGACCGCATTCAGAAGACCCGCCGGCTCGTGGCGGCTCTCGCCGCCCTGGGCCTGGCGGGCTGCACGACGTCCGAAAGTCCTGCGCCTTCGGCGACGCCGACCTTCTACCAGCGCCTGGACCAGGGCGGACGGCTGGACGAGGAGGCCGCGGTCTCAATGATCAACGCCTACCGGGCCAAGAACGGGCTCGGACCGCTGGCGCTCGACCCCGGCCTCGTCGCGGAGGCCCGGCGCCAGGCCGCCACGGTGGCCGACAACGACACCTCGACCTGGGGAGAAACCCCGAATGTCGGTGTGCAGAAGGCGTCGGTCGGGGGCCGCTCGGAGCGGGTCTCGGCGGGCTATCGGACGCTGGCCGAGGCCTTCTCGGGCTGGCGGGACTCGCCGCCCCACAACAGGGTGCTGCTCGCGCCGTCCGGCGCACGGCTGGGGATCGCGGCGGTGGATCGGCCCGGGGCGAAGTACCGCGTCTACTGGGACATCATCGTCAGCAGCGGCCCGTCCTGAGCGCCGGCGGGCGCTCTTGCGTCAGAACCGGCCGGCGGGGAGCGGCGGCGCTTCCTTCAGCAGCGTGATGGTGACGCGCCGATTGGCCGGCAGATAGGGGTTGTCCGGGAACATCGGCTCCGTGTCGGCCTTGCCGGCCACGGACGAGAACCGGTTCTCCGGCAGGCCCGATCCCGCCAGGATCTCGCGCACGATCGCGGCCCGGCCGACGGAGAGTTCCCACGCGGTCCAGCCCGGCCGCGATCCGGGCCGCGACGCGGAGGTGTGCCCGCTGATGGCGAGGCGGTTCGGCAGCTTGCGGATGGCGGGCGTGATGGCGGCCAGCACCCGCCGGGTGCGCTCGAAGGGCTCCTTCGAGCCGTCCGGGAACATCGCCCGGCCGTCCTGGTCCACCAGGGACACGTTGAGGCCCTCGCGGGTCTCCTCGATGATGATGTTCTTGGAGACCTCGGTGATCTCGGGCATGTCCTGCAGCGCCTGGCGCAGCGAGGCCGCGGCGAGCGCGAAGGCCCGGTCGAAGGACGTCACCGCGATGCCGTCGTCGGGGCGGTCGAACTGGCTCGGCGCGGTGAAGTCGGAGCCCTGCTCGGGCGGGGCCTGCTTGATGTTCTTCAGGTTGGGCCGCGTCGGGATGCCGTCGGACTCGATCACGCCGGCGAAGCGCGATTCGCGCTGCACGCCGAAGGCGTCGCGCATCGAGCCCGCGACCGCCTGCATCTTCTTTTGGTCCTGGGTCGACATGGCGGTGAGCATGACGAAGAAGCTCATCAGCAGCGCCATCAGGTCCGCGAAGGTGACGAACCACCCGTGACCGCCGCCGTGGGCCGCCTTCTTGCGCGCCATCCCCTCGCCCCCTCGTCGCCCGTCAGGCCGCTTCGGCCAGGTCGTGGCGTGTGTGGTCGGGCAGATAGGCGAGCAGCATCTCGCGCACGATCGTCGGGCTCTTGGCGTCGCGGATCTGCAGGATTCCGTCGATGATGAGCGTCCGGGAGATGTCCTCCTCCTCCAGCTTCAGGTGAAGCTTGTCGGCGATCGGCAGGCACAGCAGGTTGCCGACGAGCGCGCCATAGAGGGTCGCCAGCAGCGAAACCGCCATGAAGGGGCCGAGCTTGGAGGGGTCCTCCATGTTGGCGAACATCTGCACCATGCCGACCAGCGTGCCGATCATGCCCCAGGCCGGCGCGGCGTCGCCGATGTGGCGGTAGATCTTCTGGCCCTCGTCGAGACGCTGCAGGAAGTTGTCGCGGTCGCGCTCCATGGTGTCGCGGATGAAGTCGCGGTCGTAGCCGTCGGCCAGGAACCGGATGCCCTGCGCCAGGAAGACGTCGTCGACCTGGACGTTCTCGAGCGCCATCGGGCCGCTCTTGCGGACGGTGTCGGCGATCTTGGTGATCTCGTCGATGAGGTCGCGCGGATGCATGCTGCGCATCGTGAAGGCGAATTTGATCCCCATCGGGAAGCCGTGCAGCATCGCCGAGAACGGAAAACGGATGATGGTGGCGGCCGTGCAGCCGCCGCCGATCACGATCACGGCGTGGATATCGTAATACAGCGAGAAGCTGCCGCCCATGGCGATCAGCAAGACGACCACCCCGATGCCCAGGGCGAGGCCGACCGCGGTTGCGAAATCCATGACGTGGGGTCCCGACGTTCTGGGCTACAGGCGGGCGCTTCTGCACCCTACACGGGCACCACCCTAGAATTGATCGGCTGAAAGAACGGTTAAGCGTCGCTCAAGCACGGATCCGTTGTTGTCATGTGGGCGTTCAGACTGGAATAAGATCCCTCGTGGAAGACTCCGGGACCCCTGATGCTCACCTTTCGGCTCTATCTTCGCGTGCTGCGGCAACTCGGACCCGAGGCGCGGCTGGGCGTCCTCCTGGCGGTCGCCAATGTGGGGCTGGCCATCGCCCAGTTCGCCGAGCCGCTGCTGTTCGGCCGGATCATCGACCTGCTGTCCCACGCGCAGGCCACCGGGGTGGCGCCGAGCTGGGGCGAGCTCGCGCCGCTGATCTCCGTGTGGGTGCTGTTCGGCCTGTTCACCATCGGGGGCGGGGTGCTGGTGGCGCTGCACGCGGACCGCATCGCGCATCGCCGGCGGCTCGCCGTGATGGCCAACTTCTTCGAGCATGTGCTGACCTTGCCGCTCTCCTTCCACGCCGCGACCCATTCGGGGCGCGTCCTCAAGGTGATGCTGGACGGGGCCGGCGGCATGCAGGGGCTGCTGCTGTCGTTCTTCCGCGAGCATTTCGCGTCCTTCGTGACGCTGGTGGTGCTGCTGCCGCTGAGCCTGTTCATCAACTGGCGCCTGGGCGGGCTGCTGCTGCTGCTCCTGCTCGTCTTCACGCTCCTCACCGCGGGCGTGCTGCGCAAGACCGAGACGATGCAGGGCTCGGTGGAGCGCTACAACTCGTCGCTGGCCGAGCATGCGTCGGACGCGCTCGGCAACGTGCCGGTGATCCAGAGCTTCACCCGCATCGAGCACGAGACGCGGGCGATGCGCAGCCTCACCGACCAGCTGCTGAGCGCGCAGATCCCGGTGCTGTCCTGGTGGGCGGTGGCTGCCGTCGCGACGCGGGCGTCCGCCACGCTGACGATCCTCGGCATCTTCCTGCTCGGCACCTATCTCAACCTGAAGGGCCTTGCGACGGTCGGCCAGATCGTGGCCTTCATGAGCCTCGCCACCATGCTGATCGCCAAGATGGAGCAGGTGGTCACCTTCATCAACACGCTGTTCCTGCAGGTGCCGAAGCTGCGCGAATTCTTCGACGTGCTGGACACGACGCCGGCCGTCCGGGACGCGCCGGGCGCGCCGGACCTCGGCCGGGCGGTGGGCGAGGTGCGGTTCGATTCGGTCAGCTTCTCGTATGACGGCAAGCGTCCCGCCGTGGCGGACGTGTCCTTCTCGGTGCGGCCGGGTGAGACCGTCGCGCTGGTCGGGGCGACCGGCTCGGGCAAGTCCACCACGCTGGCGCTGCTGCACCGCGCCTTCGACCCCCAATCGGGCCGGATCACCATCGACGGACACGACATCCGGAACGTGTCCCTGACCTCGCTTCGGCGCAATATCGGCGTCGTCTTCCAGGAGCCCATGCTGTTTGCGCGGGAGATCGACGAGAACCTGAAGGTCGGCAAGCCCGACGCGACGGACGTGGAGATCCAGCTCGCGCTGGAGCGCGCCCAGGCGTCCGAGTTCATCAAGCGGCTGCCGGCCGGCGTCGACACGATGGTGGGCGAGCGCGGACGGTCGCTGTCCGGCGGCGAACGCCAGCGCATCTCCATCGCCAGGGCGCTCCTCAAGGACCCGCCGATCCTGATCCTGGACGAGGCGACCTCCGCGCTCGACGCGACGACCGAGCAGAAGCTTCAGCTGGCGCTGGAGGAGGTCATGGCGGGGCGGACGACCTTCGTGATCGCGCACAGACTCGCCACGATCCGGTCAGCCGACCGCATCCTGGTCTTCGACCAGGCCCGGATCGTCGAATCCGGCACGTTCGACGAGCTGGTGGCCAAGGGCGGCCGCTTCGCCACGCTGGCCAAGGCGCAGTTCATCGACCAGCCGGTCCGGCCGGCTCAGGACGCCATCGTCACGGGCTGAGGCCGCCGGGCGCCGGATCTTCGGCGCCGCCCCGATAGTCGGGAGGAGCGGGTGGCCGGCGCGGGGCGGCGGGCACGCGGCTGCCCGGGATCCGGGCGATCTGGTCGCCCAGCTCCAGGAGGAGCATGTCGAGGAAGCTCGCCACCAGAGGTTCTCGCTGGGAAGACGCAAGCCGCCTTGCGCTGATGCATAGGGATTGAATGTGCTGCAGGCGCTCGACCTGATTCATGCCGACCTCAAATTCCGGCGTCGCCGGGCGGGCGGTCGGGCTTCGCCAAACCGCGCCGGGCCAGCGGACGTCGGGATGAAACATCCCTTCGGAGCGCTGCAGCCCCTTCCGCCGAAAAGGCCAGGACTGCAGCCCGCAATGACGTGCGCCGCCAACATGGGCCTGCTGCAAGCCCGGCGGGGATCGAGACGCCCCGCCAGAGCGGTCAGCCGAACCTTCGCCAGCCCGAGACAGGCTTTGCGACGCACACCGGCACTTAGCCAGCATTCGCCCCTTTCAGCAAGCGTCACGCTCGCGCCCAAGGTCCGCGGACGCCCTCGCGGGCCGGTGTTATCTTCGCGATCCCGCGCGATGATTGCGCCCGCGGGTGTATTGAGGTGCAATAACCATCACCAGCAACTTGGAGAGGCACGTGCCCCGCTACATCATCCTGGACAACGTCACGGGCTCGATCGTGGCCGACACGCTCGACCTCGACGGTCCGCCCCGCGAGGAGAGCCCCCTCGACGCCGTCCGCCGCTATGACGACCTGACCGTGGAGGGCCAGCGCAGCTACGCCCAGGAGCATCCCAGCGCGGCGCTGAACGACGTGCTCGGCTATCTGGTCTATCTGGCGCCGGACGACTACCCGAAGATCAAGGACGGCGACGACCAGGACGTCATCGACGCCATGATCGCGGCCTGCGAGCCGGCGGCCTTCGTGGAGGTCCGCGAGAGCTGATCGGCGCCGGCGGGCCTTCCCCGCCTCAGAAGCGGGGGCGGGCGGGGTTGAAGGCGGGATCGTATTTGCGCATCTCGGCCGCGTCGTCGCGCTTGCGCAGCCCGCATTCGACATAGTTTCGGTGCAGGCGCGCCAGGGCCGCCCGGTCGAGGCGGACGCCGAGACCCGGCCCCGTCGGCGGCGCCAGGGCGCCGCCCGCGATGGCGAGCTTCCCGCCCTCGATGACCTCGTCGGACTGCCACGGATAGTGGGTGTCGCAGGCGTAGGCCAAGTTGGGGATCGTCACGCCCACATGCGTCATCGCGGCGAGGCTGACCGCCAGATGCGAGTTGGAGTGCATGGAGATCCCGAGGCCGAAGACCCGGCCGATCCAGGCCAGGTGCTGGGTCGCCCGCAGCCCGCCCCAGTAATGGTGGTCGGACAGGATCACCTGGACGGCGTTGAGGCGGATCGTCTCGGGAATGTGCCCGAACGCGATGGTGCACATGTTGGTGGCCAGCGGCATCGGGGCGAAGGCGGCGACCTCGCCCATCTCGTGCAGGCTGTTGACCGGGTCCTCGCAATATTCGAGCAGTCCGTCGAGCCGCGGCATGAGCCGGCGGGTGGTCTCGACCGACCAGCCGCCATTCGGGTCGATGCGCAGCGGATGGCCGGGGAACGCGGCGCGCAGCGCCTCGAGCGCGTCGATCTCGGCGTCCGGCTCGAAGACGCCGGCCTTCAGCTTGATCGAGCCGAAGCCGTACTGGTCGACCATGCGCCGAGCCTCGCCGACCATCTGCTCGGGCGTCAGCACCTCGCCCCAGTCGTCCGAGGGGTCGGGCGCGTCCCTGTGCCGGGCGAATTTGTAGAACAGATAGGCGCTGTAGGGCACGCGGTCGCGCACGGCGCCGCCCAGGATCGCGTGCAGGGGCAAGCCGGCGATCTGGCCCTGGAGATCCAGGAACGCCACCTCGAAAGCCCCGACCGCCGTCGCCCGGGCCTTGTCGCCGGCGGGCGGGAACACGGCGCCCGGGTCGCCGGTCGGCGGCACGGCGCCGTACACGGCCCGGGTCAGGCCGTTCAGGTCGAAAGGGGAGAGGCCGACCAGCGCGGCGCGCACGCGCTCCAGGTCGGCCAGCGTGGCGAGGTCGCCATAGCTTTCGCCCAGCCCGACGAGGCCGTTCTCCAGTTCGACCTCGATGATGCTGCGCAGCGCCCAGGGCTCGTGCACGCCCGCCACGTTGAGGAGCGGCGGATCCCTGAACGCGATCGGGGTGACCCTCACGTCCGCGATGCGATGATCCGCCTTGCCCATGCGCCTTCTCCCCTGAGAGCCGATCCGCCCGCGCCATCAAATCGCATCAACTCCCGCGATTGACAGCGCCGTTCAAATCTGAAATATCAAGATTGAAGGCTGGATCAAGCGTTGCGCGGGACCACAGCTCGACAGGCGCCGGGGAGCGGGAACGACGAAGGGGCGGCAGGGCGGCCCGTCCTGGCCGCGGGCGCGTTGCGCGTCGCGCTTGCGCCGGCGCAGGGCGGCCGCATCGCCGGGTTCTGGCGCGAAAGCGGGAGCGGCCCTGTCGACATCCTGGTTCCGATGGAGGACGCGCCTTTCCCGCCCGAGGTCTGGCCAAAGGCCGGCTGCTATCCGCTGGCCCCTTTCTCCAGCCGCATCCGCGACGGTCGTTTCGTCTTCGGAGGACGGGAGATCCGCCTGCCCGCGCACCCGGCCTGCGCGCCGCACGCGCTGCATGGCTTCTCCCAGCTCCGGCCCTGGAGCCTGGCGCTCTCCGGCCCAGCCGCCGCCGTGATGACCTACACGCATGCGCCGGACGCCTGGCCGTGGGCCTTCACGGCGACCCAGAGGGTGAGCCTCACGCCGGACGGGCTCACGGTCGACCTCGCGATCCGCAATGACGACCCCGGGTCCGCCATGCCGGTCGGTCTCGGGGTGCATCCCTACCTGGCGATCGCGCTGGGCGACCGGATCCGGTTCACGGCGACGCATGAATGGGCGCAGGACGACGCCGGCTGCGCCACCGCCTTGTCGCCGCTGCCGCCCGGGGAGGTCCGGTTTGACCGTCCGCATGGGCCGGAGGGCGTCACCCGCTACCTGTCGGGCTGGGACGGGCGCGCCGAGATCGAGCGCCGGGAGGGCGGCCGGGTCCTGATCGCCGGATCGGGCGCCCTGGACCAGCTCGTGTTCCACACGCCCGCAGGCGGGGCCTATGCGTGCATCGAGCCCGTGAGCCATGTCGCGGACGCCTTCAACCTGGCCGCGCTCAATGTCCCGGCCACAGGGATGCGGACCGCCCGGCCGGGCGAGACGATCAGCGGGAGCATGACGCTTACGCTGGCATGACAAGCCGACCCGTTCGGCCCAAGATCGACGAAACGGCGCAACGACGCCGACCCAGGGAGGAGACGAGACATGACCAGCACGAAGGACGAAGCCGGGCCTCGGCTCGCGCGCCGCACGGTCCTCCAGGGCCTCGCGGGCGCGGCCGCCATGACGGCGCTGCCGGGCGCCGTGCGGGCGCAGGCCGCCGCCAAGGAAGCGCCGGCGCTGGCCAAGCTCGCCGCCGAGGGCAAGCTCGCCCCGCTGGCGCAGCGCCTGCCCGAGAAGCCCATGGTCGTGACGCCGTTCGAGAAGGTCGGCGTCTATGGCGGCTCGTTGCGGCGCGGGTTGCGCGGCAGCGCCGACCACAACGGCATCCTGCGCATGGTCGGCAACCAGGGCCTCGTGCGCTGGAACCTGCAGTTCACCGAGCCGCTGCCCAATGTGGCGGAGCGCTGGGAGGTGAACGCCGACTCCACCGAGTTCACCTTCTTCCTGCGCAAGGGCATGAAGTGGTCGGACGGCAAGCCCTTCACGGCCGACGACATCGTCTTCGCCGTCGAGGACTGCGCCAAGAACTCCGAGCTCTACAAGTCGGTCCCGAGCCCGCTCGTGATCGCCGGCAAGGCGGGCACGGCCACGAAGGTCGACGAGACGACCGTGAAGTTCACCTTCGCGAGCCCCTACGCGCTGTTCCTGGACCTGATGGCGACGCCGCTCGGCCAGCATCCGACGCTGTTCCCCAAGCACTATTGCGGCCAGTTCCACCCCAAGTACAACCCGGCCGTGGCCGACCTCGTGAAGCAGGCCAACGTGTCGGACTGGGGCGCGTTGTTCCGCATCAAGTGCGGCGACATCGAGATCCCGTCGCGCTGGGGCAACCCGGACAAGCCGACCATCGACCCCTGGGTCGTGAAGGAGCCCTACACGGGCGGCGCCACGCGCGTCACCATGGAACGCAATCCCTTCTTCTGGCAGGTCGACACGGAGGGGAACCAGCTCCCCTATATCGACCGGATCTCGTTCTCGATCTCGCAGGACGTGGAGTCGCTGATGCTGGACGCCGTGTCGGGCCGGCTCGACATCCAGGACCGGCACATCGACACGCTGCAGAACAAGCCGACCCTGTCGCAGAACATGAAGAAGGGCGGCTACCGGCTGATCGAGCTCGTCGCCTCCTCGTCGCAGCAGTGCCAGATCTACTTCAACCTCACCCACAAGGACCCGAAGATGCGGGAGATGCTGGGCGCCAAGGAGTTCCGGCAGGCGCTCTCGCTCGGCATGGACCGCAAGGAGATCATCGACATCGTCTATCTCGGCCAGTCCGAGCCCTATCAGGCCGGGCCGCGGCCGGGACACCCCTGGTACAACGAGAAGCTCGCGCGCCAGCACACCGAGTTCGACAAGGCCAAGGCGAACGCCATGCTGGACAAGCTCGGCTACAACAAGAAGGACGCGCAGGGCATGCGCCTGCGCCCCGACGGCCAGAAGGTGTTCTTCGCGGTCGACGTGATCCCGACGCTTTATCCCGACCTCGTGGACGTGCTGGAGCTGGTGAAGCGGCACTGGGCCGACATCGGCGTCGACATGAAGGTCAACACCATCGAGCGCGCGCTCTACTATACGCGCGGCGACAACAACGACCATGACGCCGCCGTGTGGCCGGGGCCGGGCGGGCTCGATCCCATGCTCGACCCGCGCGACTACTTCGCCCAGCACCCGCAGGGATCGCGCTACGCCGTGCCGTGGACGCTCTGGTACGTGTCCGGCGGCAAGGATGGGCAGGAGCCGCCCGAGAGCCAGAAGCAGCGCATGAAGCTGTTCGACGACGCCCGCGCGACGTCCGACCTGAAGAAGCGCGGCGAGATCATGAAGCAGGTCTTTGATCTGGCGGCCGACGCCTTCGAGACCATGGGCGTGTGCCTCGCCGTCAACAACTTCGGCGTCTGCAAGACGAACCTGAAGAACGTGCCGGAGAAGTACCCGAACGCCTGGACCTGGCCGAACCCCGGCCCGGCCCTGCCGCAGCAGTTCTACTTCACGACGTAACACCCTCTCCGTCATCCCCGGCGGCGCGAAGCGCCGGACGGGGATCCAGGGCCGCCGCGCTCACCCCTGGATCCCCTTCCCCTCCGCGGCTTCGCCGCTCCGGCCGGGGATGACGGCGGCGTTATCTGATCGGTCCAGCGAAGGGCCCCCCATGCTGAAATTCATCGCCAAGCGCGTGCTGTGGATGATCCCCTCCTTGGTGGTGATCAGCTTCATGGCCTTCGTGCTCATCCAGCTGCCGCCCGGCGACTACGTGACGACCTATATCGCCACGCTGGCGGCCTCCAACGAGGTCGTGGACCAGAACACGGCCGCCGACCTGCGGGCCCGGTTCGGGCTCGATCAGCCGATGATCGTCCAGTACTGGAAGTGGATCAGCGGCATCCTGCTGCGCGGCGACTTCGGGCTGAGCTTCGAGTGGCAGCAGCCTGTGGGCGACCTGATCTGGGAGCGCATGGCGCTGACCCTGGTGCTGACCTTCGCGACCCTGCTGGCGACCTGGGGGCTGGCCCTGCCGATCGGCATCTTCTCGGCCGTGCGCAAGTACTCGATCGGCGACTACATCGCGACGTTCTTCTCGTTTCTCGGGCTCGCCATCCCGTCGTTTTTGCTGGCGCTGGTGCTCATGTACATCGCCGCCGTGGAGTGGGGGCAGGAGGTCGGCGGGCTCTTTTCCGAGCAGTACCTGAACGCGCCCTGGAGCCTCGCCAAGGTCTGGGACCTCATGGGCCACCTCTGGATCCCGGTGATCATCCTGGCGGTGTCCGGCACCGCGAGCCTGATCCGGGTGATGCGGGCCAACATGCTGGACGAGCTCAACAAGGCCTATGTGACCACGGCGCGGGCGAAGGGCCTCTCCGAGTTCCGGCTCTTGATGAAGTATCCGGTGCGCCTCGCGCTCAACCCGTTCATCTCCACCATCGCGTGGCTGCTTCCCAACCTCGTGTCGGGCTCGATCATCGTCGCCATCGTGCTCAGCCTGCCGACCGCCGGGCCGCTGCTGCTGCAATCGCTCATGAGCCAGGACATGTACCTGGCCGGCGCCTTCATCCTGCTGATCTGCACGCTCACGCTGATCGGCTCCCTGATCAGCGACATCCTGCTCGCGCTGGTCGACCCGCGCATCCGGCTGGAGTAGGCGCATGACGGATGTGACATTCGCCGCCATCGATCAGCGCAAGGTCGCGGTCGCGTCGCAATGGCAACTGGTCTGGTGGGCGTTCAAGCGCCACCGGCTGGCGATGATCGGGCTGTGGGTGACGGCGTTCTTCTACCTGATCGCCATGATGCCGGGCTTTTTCGCCGTGAACGACCCGTCGCAGCAAAACGCGCGGGCCGCCTACCAGCCGCCGCAGGGGCTGCACTTCATCGACACGGCGGCGGACGGGAGCTGGTCCTTCAGACCCTACTTTCATCCGACCACGTTGAAGCGCGACCCGCAGACGCTTGCGGCCGTTCATGTTCCGGACACGAACCGCAAGATCTACGTGACGATGTTCGGCGAGGGGTACGAGTATTCGGTGCTCGGCCTGTTCAGCGCGCGCACGCATTTGTTCGTCTCCTCCGAGGCGCGGCAACCGCTGTTCCTGCTCGGCGCCGACCGGCTCGGCCGGTGCGTGTGGAGCCGCATCATGCAGGGCACGCAGATCTCGCTGTCGGTGGGCCTCGTGGGCGTGTTCCTGTCGCTGCTGCTCGGCATCATCCTGGGCGGCATCTCGGGCTACTATGGCGGGCGGATCGACTTCGTGATCCAGCGGACCATTGAGTTCATCCTGGCCCTGCCGACGATCCCGATCTGGCTCGCCATGGCGGCGGCCTTGCCGCAGGACTGGCCGGCGACGCTCAACTATTTCATGATCACGGTGATCCTCAGCCTCACGGGCTGGGCCCAGCTCGCCCGCGTGGTGCGCGGCCGCTTCCTGAGCCTGCGCACGGAGGAGTTCGTCACGGCCGCGCGGCTCGACGGCGCCTCGGAGGGGCGCATCATCTTCCGGCACATGCTGCCGAGCTTCGCCAGCCACATCATCGCGTCGATCACGCTCGCGATCCCGGCCATGATCCTGGCCGAGACCTCGCTGTCTTTCCTGGGCCTCGGCCTGCAGCCGCCGACTATCTCGTGGGGCGTGCTGCTGCGCGAGGCGCAGAACATCCGCTCCATCGCGACCGCGCCCTGGCTGTTCGCCCCCGGCGTGGCGGTCGTGATCGCCGTGATCGCCCTCAACTTCCTGGGAGACGGACTGCGGGACGCCGCGGATCCGTACAACAAATGACCGTCGTGGACCTGACCATCCGCCGCGTGGACGCGGCTTCCGCGCCACCCCGGGCGGTGCTCGAGGTGCGGGACCTCGTGACGCATTTCCCCACCCGCACCGGCGTCGTGAAGGCGGTCGACGGCGTGTCGTTCACGGTCGAGCGCGGCAAGACGCTGTGCATGGTCGGCGAATCCGGCTCCGGCAAGAGCGTCACGGCGCGGTCCATCCTGCAAATCGTGGACTCGCCCGGCCGCATTGTCGGCGGCTCCATGTTGCTGCATCGGCCGGACGGAAGCTCGGTCGACCTCGCCAACCTGAACCCGCGCGGGCGCGAGATCCGGGCCGTGCGCGGCGCCGAGATCGCCATGATCTTCCAGGAGCCGATGTCGTCGCTCTCGCCCGTCCATACGGTGGGCGACCAGATCATGGAGGTGCTGTTGCTGCACCTCCGGATGTCGAAAAAGGACGCGCGGGCGCGCACCGTGGAGCTTCTGCGGCAGGTCGAGATCCCCAACCCCGACAAGGCGGTGGACCGCTACACCTTCGAGTTCTCGGGCGGCATGCGCCAGCGCGTCATGATCGCGATGGCGCTGGCTTGCAATCCATCCATGCTGATCGCCGACGAGCCGACCACGGCGCTGGACGTCACCACGCAGGCCGAGATCCTCGACCTCATCAAGCGCCTGCAGCAGCAGCACGGCATGGCGGTGATGTTCATCACCCACGACATGGGGGTGGTGGCCGAGATCGCCGACGAGGTGCTGGTGATGCACTACGGCAAGGTCATGGAGGCCGGGCCGGTCGACCAGATCTTCCACGCGCCGCAAAACGACTACACCAAGATGCTGATCGGCTCGGTGCTGAAGCTGGAGCAGAAGGCCGAGATCCGGCTCAAGCGCGCGCCCATCGCCGAGGACGCGCCCTCGGTGATCGAGATCGACAATCTGAAAATGCATTTCGGCCCCGCCGCTGCGCCCATCCGGGCGGTGGACGACGTGTCCCTGCAGGTGAAGGCCGGCGAGACGCTCGGCATCGTGGGCGAGTCCGGCTCGGGCAAGACCACGATGGGCCGCTGCCTGCTGCGCATCTACCAGCCGACCGCGGGCGCGATGCGCTACCGGAAGGCGGACGGAACCGTGGTGGACCTCGTCACGGCCGACAAGGAGACGCTGAAGCTCTGCCGGCGGGAGATCCGGATGATCTTCCAGGACCCGGTGGGGTCGCTGAACCCGCGCATGACGGTGGCGCAGATCATCGGCGAGCCGCTGCTGGTGAACGGGATCGCGCAGGGCAGGGACCTCGACGACCGGGTCTCGGCCCTGATGGAGCAGGTGGGGCTCGAACCGGCCTGGCGCGAGCGCTACCCGCACGCCTTCTCGGGCGGCCAGCGCCAGCGCATCGGCATCGCGCGCGCCATCTCGCTGAACCCGCGCGTGATCGTGGCCGACGAGGCCACGTCGGCGCTCGACGTGTCGCTGCGCTCGCAGATGCTGGACCTGATGATGCGGCTGCAGGACGAGCTGCAGCTCTCCTACGTGTTCATCAGCCACGACATCGGCGTCATCCGCTACATGTGCGACCGCGTCTCGGTGATGTACCAGGGGAGGGTGGTGGAGACCGGCGCCACCGACCAGGTCTGCGACGCGCCCCAGCACGCCTACACGCAGGCGCTCCTCTCCGCCATCCCGCGCCCCGACCCGCGCCTGCGCAGCATGCACAAGCGCCACCGGTACATCGCGTGACGGCGCTTTCTCATAAGCTCCAGCATCCACCAACGCCCCTCATCCTGAGGAGCCATGCGCAGCATGGCGTCTCGAAGGACGAGGGGATCCAGTTAGCTCAGCCATGGTGCGCTCTGGAGTCCCTCGTCCTTCGAGACGCAGGCCCAAGAGGGCCTGCTCCTCAGGATGAGGGGCATGGTGGTGTGGGCGCGATACTTATGTGCGGAGTCCTCCCGTGAAGATCACCGACGTGAAGACCTTCCTGATGCATGCCGGCGCGCCGAGCCTGAAGAGCTGGGCGGCGGATGGCTCGTTCGGCACGCAGAGCTACTCGGGCAACCTGACAGGCACGCGCAACTGGCTGTTCGTGAAGGTCTATACGGACGAAGGGATCACCGGCATCGGCGAGTGCTCGGGCTGGCCGCGGGTGATCGAGACGGCCGTGCGGGATCTGCGGGCGCTGCTGGTGGGCGAGGACCCGACCCATATCGAGCGGCTCTGGCAGAAGATGCAGATCGCCATCATGGGCCACGGCATGACCGGGACGGTCGGGGCCGGGGCCATGACGGGCGTCGACATGGCGCTGTGGGACATCAAGGGCAAGGCGCTCGGCGTGCCGGTGTGGAACCTGCTTGGCGGCAAGGTCCGCGACCGCATCCGCATCTACGCCCACGCCAACACGCCGGAGGTCGCGCTGAGCCTGAAGGAGCGGGGCGTCACGGCCATCAAGTGCGGCGGCGTCTCGGACCCCGTCCGCAAGGTCGCGACGCTGCGCGAGGCGATCGGCGACGAGATGGACCTGATGATCGACCTCCACGGCCCGCCCTGGATGACGCCCGGCGACGCCGCCCGGCTGGCGCGGGCGCTGGAGCCCTATGACCTGATGTGGATCGAGGACCCGATCGCGCCCGAGAACCTCGACGGCTATCGCCGCATCCGCGACGCCGCCCATGTGCCGCTGGCGGCCGGCGAGCGCGCCGCCACCATCTTCGGCCTGCGCGAGCTGATCGAGCACGACCTCGTGGACGTGGCGCAGCCGGACACGGGCCGGGCCGGCGGCGTCACGCAGATGAAGAAGATCGCCGCCATGGCGGAGGCCCATCACATCATGATGGCGCCGCATTCGGGCTCGCTCGGCCCGGTCGCCGAATACGCCGCGCTGCACGTCATGGCCGCGATCCCGAACGCGCTGATCCTGGAGCGGATCGAGGACGACTGGGACGGCCGCGCCCGCACGGTGATTCCGCATCCGCAGCAGGTGGATGGCTACCTCACCGTCCCGGACGCGCCCGGGCTCGGCGTCGACATCGACGAGGACTTCGTGGCGCAGTTCCCGAGCAGCCAGAACCTGTCGGTGCCGATCGGCAAGGACACGACCTCCTACGCGCCCGGCACCTTCGACGAGCACGTCTATGTGCAGACGCGGCTCCGGCGCGGGCGGCACTTCCGCCCCGACTGAGCCCTGAACAACAAGAAACGAGGACTTCCCCCCATGAAGATCGAACGCCTGCGCGCCTTCATGTCGCGCGACAAGGACCGGCCGCGCGTCGTCATCGCCATCGACACCGACGACGGCCTGACCGGCTGGGGCGAGTGCTACAACCACGGGCCCGACAAGGCGCTGCTGCCGCTGCTCGACTACCTCATGGACTTCATCCGCGGCGACGACCCGCGGCGGATCGAGTACATCGTGATGAAGCTGATGCAGCAAGCCCGCTTCCCGCCGGGCGCGCTGGGGCTCGCGGCCATCTCGGCCATCGACCACTGCCTCTGGGACATCTCCGCCAAGGCGCTGGGCGTGCCCGTCTACATGCTGCTCGGCGGCAATGCGCGCGACCGCGTGCGCGTCTATGCGGGCGTGTATACGGCGCCGGACCCCGACGCCGCCCGGGACCAGCTGGACGCGCTGAACGAAGGCTGGGGCATCACGGCCTTCAAGCTCAGCCCCTACCGCATCGACATCCACCGCAACCGGTGGGGCGAGGTGGTGCGCACCAGCGCGGAGTATTTCCGCCAGGTGCGCGAGACGGTGCGCTCCGACTACGAGATCGCGTTCGACGCCCACGCCAAGATCTTCGAGCCGCAGCAGGCCATCCAGCTCGGCAACGCGCTGGCGCCCTACGACCCGCTGTTCTTCGAGGAGCCGATCCGGCCGGAGAACTTCGAGGCCTGGGGCGAGCTGAAGCGCGGGCTGACCTGCACGCTGGCGACCGGCGAGTCGCTCTACAGCCGCTTCGAGTTCCTGCGGCTCTTGCAGGTGCGCGGGGCGGACATCATCCAGCCCGACATCTGCGTGGTCGGCGGCCTGCTCGAGATGCGCAAGATCGCCGCTCTCGCCGAGGCGCACTACGTCACGGTCGCGCCGCACAATCCCATGGGCCCGCTGGCCTCGGCCGTGAACCTGCATTTCTGCGCCGCGCAGCCGAACTTCCGCATCCTCGAATACCGGCTGCCGCACGGGCCCGGCTACGTGTTCGGCACGGGCGGCGGCGAGGCGCCGACCAGCGAGCAGAAGCTGCAGGGGGCCTGGTACGTGAAAGATCCGTACCTGCCCAAGGACGGCTACCTGGAGTTGCGGCCCGACCGGCCCGGCTGGGGAGTCGAGATGGACGAGGAGCTCCTCGGCACGGAGGACTACGTCAACTGGACCCGCAAGGTGCCGGTGCGGCCGGACGGCTCCACAGGCTATGTCTGAGGCTGCTCAGCGGGGCCGCTTGATCAGGTAAACCTCCGGCGTGAAGGGCCGCTGCGCCTCTTCCTCGAGATAGTTCGCGGCGCGCTCTTCGTCCTCGGCCTCGTCGGCCGGCTGCGGCGGCGCGTCGGGCTCCTCGCGGCTCTGGCTTGTCGCGTCCGGCATCCGCACCTTGAACTTGCGGCGCCGGACAGGGCCGCCGGGCGCGCGGCGGCTCATGCGCCGGCCCTCGCCGCGGCCTCGCGGGGCTCCCGACGGCTGGCGGTGGCGGGCTGAACGGCGGTCATGGGCATCGGGCGATCCTGAGGGCGAGCCGCGTTCTTCCCGCAGCGAACCGGGCTTGTCCAGCCCCGCCTGCTCAGGCCCATCCTGGCCTGCGATCGTGATCCGGGCCAGTCCCGGGGGAGCGCATCCGTTCGCGGTCCCGTGCGTTTCAGGGAAGGGCGCCGGTTCGGGACGGCCATTCACCGCGGCCCGGGAGAGTGACGCAATGATCAGGGTCCTGCTTGCCGCGGCTTTGGCGATCGCCCCGCTTTCGGCTTCCGCCCGGCCCCGGCTGGAGAAGTGCATCCAGAGGGCCTCGCAGAACCCGGAGCTCCAGCAGTCCGAGCCGAGGAGCCTGGGCTACAACAAGGCGGCGCGCGCCTGGGCCAAGAAGCGCCAGGCCTTCATCGACCAATGCGTCGAGCGTCACAAGAACGACTGACCGCGCCCCCGGCCGCGCGCTCACTCGCCGGGCATCGGGGCGGACCGTTCGCTCGCCGGAGCGCAATCCGGCGGCTCGCACCATTTCAGGTACAGGATCGTTCCGGTGAAGCAGAGCGTCACGACGTTGGACGCCACCAGCGGCCACTCGCTCTTGAGGAAGCCGTAGGTCAGCCAAAGGCACTGGCCGGTCACGAGCGCCGAGAACGCCTTCAGCGAGATGTCCTTGGTCCGGCGCGTCCGCCAGGCCTTGAGGACCTGCGGAGCATAGGCGGAGGTGGAGCAGAGGGCGGCGACGTAGCCGACATAGTCGGAAGCGGACATGCGGGCTCAACCCCGCGCGCCCGGGGAGGTTCTTCAAAGGCGGGCCCCTGTCCGGCGCCCGCGGGCCGGAACTCACGCCTGGGGCGGAGCGGGCTCCGAGTCGTCGAGGAGCGTCATCTCGGCGGAGCAGGCGGCGCAGCGCAGGGGCGCCGGGGAGGCGACCATCCTGGTCTCGCCGCATTCGGGGCAGCGGCAGCCCGCCGGCATGAGGGCCAGGAGATCGTGGCCGCGAAGGGCCTCGCTGGCGCTGATGAGCTGGTCAAGCATCGTCTTTCTCCCTGACGCCCATGAGGGAGAGCGTCGGCGCGAGCTTCGTCCAGACGCGCCCGATCGGACGTGCGCCGCCGCACAACGCCGACCGGAGCGGCTTCCGGCCGGTCACGCCAGGATGTGGAAGTCCTCCAGGAGCTGCAGGAGATGGCCGCCGAACGAGGAGTTCCCGTGGCCGCCGTCTCCGCCGATCCCGGCGATCTGGATCGATCCCTGGTCGAAGAGGACGTCGTTGAACTGGAGGGCCGTGGCCGACGCGTGGACGCCTGAAATCGCGATGTTGATGGGCGCGTAGACGGCCACGTCCATGTCGAACAGCGATCCGAACGCGGAGCCGTCTCCGCCGCCGCCGGCGTGGTTGCCGCCGGTCGAGACCGCGCCGGAACCGAGGGCGCCGGCGCCATGGGACAGGATGTCGCCGCCGGCGGCCGTGTCGCCGTTTCCGCCGTCGCCTCCGACGCCGGCGATCTGGACGGCGCCCTGGTGGAAGGCGACGTCGTTGGTCTGCACCGCCGTGGCGGCGGACCCGGCGGCCGAGATGGCGATGTTGATCGGGCTGTAGACCGCGAAGGTCTGGTGCGTGATCACGCCGTAGAAGGAGCCCGTCCCGCCGACGCCGGCCTCGTTGCCCCCGGTGGCGAAGCCCGCATCAGGCCCGAAAGGGTAGTGATGCGCCTTGACGCCATCCACATAATGCCGCCCCTCCATGGCGACGAAGGATTGTCCGCCCCCGAAGGCGGCGTCGCCGGACCCGCCATGGCCGCCGATCCCGGCCTTCTGCACGGCCCCCTGCTGGAATGCGACGCTGTTGTCCTGCCGCGCCAGCGCGTGGGCGCCGACGCCCGCCACCGCGATGTTGACGGGCGCGAAGACGGCGGTGGCCGAATGCGTGAGGGAGCCCCAGAACGCGCCGTCGCCGCCATTTCCGGCGCCGTTCGCGCCCGTCGTGCTCATGATTCTGACCATGGTCCTGGCTCCCGCCCGCAGCTGTGCGCGGCGTTCATTGTCGCTGGCTGCCGGGCGAATCCCCAGTCTGGAATTCGGGTGGCCCGCCCGCCGGAGACGATGACATCCCTTCGAAGGGGGGCGGCGGAGCCCCGCCTCCCGCCCGCGAGGCGCTGGCCGCTCGCCGCGCCAGCCGGGCTCCCGCGAACGGGCCGCGTCGCGCGCTCCGCGCCGCAGCGGCGGACGCCGGCGCAACACACCCCATCAGGCGACGCCCGTATAGCCGTCTAGCTCCAGCAACCGCCCGGCGCGCAGAGTCCACCGCACGGCTTCCCTCCCAGGGTCGCTGTCAACATCAGTGAGGAGCCTGCAATGAAGAGCGTATCCCCATTCTCCAGCGCCTCAGACGTCATCGCGTTCAAGTCCATCAGCACCGGCGGCAACAGCGCCGGCAATGGCGGCGACGGGTACAACAAGGGCGACCTGTCCAACACGCAAACGGCGTCGTTCGACCCCGTGAACAAGGCCTATGGGGCGGACGTGACCGTGAAGACGGGCGACCACGTCTCGCAGAAGGCCGACTGGGACGCCGGCGGGGCCAAGGTCCACAGCTCGGGCAAGGACCACGCCAGAGCCGACGCGACCTCCAACGGCTCGCAGAAGTCCAGCAGCGGGCATGACACGTCGAAGGTCACGGCCAATACGGACGCCACGCAGGAGAACTGGGTCAAGTTCGACCAGAGCTCCGTCCAGAAGGCCGGCATCGGCGGCGACGGCGGCGACCACAACTACGCGGGCGGCGGCGACGTGAGCTTCGCGCTCGTGCACTCGGAGTCCTATCCCGGGTTCGACTTCGGGCACGACGTGCCGCTGGCCTGAAAGGGCGATGACGGCCGGCCGGCGGCCTGGTCCCGCCGGCCGAACAGCCTCGCCGGACCCTGGGGGCGGTCGCCATGCGCAGGACGTCGATTTCGCAGATCCGGACCCATCCCCTCCACGAGGCCTGGCGGCGAGCCGGCCCCGCGCTGGGGCTCGCCTTCGCGTATAGCTGCGGCCACAATCTGCTGCTTCTCGCCCCGCCGCTCTTCCTGCTCCAGATCTATGACAGGGTGCTGTCCAGCCGCAGCATGGACACGCTCGTGATGCTGGCCCTGATCGTCGCCTTCGCGGTGATGGTGGGCTCGCTGCTGGACGCGCTGCGCAGGATCGCGCTCGGCCGGATCGGGGGCTGGCTGGAGGACCGCCTGCGGCCGCCCCTCCTGGCGGCGACGCTGGATTCCGGCGACCCGCGGCTCGCCGGCCGGGCCGCGGCGGCCTACCGCGACGCCGGGATGCTGCGCCAGTTCCTCGGCTCGGGCGCCTGCCCCCTCCTGTTCGACGTGGTCTGGGCGCCGCTGTTCCTGATCCTTCTCTTCCTGGTCCATCCCCTGCTGGGCGCGATCGGGGCGCTGAGCGCGGTCGTCGTCTTCGGCGCGGCCCTGGCCGGCGAGACGGTCGCCGGGGATTCGGCGGCGCGCGCGGCCGAGGGATACGCCCGGGCCGCCGCCCGCCTCGCGGCCGCCGCGCCGCAGCTTTCCGCGCTGCGCGCCGCCGGAACGGCGCGGCTCGCCGCGCGGCTGGCGATGGACGAGGCCGCGAGCGCGGCGCAGGACCGCGAGGACGCGCGCCGCCGCGCCGAGATCATGCTGCTGCTGACCACGCCCTTCCGGGGCGTGGCGCAGATCGCCGTGATGGCGGTCGCGGCGGGGCTGGTCCTGCATGAAGACCGGAGCCCCGCCATCATCTTCGCGTCCAGCCTGCTTTTCGGCCGCTGCCTCGCGCCGCTCCAGGGTCTGGCCACGAGCTGGAAGGCGCTGGACGCGGCGCTGGCGTCCTATCGGCGCATCGCCGACGTCCTGGCCTGGAGCGTCGGGACGGCGGCCTCGCGCTCCACGGACCTGCATCTCTCGCTGAGGGAGCCGGGGGACGCGAAGGGGCGCCTGCTGGTCGAGAACGTCCGGTTCGCGCCGCCCGGCGCCGCCCGGAGCGTGCTGAGAGACGTCTCGTTCGACCTCGCGCCGGGCGAGTGCTTGGGCGTGATCGGGCTGTCGGGGTCCGGCAAGTCCATGCTGAGCCAGCTGGTCGCGGGGGTGCACGCGCCGGACCATGGCCAGATCCTCCTGGAGGACCCCGACCCGTCATGCCTGCCGGCGGCGGACGGCGCGCGCTGCGTCGGATACCTCCCGCAGGAGGTCGACCTCGTCGGCGGATCCCTCAGGCAGGTCATCAGCGGCCAGGACGACCCGGATCTCGACGACGTGGTCGAGGCGGCCCGGCTGGTCGGCCTGCATGAGACAATCGCTCGGCTGCCGGACGGCTACGACACCGACGCCGTCCATGGCGGCCTCATCCTGCTGCGCGGCCACCGCCAGCGCCTGGGGCTGGCGCGCGCCTTTTTCGGGCGCCCGAGGCTGGTCGTGCTGGACGAGCCGAACGCCTGCCTGGACTGCGTCGGCGAGCGGATCCTCGCGGAGGCGATCGCCAGGATCAAGGCGGCGAACGGGATGGTGGTGGTGACGACCCATCGCACCGGCCTTCTCGCCGTCACGGACAAGATCCTGATCCTCAACCACGGTGCGGTCAGCGCCTATGGCCCGACCCGGGAAGTCTCCGACCACTATCTGAGCCCCCAGCCCGTCGGCCGCCGCGTCGCCCGGACCCCAGGGGAGAGTCACGACGCCTTGCCCCGCCGGCCGGGCGGCCTGCGCAGGGCCAGGCCCGGCTGGGGCGGCGAAGACATCGGAGAGAAAGGATCACCGTCGTGAAGCAGCTCATGCGACGTCTGGAAGGCCTGGCGGCGCGGCTGCGCGCGGCGCAATGCGAAGGGCCGCAGCTGCGCGAAGTGGCGATCGCCGGCAATGTCCTGACCTTCGGCTTCGTGCTCGGGCTCGGAACCTGGTCGATCTTCGCCCCGCTGGAGAGCGCGGCCGTCGCCTCGGGGGTCCTGGAGGCGGAGACGAGCCGCAAGACGATCCAGCATCTCGAAGGCGGCGTCATCCAGGAGATCCTGGTGAAGGACGGCGACAGAGTCCGGGCCGGCCAGTCCCTGCTCCGCATGGACTCCACCCGCACCCGCTCGCGGCTGGCCAGCCTCGAAGGCCAGTATTGGGACGCCGTCGCCCGCGAGGCCCGGCTCCTCGCCGAGCGGGACGGACGCGACGCCATCGCCTTGCCGCCCGACCTCCAGGGCGCCGCGGGCGGCGGCGGGACCCTGGCCACCGTGATCCAGGGCCATCGCGAGATCTTCGAGGCCCGGCGGGACGTGCTGCAGTCCCAGCGCGCGGTGATCCAGGAGCGCATCGCCCAGGTGGAGAAGGAGATCACCGGGCTCGCGGCGCAGGCCGCCGCGGCGGCCAAACGCGCCGAGATCGCCCGCCAGGAGACCTCGGCGGTGTCCGCGCTGGTGGACAAGGGCCTCGAGCGGCGGCCCCGGCTGCTGTCGCTCCAGAGAGAGGCCGCCGAGATCGACGGGCGCCAGGGCGAGCTCGCATCGCAGATCTCCCGGGCGCACCAGGTGATCAGTGAGGCGAAGGCCACGCTGGTCAAGCTGACGAACGATCACCAGAACGAGGTGGTCCAGTCATTGCGCGAGACGCAGAACCAGATCCTCACGCTGGGCGACGCCATCCACGCCACGGCCGAACAGCTCTCGCGCAACGAGGTCAGGGCGCCGGAGGCGGGGGTGGTGACGGACCTGCGCGTGCACACTCCGGGCGGCGTGATCGCGGCCGGCGCCCCGGTCCTCGATCTCGTGCCCCGCCAGGATCGCCTCGTCGTGATGGCGCGCCTGCGGCCCGAGGACATCGACGTCGTCCATGAGGGCGCAGAGGCGGAGATCACGCTGCTGCCGTTCAACCCGAAGAAGGTCCGGCCGCTGAAAGGCAAGGTCGTGACGATCTCGGCCGACCGGCTCTTGGACAAGCGGACGGACCAGCCCTACTACTCGGCCAGGATCGCGGTCGACGAGAGCGGCGCAGACGCCTCCGCGGTCAGCGCCATGGCGCCGGGGATGCCGGCGCGCGTCTTCGTCCACACGGGCCGCAGCACCGTGGCGCTCTACGCGCTGCAGCCTCTCCTGGACAGCTTCCACACCGCCTTCCGGGAAGACTAGGACAGCGGGACCCGGCGATTGTTGCAGACGAAGACGGCCTCGGTGCGCGTCTTGGCCCCGAGCTTCCGCATGATGTGCTGCACGTGCATCTTCACCGTGTTTTCGGCCAGTTCGAGCTTTGCGGCGATGATCTTGTTGGGATGGCCCAGCTCCATGAGGGCCAGCACGGCCTTCTCGCGGGGCGTCAGCCGCGCCGGGGAGTGGTCGGCGAGGTGGTCGGGAGACGCGGGCGCGTCGAGCGGCGGCGGCGCCGGGCAATAGGCGCCTCCGGCCAGGACGAGGCGCAGCGCCGCCACCGCCACGTCGAACGGGATGAAGGTGGGCAGGAAGCCGCGGACCCCGCATTGCATGAGCGCCTGCACGGACGCGCCGTCGTCGTGGTTGCTGAACACCGCGATGGCGGCCTGCGGAAAGTGGTCTCGCGCCTGCTCGATCTCGCGTCGGACCGAGAGGTCGGCCGCGCGCCGGTCCTCGATGTCGAGGGTCACGAGCCTGACGTCCTTTCCGGCCAGGTCGGCGAAATCCTCGGCCGAGCACGCTTCCTGGATGTCGTAGCGGGTGAGCTGCTGCCGCAGGAGCCGCGCCAGGCAGGTCCGCAGCAGCATATTGCGCTCGACCACCAGCACGACCGGAAGGTCCTCCGCCGAACTTCGCTCTCCAAAGTCGTCCATCCCATCCCCTCCAGTGGCCGGTTCGGTTCTTAGCGGCGGATCGGCGCCGGGGCGCCGCCGCTCACGGAACGGTCGGGCGCCCGGCTCCGGCGGGCGGCGCGGGCCGGCCCTCCGGTCCGGTTCCCGATCGCGGATCGAGCAGCTCCGCCAATGTGAGCCGGGTCCAGCCGCCGGCGCCCGCGCCGGCGTCGACCGGACCCCAGTCGAAATGGCGGCCGGGACCCCGCAGGTCGCCGAGGCGGCCATAGAAGGCCGACAGGAATTGCGCGGCCCGGCCGTATCCGGGCGATTGCAAGGGCCAGTCGCACATGGCCAGGACGGTGCTCACCGCCACCGTGTCGATGCGCTCCGACGGCGCCAGCAGGTTCGGATAGTCGTCGCTGGTCAGCGCGGCCCGGCGATAGGCCTCCTCGAAGCCGTCGCGCCAGTCGATCGCAAGGAGGCGGCCGACGCTGTCGGGCAACTCCAGGACGGGCATCGAGGGGCGCTGCGCGACGATGAACACGGCGTCCGCCTTGCCGGCGGCCAGCAGCCTCGAGGCCGAGAGCTCGCCATGGAAGGTCCAGACCGGCGCGATCCCCAGCCGCCGGAACACGGATGCGCCGGTGACATGGCTCCCGCTGCCCCGCGCGAAGACATCGACCTTCTTGCCGGAAAGCTGGCGCACGTCGCCGATCTCCCGCCTCGCCACGAGATGCGCGTCCTCGTCATAGAGCCTCGCGACATATCTGAGCCGGTCCTGGCTGAGGCGGTCCCGCAGCGAACCGCGGAACGCCTGCAGGGCGTCGACCTGCACCACGGCGGCGTCCACGCCGGGGTTGCGGAGCAGCTCCCGCAGGGCCTGGACGGGACCTCTCGTCGTCATCGGCTTCACCTGCAGGGCGTCCCGGGCGAGGACCTCGTCCAGGTCCGCGACCAGCCGCCAGAAGCTGCCGCTCTGCTCGCGCGAGGCGATGCCGAAGGCCCGCGGCGAAGCGGGCGCGGCCTCGATCGCCGGGCGGGGCGGCGGCTCGGCCTGCGCCATCGCCGCAGGCCTCTCGCCGACCCCCGCGGCTGCGGCGACCCGCGGCCGGTTCGGATGCGGCGTCTCGGGCCGGCGGGGCGGCAGGGGCCAGGCCGCCGGGGGCGGGCTGCGGGTGCAGCTCGCGGCCGCGACGCCCAGCGCGATCGCGAATGCGGTGGATTGCCGGCGCGTCACGAACGTCAGGAGTGTCAAGCCACGTCCTCCAAGCGCTGCGGATCGTGCGTTCGGGCGGCGTCCCGCAGCCTTGTGCGAGTGAGCCGCCGGGCGGAGCGTCGCCTTCCAGGCGGGAGAGCTGAAGCGCTGTCCTTCTGGGCAGAACTCGGCAGGCGGGCCACGCCTGTTCCTGTAAAATCGAACGGTTTCCGTAAAGTTTGAGTTAAACCGAATCAAATTGCTGTCTTGCGGCGATGTGATCCCGCGATCGGAAAGTCGCCGGCCCCTCTTCCCCGAAGCAACGCCGCGAGATCGACAGAGCTCGACTGTACCCTATTGCTCAATCAGGCATGTCTTTCTTGGGATTGCATCGAAACGGAGGCAAACAAGGCGAAAAGATGGCCTGAGTAAGGCGAAGGCCTGGTGTCGGCCGCCGTGTCCTGACCACGCAGGCAGCTCGAACGTGGCGGGAAAATGATCGCGATCAAGAAGCGCGCCGGGGCTCGATGCTAGCCTCGGCTGCTAAACCGCAAGTCGTCTGCGGTTCCGTTCCGATCGGTTGACCGGGCGCGCCGGCGCGTTCACGCCGGGCGATCCCGGGCCGGACGGCGCTCTCGAGGGAGGTTCATCATGAGGCGGAACGCACGGATCGGCGATTGGGCCGTGGGGCTCGCGGCGCTCGGCGCCGCGGCTTGCGTCACCCCGGCGGCGGCGCAGCAGGTCCAGGGCGCGCCAGGGTCGCCGGGCGCGACGGTCGTGATCGACGGACGGCAGCTCCCGGCGCCCGATCCCCAATTCGGCGGCGTCATCACCGACGACGCGCTGACCTCCAAGCCCTGGTGGGCGCCGCGGATCGTCCCGCCGCAAGGCGCGCCGAACGTGCTGCTGATCATCACGGACGACGCCGGGTTCGGCGTGCCCAGCGCCTTCGGGGGCGTCATCCCCACGCCGACGCTGGACCGCATCGCCCAGGACGGCCTGCGCTACAACAACATCCATTCGACCGCCTTGTGCTCGCCGACCCGCGCGGCGCTGATCACGGGCAGGAACCATCACTCCGTCGGCTTCGGCGTGATCTCGGAGCAGTCCACCGGCTTCCCCGGCTACAACAGCATCATCGGCAAGGACAAGGCCACGATCGGGCGCATCCTGCTCGAGAACGGCTACGCCACGTCATGGTTCGGCAAGGACCACAACACGCCGGCCTTCGAGGCCAGCGCGATCGGACCCTTCGACCTGTGGCCGACCGGCATGGGCTTCGAATATTTCTACGGCTTCGTGGGCGGCGACGCCAACCAGTGGCAGCCGAACCTGTTCCGCAACACGACCCAGATCTACCCCTTCGAGGGCAAGCCCGGCTGGAACCTGGTCACCGGGATGGCGGACGACGCCATCGACTATCTGAACCGCCTCAACCAGACCGTCCCCGACAAGCCGTTCTTCATGAAATACGCCCCGGGCGCCACGCATGCGCCCCACCACCCGACCCAGGAGTGGGTCGACAAGATCCGCCAGCTGCACCTCTTCGACGAGGGCTGGAACAAGCTCCGCGACACGATCTTCGCCCGACAGAAGTCGCTCGGCGTCATCCCGCAGGACACGCAGCTGGAGCCGTGGCCCACCAGCATCCTGAAGAACTGGGACGACCTGACGGACCTCGAAAAGAAGCTCTTCGTCCGGCAGGCCGAGGTGTTCGCGGCCTATGCCGCCTACAACGACCACGAGATCGGGCGGGTGGTGCAGGCCATCCAGGACATGGGCAAGCTCGACAACACGCTCATCATCTACATCAACGGCGACAACGGGACGAGCGCCGAAGGCGGCCCGCTGGGCACGCCCAACGAGGTCGCGTTCTTCAACGGCGTCAACCAGATGCCCGTCGAGGAGCAGATGAAGTGGTATGACGTCTGGGGGACGGAGCAGACCTACAACCACATGTCGGCCGGTTGGTCCTGGGCCTTCGACACGCCCTTCACCTGGTTCAAGCAGAACGCCTCGAGGCTCGGCGGCATTCGCCAGAACATGGCGATCTCCTGGCCGGCGCGCATCAAGGACAAGGGCGGCCTGCGCGAGCAGTTCACCCACGTCGTCGACATCGTCCCCACCATCCTGGAGGCGTCCGGCATCCCGGCGCCCGACATGGTGGACGGCATCAAGCAGGCGCCGATCGAGGGGACCGGCCTCGCCTACACGTTCGACCGGGCGAACGCGAAGGAGCCGTCACGCCACAAGACGCAGTATTTCGAGATGATGGGGCAATGGGCCCTCTATCATGAAGGATGGCTGCTCAGCACGCAGGTGAACCGGGCGCCGTGGGAGGCGTTCGGAGCCGCCAATCCCGACCCCCTCAACAACCAGGTGCTGGAGCTCTACGACCTCAACACGGACTTCAGCCAGTCCCGGAACGTCGCCGCCGCCCATCCCGACAAGGTCAAGCAGATGAAGGAGATGTTCATCGCCCAGGCGAAGACGCACCAGGTCTTCCCGATGGACGCTTCGGTGGCGGCCCGCATCGTCGCGCCGCGCCCCAACATCACGGCCGGGCGCTCCGAGTTCACCTACACGCGACCGATGGTCGGGCTGCCCCAGGGCGACTCGCCGTCGCTCCTCAACGCGTCCTACACGATCACGGCGGCGATCGACGTGCCGCAGGGCGGCGCGGAGGGCATGATCCTCACCTCGGGCGGGCGTTTCGCCGGCTACGGCTTCTATCTCCTCAAGGGCAAGCCGGTGTTCCTGTGGAACCTCATCGACCTGAAGCGGGTCAAGTGGGAAGGCCCGGATGCGCTCGCGCCCGGCAAGCACGTCGTCGAGTTCGACTTCCACTATGACGGCCTCGGCGCCGGCACGCTCGCCTACAACAATATGAGCGGGCTGGGCCGGTCCGGCACGGGCGTGCTCAAGGTCGACGGCAAGGTGGTGGCCTCCCAGCAGATGCCGCGGACATTGCCGATGATCCTGCAGTGGGACGAGAGCTTCGACATCGGCTCCGACACCTTGACCGGCGTGAACGACGCCGACTACCGGCCGCCTTTCACCCTCACCGCCAAGCTCGAAAAGCTCACCGTCAAGGTCGTTCGGCCCACGCTGTCGCAGGCGGACATCCAGAAGCTCGAGGCGAACGAGGCGGTCGCCGTCGACGGCCGTCCGATCCGCCACATGCAGCCCGCCCCGCAGTAGCGGCGGCGGCAGGGCCACGAAAGAAGGGGCTGTCGCCAGCCCCTTCGGTCCCTCGGTTCCGTTCAGGCTGAATCAGTTGCCGGTGGGCATCGGAAGGCGCACGCCCTCCTTGGCGAGCTGCTCGCGCACCCACTGGAACTTCTCGTATTTCGAGATCTCGATGGGTCCGTCATAGCCCATGCTCTGGAGCTTGCGCGGCGGGTGCTTGATGTAGGTCTCCATCAGCTTCTTGATCTCGGCGCTGATGGGCACCATCGTCCAGGTGCGCTCGGTATAGTTGTTCATGAAGATGTCGTAGCGCTCCTGCGGATCCTGCCAGATGTCGAAGACCTGCGGGACGATCGCGACGTATTTCTCCGCGCCCTTCCATCCAAGATTGGTGTCGACCGCCATGCCGCCGGTCGAGGCGCCGTCGTCGCCGCGCAGGTTGAACACGGCCTTGTAGTGACCGACGCGCGCGGCCCCGGGGGTCAGCTCGTTCTCGGTGAAGTAGAACCAGTTGTTGCGGGCGGACTTGCCGGCGCCGGTGAGCACAGGCGTCATGTCGTAGCTGTCGAAGATGATGGGCTGGCCCTCGCGGTCGTTCTCGGGCAGCTTGAGGCCGGCGGCGGTGGCGAAGGTGGCCATCAGGTCGAGGCCGCCGACGATGTCATGGATCTTGGCCTGCGGCTTGATCTTGCCGGGCCACACGGCGATGGCCGGCACGCGGTTGCCGCCCTCGCGCACGGTGCCCTTGGTGCCGCGGAACGGAGTGTAGCCCGCGTCCGGATACACGTCCTGCCAGGCGCCGTTGTCGGTGGTGTAGAAGACCAGCGTATTCCTGTCCAAGCCGGTGGCGCGCAGCTTCTCCATGATCCGGCCGATGCGGGTGTCGAGCTCCACCACGCTGTCGGCGTATTTCGTCTTGGACATCGACTTGTGCTCGAACTCCGGCGCCGGCAGGTTCGGCTGGTGAACCTTCATGAAGTTCACGTTGATGTAGAACGGCTGGTTCGGCGTCTTGGACGCGTCGTCGAGGAACTCGATCGCGGCCTTCTCCACATAGCCGTCGAAGAACGGAATGCCGACCACGCCCGGCTTGCCGTCGACGACAGGCGTATCGACGTACTGGCCGTTGATCTTGAAGTCCTCGACCGGCTTCTCGCCGGCCCTGCCCGAAAGCGAGCCCTTCGTCACGCGGTTGAACATGGCCCGCAGCTCCGGATCCATGTCCGGGAACCAGGTCGGGTCGCCATACGTGTAGGCGTTCAGGTGGTAGAGCCCCGCATGCTTCATCACGTCGTAGCCCTGGGCGGTCGGCAGCGCGTAGTCCGCCTCGCCGAGGTGCCACTTGCCGGTGAAGTAGGTCTTGTAGCCGCCCTGCTTCAGCACGGAGGCCAGAGTCCACTCCGCCGCCGGCAGGCCGCCGCCCTCGCCCTGGAAGGCCACGGTGGTCATGCCGCTGCGGTTGGGGATGCGCCCGGTCTGCATGGCGGCGCGGCCGGGCGTGCAGCTCGGCTGGGCGTAGAACGAGAAGAACGTCATGCCCTCGTTGGCGAGCCGGTCGATGCTCGGGGTGGGCATGCCGCGGCCTTCGCCGCCGCCATAGGGTCCAAGATCCCCATATCCGGTGTCGTCCGACACGATCAAGAGGATGTTGGGCTTCTGCTGGTTCTGCTGGGCGATCGCTCCGCCAGGAATGGCCAGCATGGCCGCCCCCGCGGCTGCCCCGACCATCGAGCTCAAGAGAGTTTGATCCATGGACTTCCTCCAGCGTAGGCCAAAGGCTCATTCGCGAGCCGTCCGGCATCATCGCCTCATGAGGTCGTCAAGAAACTGACGTACATCATAGAATGTTGTGATGACGGAATGTAAAAACACTGACTTAAAGTAGACCGCGTCACCTTTGCCGACGATATGTGCGCTCGGGGGACATTTGTTCTATGCTAAAGAAGCTCTTGGTAATTCTGATCGCCCTGGCGGCGGCCGGGCCTGCGGTCGCGCAAGGTCCGGACGCCCTCGGGACCTGGAAGGAGAGCCCGGCCAAGGCCGCGATCGTCTCCTTCGTCACGGCCGTGACCACGCCCGGGTCGCCGGATTTCGTCGCGCCAGCCGACCGCATTGCGACCTTCGACAATGACGGAACGCTGTGGCCCGAGCAGCCGATGTACACGCAGCTGGCGTTCGCGCTCGATCGCGTGAAGGCCCTCGCCCCGATGCATCCCGAGTGGAAGACCAGGCAGCCCTTCAAGGCTGTCCTTCAGGGAGACCTCAAGGCGCTCGGAGCCGCCGGCGAACGCGGACTGGCTCAGATCATGGGCGCGACCCACGCCGGGATGACGAACGACCAGTTCGCCACGATCGTGCAGGAGTGGCTGGCCAAGGCCCGGCATCCCCGCTTCCAGCGCCCCTACACCGATCTGGCCTACCAGCCGATGCTGGAGGCGATGGCCTATCTGAGGAGCAACGGCTTCAGGGTCTATATCGTGTCCGGCGGCGGCGTGGAGTTCATGCGGCCGTGGACGGACCGCGTCTACGGCGCGCCGCCCCAGCAGGTGGTGGGCTCCAGCATCAAGACCCGGTTCGAGATGCGGGACGGTCGTCCCGAACTGTTCCGCCTGCCCGAGGTCAACTTCATCGACGACGGCCCGGGCAAGCCCGTCGGCATCAACGCCGCCGTCGGCGCGCGTCCCATCGCGGCCTTCGGCAACTCGGACGGCGATCTCCAGATGCTGCAATGGGCGACCATGAGCGGCCGCCGCGGGCTCGGCGTCATCATCCATCACGACGACGGCGAGCGCGAATACGCCTATGACCGCGCCTCGCCCTTCGGACGGCTCGACAAGGCTCTGGACGCGGCCAAGGCCAATGGCTGGGCGGTCGTCAGCATGAAGGACGACTGGGCCAGGATCTTCGCCGAGAAGCCATGACCGGCCCCGCCTCTCGCCAGACAGGAGAATGCGCTGTGTTGAAACCGTTCGTCAGGATCGCCGCGATCGGCGCGGGGCTGGCCCTTGCGGCCCCCGCCTGGGCCCAGTCGGGATCGAAGATCGGGACGCTGTCCTGCGACGTCTCGGCCGGCGTCGGGATGATCCTCATGCAGAAGCAGCGCCTGCAATGCGTGTTCAGGCCGGACAACGGCGGCCCGGCCGACGCCTATACCGGGCAGATCACCGATTACGGGGTCGCGATCGGCGAGGTGGCGGCGGGCCATCTCATCTGGGGCGTGATCGCGGCCGAGCGGGGACTCCCGACAGGCGCTCTGGCGGGCTCCTATGCGGGCGTCGGCGTGCAGGCCGCCGCCGGCGTCGGCGTGGGCGCCAACCTGCTGGTCGGCGGAACCGGACGGGCGTTCTCCCTGCAGCCTCTCTCGGTGGAGGGCATGACGGGCCTGAACATCGCCGGCGGCGTGACCCAGGTGACGCTGGCCGCCGCGCCGTGATGCGAAGGGGTCCTGATCGGGACGACGCTCGGCGTCTGTGGCCCCCGCTCGACAGTCCGGAAGAATGACGTCCGTGGGCCGCGCCAGCAGGAATGTACGCTTTCCGGTTGTGTAATTGAGCTGCACACTCCGGATCCGGGGTGCAGCAGAGCGGGGGCTCGACATGAAGATGCGGTTACTGGGCGCGTGCCTGGCTGCGGGACTGGCGGCGAGCGGGGCGGCGCTGGGGGCGGACCTCCCGTCCCGCGTCGGACCGGCTCCGGCGCCGGCCGCGCCGCTTCCGTCCTGGGCCTTCCAGGCCACCCTCTATGGATGGGCCACCGCGCTGGATGGCGACGTGGGCCTGCGCTACCGGCGTCCGATCGGGGTGAATGTCGGGTTCGACCAGATCCTCGACCATCTCGAGGGCGTCTTCATGGGCGCGTTCCAGGCCCGGAACGACACCTGGATGTTCCTCGGCGACGTCGTGTGGTCGAAGCTCGGGGCGAACCGGACGAACCGCTTCGGCGGCCAGCTCGACTATGAGCAGACCCTCGGCCTGCTGGCCGGCTATGTCGGCTACCGGGTCCCGATCGGCTCGCCCGACCTCGATGTCCGCGTGCTCGCCGGCGCCAGGGCGCAGCGGCTGAGCGCCGACTTCCGCCATTCCGGCGTGATCCCGGCGCTCGACCTGTCCGCCTCGGGGTCCAAGGAGTGGGTCGACCCGCTGGTCGGCCTCTCGGCCACCTACGCCTTCGACAAGCACTGGTACGTCAACGCCATCGCGGACATCGGCGGCTTCGGCGTCGGGTCGCGGATCACCAGCCAGGGCTTCCTGGCCGTGGGCTATAAATGGACGGAGACGCTGTCCACCTCGCTGGGCTACCGCGCCCTGTACACCGACTACGAGAAGAGCGGCTTCGTCTACCGCACCACGCTGCACGGGGTGTTCACCGGCCTCAGCGTGCATTTCTGAAAGCCGCGCGGCCCCGTCGCGGGTCGCGCAGAGAGGGCTTCCCGGGTGGGACCTGTCGACGAGGGACGTCCGGATCGCCGGCCGGCGGGGCCGCGACCCTTCGCGGGCCTCCTGGGAGCCGTCCTGGCTTCGCTCGCGGCCTTCGCGGCCCTGGCGTCCTTTTCGGCATGGACGTCCGCCGCCCCTCCCTCCCCCGCGCCGTCGTCATGGGCCGGCGTCCTGACGCCCGACGCGCCGGCCGATCATGTCGGGTCGCAGCGCTGCGCCTCGTGCCATGAACGGGAGGCCAAGGCCTGGGCCGGCTCGCAGCACGCCGCCGCCATGGCGCCCGCCGGGCCGGCCACCGTGAAGGGAGACTTCTCCGGCGCGCGGGTCGAGAACCACGGCGCGCATGGCCGGTTCTTCCGCGACGGCGACCGCTTCATGGTGGAGACCGAGGGCCAGGACGGCGCGCTCGCCAGCTACGAGGTGCGCTACGCCTTCGGCGTCGACCCGTTGCAGCAATATCTGGTCGAGTTCCCGGGCGGCCGCCTCCAGGCGCTGCCCTGGGCCTGGGACGCCCGGCCGCGCGAGAGCGGGGGACAGCGCTGGTTCCACGTCTACGGCCACCAGCCGGCGCCGCCGTCCGATCCGTTGCACTGGACCCGGGCGCTCCAGACCTGGAACCTGATGTGCGGCGAATGCCACTCGACGGCGTTCCGCAAGGGCTACGACCCCGCCAGGAACGCCTACAGGACCACCTATTCGGAAATCAGCGTGGGCTGCGAGGCCTGCCATGGCGCGGGCGCCGGGCATGTCGCCTGGGCCGCCGCCGGCGCGACCGCGCCCGACCCGCTCAAGGGCTTCGCCGCCGCAGCGGCGCGGCGCCCCCAGCCGGACTGGACGCCCGATCCGGCGACCGGAAGCCCGGCCCACGGCGCGCCGCGGCCGGCCGGCGACGAGGTGGAGACCTGCGCACGCTGCCATTCGCGACGGGGCCTGCTCTCGGAAGACTGGCGTCCCGGCCGGCCGCTGGAAGACACCCACATGCCCGTGCTGCTCTCGGAGGGGCTGTTCGAGGCGGACGGGCAGATGCGCGACGAGGTCTTCAACGACCACGCGTTCAAGCAGAGCCTCATGTACGCCAAGGGCGTGGTCTGCGGCGATTGCCACGATCCCCACAGCGGCGCCCTGAAGGCGGCGGGGGCGGCCGTGTGCGGACAGTGCCATCAGCCGGAGCGGTTCGCCGCCCGGTCCCATACCGGCCATCCGCCCGGCCCGAACGCGCCCGACTGCGTGTCCTGCCACATGCCTGCCCGGACCTACATGGTCGTGGACCGCCGGCACGACCATGGCTTCCGCACGCCGAGACCGGACCTGTCCGACCGGACCGGCGCGCCCAACGCCTGCGGCGCCTGCCACGCGGACCGTTCGGCCCAATGGGCCGCTGATGCGGTGAAGAGCTGGCGCGGTCCCAACCGCAAGGGGCTGCAGACCTGGGGCGAGCCTTTCGCGCTCGCGCGCCGGGGAGATCCGGGCGCCCGCGACGCCCTGATCCGTCTCGCAGTCGACCCCGCCGTCCCGGCGGTCGCCCGGGCCACGGCCCAGGACGAACTCGGCCGCTTCCCGAGCGTCGCCGCCCAGGCCGCCGCCCGCAAGGGGCTCGCGGATCCCGCGCCTCTGGCGCGCATCGCGGCGATGCGAAGCCTCGCCCGCGGGCCCGCGGACCAGCTGTGGCGCATGCTCCTGCCGCTTGCGGCGGACCCGGCGCTCGCCGTCCGGGTGGAGGCCGCCCGGCTCCTGGCCGGCGCCCCGCCGGGCTCCGCATCGCCGGCCGAACAGGCCGCCCTGGACAAGGCCTTCGCCGAATTCGAGGCGTCGCATCGCCTGAACGCCGACCGGTCCGAGCACCGCTCCGCCCTGGCGGCCTTCCTGCAGCAGCGGGGCCGGGCCGCGGAGGCCGAGCGCGAGCTTCTGGAAGGGCTGACCAACGACGCCTCGGCGGCCGAGCTGGCGGTGAACCTGGCCGATCTTTACAGGGTTTCGGGCCGCGAGGCGCAGGCCGAGCAGACCTTGCGGAGCGCGCTCCGCGCATCGCCCGATTCGGCCGGCGTCGCGCATGCGCTCGGTCTGTCGCTGGTGCGCCAGAAGCGCTATCCCGAGGCCCTGGACATGTTCGCCCGCGCGACCGCGCTGCAGCCGGACGACGCGCGCTTCGCCTATGTGCATGCGGTCGCGCTGACGTCCGTCGGCCGGGCGCAGCAGGGACGGGAGCTGCTGACGAAAGCCTTGGCGGACCATCCCTGGGACGTGGACCTGCTGTCCGCCGTCCTGGCGGACGCGCTCAGGCGCGGCGACCGGGCCGCCGCCGCCGCCCTGGCGCCCCGCCTCGCATCAATGCGCCCCGACGACCCCGAAATCGCCCGCCTGGCCTCCGCCCTGGCGCGCCCTTCGGCGCCCTGAGCGCCACCGCGAGCGCCAGTCGCGTCGCGTCGCCGGCGAGGCGGGATCGCACTTACTCCGGCAGGTCGAGCCTGGGCGGCGTCACGACCGGCGAGGGGACCAATGCTCCAGGCGTCAGGGCGCGCGCGATGATCCGCGCGGTTTCAGCCGCCTGGCTCTCCGGCACGCAACTGGCCGCGACCCGTATGAAGTCGAGCGGCGCTAACGAGAAATTTCGCCCCGGCGCGACGGCGATCCCCTGGCCCAGAAGCAGCGACGCCGCATCGTGTCCCGGGGCGACCGGGACCAGGAACGACAGGCCATGTCCGGGCTCGACCACGACGCCGAGGCTCCGGAACTCGGCCGCGAGCTTCTCCCGCCGGGCCTGGTACGCGCTTCTGGCGTGAGCGACGCGGACGGCGGTCGCCGGGTCGTCGAGCAGCCAGGCCGTGGCGGCCTGCAGGATCCGGCTCGTCCAGCCTGCGCTGAAGCCGCGGAAGGTCTGGATCTGTTCGGCCACGACCGCGGACGACGACATGACCGCCAGGCGCAGGTCGGGACCGAGCGCCTTCGAGTAGGACAGGACGTGGATGACGCGGTCAGGCATCCTGCCTCCCAGCGACATCCGCGGCGCGTCCGCGACATCGCCGATGCCGTCGTTCTCGACCACCAGCGTGTCGCTGCGCTGGAGCAGGCGGCCGAGTTCGTCCAGGCGGCGCGCCGACAGCAGGTTTCCGGTGACCGCGTGCACGCGCGGCTGGAAGATGAACATCGCGGGGCGCCGCTCGAGCGCCTCGGCCAGGGCGTCGGGCCGAGGCCCCAGGCGGTCGCAGGCCACGGGCACGATCGGGACGTTCATGTCCTCCAGGATGTCGAGGATGCGCAGGCCCGTCGGATCCTCGACCGCGACCGGGGCTCCCGGCGGAACGAGGGCGTGCAGCAGCGTGTAGATGGCGCTGTAGCCCCCGTCCGTCGCCAGGAAGGCGGCGGCGTCATAGGGCCATGACGCTCGCACGGCGCGCTCCAGGACGGGAAGGATGCGGACGCGGGCGTAGCTGTTCAATCCCTCGGCCCGGGCGCCGAAGGCCAGCGCCTCCGACAAATCGGGCAGGAGCGCAGGATCCGGGACCGCCCGGGCCAGGTCGACGAGGCCCGGCCGAGGCGTGAGTCCGCCGCTCATCAGCCGCTCAGGGCGAGGCGTGAAACTGTCGCTGATGACCCAAGAGCCGTTGCGTCCCCGGCCGCTGATGATCTTGTGCCGGCGCAGATCCGCCCAGGCCTGCGACACGGTCGCCGGACTGACGCGCAGCTCGTAGGCCAGGTCGCGCACCGTGGGCAGCTTGGCGCCGACCGGCAGCGCGCCGGTCCGCACGAGGGCCGCCGTCTCCTGCGCGATGCCGCGTCGCGTGGGGTTGCCGAGGCGGCTCACGAACCAGCGTGCGTCGAACGTCTTTTCCATCGCTGCCCGCCCGCCGAAATGAATGTTCAGTAACACAATAACTTTTGCGCGCCCATGACCGCGTCCGCTAGGTTCGTCCGGACTTGATGACGAGGGTTCGGGTTTGACCGTCACATTGCGGATCGCCACGCGCGATTGGGACTACCTGACGCCGCTCTTGCTGCGAGACGTCGTGTCGGACCGGCTCGAGCTGCGGATCACCCGGGTGGGGACGCTGCTTGCGAACTTCGCGACCACCGACGAATTCGACGCGGCCGAGCTGTCGTTCAGCCGCCATGCGTCGGCCATGACGCAGGGGGAGGCGAACTATGTCGGCGTCCCCTGCTTCATCATGCGCGGCTTCCGCCATCGCTGCGTCATCACCCGCGAGGCGAGCCCGCTCGAAAGCCTGTCCGAGCTCAAGGGCAAGCGCATCGGCGTGACGGGTTGGCGCGACAGCGGCAACACCTGGACGCGCGCGGCCTTGCGACGCGAAGGCGTCGGGGTCGAGGATGCGTTCTGGATCGCCGGGCGCCTCACCGCGCAGCATCCGATCGTCGACCGGCTCGACGGCTTCGGCCGCCCGGGCCTGATCGAGGCCGATCCGGCGGAACGCCCGATGATGGAGATGCTGGCGAACGGCGATCTGGACGCCGTCTTCACGCCATTCATGCCCGACGGCTTCTTCGCCCGCGGGTCGGGTTTCCGGCAGCTGCTCCGCGACTTCCGGGGCGCCGAGTGCGCCTATTACGATGACGTCGGCTACGTGCCGGCGCATCACCTGCTCGGCGTCAAGACGGCGGTCCTGCGCGAGAATCCCTGGATCGCCGACGAACTGTCGCGCCTCGTCGACGAAAGCCAGCGGGTCTGGACGGCGAAGCGGCGGAAATACGCCGAGACCTCGCCCTTCGTCCTCGAGGAGCTGCTCTTCGCCGGGCGCTCGCTGGCTCCCGACTGGAACGACAGCGGTCTGGAGCAGAACGCGCGCATGATCGCCGATTTCGGCGTTGAACTGCACCAGCAGGGCATCCTGCCGAAGCCCGTCGGAGTCGAGACGCTCTTTCCAGGCCTGAAACCCTGAAGGCGGAGCCAATACAGGATCAGCCGCCGCTCCCCCCTATTCGCCGAAGGAGAACGCCGATGACCGTGAAAGCAATCGTCGTGGCCGCGCTGGTCGCCTTGGCCGCCCCCGCGGCGCTCGCCCAGACCGCGCCGGCGCAGAAAGTCGACGAGAATCTGAGGGCCCGGCTTCCGGAAGAGATCCGCAAGGCCGGCAAGATGACGGCCGTCAACAACGGCTCCTTCCCGCCCTACGAGATCGTCACCGGCAGCGAACTCACAGGCGCCACGAAGGACATTTCCGACGCGATCGGGCGCCTGCTCGGAATCACCATCGAACACGCCTCCGTGGCCGGGCTTCCTGCACTGCTGAGCGGCGTCAACTCCGGCCGTTATCAACTCGCCATCGGCCCTGTCGGAGACTACCCCGACCGGCAGAAGTCCAACGACTTCGTCGACTGGGCGCGCGAATACGTCGTCTTCGCCGTCGACAAGGGCAACCCGAAGAAGATCGTCTCGCTCGAGACGACCTGCGGCGCCCGGATCTCCGTCATGGCGGGCGGGTCGGCCGAAAAGGTCGTCAAGGAATTCTCGGAGAAGTGCGCCGGACTCGGCAAACCCGCCGTCGAAGTGCAGTCCTACACCGACCAGCCCGCGTCCATCATGGCTGTCCGCTCCAAGCGCGCGGACGCGTTCTTTTCCTCCCAGGCTCCGCTGACCTATTTCGTCAAGCAGGCGAACGGCCAGCTCGAGCTTTCCGGCGTCGGGCTCGCCAACGGGTTCAAGGATATCTACCAGGGCGCCGTGGTGGCCAAGGGCTCGCCTCTGGCCGAGGTCCTGCGGGACGCCTTCAACATCCTGATCGCCAACGGCGATTACGCGGCCGTGATGAACAAATGGGGCCTCGAGAACAACATGGTGAAGCAGGCCGGGATCAACCAGGGCCAGTAAGCCGAGAGCCGGGGAGCCCGCCATGTCGTCGTCGACCGCACAAGCCTCGCCAGCCCGCATGCCGGCCGACGCGCTTCGTGACGTCCGGCGGGCGCATGCTCCCCTGCCGCTCGGGCGGGCGGCGGCATGGGTCCTGGCCACCGCCATCCTGGGCGGCTTCCTCTACATTTGCGCGATCAACCCGAATTTCGGCTGGCCGGTGGTCGCCCAGTACTTCCTGGATCCCACCGTCCTCAAGGGACTGTCCGTGTCGCTGGGCCTCACCGCCGTCGCGATGACGCTGGGCACCGGGTTCGGCCTGCTGATCGCGGTGGCCCGCGTCTCGGGCGGCCGCTTGGCCTCGTCGCTCGCCGGGCTGTTCATCTGGTTCTTCCGGGGCGCCCCGCTGCTGGTGCAGCTGATCTTCTGGTACAATCTGTCGATCCTGTTCCCGACGATCTCGATCGTCGTGCCCTTCGGGCCGACGCTGGCCACGTGGGACACCAACAGCCTGATCACGCCGCTGACGGCGGCGATCATCGGGCTGTCGCTCAACGAGGCGGCCCTGATGGCCGAGATCATCCGCGGCGGCCTGTTGTCGGTCGACCGGGGGCAGACGGAGACCGCCCAGGCCTTCGGGATGACGCGCGCCCGCATCCTCCGGCGCATCGTCATTCCCCAGGCCATGAAGGCGATCGTCCCACCCACCGGCAACCAGCTCATCAGCATGATCAAGGCGACGTCGCTCGTCAGCGTCATCGCCATGGCGGATCTGCTGTACTCGGTCCAGTCGATCTACAACCGCACCTTCGAGGTCATCCCCATGCTGCTGGTCGCGGTGTTCTGGTACCTGCTGGTGACGTCGGTCCTGAACGTCATGCAGGGCTTCATCGAACGCCACTACAACCGCGGAGATCGCGCCGTCACGACCGCCCGACGCGCGGCGTCATGACCATGCAGCCTGTCGTACGCGCCCGCGACGTCCACAAAGCCTTCGGTTCGAACGAGGTCCTGAAGGGGATCGATCTCGACGTCGCGCCCGGCGAGGTCGTCGTCATCCTCGGCCCCTCAGGGTCGGGCAAATCCACCTTCCTTCGCTGCATCAATCACCTGGAGACCATCGACCAGGGGTCGATCGAGGTCGACGGCGAGCAGATCGGCTACCGCCTCGACGGCGAGCGGCTGACGCGTCTTCCGGAACGCCAGATCGCGGTCCAGCGCCGCAAGATCGGGATGGTGTTCCAGCAGTTTAATCTCTACGGCCACATGACGGCGCTGCAGAACGTGGTCGAGGCGCCCATCGGGGTGCACCGCCAGGAGCCCGGGGAGGCGATGCGGCGCGGGCGGGAGCTGCTGGCCCGCGTGGGGTTGTCCGACAAGGAAAGCGCCTATCCGCGTCAGCTCTCGGGCGGTCAGCAGCAGCGGGTCGCGATCGCCCGGGCCCTCGCCATTCGGCCCACGCTGATGCTGTTCGACGAGCCGACGTCCGCGCTCGACCCCGAGCTCGTCGGCGAGGTTCTGGCGACCATGCGCGAGCTCGCCGGGCAGGGCCTCACCATGATCGTCGTCACCCACGAGATCGGCTTCGCCCGCGAGGCGGCCGACCGCGTCGTGTTCATGGACGGCGGCGTCATCGTCGAGCAGGGCCCGCCCGGCGAGATCCTGAGCGCCCCGTCGCATCCGCGCACCCGCGCATTCCTCAGCCGCTTCGTGCGAGACCACCGGATTTCGGAACTGTCATGACGCTTGGATCGAACCAGTACTCCACCGTTTCGGATCTCGCTCCCCGGGAGGCCGAGCTCACGGACCTCCGCCGGCGCCTGCACGCCGACCCCGAGCTGTCCTTCGAGGAAGTGCGGACCTCCGCCTTCGTCGCCGAAAAGCTGGAAAGCTGGGGCTACGAGGTGACGCGGAACATCGGCGGCCATGGGGTCGTCGGCGTGCTGCGCCAGGGAGAGGGCGGCCGCAGCGTCGCCATCCGGGCCGACATGGACGCCCTGCCGATCACCGAAGCCACCGGGCTGCCTTACGCCAGCAAGAACCCCGGCAAGATGCACGCCTGCGGGCATGACGGGCACACCACCGTCCTGCTCGGAGCCGCCGAGCACCTCGCCCGCACCCGCCGCTTCCGCGGAACCGTCGTCCTGGTGTTCCAGGCCGCGGAGGAGGCCGGCAAGAATTCCGGCGCTCAGGCGATGATCGCCGACGGGTTGTTCGAGCGCTTTCCCTGCGACGCGATCTTCGGCCTGCACAACCACCCGGGCGCGCCAGAGGGCGCGATCCTGACCCGGTCCGGGCCCATGATGGCGGCGAGCGACACTGTCTTCCTCCGCATCCGGGGGAAAGGCGGCCACGCCTCGCGGCCGCACCTCACGGTCGACCCGGTCGTCGCGGCGGCCGCCACGGTGATGGCCTTGCAGACGGTCGTGGCGCGCAATGTCGATCCGAACGAGGCCGCCGTGGTCACCGTCGGCACGATCCATGGGGGAACGGCGACCAACGTCATTCCCGAGGCGGCCGAGCTCGGGCTCAGCGTCCGCTCGTTCACCCCGGGAACGCGGAGCCTCCTCGAAGCCCGCATCAGGGCGATCGCCGCCAACACGGCCGCGGCCCATGGCGCCGCGGTCGACATCGAGTGGGAGCATGGCTATCCGGTCGTCGTGAACAGCGAGGCCGAGACGGCCTTCGCGACCGAGGTGGCGCGGGAGCTGGTCGGCGCCGACAACGTTCACTTATGCCCCATGTTGCCGGGCAGCGAGGACTTCGCCTACTACCTGCAGCATAGGCCCGGCAGCTTCCTGCGCCTCGGCAACGGCGAACGCTCGCCGATCCTGCACAGCGCCGGCTACGACTTCGCCGACGGCAGCCTCGTCACCGGCGCCGCCCTGTGGGCGCGGCTCGCCGAGCGCTTTCTCGCCGAGGATCGGGCGCGGGCGCCCTGAGGCTGGGCGCCCGGAACTGGCGTGTGGGGAGAGCGCTGGAGGTCAGAGGACCGCCTCGCCTTGAAACATCGGCGCGCATGAGCCGCCGACGCGGGCGCGCAGCCCGTCCTGGGCTCGGCGCGCCCAAACCCGCAGCTGGCTGGGGCGGCCCATCTCCACGCCCTGCGTGATCTGAAAGGCGGCCTCGTCGCCGCCGTCCAGCGACAGCAGCAGCGCCCCCAGCGTGGCGCTGGCGCTGCCGGTGGCCGGATCCTCCCAGGTCCCCGCAAGCGGGGCGAACATGCGGGCCCTGATGGCGGCGCCGTCGCGAACATAGAGGAACAGCGAAAGCCGGCCGGCGAGACCGGGGCGCCTGGCCGCAAGCGCGCGGAAGGCCGCCAGGTCCGGCGTGGCCCTGGCCAGGGCGGCGGGCGCGACCTGCGCCAGGACAAAGGCCACGCCCACCGAGGCCTGCACGGGCCGGTGCGCGGCCGTGACGACGTCGGCGGCCTCCAACCCGACGCAGGGAGCGATCTCCTCGCCTGTGAACTCCAGTCCCCGCGACAGAGGCTGGGGCGCGGCGATCACGGCGCCGGTCACCCGGCCGGTCGGATCGCGTTCGATCCCGATCTCCACCAGCCCCGCCATCTGCTCGAAACGGAGAGCGCCGCCCCGGTCGCGGCCCTGGCGCGCCAGGACCCACGCGGTCCCCACATTGGGGTGGCCCGCGAACGGCATCTCGGCCGTCCGATGAAAGATCCGGACGCGAGCATCGTGGGCCGGGTCGTCGGCGGGCAGCACGAAGGTGGTCTCGCTGTAGTTCATCTCCGCGGCCAGGGCCTGCATCTGCGCGTCCGTCATCCCGCGCGCGTCGGTGAAGACCGCGAGCGGATTGCCGCCGAAGGGGCGGTCGGTGAAAACGTCGACGGTCTCGTACGCAAAGCGCGGCATCGCGGGGTCCCCACGTGGAACCACAGTCGTGCCAGCGTCTGCGGCCCAGGTCCAACGCAGCAGCGAGATGCCACGCATCAGCAGCGCTGATGCCTTGCGCGGCGGCGATGTCGGACTGAGCGCGGCCGTGCGCGCCAAGGGGTCACAGCCCTGGCGCAGCGACCTTGAACTGCACCTCGTACACTCCGGTGGAGCTCGAGGCCCCTTCGAAGCCCTTCATAGTCCTGAGGCGCCCAACGCCCTGGCCGCCGGCGAGCGCGCCCGTGCCTGAGAGGACCTTGTAGTCCCCGCTGTAGTCCAAGCCGTCTTGGACAAGCGTGAACTCGGAGGTCACGGTCGAGCCGTCGTCGAAGACATAGGTGCATGTGCCCGCGTAACGGCCGTCCGGGAGCTGGTGGACCAGATGGTCCCTCTGGACCAGACGGCCGCCGTCGCCGATCGCGACGCCGACCAGGTGCTCGGCGCCTCGCTGGTCGTTCACGGCGTAGAGATCGATCATGCGAAAGGTAAAGACCCGCTCGTTCGCCCAGCACGGCGACGTCGCAATGCAGCAAGCGAGCAAAGTGAGCGGAGACGGTCTCATCACGCCCTCCCAACAGCAGTGGGAACGCAAGCCGCATTGTATCACTCGCCCGGACCTGATCGCCTAGGCGCCCAGGACTACACATGGCCAGGAGCGCACGACGCGGCGCGACTCGGCCAAAGCCGATGGCGAAGACTTGCCCGGTCCTGGCCTGCCGCCCCTCCGCGGCCGCAGCCTCGACGCGCCAGTTCGCCCGCTCGCGCCTCGGGCCCGGCGGACGGCCTTCGCCGGCTTGCGACGGGACCTCTGGGTTCGTCGAGCATGCAAGGCGCCGAGCGGCTTTCGCGAGCCCTCGTGAGCGGCGCGAATCGATGAAGGGCGCCGTTCGGATCGTCGAGGAGGGGGGTGCGATGCTGCGGGATCGTATGGATCGCCGCTCATCGGCGCCATCAACCCCTCTCGCCCCATGTGAAGGGCGATGGTGCCGCAAGAGGGATTCGAACCCCCGACCCCCTCATTACGAATGAGGTGCTCTACCAGCTGAGCTATTGCGGCGACGGGCGAGGTCATAGACGGATCGGGGCGGCTTGGCAAGCGGCGCCGGCCGATCCGGGCGCCTTATTGCAGGAAGCCGCCGCGGCCGCGCGCGGCGGCGTCGCCCAGGTCCGGGCCGGGGTCGTCCGGGGCCGACGCGAGCGGGAAGACCACTTCGGACGGCCGGGAGCCGCGACGGGGACGGGCTTCGGGGACGGGGCCGGCCGCCATGAGGGCGGCCGACGAGGTCGGCGCGGAAGGCTCGCCGGGCGAGGCCGGCCGAGGCGCGGACGGCAGGGGGCCGGCCAGCGCAGCCGGCCCGCCCGCGGGCGCGGGACCGCCGGCCGGCGCCTCCGGGGCTGGCCCGGCGCGGTCCGGGGCGGCGGGTTCGGGCTGGGTCTCTGCCGGCGGCGGAGCCGGCTCGGCCCCGCCGTTCCGGCCGATCCGCTCGGCGAAGCTCATCGGGGCGAAACGGCGGCGCTCGGGCCGCGGGTCGGGGGCCGGCGCGGGGAGGACCTCGGACGCCGTCGCCGGCGCGCCGGTGCGGTCGGCGGAGGACGAGGACGGCGCGGGCCAGGGCTGGGCCGCGACGTTCCGGTCCGGCGCCGCGGCCGGCGCCAAGGCGCTGTCGGGACCGGCCGGCGTCGCGGCGGCCTCCCGGGGCGGCTCGTCGCCAGCCGCCGCCGTTTCGGCCGGGGCGGCCTCGGTGGTGGCGGACGCGTCGGCTTGCGAAGGCGCTTCGGTCAGCACCGGCGCGGGGGCCTCGTCGACGTCGGCGATGACGTCGTCCGAGGAGGGCGGCGGGGCGAGCTCGGGCCGCGGGCGAATCGTCTCCGGCGGCTCGTCTGCGGCCGGCGCCTGGATCTGCTCCACCGGCGCGCCCCACACGAAGGCGTCGAGGCGCCCGGTGACGGGCGACACCGGCGACCAGCGGTCGGCGATGACGCCGTCGGCGATCCAGGCGGGGTCGCGGGGCGCCCGCGACGCGCGCGACAGCCACTCCCGGACCGCGCCGGCGGAGCTGGTGTCGGCCTCCTCCAGGTCGGCCATGAGCAGGCATACGCGCGTGCTGGGCCGCCCCTCCAGCAGGGGCGCGATGACGGCGCGCGCGCGCCTGAAGTCGCGGGCGCCCAGCGCCGCCTCGGCGACCGCGATGCGGCCCTCCGCCTCGTGGGGGCGGAGCGCCAGCAGCTTCTCGGCGCGGTTGAGGCGGTCGCGGGCCGAATCGCCCGGCCGGACATTCAGGTAGGCGGCGGCGAGATCGGGGTGGGGCGCCTGGGCCCAGGCGGCCTCCACGACCTTCGAGGCGCGGCGGAGCTCGCCCCTGCGGGCGTGCAGGCGGGCGGCGAGCGTGGCGGCCGGCACGAGCCCCGGCGCCAGCTTGACGGCCTGCTGGGCCCGCAGGAGGGCGGCTTCGGGCTCGCGTTCGGCCCGCGCCAGGGCGTCGGCCGTGAGGAGGACGGCGCGCTGGCGCTTCACCACGGCCTTGTCGAGGCCGCGCGCGCCGCGATCGAGGGTCGCGATGGCGCCGGACCAGTCCTGCTCGGCGCATTGGAACTCGAGCAGCGCCTCGCCCGCCCAGGCGACGGACGGCGACAGCCGCGCGGCCTCGGCCGCATAGGCCTTGGCGGCGGCCGAATCGCCCTTGCGGCGGGCCTCCACGAAAAGGCCGCGCAGGCCGAGCACGCGCGTCTCCGGTTCGTCCAGCATCTGGCGGAACGCGCCTTCGGCCTGGGTCCGGTCGCCCGCCATCTGGGCGGCCTGGGCCTTCAGCAGCAGCGCCAGCGGCTCCTTGCCGAGCAGCTTGGCGGCGTCGGCCGCGTAGCGCTTGGCCGAGCGCGGATCTCCCGCGCCGACCGCGATCATCCCGCGCGAGACGGCCGTGAAGCCGCGGGCGCGTTTGCGCGCCCGCGCGGTGAAGCTCAGGATGGAGGGGAGCCGCAGCAGGAAGCGCAGCACGGTCCACAGCGCCAGGATCGCGATCACGAAGCCCAGCACGGCGGCCGCGGCGCCGACCAGCGTCGTGGAGACCTGGCCGTAGCGCGGCAGCGTGACGACGACCTGGCCGGGCTGTTCGACCAGCCATGCCCCCCCGAAGGCGAGCGCGATCAGGATGGCGATGAAAACGAGCGTGCGGATCATCGGGCCGCGCCTCCGGACTGCGTGGCCGCGAGAACCTGGTCGACCGACGCGGTCACCAGGGCGTCGGCCGCCCGGCCCGCGGCGAGGCGGGCCTTGGCGGCGTCAAGGAAGGAGGCGACCGTCGGCTTGACGTCGGCGGGGAGCCTGTCGAGCTCGGCGACGGCGTCGGCCAGCGCGCCGCGCTTGAGCGAGAGGTCGGCGCGCGCCGCGACGGCGGCGGGGGAGTCGCCTTGCGCCTCGCCGAGCGGCCTCACCTTGTAGAGGCCGCCGATGCGCGCCTGCATGCGCTCCAGGACGCCGCCCTGCGCAGGCGGCTCGGGCGGGTTGGCGATGCGTTCGGCCAGGGGCGTGAACTGGGCCGAGAGGGAGGCCACCGTCGGCGCCCCCTTCTGGGCGAAGGGCTCCAGGGGCGCCAGGGCGGCCGGGTCGACCTTCGCGGCCTTTAGGGCGTCGAGCTCGCGGGCGAAGGGGGCGCCGCGGTTCAGCGCGTCGCGCGTCAGCCAGGCGACCGACATGACGGCGCTCTCGCGGGCGCCCAGCGCCGGCGCGGGCGGAGGCGGGGCGGGCGGCGGAGGCGCGGCGGGGGCCGGGCGGGCCTCCAGCGCGCCGACGCCGGTCTCCACCTTGTCCAGCCGCTCGGTCACCTGCGCGAGGGCCGCGGCCGGGTCGGGCGGGAGCCGCTTCAGGGCGGCGTCGAGATCGGAGCGGGCCGCCTTGGCGTCGGCCTCCGTGGCGGCCACGCGCTTTTCGAGCGCTTCGACGGTGCGCCGCGTCGCCTTCTCGCCGACGCCGGTCTCCAGATTGGTGAGCCGGTCGTTGATGTCTCCGGCGCCGCCCCACAGCATCAGGGCGAGCGCCACGAAGCCCGCGCCCGCCAGGCCGCCGACGAGGCCCGCCGCGGCCGGGACGACGAAGCCGACGCCGCCCGCGCCGGACCGGGCCGGGGGCTCGGCGCGCGACGGCCCGACCGGGGGCACGCTCGGACCCACGGGACGCGGCGGCGCCTCCGTCTCGTCGGGCTTGGGCGTGACGATTTCGGCCTCCTCGCGCGCGGAGGCGTCCGCCAGGGTCGGGTCGAGAGGCTCGCCCTCGCCCGCGGCGCGAATCGCCTCGGGGGCGGGCTCGGCCGTCCCGGCGGTCTCGACGGGGGTGGGCTCCGGCGGCGGCGACTCCGCGGGATTCGGCGCGGACGCCGCGGGCTCGGGCGGCAGGGGTCCGGCGGCGCCGGACGGCGTCTCGGCGGCCTGCTGGGCGGTGAGGTCGATGACCTGCGGCTCCCGCCGCGAAGCGCCTTTTCGGCGCCCATCCGCCCTGGGGGTGTCCCGATCGCCCGTCATGGTTCTCCGCTCGGCTGAGCCCGCTTCGTCGGCGGCGCTGTCATCCATGCTTACAGCCTCGACGGCGGAGCCGCCACCATCCGCAGGCGAGGACGCCGGAAGGGCCCCACCGGTTCCGCCTCCGTCCGGCGGACGGTCCGCGAGCAGGGCCAGCACGCCGGCCTCGGTGGGAGCGTCCGCCTCCCGCACCCGGGGCATGCCGGCCGCGCGGGGCGCGCGCGCCACATCGGCCGACAGGCACAGATGATCCACGCCGCGCAGGGCGTCGTCCAGCCTGTCGTGATGCGCCAGGGCGAACAGGATCTCGGCGCTGCGCCGGGAGAAATGCAGCACGGCGTCGACGCGTCCCTCGCGCAGGGCCTCCCCGGCGGCGGCCGGCAGGTCCTGGACGGCCTCGGCCCGGTAGGCCTCGTGGACGACGAGGTCGAAGCCGGCCCGCCAGAGCGCCGACTCCAGGGTCGGCTTGCGGTCGGTCCCGGCGACGTAGAGCAGCCGCCCCCCGGCGGGCTGGCGCTCGCGGATCAGGGCGGCGAGCGAGGCGGCGTCGCCCGCGCCGGCGCGCAGGTCCACAAAGCCGAGCGCCGCCATGGCGTCGGCCGTCCGGTCGCCGACCACATAGACGGGGAGCTCCCGCAGCGCCGCCGGCGGCCCCTCCGGGAAGGCCAGCCTGGCGTTGGCGGAGGTCGCCACGAGGGCGTCGACGTCGAGGTCGGCCAGCGGCGTCCCGGTCGGCGTGATGGAGATCACGGGCGCGAGCGTCGCCTGGTGCCCGGCCGCGGCCAGCCGCTCGGCGGTGCGCCGGGCGTCGGGTTCGGGGCGCGTCAGGAGAACGTGCATGCCGGTGCCTGGGGATGCGGGCGGATCAGCGCGGGCCGGCGTCGCGGGCGAGGATGTCGGCCGGGGCGCGCCCGATGATGTCGTGCGCGGCCTCCGCGCCGAGGCCCGCCGCGTCGGCGACGGCTCCCACGCGGGCGGCCTCGAAGGTCTCCGAGCCGTCCTCCCGCAGCAGCATGCCGCGGAAGCGCACCATCCCGCCCTCCACGACCGCGTGGCCGGCGATGGGCGTCTTGCAGGACCCGTCCAGCACGGCCAGGAAGGCGCGCTCGGCGGAAAGGGCGACGGCCGTCTCGGCGCAGCTCACGGCCGCGAAGGCCTCCAGCGCCGCGGCGTCGCCGCCCCGGGCCGTCACCGCGATCGCGCCTTGCCCGACGGCGGGCGGAAAGGCGTCGAGGTCGAGCACGGCGGCGGCCCGGTCGGCGAGGCCGAGGCGCTTCAGCCCCGCGAGGGCCAGCAGGGTGGCGTGGATCTCGCCCTCCTGGGTCTTGCGCAGGCGCGTCTCCACATTGCCGCGCAGCAGCGTCGTGCTCACGTCGGGCCGCAGGCGCTTCACCAGCGCCCCGCGCCGCAGGCTGGCGGTGCCCACGACGGCGTTGCGAGGCAGGTCCTCGATGGAGCGGGCGCCGGCGCTGATCAGCGCGTCGCGCACGTCCTCGCGCGGCAGGTAGCCGGCGATCGTGACGCCCTCGGGAAAGAAGGTCGGCAGGTCCTTGGCGGAATGCACCGCGAGATGGATCTCGCCGGCCAGCATGGCGGCGTCGATCTCCTTGGTGAACAGTCCCTTGCCGCCGGCCTGCGCCAGGGCGCGGTCCTGGATCATGTCGCCCGACGTCTTGATGACGACGAGCTCCACCGCCTCTTCGGGCCAGCCATGGGCGGCCAGGATGCGGGCGCGCACCTCGCGCGCCTGCCAGAGCGCCAGAGGGCTTCCACGCGTTCCGATCCGCAGCCGAACATCGCCTTGCGCCAACGTATTGTCTCCGGTGAGCCGCCGTTTCCTTCACGGACCGCGCGGACTATAGGGTGTCGTGCGGGGACGCGAAAGTCAGCGCCCTCCACGGATCCGGAACCGGCGAAGGACCCCGACATGCGCGTTCTCGGCATCGAGACCACCTGCGACGAGACGGCCGCGGCCGTGGTGCGGTCCACCCAGGACGGGGACGCCGAAATCCTGTCCAACGAGGTGCTGAGCCAGATCGCCGAGCACGCGCCCTATGGGGGCGTCGTGCCCGAGATCGCGGCGCGGGCCCATGTGGAGGTGCTGGACCGGATCGTGGCGCGGGCGCTGGAGCGCGCCGGGCTGCGCCTGTCCGAGGTCGACGCCGTCGCGGCGGCCGCGGGGCCGGGCCTCATCGGCGGCGTCATCGTGGGGCTCACGACCGCCAAGGCGCTGGCGCTGGTGGCCCGCAAGCCGCTGATCGCCGTCAACCATCTGGAGGCCCACGCGCTCTCGGCGCGGCTGACCGACAAGGTGGCCTTCCCGTATCTGCTGCTGCTGGTCTCGGGCGGCCACACGCAGCTGCTCGCGGTCAGGGGCGTGGGCGACTATGTGCGGCTCGGAACCACGATGGACGACTCCATCGGGGAGGCCTTCGACAAGACCGCCAAGCTGCTCGGCCTGCCCTATCCGGGCGGCCCGCAGGTGGAGAGGGAGGCCGAGCGCGGCGATCCCGAGCGCTTCGCGCTGCCCCGGCCCCTCGCCGGGCGGCCGACGGCCGATTTCTCGCTCTCGGGGCTGAAGACCGCCGTGCGCATCGAGGCCGAGCGCATCGCGCCGCTGACCGCGACCGACGTGGCGGATCTCTGCGCGTCGTTCCAGGCGGCGGTCGTCGACGTCGTGGTGGACCGCACCCGCGTCGCGCTGCGGCTCTTCGGCGAACGCGCCGGCAAGCCCAACGCCCTGGTCGTGGCCGGCGGCGTGGCCGCGAACCAGGCGGTCCGGCGGGCGCTGCAGCGCCTCGCCAACGAAGCCGGGCTGCGGCTCGCCGCGCCGCCGATGGAGCTGTGCACCGACAATGGCGCGATGATCGCCTGGGCCGGCCTGGAGCGGTTCCGCAAGGGCATGATCGACGGGCTGGGCGTCGCCCCGAAGGCGCGCTGGCCCCTGGCGGAGGCCGGAGCGTGAGCGCCGCCGCGCCGCCGCTTTTCGACCCCATCGGGGTGGTGGGGGCCGGCGCATGGGGCACCGCGCTCGCCAACGCGGCCGCCGCGCAGGGCCGGCGGGTGCTGCTCTGGGCGCGCAATCCGGACGACGCGGCGGCCATGCGGGCGTCGCGCCAGAACGCCCGGCGCCTGCCGGGCGCGCCGCTGGCCCCCACGGTCGAGCCCACCGCGGACCTGGCCGAGATGGGCGCGGCGCGCGCCGTGCTGCTGGCCGTTCCGGCCCAGGCGCTGCGGTCGGTCGTGGAGGCGCTGGCGCTCGTCCTCAAGCAGGGCGTCCCGGTGGTGGTCTGCGCCAAGGGCATCGAGCGCGCGACCGGACTGTTCATGACCGAGATCGTGGCCGACCTGCTGCGCGGCGCCATGCCGGCGGTGCTGTCCGGCCCCAGCTTCGCCGAGGACGTGGCGCGCGGCCTGCCGACCGCCGTCGTCCTGGCCGCCCCGCTGGAGCCTGCCGCCGAGGCGCTGGCCAAGGCGCTCTCGTCGTCGACGTTCCGGGTCTATCACGGGACCGACATGAGGGGCGTCGAGATCGGCGGCGCGGCCAAGAACGTGCTCGCCATCGCGGCCGGCATCGTGGCCGGGCGGCGCCTGGGCGAGAGCGCCAAGGCCGCCCTGACGGCGCGGGGCTTCGCCGAGCTGTCGCGCTTCGCCAGGGCCTATGGGGGGAGGCCCGAGACCCTGATGGGCCTGTCGGGCCTGGGCGACCTCATCCTGACCTGCGGGTCGGCGAAGTCGCGCAACTTCGCCCATGGCTTCGATCTCGGCGCCGGCATGGCGGCGGGCCAGGCGGGCGCCGGCAAGCTCGCCGAAGGCGTGTTCACCGCGCGGGCGCTGGTGGGCATGGCGCAGGCGCGCGGCGTGGAGATGCCGATCGCGACGGCCGTGGACCGGGTGCTGTCCGGCGACCTCGGGATCGACGAGGCCATCGAGGCGCTGATGACGCGCCCGGTGAAGGCCGAGGCGTGAGGATGGCGCGGGCGCCGCAGGATCTGATAGAAGTCGGCGCGAAAAGCCCCGGCGCGGCCCCGCCCCGGCCTGGCGCCGTCCCTGCCCGACGCAAAGCGAGACCATGACCGAGCAGCCCATTCCGACCCCGCAGGCGAACGACGATCCTGGCCTGCTGGAAGGCAAGCGCATGCGCAAGCTCAACCCCATCCTCAAGCTGGCGCTGGAGATGGGGCCGCTGGTGATCTTCTTCCTGGCGAACCAGCGGGCGGGCATTTTCATCGCGACGGGCGTGTTCATGGCCGCGGTGCTGGTCTCGCTGGCGGTCTCCTACGCGCTGACGCGCCACTTGCCGATCATGCCGATGGTGACGGCCGTGGTGGTGCTGGTCTTCGGCGGGCTGACGCTCTGGCTGCAGGACGATCACTTCATCAAGCTGAAGCCCACCATCGTGAACTCGCTGTTCGGCGTCGTGCTTCTGGGCGGCCTCGCCTTCGGCCGGCCCCTGCTGCCGGTCGTCCTCGACACGGTGTTCCAGCTCGACGACGCCGGATGGCGCAAGCTCACCTTCCGGTGGGGCCTCTTCTTCTTCGCGCTGGCGGCCATCAACGAGATCGTCTGGCGCACGCAGACGACGGACTTTTGGGTGAACTTCAAGGTGTTCGGCATCATGCCGCTGACGCTGGCCTTCGCCCTGTCGCAGACGCCGCTGATCCTGCGCCACGAGGTGAAGGAGGCCAAGACGGCGGAGTGAGGCGGGCGCCCGTCGCCGAGAGCATGCTCTCGTTTCCTGGTGGTCGCACGCTTTTGCGCGAAAAGCCGGTTTCCACCTTTTCGCAGCGTGCTCTACAGCCACTCCGCCCAGCGGCCGTGAAAGTCCCCGCGCGCCAGCAGGCGCGTCTCGCCGCCGGGCCAGAGCGTCAGGCGCAGCCCCGCCGAGCGCGGGTCGCCGTCCGCCTCCAGCCGGAGCCAGGCCAGCGGCTCTTCGCTCGAAGCCGAGGCGCCGGCCTCCTCCATGGCGTTCTGGATCCGCGCCTGGACGGCCGGGGGCAGGTACTGCCACACGATGGAGTGGTAGAGGACCCGACATCCGCCCGGCTCGCGGGGCTCGGCGAGGCGCCGTTCGACCCAGTCGGCGGCGTCCGCCTTCTCGACGCGCCAGGGCGCGGCCGCCGCGGCGTCCAGCGCGGCCTCAAGACGCGCGAGGCGCTGCGCCTGGTCCGGCCACACATAGGCGAGGAGGCGCTCGCGGGCCGCCGGATCGGCTGGATCGAGCGGATTCTGGTCGCATGCGGCGCGGGAGCGGACCCGCAGGGGCGCGTCGAGCGGCGGAAGGCGAAGGCCGCGCCAGTCGCAGGCCAACCGCACCGGCGCGTCCTCCCCGGCGCCCGCCGGCGCATGGCTCCCGGCTTGGCCCAACTCATAGGCGTAGCCGTCGAAGCCCATGTTCAGGCCGGCGCTGGCCCCGATCTCGAGGACGTCCAGCGGCGCTCGCGTCTCCCGGGCGAGGACCAGGAAGCCGCCGAGCAGCACGCCGGACCGGGCGACCTCATTGGTCTGGGGCGGGCTGTCCAGGAAATCCGCGAGCTCCCGGTCGTGGGACGCCAGCGCGTCCTGAACGCCGGCCCAGAGCGCGTCAGGGCCGGGAAACGGGGCTGGCGGGTACAGGCGGGCGAGCGGCTCGCAGCCGCGGCGCGCCAAGGCGTGCAGCGCGCCGGCGGCGCGCAACGGAAGGGCGTCGGCGCCCGGCGGTCCCGGCCAGTCCAGGATGCGGCGTCCGAAGGCGCTGCCCCGGTCGAGTCGCTCGGCCATCAGCCGGCAGAGGGCGGCCGTGAAGGGGGAGCCGAGGTCGCTGCAGGCCCCCGCCTGGCGCTCGAAGCTGGAACGGATCGTCTGTTCCCCCATGGCGGTCTCCGCGCTCGCCGGACGGCCGGCCTCAGGACTTGCCGGCGCCCGCCTTGCGGATCGCCTCGCCCAGCGGGCCGGCGATGGCCTCGGGCGTGATCGGGCCGATCTGCTTGTAGGCGATGGTCCCGTCCGGGGCGATCACGAAGGTCTCGGGGACGCCGTAGACGCCCCAGTCGATGGCGGCGCGCCCGGCCGTGTCGGCGCCGACGGCCGCATAGGGGTTGCCGAGCGCGCCGAGGAACCGGCGGGCGTTCTCGCCCTGGTCCTTGTAGTTCAAGCCCAGCAGGCGCACGCCGGGCGTCCGGGCGAGTTCGACCAGCATGGGATGCTCGGCCCGGCAGGGCACGCACCAGGAGGCCCAGACATTCACCAGCGTGACGCCGCCGCCCTTGAGATCGGCGGTCGACAGGCCGGGGACGGGCTGTCCGTCGCGCATGAGGCCCTCGAGCGGGGGCAGCGAGAAAGCCGGCGCGGGCTTGCCGATCAGCGCGGAGGGGATCCGCGACGTGTCGGATCCGTCGAGGCGGGTCAGGAACAGGAAGGCCAGCCCGGCGAACAGCGCCAGCGGCGCCAGCACGGCCCAGCGCCGCATGGTCGGGCGGGGCGCGTCGGCCTGCGGCTCCGACGGCGACGGGAGCGTCTCGGGCTGGAGCGACATCCTAGGCTCCCGAAGCCGTGGCGGACCGGCGGCGCGCGCCGCGCTCCTCCAGCCGGGCGAGTTGGGCGCGCAGCGCCCGGTGCTGCAGATAGGCGCGCAGCCCCAAAGCCAGGAACACCGCCGCGGCGGCCGCGTAGGAGACGACGATGAAGCCGGTGTGAGGCGCGGCCATCAGGGATGCTCCAGGGCCGGCGCGGCGCCGCCGATGTCCGGCTCGCGCTGGGCGGCCAGGAGCCCTAGCGTCCGCACGCGGCGGCGCAGAATCTCGTTGCGCATCCCGGCCATGTGGAGGGCGGCGAAGACGCAGGTGAACCCGGCCGCCATCACCAGCAGCGGCCAGAGCATGCTGGCGTCGATGGTCGAGCCGCCCATGCGCAGCACGCTGGCCGGCTGGTGCAGCGTGTTCCACCAGTCGACGGAGAACTTCACGATCGGGATGTTGATGAAGCCCACGAGGGTCAGCACCGCGACGGCGCGCGCGGCCCGGGCCGGATCCTCGATGGCGTTCCACAGCGCCACGACGCCGCAATACATCAGGAACAGCACGAGCACGGAGGTCAGCCGGGCGTCCCACACCCACCAGGTCCCCCACATCGGCTTGCCCCACAGCGAGCCGGTGACGAGGCACAGCAGCGTGAAGGCGGCGCCCAGCGGCGCGGCGGCCTTCTGCGAGACGTCGGCCAGCGGGTGGCGCCAGACGAGCGTGCCGATGGCGGAGAGCGCCATCAGGCTGTAGCACGCCATCCCGAGCCAGGCGGCCGGCACGTGCACATACATGATCTTGACCGTCTCGCCCTGCTGGTAGTCGGCCGGCGAGGCCGCGACCAGCGCGAGCGCGGCGGCGATCAGCACGGCGCCCAGCGTCGCGAACCCGGGGATCAGCTTCCGGGCGAGCTCCAGGAACAGGGTCGGGTTGGCGTAGCGCAGCATGGTTCTGCTTCTACTGGCAGGAGACCCGGGCCGCAATGCGACGAAACCCGCATGCGGCGCGCCCGTTCCGCCCTCCCGCCGCGCGGAGCTCGTCCGCGCGGTCCCGGTCAGCGCCGCGAGGCCGTCGAGGTCACGCCGGAGACGTGGTTCAGGCTGACCCACGCGGTCTCCAGCTGGCTCTCGCGCTTGACGAAGACGTAGCCGGTGGCCTGCCAGCTCAGGACGTCGTCGCGCTTGTTGTCGAGCACGAAGTCGCCCCGGTCGGTGCGGATCATCAGCACCGCGTGCCCCTCGTTGTTCTCGTCCAGCACCACCGTCATCGGCATGGCGCGGCGCGAGAAGCCGGCCGAGACGAGCAGCCGGCGCTTCAGGAGCTGGTAGTCCTCGCAGTCGCCATAGCCGTCCTCGGCGAAGTCCCAGCGGTCGACGACGCCCCAGTGCTCCATGTCGGTGAGCGGCTTCACGACCCGGTTCACCCGGGCGTTGATCTCGACGATCGTCTTCCACGCCGTGGGCGTCAGGGCGACGCGCTCCGGCTCGGACGCATCGATGGCGCATTCGGCCGGGCGCTTGGCGCAGAATTCCTGCCAGGCCGCGATGGGCCGGGCCGCGCCTGCGGCGTTGGCGGGCGGCACGGGGTTGGGCAGCGAAGCCAGGCGCTCGCCGGCGCTGGCCGCCCCGGTCTGACCCAGGCCTGCAAGGGCAAGAACGGCTGCGGCGGCGGCATGTATAGGCGTGCGGCGGAGTAATGACCAGAAAGACATGACCATCCCTTTGTTCGGGATGATCCTTGTCCGGCTCTTGCAATCGATCGCTGATGGAAATGCGTCAAATTTGAATCAGCCGGCCATTACTGTCCGAATGATCCGGTCGGATGGTATTCTGAATCGAGATCTGAAGAGTTGCGTTTGTGCGGTTGCGGCGAGGGCTCGTTAACCCTGCTGGCCGAGGGCGGCCGGCGAAGCCCTGTGGGGTCCGCCGGCGCCGGTCCGGTCACATGTAGAACGGGATGCGGTAGAAGTCGTAGACGCTGCGTCCGTAGTCGGGGTCCTTCCAGGGCGTCTCGGCGGCCGTATAGCTCGGGGCGCGCTCCAACTCCTCCTTGGTGGTGTCCACCACATAGCCGCCCATGCGGGTGTCGTAGTCGAGCTTCTTCCACGGGATCGGATGGTAGCGCTCTCCCATGCCGAGGAAGCCGCCGAAGGACATGACCGCGTAGGCGACCTTGCCGGTCACCTTGTCGACCATGAAGTTGTAGACCGACCCCAGGCTGTTGCCCTGCCGGTCATACACGCTCGTGCCCTCGACCTTGTCGGAGCCGATCAGGCGCTCGGTTTCGTTGATGGGCAGCCCGCGCTGATGCGTCGGGCCTGGATGCGCGTCGCTCATGACATCCTCCTGCCTCGGTTCGCTCGCCAGGCCGCCGGTCACTTCGGATCGACCGAGGGGTTTCCGCCCGGCGAGCCGGGAGGCGGAATGACCGGCGTCGTTCCGGGATTGGGAACGGGCGCGGGCGCGGCGATGCCCGGATCCGTGCCGGGCGGCGGCTTGATCACGCCGTCGGACTTGTTCAGCTGATCGCTGAGGGTTCGGCCGCGGATCGTCCCGGTCGTGTCCGCGCCGGAGCCGGACTGGCTCTGGTTCAGCGGGGGGTCGATCTTCTCCGGGACGGTGGTCTTCGGATCCGGCATGTTCGGGTCCTTGACCTGCGCCTGCGCGAGGGCGCCGGTCGCGGCGGCGCATGCGAGGGACGCCAGGACGGCGAAGCCCAGGCTTCGGAACGTCGAGATCCGTCTCGAAAGCATGCGATTCTCCTGCTGATGTTGTCCTTGTGGCGAGTCAACCGATCAGCGCATGCGCGGTTCCCGGCCGCGCTCGCGGTCGGGCGGCCGGACCGCGACAAAGCGGTTGCCCGCCGCCGAGGCCCCGGCCAATGTGCCGGCTGCGCGGGGAGCGCGCATCGCAAGAAAGAGCATCGGGAGATCGGGCATGAGCGCAGGCAGCAAAGTCGCCATCGTGACGGGGGCGGGGACCGGGGTCGGCCGCGCGACGGCGCTCGCGCTTCTCAAGGACGGCTATGCGGTCGTCCTGGCGGGCCGCCGCCGCGAGCCGCTCGAGGCGTCGGCCGCGATGGCTCCCGCCGGCGCGCGCACCCTCGTCCAGCCTGCCGACGTGGCCGATCCGGACTCCGTGCGGGCGCTGTTCGACGCCACGGTCGAGGCTTTCGGCCGCGTCGACGTCGTGTTCAACAACGCCGGCACGGGCGCGCCGGCGATCCCGCTCGAGGAGCTCAGCTTCGAGCAGTGGCGCATGGTGGTGGACGCCAATCTGACGGGCGTGTTCCTGGGCATCCAGAACGCCTTCCGGGTGATGAAGGACCAGAACCCCCGGGGCGGGCGCATCATCAACAACGGCTCGGTCTCGGCCTATGCGCCGCGGCCCAACTCCGCCCCCTACACGGCGACCAAGCACGGCGTGCTGGGCCTGACCCGGTCGGCGGCGCTCGACGGGCGCAAATACGACATCGCGGTGGGGCAGATCGACATCGGCAACGCCGCCACCGACATGACCGAGCGGATGACGGGCGGCGTCATGCAGGCGAACGGGACCATGGCGCCCGAGCCGCGCATCGACGCCGATCACGTCGCCCGCGCGGTGGTCTACATGGCCAACCTGCCGCTCGACGCGAATGTGCTGAACATGACCGTGATGGCGACCAAGATGCCGTTCGTGGGACGGGGCTGAGGCTGGTCCGGCGGGGAGCCGCCCGCCGTCCGGCGACGACCCTCTCACGTGAAGTTGAACGTTCATCGTCCTCTCGACCGTTAAGTTTCGGCCGCGCGCCCTAACTTGACGCGTGTCGCGGCCGCCTCCGGCCGCGACGAGACGAGGAGACGTCCCCAGCATGTCGATCGACCGCCGCACATTCATGGCCGCCGGCGCCGGCCTCGCCGCCGCCGCCGTCGCGCCCTCCGCCCGGGCCGCCGCCCCCAAGCTCGGCCAGCAGACCGCCGGCGCCTACCGCTACAAGGTCGGCGACTACGAGATCACCGCGATCCATGACGGAATCAATCGCCTGAAGCTGACCGAAGGCTTCGTGCGCAACGCCAAGCTGCCGGACGTCCAGGACGCCCTCAAGCAGGCCTATATGTCGCCCGAGGAGCTGCCGATCACCTTTACGGTGCTGGTCGTCAACACGGGCTCCAAGCTGATCCTGTTCGACACCGGCCTCGGCGGCTTCGGCGGGCCGACCAACGGCATGATGATCGCCAACATGAAGGCCGCCGGCATCGATCCCGCGGCGATCGACACCGTCGTGATCAGCCATTTCCATGGCGACCACATCAACGGCGTCCGGCCGAAAGAGGGCATCGAGGGCTTCGCCAAGGCCGAGATCCTGGTTCCCGCCAAGGAGTGGGACTTCTGGATGGACGACGCCAGGATGGCGCAGGCGCCCGATGGTCTGAAGGGCAATTTCCAGAACGTGCGGCGCGTCTTCGGTCCGATCGCCAAGGACGTGAAGCGCTACGACTGGGACAAGGAGGTCGCCCCCGGGATCACGGCGATCGGCGCGCCCGGCCATACGCCCGGGCACACGATCTTCGCGGTCGCGTCGGGCTCCGACCGGCTGATGATCCTGTCGGACGTCACCAACCATCCGGCGCTCTTCGTGCGCAATCCCGACTGGTCGGCCGTGTTCGACCAGGACGCCGAGATGGCCCGGGCGACGCGCCACAAGATGCTCGACATGGCGGCGGCCGAACGCATGCACGTGGCCGGCTTCCACTTCCCGTTCCCGGCCAACGGCTACATCGCCAAGGACGGGAAGGGTTACGCGCTCGTCCCCGCGCCCTGGACGACCGTGCTCTGAGCCCTCGCCCGAGGAGCATGCCGCGAAAAGGCGGACACCGGCTTTTCGCGCCCAAGCATGCGACCGCCAGCAACCGAGATCATGCTACGTTTTCGTCGAAGCGCAGCATGATCTAGGAGCGCCGGGACCGCGCTTCGTCCCGGCGCTCGCCGACCGCGACGGCCAGCGTCATCGCCAGGCAGAACGTCGCCGACATCGAGCGGAACGCCGCGTAGTCGGCCTCGATGATCTCGAACCACACCGCGGCCTGCTCGGTGAGCGGGCTGAACGGGCTGTCGGTGAGGGCCACCACGGGCACGCCCCGTCCGGCCGCCGCGCGGGTCAGCTCGATGGTGGCGGGCGTGTAGGGCGAGAAGCTGATCGCCACCAGCGCGTCGCGCGGGCCGGAATGCGACAGCTGGTCCGCCCCCAGATGCGCGACATTGTCGATCAGGACGCTGCGGATGCCCAGCTTGGGAAGCGCGTAGGCCAGGTAGGCGGCCACCGGGAAGGCGCGGCGAAGCCCGACGAGATAGATGGTTTCGGCCGACCCCAGGATGTCGATGGCGGTCTCGAGGTCCTGCCCGGAGATGGTCTGGCGCACCCGCTGCAGGGACGCCGCGGCGGTCTCGGCGAAGCCGAGAAGCAGCCCCATGGGGTCGCCGGCGGCCGGCTTGGCGTCGTGCAGCGACTGAAGCCGCTCGCCGTAATCCGGCCAGCGGTCCCGCAGCCGGTGCCGGAAGACGCTTTGCAGGTCCGAGAAGCCCGAATAGCCCACCGCCTTGGCGAAGCGCACCAGTGTGGAGGGCTGCACCCGCGCCAGCTGGGCGATGCTGGCGGCCGTGCCGAAGGCCAGTTCGTCCGGATGCGACACCGCGAACTCGGCCACCTGCTGCAGGCGGGCGGGCAACTCGCCCCGCCGGGCCATCAGGACGGTCTTGAGGCTGTCGAAGTCGCGGGGCGCGTTGGGCTGCATGCGTCATCCGGGAACGCCAAGGGAGCGCCGCCCAGATGAGCACGGATGGAACGCCTGTTTCAAGCTTGGAACGCCTGTGACGGGCGTTCGTCGTCAGGCGGGGGCGACCCAGGCGAAGGCCCATGTCTCCGTCAGGGCGTGGCCGTCGACGGTCAGGAAGGCCCTGAGCTCGGCCGTCGCTCCCTTGTCGGCCTCCACGTCCAGATAGGCCCGGAACCCCTGCGTCACCGGATTGGGCTCCAGCACCTGCCGGGTCACGCGCCCGCCCTGGGCCTGCACGACGACGCTCACCCTCCGGGGCGAGGCGAGGTAGAAGGGCAGGTCGCCGGACGTGAAATCCACCAGGAACCGCCGCTTGGAGGCGCCCGCCGCGGGCGGCGGCCCGGAGAAGGCCGTCTGGAACGTGCCGGTGACCTTGCCGCCCCGATGCAGGTCGCGCTGGTCGAGCGAGCGGATCACATAGGTCAGCTCCAGCGGCGTTCCGGGCTCCGGGGCACGGGCCGGCCGCCAGAACGCGACGATGTTGTCGTTGGTCTCGTCCGGGGTGTTCAGCTCGACGAGGTCGACGCTGCCTTCGCCCCAGTCGCCGCCCGGCTCCACCCAGTAGCTCGGCCGCAGGTCGTAGCGGGCCTCGAGGTCCTCGTAGCGGGCGAAGTTGCGGTCGCGCTGCAGCAGCCCGAAGCCGCGCGGGTTGCGGTCCATGAAATGGGAGCTGCGCGGGGCGGGCGGGTTGGCGAGCGGGCGCCAGATCCATTCGCCGCCGCCCGTATGGACGAGAAGCCCGTCGGAGTCGTGGATCTCGTTGCGGAAGTCGTCGCGCAGGCGGCGATCGTTCTCGCTGGTGAAGAACATCGAGGTGAGCGGCGCGATGCCGACCGCCGGGATGGGCTTGCGGGGAAACAGCGTGCTGCGCACCTCGACCGTGCTTTCCGGGCCCGGCCGCACCACGAACTGGTAGGCGCCCGTCGCCGACGCGCCGTCCATCAGCGCGTAGAGGACGACGAACTCGGCGCCCTTGCCGGGCTGCTCCACCCAGAACTCCCGGAAGAACGGAAACTCCTCGTCCGCCTGGCCGCTGCCGACCGAGAGACCGCGGGCGGACAGGCCGTAGCGCTGCCCGCGCGACAGGAACCTGAAATAGCTCGCCCCGAGGAAGACCACGAGCTCGTCCAGCTGGTCCGGACTGTTCAGCGGGTAATGCAGCCGGAAGCCGGCGAAGCCCAGGCCGACCGGGAGCGGGCGGTCGAACTTGTTCTTGCCGTAGTCGAACAGCGAGGCCGAGTAGGGCACCGGCGCCGGTACGCCGCCATTGACGATGTTCACCGTCACCGGGCGCTTGAACAGGAAGCCCGGGTGGAAGAGCTGCATCCGGAAGGGGCTGTCCTCGCCGAGGAGCGCCTTCTCGGGGCGGAAGCGGATATCCCGATAGGCGTCGTAGTCGAGAGAGGCCAGCGCCTCCGGCAGCGCCGGCGGCGCGGACTGGAACGGCTCCGTCGCGAGCCGGCGGGCGCGCTCCACCACGTCCTCGAAGCGGAAGCTCGGCTGCGGCGGCTGCGCCGGCGCGGTCTGGGCGAGAGCCGGACGGGCGGCGGCCAGCGCCGCCGCGCTGGCGAGAGCGGCGGCGAAACGTCGACGGTCGATGCGGTCCTGCGGCACGTGCGGGTCACCCTGAGCTTGACCAGCCCCAACGCCGGCGCGTCGCAGGCCGTTCCCTCGGGGCCGCTACGCCGCCCGGGCTAGCCGGTCGCTACTCGGCGGCGTTCAGCCGGCTGACGGGCGTGATCCGCAGCGCCGTGATGCGGTTGCGGGACTTGCGCAGGACCTGGAAGCGGTAGCCGTAGAAGGTGAAGACCTGCCCGGCGTCCGGGATGATCTGCGCCTCGTGGATGACGAGGCCCGCGATGGTGGTGGCCTCCTCGTCGGGCAGGCGCCAGTCCATGGCGCGGTTGAGGTCGCGCACCGGCACCGATCCGTCGACGCTGACCGAACCGTCCGCATGCGGACGGACGCCCTGCACGCTGAGGTCGTGCTCGTCCTTGATGTCCCCGACGATCTCCTCGAGGATGTCCTCCAGGGTCACCAGGCCCATCACCTCCCCGTATTCGTCGACCACCAGGGCGAAGTGCGTCTTGCGGCTCAGGAACGCCTTGAGCTGGTCCGCCAGCGAGGTGGTGTCGGGCACGAACCACGGGTCGAGCGCGATGGCCCTCACGTCCAGGCGGGCGGCCTCGCCCTTCACGGCGTCGAGGGCGCGCAGCAGGTCCTTGGCGTGCAGGACGCCGATGATGTTCTCAGGGGTGCCGGACCAGAGCGGCAGGCGCGTATAGGGCGAGGCCAGCACCTCGCGGACGATCTCCTCGGAGGTGAGGTCCGCCGAGATGGTCCGCATCTTGGTGCGGTGGATCATGACGTCGGAGACGCCGAGCTCCTCCAGGTCCAGGAGCCCGCCGAACATGCGGCGCGCCTCGGTCTCGACGCCGCCCTCCCAGTGCAGCAGCTCGACCGTGCCGCGGATCTCCTCGCTGGCCGACAGGACGCTCTGGTTCTCGCTGATGTCGATCTTGAAGAGGCGCAGCACCGCGCGAACGAAGGCCTCGATCGCCATGGTGAGCGGCCCGAACAGCGCCACCACCCAGGAGACCGGGCGGGCCAGCAGCAGCGCGGCCTGGTCGGGCTTGTTGATCGCCACGGTCTTGGGCAGCACCTCGGCGAAGACGACGACCAGGATCGACATCACCACGGTGGCGTAGAGGACGCCCTCCGAGCCGAAGAACTGCACCAGAACGCTCGTCGTGAAGGCCGAGGCGCCGATATTGACGACGTTGTTGCCGATCAGCATGGCCCCGATCAGGCGTTCGCGCAGCATCAGGAGCTTGTTGACGATGGCGGCGCGCTTGTCGCCCTGCTGCTGCATCGCATGCATGCGGGCGCGGGACGCGGCCGTCAGCGCCGTCTCCGCCCCCGAGAAGAACGCCGACAACGCCAGGCAGAAGATCACGATGGCGAGGGCGAACCAGGGATTGGCCTGGACCTCTATGCTTTCCATGGTCCTAGAATCAGGGTCTCCCCAGCTCCTCGTCAAGGAAGGCGCGAACCGGATCCGCCTCCACGCCGCGCGCGATGAAGCTCTGTCCGACGCCGCGCGCCAGGATGAAGGTCAGCGCGCCGCGCTTGACCTTCTTGTCCTGGAACATCGCGTCCAGGACGGCGTCCGGGCCGTCCGCCCATCCGGGGATGTCGCGGATGCGGGTCGGCAGCCCGACCGCGCGCAGGTGGCCCTCGACGCGGCCCGCGTCCTGGCCGGCGCAAAGGCCCTGGCGGGTCGAGAAGCGGTAGGCGCAGCACAGCCCGATCGCCACCGCCTCGCCATGGACGAGGCGCGCGCCGTCATAGCCGGTGAGGCGCTCGAAGGCGTGCGCGAAGGTGTGGCCCAGATTGAGGAGCGCGCGGTCGCCCTCCTCGCGCTCGTCGCGCGCCACCATGGCGGCCTTGGCGGCGCAGCTGACGCGGATGGCGTGCGTGCGCTCCGGTCCGCCGGCGAAGACGCCGCGGTGGTTCTGCTCGAGCCAGGCGAAGAAGCCCGGATCGTCGATGAGCCCGTATTTGACCACCTCGGCGTAGCCGGCGCGGAACTCGCGGACCGGCAGCGTGTCCAGCACGCCGACGTCGGCCAGCACGAGGGAGGGCTGGTGGAAGGCGCCGACCAGGTTCTTGCCGTGGGGCGAGTTGACGCCGGTCTTTCCTCCCACGGAGGAATCGACCTGGGCCAGGAGGCTCGTGGGGATCTGGACGAAGCGCATGCCGCGCCGCACGACGGCGGCCACGAAACCGGCGAGGTCGCCCACCACGCCGCCGCCGAGCGCCACGACCACGTCGCCGCGCTCCATGCGGGCCGCGATCACGGCGTCGCAGACGGTCGCGAAGACCGCGTAGCTCTTCGAGGCCTCGCCGGGGGCGACCACGATTCGGGCGGACCTGACGCCGGCCCGCTCGAGCGCGGCCTCCAGGGCGGGCAGGTGCTCGCGGGCCAGATTGTCGTCGGTCACGATGGCGCAGGCCGCGCCCGGCGCCACGGCCGCGATCGCCTCGCCGGCGCGCTCGATCAGCCCGCGCCCGATCCGGATGTCATAGGCGCGGTCGCCCAGCGGGACGTGGACGACCTCGTGCGCGGGCGCGTTCATGCCGGCCCCTCCTGGCCGAGGCGCTCGGCGAGCTCCTGGATGATCTCGTTGACCACCACCTCGTGCGGGACGTCGCGCGACAGGACGGTCAGGTCGGCCAGCGCGTAAGTGGGGTAGCGGTCGTCCATGAGGCGCTTCAGCGTCTGCTCCGGATCCGGGTTCTTCAGCAGCGGGCGGTTGGACCGCTTGCGCACGCGCCGCATCAGCACGTCGAAATCGGCCTTGAGCCAGACCGAGATCCCCGAGCGCGCCACGCGGTCGCGGGTCTCCTGGCTCATATAGGCGCCGCCGCCGGTGGCCAGGACCTTGGCCCCCTCGGCCAGCAGCCGGGCGATGACGCGGCGCTCGCCGTCGCGGAACTCCGCCTCGCCGCGGCTGGCGAAGATCTCCGGGATGGTCATGCCGGCGGCCTTCTCGATCTCGACGTCGGCGTCCGAGAAGGGCAGCTGCAGGCGGGTGGCGAGGCGGCGTCCGACCGAGCTCTTGCCGGCTCCCATCATGCCCACGAGCACGATCGACCGGCCGGCCAGCCCGCTGCGGATGATCTCGACGGGCGATGGGCCCATGGCGGCGCCGCTCGCTGCAGTGATGCCCATGGATTCGGCGACGACGCTCAACTCAGTTCCCCAGCCGGCTGGCTCTTCAGGCTTCCTCTAGCACGGACCGCACCGCCATTTCACGCCTCTTGCGTTCAACCATGGGGCGTGGTCGAAAGAGACATCGCCGCGATGAGCCCACCGTGCCCGTCATCCTCCGTTTCCTGCTGATTTGCGCCATCCTGGCCGGCTGCGTCTATGGGGGCATGCTGGCCCTCGCGACCCTGTATGAACCCGACCAGCGGGAGATCACGGTGACGATCCCGGCCTCCAAGCTGCCCCGATGAGGCCCGCAGGCGCCCGACGCCCGCGGTCGCAGCCCGCCGCGCCCCGGCGGACGCCGCGCGCAGCGGCGGCGGCGAGGCCGGCGGGACAGGGCGAATCGGCCGTCGAATCCTTCCTCGCCATGATGGCGGCCGAACGCGGCGCCGCCCGCAACACGCTCGACGCCTACCGGCGCGACCTGGAGGACTACGCCGGGTTCCTGGCGAGCGAAGGCCATGGGCCCCTCGACGCCTCCACCGAGGCCATCCGGGCCTATCTGGACGATCTCGCCGCCCGGGGGCTGAAGGCCTCGTCGGCGGCGCGGCGGCTCTCGGCCGTCAAGCAGCTCCACAAGTTCCTCTATGGCGAGGCCTACCGCGCCGACGATCCCACGGTGGCGCTGGCGGGACCGAAGCGCGGCCGGCCGCTGCCCAAGGTGATGAGCATCGACGACGTCGACCGCCTGCTGGCCGTCGCCGCGGAGGGCGTCGACGACGCCGGCCGGCCCATGGGCGAGCGCATCCGGGCGGCGCGCCTGTCGGCGCTGCTGGAGGCGCTCTACGGCACGGGCCTGCGCGTCAGCGAACTCGTGGCCCTGCCGGCGAGCGCCGCGCGGGTGCGCGAGCCGGTCATCACGGTGCGCGGCAAGGGCGGGAAGGAACGGCTCGTGCCGCTGAACGACCGCGCCAAGGCGAGCCTCGCCCGCTATGTCGCCTTGCGCGAGGAGGCCCGCTCCCGGGACCGCGCGCTGGGCGCCCCAAGCGCCTGGCTGTTCCCCGCCGACAGCGAGAGCGGCCACCTGACCCGCCAGGCCTTCGCGCGCGACCTCAAGGCCTGCGCTGCGGCGGCCGGGCTCTCGGCCGACAAGGTCAGCCCGCACGTGCTGCGCCACGCTTTCGCGAGCCACCTCCTGCACAACGGCGCCGACCTTCGCGTCGTCCAGCAGCTGCTCGGCCACGCCGACATCTCGACCACGCAGATCTACACGCACGTGATCGACGAGCGGCTGAAAAGCCTGGTGCGGGACCTGCACCCGCTGGGCGACGCGGAATGACGAGACGTTTGCGGGGTCGACTCACCGCCCGCGGGTGAGCACCAGCACGGCCTGTTCGCCGAAGAGGTTCCACACCCACCAGGGCATGGTGAAGCGCACCTGGTTGCCGCCGGCGTCCAGCGCCACGCCCTTCTCGATCTGGGCCCCGATCTCGTCCACCAGCGCGATGAAGTCGCGGATCGTGCAGAAATGGATGTTGGGAGTCTCGTGCCACGACACCGGCAGGTTCTCGGTGACCGGCATGCGGCCGCTGAGCGCGAGCTTGGCCCGGATCTTCCAGTGGCCGAAATTCGGGAAGGACACGATGGCGCGCCGCCCGATGCGCAGCATGTGCTCCAGCACCACCTTGGGCCGGCGGGTCGCCTGGATGGTCTGCGACAGGATCACATAGTCGAAGCTGTCGTCGGGGTAGTCGGCGAGGTCGGTGTCGGCGTCGCCCTGGATCACCGACAGGCCGCGCGCCACGCATTCGTTGACGCCCTGCTGTGACAGCTCGATGCCGCGCGCGTCGACGTCGCGGCCGTCCTGCAGCATGCGCAAGAGCGTGCCGTCGCCGCAGCCCACGTCGAGCACGCGGGAGCCGGGCTCCACCATTCCGGCGACGAGCAGGAGGTCGATGCGGGTGGCGGACGCCCCCGTCGGGAACTGGATGTCAGCCATGCCGGGCTCCGGCGCCGTCCGGGCCGGGAAGCCCCCGGGCGCGGGCGGCCGAATCGATGAAGCCGCGGGTCGTGGCGAACAGCTCCGGCAGGTCGAGCAGGAAGGCGTCGTGTCCCTTGTCGGTCTCGATCTCGACGAAGGACACCGACGCCCCGGAGGCGTTCAGCGCATGCACGACGGCGCGCGAATCCGAGGTCGGGAACAGCCAGTCGGACGTGAAGGAGACGACGCAGAACTTCGTCTTGGAGCCCCGGAAGGCCTGGGCCAGTCGGCCGTCATAGTCGGCGGCGAGGTCGAAGTAGTCCATCGCGCGGGTGAGGTAGAGGTAGCTGTTGGCGTCGAAGCGCTCGACGAAGGAGCGGCCCTGGTAGCGCAGATAGCTCTCGATCTCGAAATCGGCGTCGAACGAGAAGGTCGGGGCGGCGCGGTCCTGCAGCTTGCGCCCGAATTTCCGGTGCAGGGCGGGCTCCGACAGATAGGTGATGTGCGCCGCCATGCGGGCGACCGCCAGCCCCTTCTCGGGCCGCGCGCCGTCCTGCAGGTAGCGGCCGGCCTTCCAGTCGGGGTCGGCCATGATGGCCTGGCGCCCCACTTCGTGGAAGGCGATGTTCTGGGCCGAATGCTTGGCCGCGGTGGCGATGGGCAGGGCGCAGAACACCCGCTGCGGGAAGCTTGCGGCCCATTGCAGCACCTGCATGCCGCCCATCGAGCCGCCGGCCACGCAAAACAGCGTGTCGACGCCCAGATGGTCCACCAGCATCGCCTGGGCGCGGACCATGTCCCGGATGGTCACGACCGGGAAGTCCAGGGCGTAGGGGCGGTCGTCGACCGGCGCGCGCGACGCCGGGCCGGTGGTGCCCATGCAGCCGCCGACCACGTTCGAGCAGATGACGAAGAAGCGGTTGGTGTCGATCGGCTTGCCGGGGCCGATCATGGTCTCCCACCAGCCGTTCTTGCCGGTGAGGGGATGCACGTTGGCCACGTGCTGGTCGCCCGTCAGGGCGTGGCAGATCAGCACCGCGTTGGACTTGTCGGCGTTCAGGGTGCCGTAGGTCTGGTACGCGACCGTGAGCGGCGACAGCGCGACGCCGCAATCGAGATGGAGCGGCTGGTCCGCGCCGAAGCGCGCCACCAGGCTCGAGGGTTCGTCGGCCTCGTTGGGGGCGGGGGATGACGTCGCGTGCGTCCCGAGGGTGCGTGGCATCGTTCCGCTGTCAGTCCGTATTGTTCGGAGAACAGAACGAAACGGGTAGCGGGGGTTCTTTCCCGCCGCAAGTCAATTCGTATTCCGGCCGCCGTATCAACACCTTGCGCATGCGGTCGGCTCACGCCGCCGCGGCCTCCCAGACCTCGCCCGGACGCAGGGCCCGGAACCGCTCCGGCGCCACGCCGTGGCGCGCCAGCGCCTCCGCGAGGGCCGCGGGCGGACGCTCGATTCCCTCGTCGGTGAGCTTGAAGGTGCCCCAGTGATGGCCCACCGCATGCTCGGCCCCGCAGGCGAGCAGCGCCCTCACGGCGTCGTCCGGGTTCATGTGCTGGTCGCGCATGAACCAGCGCGGCTCATAGGCGCCGATCGGCAGCAGCGCCAGGCGCGGCGGCCCGTGCTTCTCGCGCGCCCGCGCGAAATGGGCGCCGTCGCCGAAGCCCGTGTCGCCGATATGGTACACGGCCCCGGCGGGGCCCTCGATCACGAAGGCGGCCCAGAGCGCCTTCAGGCGGTCCAGCACGCCCCGCGCCGACCAGTGCAGCGCCTGCTCGGCATGCAGGACCACGCCGTTTCCGACGGGGACGTTCTGGCCCCAGTCGAGCGTGGCGTAGTCGGCCGCCACGCCGGCGCCGCGCATCACGGCGTCGTTGCCGAGGGGCGTCACGATGCGGGGCGAGAAGCGCGCCGACAGGCGCTTCAGGGTGTCCACGTCGAGATGGTCGTAGTGGTTATGGGTCACGATCACGACGTCCACGGGCGGCAGGTCGTCGAACGCCACGCCCGGCGCGTTGACGCGGCGCGGGCCGGCGAAGCTGACCGGCGAACAGCGCTCCGACCACACCGGGTCGGCCAGGATGTTCAACCCCGCGGTCTGGATCAGAAAGCTCGCATGGCCGATCAGGGTGACGCGCAGGCCCGCGCCCTCGACGCGCGCCGGCGGCTTGTCGCGGAACGGGCTCGGGAAGGCGGCCGGCCAGTCCTCCTTGCCGTCGCCCAGGCGCCAGCGGATGAGCTCCTTCAGGCCCTTCGTGTTGGGCCCGCCCGGGTTGAAGAAGCGCACGCCGTCGAAATGATCGCTCGGCGGACCGGCGTAATAGGGGTTGGCCCGGGCCCTGAAGCCCATCAGGCCCATCGCGGCCGCGGCCGCCGCCGGAATCGTCGCCATCGTCATCAGGGTTCGCCTGTTCATGGCCTCCTAGATGGTCGGCGCCCCGCCGGCGGCAAGGCGGCCCCGGCGCTCGGCCGCGGTTTGCGCAACGGCCCTTGACACGCGCAGGCGGTTTGTTCCACTTTCGTTCTTCAACGAGGATCCGACATGGTGACCGAGCTCGAGCCCCCGGGCGTGCAGCCTCCGATCTCGCCGCGCGCCGCAGAGCCGCCGCAGGACCGCCCCGGCCCGGGCGCGGCGCGCCATGTGGCGCTGCGCGCCGGGGCGGACACGCCGCTGGCGCGGCGCTTCCACGCGTGGCGCGGCCGGTCCGGCCGCCGCTACGTCGTCTCCGCCTATGAGCCCGGGGCTGCGCCCGACTACGCCGGCATGGTGGCGCTCGCCGTCCGGCGCGCTCCCGACGGAGGATTGCGGGTGACCGGCGCGGTCGCGCATGAGGCGGGCGACGCTCCGCTCGCCGCGCTGGCGCCGTTCAGGGACGCCGACGAGGTGCATCTCCACCTTCTGGCCGAGGACGAGTCCGCGCGCGCCGCCGCCGCGTCCGATCTCGGCGGGCCGCCTCCTGCGGCGTGAGCGTTCGGCCTGCGGCCGAACGACGCCGGCGCTCAGACGGCGCTGGTCTCCGGCGCGAGCCGCTCCGCCAGCCATTCCAGCGTCGCGTCCCGGATGCCGAGCTCCAGGAGATGCGCGTGCGTGTTGCGCACATAGTCGGGATTGGGGCCCGAGACGCCGACCCCCTGCCGGACGAGGGCGAGCAGGTCGGGCTCGGGCAGGCGCGGCGCGTATTGGGCGTGCCCCCGGTTCACCGTATAGGCGATGGCCTGCACGGCGCGCCCGTCCGCCAGCCTCAGGCGGTGCGTGGTCTCCCGGTACACCATGGTGACCTGCTCGCGCGCCCGCAGATAGGCGAGCGTCTCGGCCGCGGCGGCCGCCTCCACCCGGAACGCGACCCCGCGGCAGGCGCCGCCCCGGTCGAGGCCCAGGACCAGGCCGGGCCGGTCCGGCGTGCCGCGATGCACGTGCGAGTAGATGCACAAGGCCCTGTGATAGCCATGCAGGGTGCCCATCACGCGCTCGGCGTAGTCGAAGCCGGGGCGCCACATGAGCGACCCGTAGCCGAACACCCACAAATCGCCCGTTTCCGCAGTCATCCGTCCAGCGCTCTCGCTCGCATCCTGTTGGCGGGGTCGAGGCCAGCAGGTAGACCATCTTGCGACTCGGCGAAACGCGTTTCGGCCCGGCGGGCCGGAACGAACACGCCCGCTGGCGTTTGACCGCAGCCCGCATGACGCCGCGGGCGCGAAGGAGACGGACATGAACCAGGTCAAGCGCTGGCGCCCGGCGACCGCGCGTCCCTCGGGCTCCCCGCCGTCGCGGTCGCGGCCGTCCCGGCTGCGGCTGTTCGGACCGGCGGCGCTGCTGGCGGCGGCCGGCGCGGCGGCCTGCGGGTTCTGGGCCTTCGCGTCGTGGCGCACGGACCGCGAGATCGACGCATGGCTGCAGCGCGAGGCGGCCCATGGCCGCGACTGGACCTGCCCGGCGCGCCGGATCGGCGGCTTCCCGTTCCGGATCGAGGTCTCCTGCGACAAGCCGAGCTTCAAGGGCAGGGCCGAGAACCGGGCCGTGGCCGGCCAGATCGGCCGCGTGCTGGCCGTGGCGCAGGTCTATTCGCCCACCCACGTGATCGTGGAGGCCGACGGCCCGCTCGAGCTGCGCGACGACGCCGGCGGCGCGCTCTCGATGGCCTGGGAAAGCCTGCGGGCGAGCGTGATCGGCAAGCCGGGCAGCGGCCTGGAGCGCATCTCGGTCGAGATGGGCGGCCCGACGCTGGTGGCCAACAACGACGCCGGCGCGATCGAGACCGGCGCGCGCGCCGTCGAGCTGCATCTGCGCCGCACGCCCGACAGGCCCGCCGAGGACGGGGCCTATGACGTCGCCGCCACCCTCAACGGCGTGCGCCTGCCGGCCCTCGACGCGCTGTTCAACAGCGGCGAGCCGACCGACGCCACGATGCTGGCCACCGTCACGAAGGCCGAGCCGCTGGGCGCGGGCGGCTTCCGGCGCGAGCTCGACCGCTGGCGCGACGCGGGCGGCCGCCTGCAGGTCACCAGCCTGGCTCTGCTCAAGGGCGGCAAGCGCGTCGACGCGAACGGCAGCCTGGGGCTGGACGAGCTGCACCGCGCCCAGGGCCGGGTGGAGCTGACCCTGACGGGGCTCGACGAGCTGCTCCAGTCGCTCGGCGTCAGCAGCCGCACGGCCGCCATCGGCGGGCTGATCGCGGGCGTGCTGGGCGGCAAGCGTCCGGCCGACGCCGCCCCGCCGCCGCCGGGCGCGACCGGCGCGCTGAAGGGCGTGACGCTGCCGCTGCGGCTGGACAGCGGCAAGGCCTATCTGGGGCCGATCCCGGTGGCGCGGTTGGCGCCGCTCTACTGAGGCGTCAGGCGGCGCGCAGCTCGCGTCCGTCCCGTCCGGCGATCAGCACGTCGATGATGCGGCCCGGCTCGGGCTGCTCGGCGAAGCGCACTGGCGAGAACGCCTCGGTGCGGCCCAGCCGGTTGCGCTCCACGAGCACGCGGGTCCGGCGTCCGACCTGCGCGTCGAGATAGGCGGCCCACGCGGCCTCGCCCTTGCGGCGCAGGCGGGCGGCCCGCTCCTTGACGACGGCGCCGTCGACCTGCGGCATGCGGGCGGCCGGGGTTCCGGGCCTGGCCGAGAACGGGAAGACGTGGAGCTGCGTCAGCCCGCATTCGTCCACGAGGGCCAGCGAGCGCTCGAACATGGCCTCGGTCTCGGTCGGGAAGCCGGCGATCAGGTCGGCCCCCAGCGCGACGCCCGGGCGCAGCCGCCGCACCGTCTCGCAGAACCGAATGGCGTCGTCGCGCCGGTGCCGGCGCTTCATCCGCTTCAGGATCACGTCGTGGCCGGCCTGCAGCGACAGATGCAGGTGCGGCATCAGCCGCGGCTCGGTCGCGATGGCGTCCATGAGGTCGTCGTCGGCCTCCACCGAATCGATCGAGGAGATCCGCAGCCGCTGGAGCGACGGCGCGCGGCGCAGGGCGGCCTTCACCAGGGCGCCGAGGCGCGGCGCGCCCGGCAGGTCCGCCCCATAGCTGGTGATGTCGACGCCGGTCAGCACCACCTCGGCGTAGCCGGCGTCAGCGAGGCGCGCGATCTGGTCCAGCGCCTCGCCCAGGGGGACGGAGCGGGAGTTCCCGCGTCCGAACGGGATGATGCAGAAGGTGCAGCGGTGGTCGCAGCCGTTCTGCACCTGCACGAAGGCGCGCGTCCGGCCCTCGAAGCCGTCCGCCATGCGGCCGCCGGCCGAGCGCTCGGCCATGACGTCGGACACCAGCACGCGCCGCGCGTCGGCGGCCGGGTCGGCCAGCGTCGCCCAGGTGCGCGGCTGCAGCTTCTCGACATTGCCGACGACGCGGTCGATCTCCGCCATGGCGGCGAAGCGGTCGGGCTCCACCTGAACGGCGCAGCCGGTGGCGACGATGCGGGCGCCGGGCCTCTCGCGCTTGATGCGGCGGATGGCCTGGCTGGCCTGCCGGGCGGCCTCGGCCGTCACCGCGCAGGTGTTGACCACGACGAGGTCGGCGTGCCCGGCCTCCTCGGCCTGGCGGCGCATCGTCTCGGATTCGACGATGTTGAGCCGGCAGCCGAAAGTGAGGACCTCGACGGCCATTCAGGCGGCTCCGGCGAAGACGTCCGGCGCGAAGGTCCCGCGGCTCTCCAGCTCGGTCGCGCCGGTCATCAGCACATGGCCGTCGCTCTCGCGCCATTCGATCGTCAGCACGCCGCCCGGCAGCGTCACCCGCACGGTCCGGCCGGTCAGGTCCTTGCGGACGGCCGCCACCGTCGCCGCGCAGGCCGCCGACCCGCAGGCGCGCGTCAGGCCGACGCCGCGCTCCCAGACCTTCAGGACGATGGCGTCGCGCGCGGTCACATGCGCGAGGGAGATGTTGGCCCGCTCGGGGAAGATTGGGTGGTTCTCCAGCAGCGGGCCCACCCGGGCGAGGTCGTGGGCCTCGATGTCGCTGACCCAGAAGATCGCATGGGGGTTGCCCATGTTGACCACCGAGGGCGTGTGCAGCACCGGCGCGTCGATCGGGCCGACCTGCAGCTCGATGCCGGTCGTGTCGCGGAACTCCTCGGCGAGCGGGATCTCGTCCCAGCGCAGGCGCGGCGCGCCCATGTCGACCGTCACGTCGGCGCCGGGCTGGCGGCGGCAGGCCAGGAGCCCCGCCTTCGTCTCCAGCAGCAGATCGGTGCGGCCGTTGGGCGCGTCGAGGCCGGGCTCCTGCGTCAGCGCCCAGGCGACGCAGCGCGTGCCGTTGCCGCAGGCGCCGGATTCGGACCCGTCCGTGTTGTAGATGCGCATGAACGCGTCCGTCCCGGGGGTGCGGGGGTCGTGCAGCGCCATCAGCTGGTCGAAGCGCGAGGCGGGGGCGCGGGCGATGGCCCGGGCCTCCTCCGGACGCACCCGGATCGCCGCGCCGCGCAGGTCGAGAACCACGATCTCGTTCCCGAGGCCGTTCATCTTCAGGAAGGGGCGGCCGACCAGGGTGCTCATCGGTGGGGTCCGTCACGGCGGAGGCGGTGCGACGCAGCTCAGCCTCCGCTCGCCGCGGCGGGGCTGCAGCGTCATATAACGATCCGCGGGCCGAACGCGAGTCGCCGCGCGGGAAGCCGGCCCGGCCGGCGCCCTTTGCTGCATGTCCGGCCCGACCAGGCCGGGCGCCCCGGCGTCTCGACCGCGCCTCGGGCGTCGGCCTATTGTGCCTCACGGACCATGCCGGCGATTCGCGTCGCGGGCGGGACCCTCGAAGGATGGGACAGCGCCATGGCGGGTGACTTCACAACAGCGTCGGGCGGCCGCGGCAAGCCGAGGCTCGCTTTCGCGGGCTCGCTGGCCGCCGTCGCGGCGCTCGCGGCGCTGGCGGCCGGCCCCGCGCTGTGCGGCGCCGCTTTGGCGCAGACCGCGCCCGCCCCGGCCCCCGTCGAGAGCCAGCCCCTGCCGCCCCCGCCGGGAACGCCCGCGCCGCCGTCGGCCGCGCCGGCGACGCCGGCTCCCGCCCCCGCCCCCGCCCCCGTCGCGCCTCCGGCGGCCCAGGCCGCTCCTGCGCCGAACGGCCTCGTCACGCTGGCGCCCGCGCCGGCCGATCCGTCCACGCCGGACGAAGTCACGCTCGAAAGCCGCCCCTCGGCGGTGACGCGCGGCATGGCGACGTGGGACGAGGGCTACGAGAAGCTCACCCAGAGCTTCGAGAAGCTGCAGTCGGAGATGAGCAAGGCCGGCGTGAAGATCACCGGCAATCCGGTCGCGACCTTCCTGGAGACGGACGACATGGGCTTCCGCTTCGAGGCCCAGCTGCCGATCGAGGCCGCCCCGGCGTCCCGGCCGCCCGAGCTGGCGCCCGACGTCCAGTTCGGCCAGACGCCCGCCGGGCGCGCCATCCGGTTCGTCCACAAGGCGCCGTATGACGACATCGACAGCACCTATGAGGCGATCTCGGCCTATCTGGACGCCAAGGGGATCGAGGTGAAGGACAATTTCACCGAGGAATACGTCAACCAGGGCCAGAACGCCGGCGACGCCGAACTCGAGCTGTTCATCTACGTGCTGCCGAAGTAGCCGGCGGCAGGCGCGCCTCGCCGGCGCTTTTCTGCGCGCCGCCCCGTTCCCACGCGGGCCTTTTTTGCTCTATGACTGCGCCCTCGCGACGGCGGACGGCCGGTCGCGCCGGATCGCAGCCATGGCAGACGCCCCGAAACTGACGCTGGACGATCTTCGCCGCGAGATCGACCGTATCGACGCGGGGATGCACGAGCTCCTGATGGAGCGCGGGCGCATCATCGACACGCTGATCCAGGTGAAGAAGACGCAGGTCTCCGGCTCGGCCTTCCGGCCCGGCCGCGAGGCGTCGCAGATGCGGGTGCTGGCCGAACGCCACAAGGGCACGCTGCCGTTCGACACGGTGGAGAGCATCTGGCGCATCATCGTGTCGACCTTCACCTATGTGCAGGCGCCCTACGCAGTGCACGCCGACATTTCGGGCGGCGACGCGCCGATGCGCGACACGTGCCGTTTCCATTTCGGCTTCACGGTTCCGTACATGCCGCATGACAGCGCCAAGGCGGTGATTGACGCCGTGGCGCATTCGGCCGGCGACCTCGGCGTGTTCCGGGCCGAGCCCGGCCGCGCCGCCGGCGCGTGGTGGACCGCGCTGGCCGGGCCCGACCGCCCCAAGATCATCGCGCGCCTGCCCTTCGTGGAGCGGCCGCAGCACCCCGCCGGCATGCCGGTCTATTGCATTTCCAAGCCGATCGAGGACGCGGCCGTGCGCGACATCGTGCTCTATGCGCTCGGCGTCGAGCGCTGGCGCGAGGGGCTGCAGCCGGCGCTGGCCCGGATGGGCGCGACCGTGGAGAGCAGCGCCGGCGACGAGTCGGGCCTCAACCTGCTGGTCTCGGCCCCCGGCGCGGTCTCGCTCGACGGCGTCATGGACGCCATGGCGGGGCTCGGCGTCGGGGTGTTCGACGTCCACGAGATCGGCAGCCACGCCGCCCGCTTCCGCCTTCCCGCCTGATTTTCCGTTTCGCCCGCACTGGACCCGCCCGATGAGCACAGCCCTTTCGACCCGCCCCGTTCCGCGCCCCGGCGTCCTGGACATCGAGGCCTATGTTCCCGGCAAGAGCGGCGCCCCGGCCGGCGTGAAACTGCACAAGCTGTCCTCCAACGAAACGCCGCTCGGGCCCTCGCCGCGCGCCGCCGAGGCCTATCGCAAGGCGGCCGACAAGCTCGAATTCTACCCGGACGGCTCGGCCACCGGCCTGCGCGAGGCGATCGGCGCGAAGTACGGCCTCGATCCCGCCCGCATCGTCTGCGGCGCGGGCTCGGACGAGCTCCTGAACCTGCTGACGCACGCCTATGTGGGCCCGGGCGACGAGGGCGTCTACTCGCAATACGGATTCCTGGTCTACAAGATCGCCCTGCTGGCCGCCGGCGGAACGCCCGTGGTCGTGCCGGAGAAGGGTTTCCACGCCGACGTGGACGGCATCCTGGCCGCCGTGACGCCGCGCACCAAGATCGTGTTCCTGGCGAACCCCAACAACCCGACCGGCACCTATCTGCCCTTCGAGGAGGTGAAGCGCCTCCATGCCGGCCTGCCGCCCCATGTGCTGCTGGTGCTGGACGCGGCCTACGCCGAATATGTCCGTCGCAACGACTATGCGTCCGGGATCGAGCTCGTCTCGACCAGCGACAACGTCGTGATGTGCCGAACCTTCTCGAAGATCTATGGCCTGGCGCTGCTGCGGCTCGGCTGGTGCTACGCGCCCGCCCATGTGGCGGACGCGCTGAACCGCATCCGCGGGCCGTTCAATGTCGGCGGCCCGGCGCTGGACGCCGGCGTCGCCGCCGTGTCGGACGACGCCCATGTGGCGGCGGCGATCGCGCATAACGAGCGGTGGCTGCCCTGGCTGACGCAGGCCATCGAGGCTCTCGGCCTCAAGGTGACGCCGAGCGTCGGCAATTTCCTGCTGATCCACTTCCCGGAGACGGGCAAGACCGCCAAGGCGGCCGACGCGTTCCTGACCTCGCGCGGCCTCGTGCTGCGCGCCGTCGGGGCCTACGGGCTCCCGAACGCGCTGCGGCTCACGATCGGGAGCGAGGAGGCGAACCGCCTGGTCGTGCAGGCGCTCGGCGATTTCATGAAAGGCGGGGCCGGTGCCTGATCGTCTTGGACCGCCGCTCGAACAGCCGCTGTTCGACCGGCTCGTCATCGTCGGCCTGGGGCTGATCGGCTCCTCGCTGGCGCGCGCCGCCCGGCATCTGCGCCTCGCCCGCACCGTGGTGGGGGCGGATGCGTCGCCGCAGGTCCGCAGCCGCGTCGCCGAGCTCGGCCTGGTGGATGAGGTCGCCGACAAAGTCGCCGAGGCCGTGCGCGGCGCCGACTACGTCATCCTGTGCGTGCCGGTAGGCGCCTGCGGGGCAGTGGCGGCCGAGATGAGCGGCGCGCTCGCGCCCGGCGCGATCGTGTCGGATGTCGGCTCCGTCAAGGGCGCGGTGGTCGCGAATGTGCAGCCGCACCTGACGTCCGGCGTGCATTTCGTCCCCGCCCACCCGGTGGCCGGCACGGAGCACTCCGGCCCGGACGCCGGCTTCGCGACGCTGTTCCACGGCCGCTGGTGCATCCTGACCCCGCCCGAGGGGACCGACCCCGATCCGGTCGGGCAGGTGCGGGCGTTCTGGGAGGCGCTGGGCTCCAATGTCGAGATCATGACGCCGCAGCACCACGACCTGGTGCTGGCCATCACCAGCCACGTGCCGCACCTGATCGCCTACAACATCGTGGGGACCGCGGCGGACCTCGAGGAGGTCACGCAGTCGGAAGTGATCAAGTTCTCGGCCGGCGGCTTCCGCGACTTCACCCGCATCGCGGCCTCCGACCCGACGATGTGGCGCGACGTCTTCCTCAACAACAAGGACGCCGTGCTGGAGATGCTGGGCCGCTTCAGCGAGGACCTGAGCACGCTGCAGCGGGCCATCCGCTGGGGCGACGGCGACGCCTTGTTCAACCTCTTCACCCGCACGCGGGCGATCCGGCGCGGCATCATCGACGTCGGCCAGGAAACGCCCGAGCCGGATTTCGGTCGCCGCAAGGCGGATTAGCTTCCGGCCCTGCCGTTTCGGCCCTGTCGCACCCTCCTAGAATCCCCCCATCCTGAGGAACATCGCCCCTTGGCGATGTGTCTCGAAGGATGAGGGCATTGTGTGAGGCTCTATGAAGCGGCTGAGCGCTCGTCGGCTTCGCCGCCGCCATCTCCCGGGGGGAGAAGGGGCGCGCTGGTCGGCGGCGCTTCCACGCTATCCCACCCACACGCAAGCAGCCGCTCGCGCATGTGCTCGGGGACCGGCGCGGTCGCGACCACAGGGTCCTTGTTCTTCGACATCGGCACCACGATCTCGCGCGAATGCAGGTGCAGCGGCGGGCCGCCGGCGCGCGCCGCCGAGCCGTAGATGGGATCGCCGAGGATGGGCCAGCCCATGGCCTGGCAATGGACGCGCAGCTGGTGCGTGCGGCCGGTGATCGGCTCCAGGGCGAGCCAGGCGATCGGCGCGCCGGTCGCCGGATCGGCGCCCCGGCCCAGGACGCGCCAGAGCGTGCGGGACGGCAGGCCCGCCGGATCCGTCTTCATCCACCAGCCGCGGCTCTCGTCGAGGCGGCCGAGGGCCAGGTCGATCTCGCCGGAGTCCCCGGCGGGCTCGCCCTCCACCACGGCCCAGTAGGTCTTGTCGACCTTGCCCTGCTTGAACAGGAGGCCGAGCTTCTCCAGCGCCTTGCGGTGGCGCCCCAGCACCAGGCAGCCGGAGGTGTCCTTGTCGAGCCGATGCGCCAGGGAGGGCGCGCGCGGCAGGCCGAACATCAGCTGGTCGAAGAACTGCTCCAGGTGGATCTCGCCCGGCCGGTCGCCCTTCGGCCCGCGATGCACCGGCACGCCGGCGGGCTTGTCGAGGATCAGCATCAGCCCGTCGCGGTGCAGCAGGCGCGCCTCGAGGTCCAGGGCGGGGCGTTTCGGCTTCGCCGGCGCGGCGGGTGGATCGAGTGCGTGGGGCGACATATCTGGGGCTTATCCCTTCCGGCCGCGGCGCGAAACCGCTATCGAGGCCCCATGACCGACGAGACCGAGAAGAAGCCTGGATTTTTCTCCCGCCTGTTCGGGCGCGAGCAGCCCGCCCCGGCGCCTGCGCCGGCCGCCGAGCCGTCTCCGGCCGCCGAGGCGCTCGCGCCGGAGCCGGAAGCGGTCCCGCAGCCCGCCCCGGCCGTCGGCCCGGGCGGGTTCCGGCTGCCCGAGACGCCGTCGCCCTTCGCCGAGGAGGCGCCCGCCCCGGAGCCCGCCGAGGGCCGGCGGTCGTGGTGGACGCGCCTCAAGGAGGGGCTCTCCCGCTCCTCCTCCGCCATCGGCGGCGGCATCACGGACATCTTCACCAAGCGCAAGCTCGACGCGGACACGCTGGAGGAGCTGGAGGACATCCTCGTCCAGGCGGATCTGGGGGTGGACGTGTCGTCGCGCATCGTCGAGGCGGTCGGCAAGGGACGCTACGGCAAGGACATCGCGCCCGAGGAGGTGAAGACCATCCTGGCCGCCGAGGTCGAGCGCGCGCTGGCCCCAGTGGCCAAGCCGCTCGTCGTCGATGGGTCCAAGCGGCCTTTCGTCATCCTCATGGTCGGGGTCAACGGCTCCGGCAAGACCACCACGATCGGCAAGCTCGCGGCCAAGTTCCGGCGCGAGGGCAAGAGCCTGATGCTGGCCGCGGGCGACACCTTCCGGGCCGCCGCCATCGAGCAGCTGAAGGTGTGGGGCGACCGCACCGGCGCGCCGGTGGTGTCCCGCCCGCAGGGCGCGGACGCGGCCGGGCTCGCCTTCGACGCCCTCACCCAGGCGCGCGAGGCCGGGACGGACGTGCTGCTCATCGACACCGCCGGCCGGCTGCAGAACCGCGCCGAGCTGATGGCCGAGCTGGAGAAGATCGTCCGCGTCATCCGCAAGATGGACGCCAGCGCCCCGCATGCGGTGCTGCTGGTGCTGGACGCCACCGTGGGGCAGAACGCCCTGTCTCAGGCCGAGATCTTCGGCAAGATCGCGGGTGTCACCGGCCTCGTGATGACCAAGCTCGACGGCACCGCCCGGGGCGGCATCCTGGTGGCGCTGGCGGCGAAGTTCGGCCTGCCGGTGCATTTCATCGGGGTCGGCGAGGGGATCGAGGACCTCGAGCCCTTCGAGGCCCGCGACTTCGCCCGGGCGATCGCCGGGCTGGAGTAGCGCCGCCTGCCCGGCTTCCGCTAGAACACGCCGACGCAGCGACCGGAACGCCCCACCATGGCCCATTGGCTCTACAAGTCCGAACCCGACGTGTTCTCGTGGGACAATCTCGTCGCCGAGGGCGACAAGGGCACGCACTGGAACGGCGTGCGCAACCACCTCGCCAAGCTCAACCTGCGCGCCATGAAGCTCGGCGATCGCGGGTTCTTCTACCATTCGAACATCGGCAAGGAGATCGTCGGCGTCGTCGAGGTGATCCGCGAGGCCTATCCGGACCACACGGCGCCGGAGGGCTCGCCCTGGGTCATGGTGGACATCAAGGCCGTGGAGGCCCTGCCCCGCCCGGTGCCGCTCGCGGCCGTCAAGGCCGAGCCGAAGCTCGCCAAGATGGCCCTCGTCACCTGCATGCGCCTTTCGGTGCAGCCCGTGACCGACGAGGAGTGGGACGTGGTGCGGAGGATGGGCGGGCTGTGAGCTCGCTCGGTCCGGGCGTCGCGCGGCCGCCTTGCTGGATCGTCGCGCAGGCCAGCCCACCTTGGGTCTTTCAGCCGCGACGAACTCTACGAGGATGAGGATTGAGGGTCGCGCTGGACACGAATGTCCTCGCCTCTGCGGAGGGATTGAACGACGAACCCCGCAAGGCGCGGGCTCTCGACGTGGTCCGCGCGCTCGTCGAGCGGCACGAGGTCGTGGTCCCGGCTCAGGTCCTGGCCGAACTGTTCCGCGTTCTCGCCCGCAAGGCGAGGCGACCGGCGGCGGAGTGCCGAGCCGCCGTTCAGATGTGGGACGACGTCGCATTCACCCAGCCGGCGACCCGCGCGGTTCTGGCTCGGGCCATGGACCTGTGCGTCGATCACGAGTTCCAGACCTTCGACGCCGTGGTTTTGGCGGCCGCCGCCGAGTCAGGCTGCCGGCTCCTCCTGTCGGACGACCTGCAGGACGGCTCCACGTGGTCTGGGGTGACGGTCGCCAATCCGTTTGGGACGACCCGCCACGGCCTCCTGCTGGGCTTTGACCGCTTCCCCCCAAAGTCGCCCCGACCAAAGCACGACGCGCTGCGCCTTGCCGCGAAAACAGGCGGTCCGCATAATGCACGCAAAGAGGAGTCGACCCCGCGGCCCCCTCCGCCTGCGAGTTGCCACGGCCGCCGAAGGGCGGTCGCGCGTTTTGGGAGAAAGCGCAATGTCCGAGAAGGTCTATCCCGTCAGCGCCGACTGGGCCAAGCGCGCCTGGGTCGACGACGCCAAGTACCAGGCGATGTACTCCGCCTCCGTCAAGGACCCGGCTGCGTTCTGGGGAGAACACGGCAAGCGGATCGACTGGATCAAGCCCTATGGCGTGGTCAAGAACGTCAGCTTTGCGCCGGGAGCGGTCTCGATCAAGTGGTTCGAGGACGGCCAGACCAATGTGGCGCTGAACTGCGTCGACCGGCATCTCGCCGCGCGCGGCGACCAGACCGCCATCATCTGGGAAGGCGACGACCCGAACGAGTCCAGGCGCATCACCTACAAGGAGCTGCACGCGCAGGTGTGCCGCTTCGCCAACGTCCTCAAGGCGCATGGCGTCAAGCGGGGCGACCGCGTCACCATCTACCTGCCGATGATCCCCGAGGCCGCCTATGCGATGCTGGCCTGCGCGCGCATCGGCGCCATCCACTCCATCGTGTTCGGCGGCTTCTCGCCCGATTCGCTGGCGAGCCGCATCGAGGACGCCGAGTCGGCCGTGGTGATCACCGCCGACGAAGGCCTGCGCGGCGGCCGCAAGGTGCCGCTCAAGGCCAATGTGGACGCAGCGGCCGAGAAGGCCGCGTGCCTCAAGACCGTGCTGGTCGTGCGCCGCACCGGCGGCTCCATCGCCATGCAGGCGGGCCGGGACGTCTGGTACGAGGAGGAGGCCGCCAAGGTCTCGGCCGAGTGCCCGGTCGAGCCGATGAACGCGGAGGATCCGCTGTTCCTGCTCTACACCTCCGGCTCCACAGGCAAGCCTAAGGGCGTCGTGCACACCACCGGCGGGTATCTGGTCTACGCGTCGATGACGCACCAATACGTGTTCGATTACCACGACGGCGACGTCTACTGGTGCACGGCCGATGTCGGCTGGGTCACGGGCCACAGCTACATCGTCTATGGGCCGCTCGCCAACGGCGCGACCACGCTGATGTTCGAGGGCATCCCGACCTATCCGTCGATCTCCCGGTTCTGGGACGTCGTCGACAAGCACAAGGTCAGCATCTTCTACACCGCCCCGACCGCCATCCGCTCGCTCATGGGCGCCGGCGAGGAGCCGGTGAAGCGCACCTCGCGCTCGTCCCTGCGGCTGCTCGGCTCGGTCGGCGAGCCGATCAACCCGGAAGCCTGGGAGTGGTATCACCGGGTCGTGGGCGACGGCCGCTGCCCCATCGTCGACACCTGGTGGCAGACCGAGACCGGCGGCATCCTGATCTCGCCTCTGCCCGGCGCGACGGCCCTGAAGCCGGGCTCGGCGACGCGTCCCTTCTTCGGCGTGCAGCCGCAGATCGTCGACGCCGAAGGCCGCGTGCTGGAGGGCGCCTGCGAGGGCAACCTCGTGCTCGCCGACAGCTGGCCCGGCCAGATGCGCACCGTCTATGGCGACCACCAGCGCTTCATGGAGACCTACTTCTCGACCTACCCGGACAAGTACTTCACGGGCGACGGCTGCCGCCGCGACGCCGACGGGTACTACTGGATCACGGGCCGGGTCGACGACGTCATCAACGTCTCGGGCCACCGCATGGGCACGGCCGAGGTGGAGAGCGCGCTGGTGGCGCATCCCAAGGTGTCCGAGGCGGCCGTGGTTGGCTACCCGCACGACATCAAGGGCCAGGGCATCTACGCCTATGTGACGCTGATGACCGGCGAGGAGCCCACCGAGGCGCTGCGCAAGGAGCTCGTCGGCTGGGTCCGCAAGGAGATCGGCCCGATCGCGTCGCCCGACCTCATCCAGTTCGCCCCGGGCCTGCCCAAGACGCGCTCCGGCAAGATCATGCGCCGCATCCTGCGCAAGATCGCCGAGGACGAATTCGGCGCGCTGGGCGACACCTCCACCCTGGCCGATCCGACGGTGGTCAACGACCTGATCGAGCACCGCCAGAACAAGCGGGCCTGAGCGCCCGCCGACGTCCCGTTCCGGCCTTCCGCCCGGAAGGCCGGGGAAGGCCGGCGAGCCTGGCGCGCGCGGTCAGCGGGCCTTTTCGAGGCGGGCGGCGTAGAAGCCGTCCATGCCGGAGAGGCGCGGCTCCTCGTGCGGCAGCATGAAGGGCAGCGTGCGCAGGTCGCCCTCCGGGGAGACCGCCTCCGGCGCGCCGGCTTCGGCGGCGGTGATCGGCAGGCGGCTCAGCGCGGCGTTGCGGGCCAGCAGCATGGAGATCTGCCGCTCGCCCTCCTCGGGCTCCAGCGAGCAGACGCAATAGACCAGCCGGCCGCCCGGCTTCAGCATCGCGGCGGCCTTGTCGAGCAGGCGCGTCTGCAGGCTGGCGAGCCGCACGAGGTCGCCCTCCTCCTTGGTCCAGGCCACGTCCGGATGCCGGCGCAGCGTGCCGGTCGCCGTGCAGGGCGCGTCCAGCAGGATCGCGTCGAAGCCCTCCGGCTCGTCGAGCTGCAGCGCGTCGACGGCGCGCGTCTCCACGGCGAGGCCCAGGCGGTCCATGTTGGCCTGGAGCCGCTTCAGGCGGACCTCCGAGCGGTCCACCGCCAGCACGGTCGCGCCCGCCGCGGCGAGCTGGGCGGTCTTGCCGCCCGGCGCCGCGCACAGGTCCGCGACGCGTTCGCCGGGCCGGACCGCCAGCAGGCGGGCCGGGATGGCGGCCGCCGCGTCCTGCACCCACCAGGCGCCCTCGTCATAACCCGGCAGGCTCGGCAGCGCGGCGCGGTTGCGCAGCCGCAGCGAGCCGGTGGGCAGCACGATGGCGTCGAGACGCTCGGCCCACAGCTGCGGGTCGGCCTTCACGGTGAGGTCGACGGAGGCCTCCTGCGTCTGGGCGGCGGCGATGCGGGCGGCCGCTTCGGCCCCGTAGCGCTGCGTCCAGCGCGCCGCCAGCCAGGCGGGAGCGTCGTCGGCGAGCGGGTCGCGCGCGCCCAGGATGGCGTCCTTCTCGCGGCCGATCCGGCGCAGCACCGCATTGGCGAGCCCCGCATAGCGCTCGGCCTTGCGGTCGGACTGGATCAGCCGGATCGTCAGGTCGACGGCGGCGTGGTCCGGGACGTCAAGCCACAAGAGCTGCGCCAGGCCGGTCGAGAGGGCGGCGGCGAAGAGGCCGGAATCCTCCGGCATGCCGCTCTTCAGGCGCGCCAGCAGCGTCTTGCGGATCGTGCCGAAATGCCGGATCGCCACCGTCGCGATGGCGCGCGCCAGCGCCCGGTCGCGGTCCTCCAGCCGGGCGGCGCGCTCTCCCTCCAGCAGCCGGTCCAGCGTCTCGTCGAGGGCGCGGCGTTCGTCCAGCACGGCGGCGACCGCCTCGGCGGCGAGCCGGCGCGCGGGCAGGCCCGGCGCGTCCGGGTCCTGCGCCGGACGGGCGGGCTTGCCGGGCGCCGCGCCCTTGCGGGCGGGGCGGCCCTTGCGGTCCGGCCCGGATCGGCCTGCGGGCTTCTCGTTCTGCGTCATCGCGTCGTCCTTCGGGCGTCCCGGGAGCGAGCCCGATCGCCGCATGGCGTTGATCTTCGCGGGCGGGCGCTCTTTATGATCGCCAGACGCCGCGGCCTTCCGTCCTGTCCTCGCCGCGCCAGAGCACGACCATGACCGACGCCGACAAACCTTCCATCCCTCCGGCCGCCCCGGAGCCGTCCGCCCCGGAGTCCGGCAAGGCCCTCAGCCCGGCCGCGCGGCGCGCCCTCGAGGAAGCCGCCGCCCGTCGGGCCGCCCGCGACGCGAAGGCCGAAGCCCCGCCGCCCGAGCGCGACGGGCGCGGCGGGCTTGAACCCGTGCGCTACGGCGACTGGGAGATCAAGGGGCTGATCAGCGATTTCTGATTGTTGCGGGAGCGCAACAGCCCCGTTTAAGCTCGCAGAGGTTGATTTAGCGCAATTCCACGCGCGACGCCGAGGCGCATCACCCCCATACGGGTCGCTCGAACGACCTTGCATCTTCCAGGCTGGGGGCTTTGCCATGAAATACACCGCCATCGCCGCTTTCGCGGCCGCGCTGCTGGGCTGCGCGCCGCTGTCCGCCCAGGCGGCGGACCTTCCGACCGCCAAGGCTCCAATCTTCGTCGCGGCCGCGCCGAGCCCGTGGATGGTGCGCGTCCGCGGCCTCGCGGTTCTGCCGCAGGAATCGACCCGCAGCGTGGTGGTCGGCGGCGTCCCGCTCACCGACAAGATCTCGGTGTCGGACACCGTCATCCCCGAGCTCGACATCAGCTACTTCTTCACGCCGAACTTCGCGGCCGAGCTGGTGCTGGGCACCACGCCCCACAACCTCACCATCAAGGGGCCGGTGACCAACCACCTGGCGCTCGGCCGCGTGTGGCTGCTGCCGCCGACGCTGACGCTGCAGTATCACTTCACCCAGTTCGGCGCGTTCAAGCCCTATGTGGGCGCGGGCGTGAACTACACGGTGTTCTACGGCGAGAAGTCCAAGAGCGCCTTCACCAGCCTCGACGTGAAGGACCAGTTCGGCTTCGCCCTGCAGGCCGGCATGGACTACATGCTCGACCAGCATTGGGGCCTCAACATCGACGTCAAGAAGCTCTGGCTGCGGCCCGACGCCAAGGCCGTGCTGGGCGGCTCCACGCCGGTGAAGGCCAAGGTCAATCTCGACCCCTGGCTGGTCGGCGTCGGCGTCACCTACCGGTTCTGATCCGACCCCGACCTCCGGGATCCCGGTCGACGGCCCGCCCGCGCGCGGGCCGTTCGCATGTCCGCGCCGCGCCTGGGGGCGTGCACGTTGATCCGGCGGCCATCCTGGGTAGAGTGGCCGCCCCGACGGCGCGGATGACCTGGCGATGCAAGACAAGGCGCGGCATGAGAAGACGCGCGACGACAAGGCGCGCAGGCGGCTCGCGGCGCTGAAGGCCGCGCTGGCCGACGCGCACAGGACGCTGAAGCTCGGCTTCGGCTTCGCGCTGTGGGACGGGGCCACCGTCCCGGCCGACTGGCCGGCCGACGGCCTGCGGATCCGCGTCGCCGACGAGGGGGTCTTCGCGTCGCTGATGCGCCGTCCGAAGCTCGACACGCTGATCGAGGCCCATGTGGCCGGCCGGGTCGAGATCGAGAACGGGACGATCTTCGACCTCGCCGCCGCCCGGCCGGAGGGAAAGACCGGCAAGCTCGCCCGCAAGCTCTCCAAGCTGAAGCTGCTTCGGGCCGCCGGCCTGTTCCTGTTCGCCCCGCGGGACGCGCCGCCCGCCCTCGGCGGCATCGAGGACGACGCCTCGAGGCGCAGCGGCGCGGCGGAGACGAACCGCGAGAACGTCTCCTATCACTACGACGTCTCGAACGCCTTCTACCGCCTCTTCCTCGACGGCGAGATGGTCTACACCTGCGCCTATTTCCAGCCCGACTGGCATGACGACCTGGACCGCGCCCAGCGCGACAAGCTCGACATGATCTGCCGGAAGCTGCGGCTGCAGCCGGGCGACCGCTTCCTCGACATCGGCTGCGGCTGGGGGGCGCTGATCTGCCACGCGGCCCGCCACTACGGCGTCTACGCCACCGGGGTGACGCTCTCGAAGGAACAGGCGGCGCTCGCGACCGAGAAGGCCGAGCGCCTCGGCCTGTCGGAGCGGGTCAAGGTGGAGCTCAAGGACTACCGGGCGCTGGACCAGGAGTTCGACAAGATCGCCAGCATCGGCATGTTCGAGCATGTCGGCATCGACAATCACCGCGACTATTTCGCCGCCGTCCACCGGCTGCTGAGGCCGCGGGGGCTCTATCTGCACCACGCCATCTCGCGGCCCGCCAAGGGCGACGACAAGGCCTTCCGCAAGATGCGGGCGGAGTACAAGGCGCTGGTTCGCTACATCTTCCCGGGCGGCGAGCTCGACCATCTCGGCATGTCGATCGCCAATCTGGAGCGGACCAAGTTCGAGGTCCACGACGTCGAGGGCTGGCGCGAGCATTACGCGCGGACGACGCGGCTGTGGTTCGACCGGCTCAACGCCAACCGGGCCGCCGCCGAGGCGGAGGTCGGGCCGGAGAAGACCCGCATGTGGCTGCTTTATCTGGCGGGCTGCTCGCTCGCCTTCGAGCGCTCGGCGGTGGGGATCTTCCAGACGCTCGTCTCGCGGCGGACGAAGGGCCCGGCGGGCCTGCCGCCGAGCCGGGCGCATCTCTACGCGCCCGCTCCGCCGTCGGCGGCCGGGCCGGACGAAGCTCAGGGCGTAACGTAGACCTGCGCGCCCACCGACACCCGGTCGAAGAGGTCGATCACGTCTTCGTTATACATCCTGATGCAGCCATAGGACGCGGCCGTGCCGATCGAGGCGCGCATGCCGCGTGTGGTGCCGTGGATGGCGTATTCGCCGCCGGCCAGCGTTAGGGCGCGCGCGCCCATGGGGTTGCGCGGTCCGGGCGGGATCACGTTGGGCATGCGGGGATTGTCGCGCTTCACCTCGGCCGGCGGGGACCAGGCCGGCTCGACATATTTCCCGTCGATGCGCGCCGCGCCATGCCACTGCTTGCCCATCTTGCCGACCGCGACGGGGTAGCGCAGCGCCGTACCGTCGCCGAGCGGCAGGTAGAGGCGCCGCTCCGCGGTGCGGATCACGATGGAGCCCCGCTCCGCGCCGCCCTGGAAGGGCACGCGCTCCACGGCGGCCTGGGCCGCGCCCGCCGAAGCCGCCAGGGCCGCCGCGACGGCCAGAACCTGAAACCGGGTCATGCTGTTGCATCCTGCCTCGTGTGGGAATCGATACCGCAGGGCGGCGCAGGCCGCGACGAAAGCCTGCCGGGAAGGTAAATGCGCCAGCCTGTGCAAGCGTTGCCGCCGCATCGGCGCGCTCATTTTCCGGGGTGAGGCCTTGGCCCACTCTCCCCGTCATCCCCGGCGCGCCGCAGGCGCGGGAAGGGGATCCAGGAGGCTGGGCGAAAAGCGGCTCTTCCGCGACCGGACTGGATCCCCTTCCCGGCGCTTCGCGCCGCCGGGGATGACGGCGAGTTGACAAACGGAAAAAAATCCTATAACTCTTGTGACGCTCTGGTCCACGGAGGGGCGTCTGCAGCGTGAGGACGTGGACCAGGGGCGGCGGCCGTCGAAGGCCGGGCTCACCACCCGGTTCGAGGCGGCGGACGGAAGACAACGTCCGACCAGCGAAGCGCGAAGGGGCTGAAAGCGCCCCGGGATCTTCCTTCCATCCTCCAACGTCGCGCGCGGAGCGGCGGGGCCTGGCGGCCTCCCGGCTTCTCTTTTCCACACCCCACTCGCCGTGGGGCAACCAGCGTCGCCGCTCCGCGCCGCCCTCCACCTCCGGGCCGAAAGGCCGCGGAGCTGAACGCGCGTGCCCTTCTCCCCGGGACGGGGAGAAGGTGGCCCGAAGGGCCGGATGAGGGGCCGACATCCAGCCACGCGCCACCCCCTCACCCCAGCCCTCTCCCCGTTCCGGGGCGAGGGGGCGGATGCCGCCCTTCACCGCGGCCTCACGCGAGCGCAGAACCCTCCTGAGCATGGCCGCTGGGAGACGCCGGCTACGACCGCCGGAGCGCGCCGGTAAGATCGCGTTAACCATGATGCTTTCATGGTGGGCGAGACGAGCCCCGGGCGGTTATGGTTAGCGTTCGGTGAATGGCGGTGCGTTTGGCCCCGCTGGCCTTGCGGAGATGCGCCAGCCTTGACGACACGTGCGATCACGGATCGCTGGCGCCTGGCATGGCTGGTGGCGCGCCTGGGGGCGCGGCGCGCTCTTCGGGCGTTGGCCGCGCCGGTCCGGGCCCTGTGGCCCTCCGGCGCGCCGGCGGCGGAGCGGCTCGTGGTGGCCCCTCAGGATCTGCGCACCACCGACCCCACCGTGGCCAGCGACATCTATGGCGGCTACTTCGCCTTCGCCGGCAAGGTCGTGGCGGCCGGCGGGCGCTCGCCCTTCGCGCTGTCGCCTCCCTCGGCGGCCTGGGCCGAGGGGCTGATGGGGTTCGGCTGGCTGCGGCACCTGCGGGCGGCCGAATCGGCCCTGGCCCGCGCCAACGCCCGCGCCCTGGTGGACGACTGGATCACGCTCAGCGGCCGCTCGCGCGGCGTCGCGGCCGAGCCGGGCGTGGCGGCGCGCCGGCTGATCTCCTGGCTCAGCCAGTCGCCGGTGATCCTCGACGGCGCGGACCGCGACTTCTACCGCAAGTTCCTGCGCTCGATCGTCCGGCAGGCGGCGCGCCTGCAGCGGCAGCTGCCGCGCATGGACGACGGCGAGCGGCGCCTTCTGGCCGCCATCGCGCTCGCCTATCTGGCGATCTGCACCGGGGCGGCCCCGGCCGCCCAGCGCCGCGCCTCGCGGCAGCTCGCCGACGAGCTGCAGCGCCAGCTGCTGCCGGACGGCGGGCATGTGGGGCGCAACCCCCGCACGCTGGTGGACCTGCTCACCGACTTGCTGCCGCTGCGCCAGCTCTACGCCAGCCAGGGCCTGGAGCCGCCGCGCGCGCTCCTCAACGGCATCGACCGGATGATGCCGATGGTGCGGATGTTCCGCCACGCCGACGGCTCGCTGGCGCTGTTCAACGGCATGAGCGCCACCCCGGCCGACACGCTCGCGACCCTGCTGGCCTATACGGACGCGCGGTCGCAGCCGATGGAGAACGCGCCCCATTCGGGGTTTCAGCGCCTGCAGGCCCGCTCGGCGCTCGTCGTCATGGACGCCGGCCCGCCGCCGCCGGAGGATTACTCCGGCCGCGCCCATGCGGGCTGCCTGTCCTTCGAGTTCTCCGACGGCCCGTGCCGGATCGTGGTCAATTGCGGCGCGCCGCCGCCCGGGGCCGAGCAGTGGCGCCAGATGGCCCGTGCCACGGCCGCGCACTCCACGGCGACCGTCAACGACACATCCTCCTGCCGCTTCGTGGCCGAGGACGCCACGTCCTTCCTGGGCTCGCCCATCCTGTCAGGCCCGCGCGACGTGCCGATGCAGCGGGTGGCGCGGCGCGAGCCGGAGGAGCCCGCCGTGGGCGTCCAGGCTTCGCATGACGGCTATGCGCCCGCCTTCGGGGTGCTGCACGAGCGGCGCCTGATGCTCGACCTGAACGGAGCCCGGCTCACCGGCCGCGACGCCTTCCCGGTCGTCAGCCCCGGCCGCGCTCAGGCCAGCGCGGACGCCTTCGCGCTGCGGTTCCACCTGCATCCGCATGTGCGCGCCGACAGGGCGGCGGACGGGCTCTCGGTGGCGCTGGAGCTGCCGGGCGGGACGCGATGGCGCTTTGCGGCCGGCGGCCTTCCGATCGCCCTGGAGGAGAGCATCTTCTTCGCCGCGCCGGACGGCGCGCGCCGGTCGGAGCAACTCGTGGTCCACGGCGGCTACCACGCCACGCCCGGCGTGGAGTGGGCCTTCATCCGCGAGGCCGGACGGCCTAACGGGACGGATCGCGCCCGGCCGGCGGGCGAGCCGGAGCCCGACGCGCCCGCCTGACGGTTCCCCGCCGCCCCTGATCGTGCTATCGCGCCCGCCACATGGCCCTTTTCGGGGCTTCGGGCCCGTCGCGACCGGGTCCTTGCGACAAGGTGCATGATGGCGAGCGATATCCGGCGCGTGACCCGCGCCCTCCTCTCGGTTTCCGATAAGACCGGGCTCATCGACCTGGCGTCCGCCCTGGACCGGGCCGGCGTGGAGCTGGTCTCGACGGGAGGAACCGCCAAGGCCATCGCGGCGGCGGGGCTGCCGGTGCGCGACGTGTCGGACCTCACCGGCTTCCCGGAGATGATGGACGGCCGGGTGAAGACGCTGCATCCGATGGTGCATGGCGGGTTGCTGGCCATCCGCGAGAATCCCGAGCACGAGGCCGCTATGCTGGCCCACGGCATCGCGCCGATCGACCTGCTCGTGGTCAACCTCTACCCGTTCGAGGCCACGGTGGCGGCCGGCAAGGCCTATGACGACTGCATCGAGAACATCGACATCGGCGGCCCGGCGATGATCCGGGCGGCCGCCAAGAACCACGCCGACGTGGCCGTGGTGGTGGAGCCGGAGGACTACGCGCTCGTCCTGGGCGAGCTCGAGGCCCATGCGGGGGCGACCACGCTGGCGCTGCGCAAGCGGCTCGCCGCCAAGGCCTACGCCCGGACCGGCGCCTATGACGCGGCCATCTCCACCTGGTTCGCCCGCGAACTGGGCGAGACCTCGCCGACCTACCGGGCGATCGGCGGCAAGCTGGCCGAGACGATGCGGTATGGCGAGAACCCGCACCAGTGGGCCGCGTTCTACCGCACCGCGGAGAGCCGCCCGGGCGTCGCCACCGCGCGGCAGCTGCAGGGCAAGCAGCTCTCCTACAACAACATCAACGACACCGACGCGGCCTTTGAGTGCGTGTCGGAGTTCGATCCGGCCCGCACGGCCGCGGTGGCGATCATCAAGCACGCCAATCCGTGCGGCGCGGCGGAGGGCGCCTCGCTGGCCGAGGCCTACCGCAAGGCGCTGGCCTGCGACCCGGTCTCGGCCTTCGGCGGCATCGTGGCGCTGAACCGGCGGCTCGACGCCGAGGCGGCCCGCGCCATCGTGGAGATCTTCACCGAGGTGATCATCGCGCCGGAGGCCGACGAGGAGGCCGTCGCCATCGTGGCGGCGAAGAAGAACCTGCGCCTGCTGGTGACCGGCGGCCTGCCGGACCCGCGCGCCGAGGGCCTGTCGCTGCGCAGCGTGGCGGGGGGATTCCTGGTCCAGGCCCGCGACAACGCGGTGGTGGACGACATGGACCTGCGCGTCGTCACGAAGCGCCAGCCGACCGCGGGCGAACTCGCCGACATGCGCTTCGCCTTCCGGGTCGCCAAGCACGTGAAGTCGAACGCCATCGTGTATGTGCGGGACGGCGCCACGGTCGGGATCGGGGCCGGCCAGATGAGCCGGGTGGATTCCTCGCGCATCGCCGCCTGGAAGGCGGCCGAGGCGGCCAGGGCCGCCGGCCTGCCCGAGACGCTGGCCAAGGGCTCCGTGGTGGCGTCGGACGCCTTCTTCCCCTTCGCGGACGGGCTGCTGGCCGCCGCCGAGGCCGGCGCGACCGCCGTGATCCAGCCGGGCGGCTCGATGCGCGACGACGAGGTCATCAAGGCCGCCGACGAGGCCGGGCTGGCGATGGCCTTCACCGGGCGCCGCCACTTCCGGCACTGAGGCGGGAGGGCGGTCCCGTCAGGCCCGCCGTCGCAGGGGAAAGCGCGCCTCAGTCCTTGGCGCGCTCGACATAGGAGCTGTCCTCGGTCATCACGACGACGCGGGTGCCGGGGCCGATATGCGGCGGCACCATGGTGCGGGCGCCGTTGGACAGCATCGCGGGCTTGTAGGAGGACGAGGCGGTCTGGCCCTTCATGGTGGGCTCGGTCTGGGTGATCTTGAGCGTAACGCGGGCCGGGATCTGGATCGCGACCGGCACGCCCTCATGCATGCTCACCACGCAGGTCATGTTCTCCTGCAGCCAGATCGCCTGGTCGCCCATGACGTCCGCCGGCACCACGACCTGGTCGTAGTTCTCCGGGTTCATGAAGTGGTGGCCCTCGCCGTCGCTGTAGAGGAAGTTGAAGTCGCGGTCCTCCACATAGGCCCGCTCCACCTGCTCGGTGGTCCGGTAGCGCTCGGAGATCTTCACCCCGTCGGAGATGCGGCGCATGTCGAGCTGGGTGACGGGCGTGCCCTTGCCGGGATGGATGTTCTCGGCGGTCAGGATGACGTAGAGCTTGCCGTCCTTGTCGACGATGTTGCCCTTGCGAAGCGAGCTGGCGATGACCTTCACGGCTGTGTCTCTCTCAAATGGGGAGGCGCCCCGGGGCGGGTCGCCATCACAAGCGCAGCTGGGCGGCCGGGGACGCCGCGGCGCGGCGAAGCCGGCCCCGACGCGGCTGCGGCGAGGTTGCAGCCTTTCAGCACGGATTTCCGAAAATGGCCAGTGCTCCGCACCAGAATACCGACCCCGCCCGGGGCGCCGCGTCGCCCCCCGGACGGCCCGCGGCCGCCGGTCCGGCCGCCTCGCCCTGGTGGACGCCGGACGTGCACGCCGACCGCAGGCCCTTCCTGCTGGCCCGCAACGCCATCGTGGCCGCCGTCCGCGACTGGTTCGGCCGGCGCGATTTCGTCGAGGTGGACGGCGGGATCCTGCAGGTCTCGCCCGGCAATGAGGCGCATCTGCACGCCTTCTCGACCCAGATCGTCGGCCCGGGCGGCGAGCGCGCCCCGCTGCATCTGCACACCTCGCCGGAATTCGCCTGCAAGAAGCTGCTGACGGCCGGCGAGCGGCGCATCTTCGCGCTGGCCAAGGTGTTCCGGAACCGCGAGCGCGGGGCGCTGCACCATCCCGAGTTCACCATGCTGGAATGGTACCGCGCGGACGAGGACTATGAGGCCGTGATGCGCGACTGCGCCGACCTCCTCGCTCTCGCGGCGCGGAGCGTCGGGGCGACGTCGCTCGCCTTCCGGGGCCGCTCCTGCGATCCCTTCGCCGAGCCGGAGCGCCTGACGCTGGCCCAGGCCTTCGACCGCCATGCCGGGATCGACCTCCTGGCGAGCGTGCGGCCGGACGGCGCCGACCGCGACGCGCTGGCCGCGGCGGCGGCGCGGGCCGGCGTCCGGATCGCGGAGGACGACGGCTGGTCGGACGTGTTCAGCCGCGTGCTGGTCGAGCGCATCGAGCCGCATCTGGGAATGGGGCGTCCGACGCTGCTGTGCGAGTACCCGGCCGGCGAGGCCGCCCTGGCGCGGCCCAAGCCCGGCGACCCGCGCGTGGCGGAGCGCTTCGAGCTCTACGCCTGCGGGGTAGAGCTCGCCAACGCCTTCGGCGAGCTGACCGACGCGGACGAGCAGCGCCGCCGCTTCGAGGCCGAGATGGCCGAGAAGCAGCGCGTCTATGGCGAGCGCTACCCGGTGGACGAGGACTTCCTGGCCGCGCTGCGCCTGATGCCGCCCGCCAGCGGCGCCGCGCTGGGGCTGGAGCGCCTGGTCATGCTGGCGACCGGCGCGAGCCGGATCGACCAGGTGATCTGGACGCCGCTGCCGGCCGGGCCCCAGGGTCCGGCGTTGTAAGCGCAAGGCCGCCGTGAGATGACGAGGCCCGCGCCGTCCCTTCCTCCGCACCCGAGCCTGCCGATGTCGAGCGCCCCACGCGCCGTTCCGCCCACGCCCCTTCCCCGCACCCTGCGGACCGCCGACGACCTCGTGGCCGCGGGCCTGATCCCGGAGGCCGCGAGGGCCGGCGCCGAGGCCGTGGCCGGGCGCTACGCCGTCGCCGTCACGCCCGCCATGCAGGCGCTCATCGTTCCGGGCGATCCCGACGACCCCATCGCGCGGCAGTTCACGCCCGATCCGCGCGAGCTGGAGACCCGGCCGGAGGAGCGCGCCGATCCGATCGGGGACGACGTCCACAGCCCGACCGAGGGCCTGGTCCACCGCTATCCGGACCGGGTCCTGCTGAAGCTGGTGCATGTCTGCGCGGTGTATTGCCGGTTCTGCTTCCGGCGCGAGACGGTAGGGCCGGCCGGGTCCGGCATGCTGTCGCCCGAGGCCTTCGCGGCCGCGGTCGCCTATGTGGCGGCCCGCCCGGAGATCTGGGAGGTGGTGATCACCGGCGGCGACCCGCTGGTGCTGTCGCCCCGGCGCCTGCAGGACGTGGTGGAGGCGCTGGCGGCCATCCCGCACGTGAAGGTCGTGCGCTGGCATACCCGGCTGCCCGTCGTCGATCCGCAGCGGGTAGGGCCGGAGCTGATCGCGGCCCTGACGGGCCCGCGGCTGACCACCTATGTGGCTCTCCACGCCAACCATCCGCGCGAGCTGACCGAAGCGGCGCGGGCGGCCTGCGCGCGGCTGATCGAGGCCGGCGTCGCGATGGTGAGCCAGACGGTGCTGCTCAAGGGCGTCAACGACGACGTGGAGACGCTGTCGGCGCTGATGCGCGGCTTCGTCGAGGCGCGGGTGAAGCCGTATTACCTGCACCACGGCGATCTGGCGCCGGGCACCTCGCATCTGCGCACCTCGCTGGCCGAGGGCCGGGCGCTCGTGAAGGCGCTGCGCGGCCGCCTGTCGGGCCTGTGCCAGCCGACCTACGTGCTCGACATCCCGGGAGGCTTCGGCAAGGCCTCGGTGGCCCCGGACGCCTTCGACGGCGCGGAGGTCGAGGACTATCGCGGCGGCCGGCACGCCTATCCTTTGGATTGATTCAATTCGATCAAAACGCCGTTATTTCAATTCACCCCTTCTTATTGATGCTGGCGCCCGAGGCCGAGTCCTGCGAAAGATGTAGGGCGGCGTAAAGACTTGCGGGTCTTGATGGCCGTTAACGAGGCGACCGGCGCGACCGGTCGCCCGACAGGGTCGTCGTCATTCCGATATTCCGAGGGAGTTCGCCATGCGTCTCGTGGCTGCGTCGTTGATGTCGCGCGTATTGGGCCGTTGGGCCGCCGCTTTCGCCGCGATGGCGCTGGCGTGCTTCGCCACCGCCCACAGCGCCCAGGCCGTGGTGCGCATCAATGTCGACCTCACGACCCAGACCATGCGGGTCCAGTCCGACCAGGGCGTCTATACCTGGAAAGTCTCGACGGCGCGGTCCGGCTACGCGACGCCGCGCGGAGTCTACCGGGCGCAGCGGCTCGAGAAGATGCACTATTCGCGCAAATACGACATGTCGCCGATGCCGCACTCGATCTTCTTCAAGGGCGGCTACGCGATCCACGGCACCGGCGCGGTCGGCGCGCTGGGGCGTCCCGCCTCGCATGGCTGCGTGCGGCTCTCCAAGGCCAACGCGGCGCAGCTCTACGCCATGGTCCAGCGCGAGAGCGCCGTCATCGCCATCACGGGCGTGTCGCCGGCCAGCGCGGTCGCCAGCAAGTCCGGCCGCTCCCATGTGGCGGGCCACAAGGCGAGCCGGACGCAGACGGCGGCCAAGCGCATGGCGCCCGAGCCGCTGGGCTACGCGCCCATCCCGCGGTCGGGCTCGCTGAAGTCCTGGGTCCGCGACCCGTCGGAATGGTGGATCCCGCGCTAGGTTGGAGCGGAGTCCGACCTGATTGCATCAGGTCGTCGCTCGAGCAATCCGATCGAGCATCATCTTCCACCAACCGGAATCCACTTGGCGGGATGATGCTCTAGAAGCTCATCGTCGGGGCGAAGAAGCACCGGCGCGAGCCGTCGGCCTTGCGGCACCGCCAGAATTCCCGGTCCTCCGACGTATAGGCTTCGGCGAAGGGCACCAGCTCCTGCCCGTCGATGAGGTAGCCCTCCTTGTTGACGACGATCCGCGCCGGCGTGATCGCGGCGCAGTCGCTGGGCCCGCAGCAATGCACCCCGCTCAGCGGGTCCCTGTATCGACCGCTGTTGATCCAGAAGTCGTGACTGATGGCGGTTGGCGACGCAGCGACGCAAAACGCGAACGCGCACGCGGCGGGTCCAAGCTTCATGACGGCATCCTGTCGAGTCGGGCGCGCCGACGTCGTTCGCGTCGGCCGAACGCAGTGTCATCGGGACCCCGCGCCCGGATCGCACGGGCCGTGTCGCGGGGCATTCCAAGGCGCCGATTCGGGACAGGGCCGCTCCGCGCCCGTCCCGCGCCGATCCGCGAGGAGCGGCGGATGCGGGCCAACGCACGTTGCGCGACCAGAGTTGCACCGCCGTTCACCTCGGCGCGGGACTGGCGTATCCTGCGAGTTGGAGGTCTTCATGGCGGCGCGGCGCGACCAGGACGGCGGGGCGGCGGACACCGATCCCGACGAGGCGCAGAGGACCACGGCCAACCTGATCGTGGCCATCGTCTGCCTCGTCCTGTTGGGGGCCGGGCTCTTCGTCGTCGAATCCTTGCACCGGGCCAGCAAGGTCCAGGACTGCCTGGAGGCGGGCCGGCGCAACTGCGCGGCGGCCTCGACGCGCTAGACGCGCCGCCGGATCACGTGAAGTTGAACGAAAAACCGCCCGCGGTCAGGCCGCGGCGGACCCGACTCGGCGATGCTCGCGTTCGACCCGAGATCGCCCGCGCGGCGCCATCGTCCTGCCTGGAGCCAGCGGAATGCTGAAAGCGCTGTCGCATTTCTTCGACGCCCTGGTGGGGGCGGCGCCCCGGCCGGCGGCCCCGCCGGTCGACGACCGGCTGCTCACCGCCGCGGCCGTGCTGGTGCATGTGGCGCAGGTCGACGGAACGCTCACGGACGCGGAGCGGCTGTGGCTGCTCAACACCGTGCAGGCGCGCACCGGCCTCGCCGACGACGCGGCGGAGCGCTTCGTCGCCCAGGCCAGCCGCCGCGACCTCGAGGCGGGCGACGTCGCCGAGACGCTCTCGAATCTCAGGCGCAGCCTGGACGCCGGGCAGAAGCGCGAGCTCGTCGCCATGATGTGGCGGATGGCGCTGGCGGACGGCTCCATCCACGAGTTCGAGGACACGCTGATCAGCCGCGCCTGCGAGCTCCTGGGCGTCGGGCCGGCCGACGCCGCGGCGATCCGGGCCGCCGAGGGCGCGCCGGCGCCCTGAGCGGACGCATGGCGGCGTTGCGGCGCGCGCCTCGACCCGGCCGCCGGTCTGTGGCACGGTTGATGCTTGATCGAGCCACGCACTCTTCCGGCTACCCCAGGACCGTCGAATCCGTGCCGAACAGCATCCTCATCGTGCTCCACCAGGAGCATTCCACGCCGGGGCGCGTGGGCCGTCTCCTGCGCGAACGCGGTTACGACCTCGACATCCGGCGCACGCCGCTGGGCCAGCCTCTCCCGGACACCATGGACGAGCACGCCGGCGCGGTGGTGTTCGGCGGGCCGATGAGCGCCAACGACCCGGACGACTGGATCAAGCGGCAGACGGACTGGATCGGCGCGGTGCTGAAGTCCGGCAAGCCCTATCTGGGGCTCTGCCTCGGCGCCCAGATGCTGGTGCGCCAGCTCGGCGGCAAGGTGGAGACGCATCCCCACGGGCACGCCGAGATCGGCTATTACGACCTGCGGCCGACGGACCCGCACGGCCATGGCTTCGCCGAGGAGCTCGGGGTGGCGTGGCCCGGCCGGGTCTATCAGTGGCACCGGGAGGGCTTCGACGCGCCGGGCTGCTGCGAGGTGCTGGCCGAGGGCGACATTTTCCCCAACCAGGCGTTCCGCTGCGGCGAGCGGGCCTACGGGCTGCAGTTCCACCCGGAAGTGACCTACGCGATGATGTGCCGGTGGACGGTGCGGGCGCATGAGCGCATGGCGCTGCCCGGCGCCCGGCAGCGGCACGAGCATCTCGGCGGCTGGTTCCTGCACGACTCCGCCGTCCGGCGCTGGCTCGACGGCTTCCTCGACCACTGGCTCTCGGAGCCGAAGCCGCGCGAGGCCTCCGCGCCGATCCTGGCGCCGGGCGCTCCGATCCTGGCGCCGGCTCCGCCCGTCTCGCGGCCGATCGAGGTCGCCGCGCCGCGTCGCGCCCCGGCCCCGGCCCCGCATGCGGCCGTCGGCGTTCCGGCCTGATCACCTTGCGGTGAGGCGGCGCCGGTCCGGCTGTCGTTTCCGGCGCGACCGGCTACGCTGGCCGTCGCGCTGGACGAGCGCGAGGAGGATCGTCGCATGAAACCGTGGATGTCTGGCGGGTTCGGGTTCCGCATGTCCGTCCGGGGCGCCGGCGCGCTCATCGGTCTGGCCGCGCTGACGGCGCCGGGCCTGGCCGATTCGATCGACGGCAACTGGTGCAACGAGAAGACCGGCAAGACCATGCAGATCCAGGGGCCGTCCATCGTGACGCCGGGCGGCAGCCGGATCGAGGGGCGCTACTCGCGCCACTCCTTCGCCTACACGGTGCCGGAGCGCGAGACCCCCGCCGGGGCCGCCGTCACCATGGGGCTGATCAGCGAAAACGCCGTGCAGGTGCAGGCCGGCGACGGCCAGCAGGCCGAGATCTGGCGCCGCTGCGAGCAGACGAGCTAGACCATGCTGTGTTGTGATGGAAACACAGCATGGTCCAGGTTTCTGGGGGGTCGCACGCTTCGTGCGAAAAGCCGGATTCGACCTTTTCGCAGCATGCTCTAGCGCGACGCCACCCGCAGCGCCGCCAGCGCGCCGATCGCCCAGACCGCGTTGTAGGCCAGCGGGTAGATGGCGCGGCTCGCCACGAAGCCGGGGCCGCCCGTGAGGGCCGGCCCGTGCAGCCAGCCGACCGCGCTGATCAGCAGGGCGAAGATCAGTACGGCGGAGACGGCCCCGACGACGCCGGCGCCGATGCGCGGCAGCGCGGCCGTGAGGGCGACGCCCCAGAGCCCGCCCAGGAGGGCGGTCGCCGCGACCTGCGGGACGCGCAGCGGCAGCGAAACCGGGGCGGCCCAGGGCGCCATCGACCAGGCCGGGCCGCCCGGAAATCCGAGCCGCGCGCCGAAATAGAGCGCGGTCTGGTGGACCACGAGCACGGACAGGACTCCGGCGACGAAGCCGAAAATGAGGCGGGAAATCATCGAAGCGTCCTCGAATTCAGCGACCATCCAGCAAAGTTCCGGCCGAATCGCAAGGATCGTCCCGCGAAATGCGGTGGACCGGCCGGCGCGACCTTCGCAGCAAGCCCTCGCGGCGTCTTGCAACCGTGCTACTCTGACCAGGGGGAAGCGCACATCGGGGAGGCGCGAAATGGTCATGAAATCGGTGCTGGTGCCGGTCGAGGAGCACGAGAACGCCTCATCCGTGCTGCAGACCGCCCTGGTCTTCGCGCGCCATTTCGGCAGTTGCGTGGAGGCCGTCGCGACCCTGCCGCTCATCGACAACTACATCGTGGGCGAGATGGTGCCGCTGTGGCCGCCGGCCCAGAACGGCACCGCGGACAGCTCGCGCGAGGCGCTCATGACGTTCGAGCGCTTCATGGAGCGCCATGGCGTGCAGCGCCGGGAGCGGGCCCCGGAGGGGCCGAGCTGGACGCTGCGCGAGGGCGCCCTGATGGGCGACAGCGCCGTGGCGGCGCACGCCCGGGTGTTCGACGTCACGGTGGTGGGGCGGCCGGGCTCGGGCTCGTCCGGCCCGCGCCTGTCGCTGCTGGAGGCGGTGCTGTTCGAAAGCGGGCGGCCCGTCCTGATGGCGCCGCCGATCGCGCCGCCCGAGGGGACGCCCATCGGCGACACCGTGGTGATCGCCTGGAACCGCAGCACCGAGACGGCGCGCGCGGTCGCCCTCGCCATGCCGATCCTGGCCCAGTCGCGCCGCATCCGGGTGCTGACCGTGGAGGGCGGCAACACCCCGGGGCCGTCCGGGGAGGACCTCGTCCGGCACCTGCGCCAGAACGGCGTCGAGGCGGACGCCGTCACGGTGACGCCGACCGGCCGGACCATCGGCGAGGCCATCCTGGACCACGCCTCCGCCTATGGGGCGGACCTGCTGATCAAGGGCGCCTACACCCAGAGCCGGCTGCGGCAGATGATCTTCGGCGGCGCGACGAGCCACATCCTGTCCAACGCCGCCTTGCCGGTGCTGTTCGCCCACTAGGGGCGGCGGCCGACGCCGCCGCCGCCGCGTCGCGGAACCCCGCCTGAGGCGGGGCGTTGCTCCAGCCTGAATGGAAGGAGCGACACCATGACATTACGGATCGCAATGCGGGCGGCCCTCTTCGGCGTCGCCGCGGCGGGCCTGCTTGCGGCGCCGGGCGTCCGGGCCCAGACCACGACCATCATCGAGGACCAGACCGGCTCGATCGACGAACCTTACGAGTTCGCGCCCGAGCAGGAGACGGTCATCCGCCGCCGCATCATCGAGGAGCGGCTCGCCCCGGTGGAGATCCAGCGCGGCTCCGTCCGGGTCGGCAGCATCGTGCCGGAGGACGTCGAGCTGCAGCCGATGAACGGGATCGGGTCGCAGCGGCTGCAGCGGCTGGGCTATTTCCTCTCCCCGGACGACAAGATCGTGGTGGTGGAGCCCCGCAGCCGCCAGGTCGTGCGCATCATCGACCAGCGCTGAACTCCCCCTCACCGTGAACGCGGCGGCCGCTCCTGGGAGCGGCCGCTTTCGTTTCGGGGTCAGCCCTCGCCCTGGGGCAGCGGCGCGCCGGCGGTCTCGCCATCCGGCGGGTCCTGCTCGCGCGGCCAGCTCTCCGAGCCGTCGCGGTCGGCGAAGCCGAACATCTCGGCGATGTCCTTTTCGGCCGCGTCATCCGCGGCTTCGGCCGGGGCCTGGGCCGGATCGGGCGCGGCCTGGGCCGCTTTCGTCACGCCCGGCTGGCCGGCCGGATCGTCCTCGCCCCTGCGCTGGGTCATGCTCGGCTCTCCTGGTTCGCCCTCGCCGGCGGCGGGCGCCGGGTCCGCTTGCAACGCGCCCGGCCCCCGGCGGTTCGCTGCCGATCTTTCGTGGCCGACGCAGGAACACTCCCGCGCGGCGAATATTACTCCCACCGACGCTCCGCCGTCGCGGCCAAGCGACCGCGCATCGGCCGCGCGGTCTCTCTCTCATGCCGCTGGCTTCCTGGGCGACGCCGGCCCCGCGATACGAAGATTCCGACAGGAGAACGCGATGAAAGCGCTGGTTTGGCACGGGAAGGAAGACATCCGCTGCGACTCGGTCACGGATCCCGAGATCGAGGATCCGCGTGACGCGATCATCCGGGTGACGAGCTGCGCCATCTGCGGCTCCGACCTGCATCTCTTCCACAACTTCATCCCCGCCATGATGCCCGGCGACGTCATGGGCCACGAGATGATGGGCGAGGTGGTGGAGGTCGGGTCCGGCGTCAACGGGGCCCTCAAGAAGGGCGACCGCATCGTCGTCCCCTTCACGATCTTCTGCGGCGAATGCGACCAGTGCAGGCGCGGCAACTTCTCCGTCTGCGAGCGGAGCAACCGCAAGAAGCACCTCGCCGACAAAGTGTTCGGCCACGCGACGGCTGGGCTGTTCGGCTACACGCATCTCACCGGCGGCTATCCGGGCGGGCAGGCCGAATACCTGCGCGTCCCCTTCGCCGACAAGACGCACATCAAGGTCCCGGACAGCCTGTCGGACGAGCAGGTGCTGTTCCTCGGCGACATCTTCCCGACCGGCTGGCAGGCCGCCGTCCAGTGCGACATCCAGCCGACCGACACGGTCGCGATCTGGGGTTGCGGGCCGGTGGGCCAGATGGCCATCCGCAGCGCCATCCTGCTCGGCGCCAAGCAGGTCGTGGCGATCGACTGCCTCCCCGAGCGGCTCGGCATGGCGGAGGCCGGCGGGGCCGTGACGATCGACTTCATGAAGGAGAGCGTGGTCGGCCGCCTCAACGACCTCACCGACGGCAAGGGGCCGGAGAAGTGCATCGACGCGATCGGCATGGAGAGCCACGTCTCGTTCTCGCAGCCCGACACGGTCTATGACCGCGCCAAGCAACTGATGATGATGGAGAACGACCGGCCGCACGTGCTGCGGGAGATGATCTATGTCTGCCGCCCGGCGGGCGTGATCTCGATCCCGGGCGTCTATAGCGGCCTCGTCGACAAGATCCCGATGGGCCAGGCCATGAACAAGGGCCTGACCTTCCGGATGGGCCAGACCCACGTCAACCGCTGGACCGACGACCTGCTCCGGCGGATCGAGGAGGGCCAAATCGACCCGTCCTTCGTGATCACCCATACGGCCAGCCTCGAAGAGGGGCCCGAAATGTACAAGGTCTTCCGCGACAAGCAGGACGGCTGCGTCAAGGTCGTTCTGAAACCCTGAGCCGGCGAGGACGCGATGTTCCACCTTTCCAACCTGACCCGCTCGGCGGGGGATCCCAAGATCGTCAAGTCCGGCCCGAGCTCGCTGGGCGTGGCCGACCGGCTCGCCCGAGGCCTCGGCTGGTTCAGCATCGCCCTCGGGGCGGCCGAACTGATCGCGCCGCGCCGGCTGACGCGGGCGCTCGGCATGGAGGGCTCCGAGACGCTGGTGCGGGTCTACGGCCTGCGCGAGATCATGGCCGGGATGATGACGCTGTCGACGGAGAAGAATGTCGGGCTGGCCTCCCGCGTCGCCGGAGACGGCCTCGACATCGCCACCCTGTTCGCGGCGATGAGGCCCGGCAACCCCAAGCGGGACAATGTCGGCCTCGCGCTCGCCATGGTGGTCGGGGTGACGATCCTCGACATCGCGGCCGCGAAGGCCAGCGCGGCGCGCCACGCCCGCGCGGCGCCCTCCTCGCCGGACCGCTACCGGAACCGCAGCGGCTTCCCGAAAGGGCTGCAGCAGGCGCGCGGGGCGGCCCGGGATTTCAAGACGCCCCGCGACATGCGGGCCGCCCCCGCCCTGGCCGAAGCCGGCGGGGTCTAGGCGCAGGCCTGCGCCGCCGGATCGGCCGCCGGGACGCGCACGAGGCACGCCGCCTCGGTCCCGCCGGCCGCCGGCGCCAGCACGGGCCTGACCTCGCCGCAGCGGGCCTGCGCCAGCGGGCACCGGGTCACGAAGGGACAGCCCGCCGGCGCGGCCAGCGGGCTCGGCAGGTCGCCGCGCAACACGATCTTGGGCCGGCGGCGCTGCTCCACGGGGTCTGGCAGCGGAATGGCCGAGAGCAGCGCCTCCGTGTAGGGATGCGCCGGGGCGCCGAAGACGGCGTCGGTCGCGCCCCGCTCGGCGATGGTCCCCAGATACATCACCAGGACGTCGTCCGCGATGTGCCGCACCACCGAGAGGTCGTGCGAGATGAACAGGTAGGCGAGGCCGAGCTCCGCCTGCAGGCTCATCAGCAGATTGAGGATCTGCGACCGGATCGAGACGTCCAGCGCCGAGACCGGCTCGTCCAGAACCAGCAGCCGCGGCGAGAGCGCCAGGGCGCGGGCGATGACGACGCGCTGGCGCTGGCCGCCCGACAGCGCGTTCGGGGTGCGCGGCGCGTAGGAGGCCGGCAGGCCGACGAGGTCCAGCGCCTCGGCGACGCGCCTGCGGCGGTCGGCCCGGCTCCAGCCCCGGATGGCCAGGGGCTCGGCGACGCTGTCCTCGATCGACATCTTGGGGTCCAGCGCCGCCGAGGGATCCTGGAAGACGATCTGCATGTCGCCGGCCAGCGCCCGCCGGGCGGCGCGGTCGCGGCGCCCGCCGATGTCGCGGCCGTCGAAGCGGACCGCGCCGGAGGTGATCGGCTCCAGGCCCAGGATGGCGTAGGCGGTGGTCGACTTGCCGCAGCCGCTCTCGCCGACGAGCGCCACGGTGCGTCCGGCCGGGACCTCGAAGGACACGCCGTCGACGGCGCGCACCAGCCCGGCCTTGCCGCGCAGCGGGAAATGGACGCGCAGGTCGCGCACGCTGAGCAGGGGCTCCGTCACGCCAGGCTCCCCGCTTCGCCGACGCGCCAGCAGGCGGCGCGGCGCTCGCCGCCGTCGCGGACCGGGGCGAGCGGCGGGACCTGCGCGCATTGCGGCGCGGCGAGCGGGCAGCGCGAGCGGAAGCGGCAGCCGTCCGGCCAGTCCTCCGGGCTCGGCACCACGCCCTCGATGGTGCGCAGGGCCTCCTTCCGGGCGCCGTCCAGCCGCGGGATCGTGGCCAGGAGCAGCCGCGTATAGGGATGGGCGGGGTCGGCGAAGAGCTCCTCCACCGGGCCGCTCTCGACGATGCGGCCGCCATACATGACGGCGACGTCGTCGGCCATGTCGGCGACCACGCCCATGTCGTGGGTGATCAGCAGGATGGTGGTCCCGGCCTCGGCGCGCAGGCGCTGCATCAGGGCGAGGATCTGGGCCTGGATGGTGACGTCCAGGGCGGTGGTGGGCTCGTCGGCGATCAGCAGGCGCGGGCGGCAGACCAGCGCGGCCGCGATCATGACGCGCTGGCACATGCCCCCGGACAGCTCGAACGGATAGGCCTCGGCCCGGCGCGCCGCGTCCGGGATGCCGACCGTGCCCAGCATGGCGACCGCCTCGGCCCAGGCCTGCCGGCCGGAGAGGCCGCGATGCAGCCGCAGCGCCTCGGCGACCTGGTCGCCGACGCGCAGCAGCGGGTTGAGGGACGCCACCGGCTCCTGGAACACCACCGAGGCGAGGTCGCCCCGCACCCGGGCGAGGCCGTCCTCGGCCATGGCGGTGAGGTCCCGCCCCTCCAGCAGGATGCGCCCGCTGGTGCGGCGGGCGACGCCGGGCAGCAGGCCCAGCACGGCCAGCGCCGTCAGGCTCTTGCCCGATCCGCTCTCGCCCACCAGGGCCAGGACCCGCCCGGCCCGCAGCCGCAGGGTGACGCCGTCCACCACGGCGACGCCGCCGATCTCGATCCCGAGATCCTCGATGGCGAGCAGGGGCGCCGGGACGGCGGCGTCCGGGGACAGCGCAGCGGTCAAGCCGGCCCTCCGACCGCCACGGCCGCCCACGGGCTGGTGGGATGCGCCATGCCGATATTCTCGCCCTCGGGGGTCCGCATCACGGCCGACGGAACGGCGAAGTTGGTCGGGAAGACCGTGTCCTCGACCACCTCGACCGGGAACGCGCCGCCCACCCGGGCCGCGACGTCGGGGCCCGCCTTGGCGTTCACCCGGATGGTGGGCGTGCTGGCGTCGAGCCGGGGCGCGTGGAAGGCGTCCTCCAGCGACAGGCCCCCGTCCACCACATAGGACATCAGCTGCAGCAGGGTCGGGAAGATGGTGCGGCCCCCGGCGGCGCCGAGCGCGAACCAGGGCCTGCCGTCCCGCCGCAGGATCAGCGGGCACATGTTCGCCAGCGGCTTGGCCCCGGGCGCGATGGCGTTGGGCTGGCCGGGCCGCGGGTCGAACCACATCACGCCGTTGTTCATCAGGAAGCCGGCGTTGGGCAGGACCACTCGCGAGCCGAAGCGCGACAGCAGCGTGTTGGTGAGCGACACCATGGTCCCGGACGCGTCGACGACGCTGAGATGGGTGGTGCAGCCGGCCTGCGGGTTCGCCGCGTGCCCCATCTCGGTGAGGCGCCGCTCATAGGCGTTGCGGATGGCCGTCGCATAGGCGAGCGCCGCGGCGGCGGGATCGCGGACGGGGGCGACGTCCTGCGGCTCCAGTTCGGCGCAGGCCTGGAGATAGCTGGGGCCGCCGCTCAGCCCGGCGATCGCGTTGACCTCGACGCCCCGATAGGTCCCCCGCAAGGGGGCGCGCCATTCGGGGCGGAACGCCGCCAGGTCGGCGAGGTCGATCTTGGAGCCGCCCTCGGCGAGGTCGGCCGCGACCATGCGGGCGATCTCGCCCTCGTAGAAGTCGCGCGGGCCGGCCTTGGCCAGGCGGCGCAGGGTGGCGGCCTTGCGCGGCATGGGCTTGCGGTTGGTCGCGCCGGCCTCGCCCGGCCGGGGCGCCCGGCCGTCCTCCAGGAACAGCGCCGCGGTGGAGGGATGCCGGGCGAGGCCCGCCGCCTCGACGGCGAAGGTCAGCGCCGCGAACCAGTCGATCTCCAGCCCGCGCTCGGCGTGCTCGATGGCGGGCGCCAGCGCGTCCTCCCAGGAGATCGAGCCATGGCGGGCCAGCGCCTCGGAGAGGCCCGCCACCGCGCCGGGAACCGCCATCGACGTGTAGCCGGAGACGTTGCGGTCGCCCTCCACGGCCGGCCAGGCGAACCAGTTGCCCTCGCCCGAGCGGCTGAGCGGATAGTCGGCCGGGTCCAGCCGCCGCGCCGAGACGACGTTGAAGTCCAGCGTCTCGACCTCGCCGGTCGCCCCGTCGGCGCGCAGCAGGAAGCCGCCGCCGCCGATTCCCGACAGCCAGGGCTCCACCACCGAGAGCGTCAGCGCCGTCGTGACGGCGGCGTCGACGGCGTTGCCGCCGCGCGCCAGCACGGCGGCCCCGGCTTCGGCCGCGATGCGGTTCTGGGCGGCGACGACGCCGTGGCGCGAGCGGACCTGCGCCTTGCGCAAGGTGAAAGTCTGCATCTCAGGCTCCTCCATGGCGGCGGGAGGCGATCGCCTCCGGGGTCCGGGCCGGGACCGAAAAGCGGGCGGCGTTGGGCGAGGCGGCGTGGTGGGCGGCGACCTCGGCGACTGTGGCGACCCAGACCGCAGGGTCGGCGACGACGCGGTCCAGCAGGCGCTCCAGCATGCGGATGCGGTGCGCCCGGCCGGAGATCCAGTCATGAACGGTCAGCATCGTCATCGCGCCGTAGCGATGGAGGGTCTCGAACTCGTCGATCCAGCCGTCGAGGATCGGCCCCGGCGCGGCGGGCGGCCAGTGGTCGGCCCCGCCGCCGACGAACTTGAAATAGACCGCGTCGTCCAGGACCCACTGGACCGGCGCCTCGACGACGCCATCGATCGTGTAGGGATGGTCGTAGCCCATCAGCGAGCTGTCATAGAGCCCGCGGCGGCGGACTTCGGCCAGCATATGGGGCGTCATCTCCCAGGCCGGAGAGCGGAAGCCGACCGGCGTCACGCCCTGCCGGGCGAACAGCGCCAGGGCGGCGTCGAGCGCGCCGTCGAACTCGGCGTCCGACGCCTGGGTGGCGAGCTCGTGGAAATAGCCGTGCAGCCCCACCTCGTGGCCGCGCTCGACGAAGGCCGGCAGCAGCTCCGGGTGGTTCTCGGCGACGACGCCGGGGACATAGAACGAGCCCTTGATCCCGTAGCGGTCCAGGAGGTCGAGGATGCGCCAGATCCCGACGCGCGGGCCGAACAGGCGCTGCTCCATCTGGCCCAGGAGGCGCGGGGGCGGCGCGTCCTTGAGGCTCCACAGGAAGGGAGATTCGGCGTCCACGTCGACCGTGAAGCAGAAGGCGCTGCGCTTGCCGGCGGGCCACTCATAGGCGCCGCCGGGCGCTGGTGCGGAAGGTGCGGTCATGGGCGCCTCACAGCGGATGCTTCTTGGCCTGGTGGACGGCGAGCGAGCCGATCGAGTTGCCGCCGTCGACCGTCAGGGTCGAGCCGGTGACATAGCCGGAGGCGTCGCTGGCCAGATAGAGCAGCGCGTTGGCGACGTCGGCCCGCGACGACGGCCGCCCCAGCGGGATCTGGGCGACCGTGTTGCGGATGTGCTCCTCGGTGAGTTCGCTGACCGTGCTGCCGGCCGCAAAGCCCGGCTCGAGCGCGTTGGCGCGGATGCCGAACTCGGCCAGCTCCACCGCGAAGCCCTTGGTCAGGCGGTCCAGCGCGGTCTTGGACGTGCAGTAGGGAACCACGGTGCGGCGCATCTTCCGCGACGCGCCGGAGGAGATGTTGATGATCGACCCCTTCACGCCCTTGCGCACCATCTGGGTGGCGACGCCCTTGGTGAGGATGAAGGGCGCGCGCAGATTGACGCCGAAGATGCGGTCGAACTCGGCCGTCGAGATGTCGAGCAGGAAGCCCGAAGGATAGATCCCGGCGTTGTTGACCAGGATGTCGGCCGCGCCCCAGCGCCGCCCAACCTCGGCGACGAGCGCCTCGATCGAGGCCTCGTCCGTGAGGTCCGCCGGAGCGACGAAGCTGTCGCCCGAGAGGCCGAGCGCGGCCGCCTGGGCGTCGAGGTCCTGCTGGCTTGCGTCGGTGAGGCACAGCGCGCATCCGGCTTCTCGGAGGCTCTCGGCGATCCAGCGGCCGATCACGCCGCCGGAGCCGGTCACCACGGCGCGCTTGCCGGCGAGGTCAGGAAAGGCGGTCATGGCGTCCTCATGGGGTCGAGCGGGGATCGAAGCGGTCGCGCAGGTCGTCGCCGATCAGGTTGACGGCCAGCACGAGCAGGAAGAGGCAGAGGCCGGGGAAGGTGGCGATCCACCAGGCGTTGGCGAGGTAGTTGCGGCCCGTGCTGAGCATCGCGCCCCAGCTCGCGGTGGGCGGCTGGACGCCGAGCCCCAGGAAGCTGAGGCCGGCCTCGAACAGCACCATCAGGCCGAACTCCAGCGTCGCCACCACGGTCATCGCGCCGATGATGTTGGGCAGCACGTGGCGCAGCAGGATGCGCGGCGCTCCGGCGCCCATGAAGGCGGCGAGACGCACATAGGGGGCGGTCGCCACGCCGAGCGTCTGCCCGTAGGCGACGCGGGCGTAGCGGGGCCAGCGCGTCAGCGCCAGCACCAGGATGACGTTGGCGAGCCCCGGGCCCAGCACCGCGACCGTGATGATGGCGAGCAGGATGGCCGGCACCGACAGGAACACGTCGACGATGCGCATCACCGCGGTCTCGACCGGGCCGCGCAGGTAGCCGGCCGCCATGCCGAGCGTGGTCCCGACCACGCCGGACAGGATGACGGAGGAGAAGGCCACCACCAGCGAGACGCGCGAGCCATGGACGAGGCGGCTCAGCAGATCGCGCCCGAGCTCGTCGCTGCCCAGCCAGTAGGTGACCCCGCGCGAGGCGAAGCCCGGCGGCTTCAGGCGGGCGAGCAGGTTCTGCTGGTTCGGCTCGTAGGGCGCCAGCCAGGGCGCGGCCAGGGCGGCGATCACGAAGGCGGCGATCAGCGCCACGGGCGCCCAGGCGGCGGGGCGGATCGCCCGGCGGACGCGGCGGCGGGCGGGCAGGGCGGCTTGCGTCATGCGCGGCCGCCTTCCAGCCGGATGCGCGGATCGACGGCGCTGTAGAGCAGGTCGGCCGCGAGGTTGAGGGCGACCGTCACGACGGCGCCCAACAGCACCACGCCCTGCACGACCAGGAAGTCGCGCGCCAGGATCGACTGCACGGTGACCTGCCCGAGGCCGGGCCAGGCGAACACGGTCTCCACGATGACGGCGCCGGCGAGCAGGTTGGAGATCTCCAGCGCCGCGACGGTGATGACCGGGATGGCGGCGTTGCGGGCGAGATGGCGGGCGAGCAGCCGGCCCTTGCCGACCCCGCGGGCCCGGGCGGTGCGGACATAGTCGCGCGAGAGCTCGTCCAGCAGCGAGGTGCGGGTGATGCGCGCGAAGGTCGCCATGCTGAGCAGGCCCAACGCGATCGACGGCATGACGATGTGCGAGAAGCCGCCCGTCGAGGAGGGCGGCAGCCAGCCCAGCGTCACGGCGAAGACCAGGATCAGCAGGATGCCGCTCCAGAAGGTGGGCATGCTCTGCGCCGCCAGCACCAGCCCGGCCAGCGCCCGCGCGGCGAGGCTGTCGCGCCAGAGCGCCAGCGCCACGCCGACCGGGATGCCGACGCCGCAGGCCACCAGGAAGGCGCCCGCCGCGAGCGCCAGCGTGTAGGGCACCCGCGACGCGATGATGGCGGTCACCGGCACGTTCTGGATGACGGAGCGGCCGAGGTCGAAGCGCGCCAGGTCGGCCAGGAAGGCGACGTACTGGACGACCAGCGGACGGTCGAAGCCCAGCGTGCGCCGCATCGCGTCGATGTCGGCCGGCGTCGCGGTCTCGGGCACGAGCAGGTAGGTCGGGTCGCCCGTCAGGCGCTGCAGGAAGAAGATCAGCGTGGCGACGCCGAAGATCGTCAGCAGGGCCTGGGCGAACCGCCGGGCCAGGAAGGCGGCCATCGGCCGGCCCGGCTCAGTCTTTCCAGTCCATGCGGTTGAGGAACATGCTCTCGTTCGGGGTCGGCTGCCAGACCAGCGCCTTGGCGCCGCCATAGATGATGGCGGACTGGTAGAGCGGGATCAGCGGCGCGTCCTTGGCGACGATCTCGTGCACCTGCTTGTAGGCCGCCATCCGGTTGTCCTGGTTGAGGGTGGCGCGCGCCGCCTCCAGCAGCTTGTCGGCGACCGGGTTGCGGTAGGCCGACCAGCCGCTCGAGTGGTGGATCAGCGGAAACAGCACGCCGTCGGCGTCCTGGCAGGCGCAGGACCAGCGCCCGTAGCTGAGCGCCGGCGTGTTCTCCGGCCCGCTCTGCGCCCGCTTCAGGTAGGACGCCATGTCGGACATGTTGATCTTCACGTTCAGGCCGACCTCGGCGAGCATCTGCTGCACGGCCTGGACGATGCGCTGGTCGAAGACCGGCGCGGTGGAGAGCTCGATCTCCTGCTTGGCGGCGGCGCCGGCCGACTCGACGATCTGCTTGGCGGTCTTGGGATCGTAGGCGGGCGCCTCGATCGCCTCCACCCAGCCGAAATGGGTCGGCGTCAGCATCTCGGGCACCGGCTTGTCGTAGCCGCCGAGGATGCCGTCCACGAGGCCCTGCTTGTCGATCGCCATGGCGACGGCGCGGCGGATGTCGGCCTTGTCGAAGGGCGGCTTGGAGGGGTTCAGCCGCAGATAGGCGACGCGCTCGGTCAGGACCGAGAGCGGCTTGGCCTTGGGGGAGTTCTTCAGCTGCGCGGCGAGGTCGCTGTCGAGGCTGACGCCGAGATCGCTGCTGCCGGCCTGCAGGTTCGCCACCCGGGTGGAGGCGTCCGGCACGGCCCGGAACACGGCGGTCGGGAACGGCCCCTTGCGGCCCCAATAGGCGTCGTTGCGCTTGAGGGTGACGGCGACGCCGCGCTTCCACTCCTGGAAGACATAGGGGCCGCTGCCGACCGGCTTCAGGTTGAAGGCGTCCTTGCCGACGGCCTCGACCACGTGCTTGGGCACGATGGAGAGCTTCACCAGCTGGGCCAGCAGGGCCGGGTAGGCGCCGTCCGTGACCAGCTTGACGGTGTTGGGGCCGGTCGCGGCCGCGTCGACAATCTTGTTGAACTGGCCGAGCTGCGGGCTGCCGAATTTGGGATCGATGATGCGCCTGACGCTGAAGACGACGTCCTCGGCGGTCAGCTTCTGGCCGTCGTGGAACGTGACGTCGTCGCGCAGCGTGAACTCCATCTCGGTGTCGGAGACCTGCTTCCACGACTTGGCGATCTCCGGCGCGAGCGCGCCCTTGTCGTCGCGGGTGACCAGATTGTCGAAGATGTTGCGGTAGACGTAGTAGCTGTCGGGGTTCCACTGCACCTGCGGGTCCAGCGAGGACGGCTCGTTCACGAGGTCCACCACGAACTGGTCGCGTCCGGCCTGGGAGGGGCCGGTCGCCGCGAGGCCGAGCGCCAGTCCGAGGGCGGCGGCGGCGAGAAGCGTCCTGGTCGTCGTCATGTCACACCGTGCAGGTCAACGGGGGATGGGGCGGAGCGGCCGCGGCCGCCGGACGGTCGGACCGGGGGCCCCGGCTGCGTCCGGCGGGATGATTGCGCCGGGGCGCACAACCCACAACCCCCTTTCGCGAGATGCCTGCGATGCCGCGGCCGTCGGCGCGATTGGCGCCGGGAAATCGACTGGACTAGGCTCGGCTCGTCCGGGGGCAGGCCCCGATGGAGTTCGCCCATGGCGCCGACCGACCGCCCGTCCTGCATCGTGCACTGGAGCGAGATCGAGGGACCCGACGATTCACGCTACGAAGGCGACGACGAGCTGATGGGCGTCGGCGCGCCCTTCGGCCGGCATTTCGGGCTGAAGCGGCTGGGCGTCCACCACCAGCGGCTGCCGCCGGGCCGGCGCACCTCGTTCCCGCACGCCGAGAGCGCGGAGGACGAGTTCGTCTATGTGCTCGAAGGCGAGCCGGACGTGTGGCTGGACGGCGTTCTCCACCGGCTGCGGCCCGGCGACGGCGTCGGCTTCCCGGCCGGGACGGGGCTCTCCCACAGCTTCCTCAACAACACGGACCGGGAGGTCCGCCTGATGGTGGTCGGCGATACGCCCCGGCCCGAGAACAAGGTGCTCTACCCGGTGAACCCGGACCGCAAGGACTACCGCGAGGACTGGTGGGACGACGCTCCCCCGCGCCCGCTGGGCGGCCATGACGGGCTGACCGACGCCGTGCGCGCCCGCAAGGCCGCCGCCCCCCAGGACTGAACCGGCCCCGACGGGGTCATCGCGAGCCGCCGACGCCTCCTCGCCGCACGTCCGTGCGGCGGCTCGAGGCCGCCAGGGACGGGGCGGCGATCGAGACGCTGGCGCTCGGCGAGACCCCGGTCACGGTCTTTCGGCCGGCGGAGAGGGCTGGTCATCATCGCGCCGCCGGCGGCCGGGGAACAACCGCTGCGCGGAGCCGTTGGTCGCCATCACCCGAATGGAGAGCCGAACATGATGGATTACATGGGATTCGTGCTGTTTCTTTGGATCGTCGGCGGCGCGTCCGTCGGCATGTTCATCATCGACCGCGTGGCGGACCGCACCAACACGTCGCGAGTCCAGGGCGGCCGACCGGTCGAGGCGCGCGCCTGACCGTCGCCGGATGAATGATGCTCCGGGACCGGCGATCGCGTCGGCCCCGGGGGCTAGGCCACGCCCGCAGGGCTCACCGCGAGCGCGGAGGCCAGCATGCCCAGGACGAAGAGCGGCACGCCGAAGCCGCTGTACCAGACCGCATGGCGGGTCGGATCGCGCAGGAAGCGCGCCATCAGGACGAATTGCAGCAGCAGCAGGGCCGCCACGACCGCGGCGGCGACGGGATGCTCCCAGGACGCCAGAAGGGCGATGACGACGACCTGCGGCGCCGCCATCGCCAGGCACGCCGCCTCGGCGGCGCGGCGCGGCCCCAGCGTCACCGGAAGCGAGCGGACGCCCATGAGGCTGTCGCCCTTCACGGACTTGAAGTCGTTCAGCGTCATGATCCCATGCGCGCCGGCGCTGTAGAGCGCGGCCAGAGCGAGCGACGGCGCGGGCGGCAGCGTCCCGCCCAGCATGGCGGCCGCGCCCGTCACCCAGGCGAGCCCCTCGTAGCAAAGCCCGCAGGCGGCGGCCCCGAGCCAGCCGTTCTGCTTCAGCCGAAAGGGCGGGGCGCTGTAGGCCCAGGCCAGCGCCAGGCCGGCCAGGGCGGCGATGAACACCCAGCGCCCGAGCGTCGCCGCCACCGCGAGCGACAGGACCGTCCAGGCGACCGCGATGCCGAGGCCCCAGGCGCCCGGGATGCGGCCTGACGGGATTGGCCGGTGAGGCTCGTTGATGGCGTCGACCTCGCGGTCGTACCAGTCGTTCACGGCCTGGCTGGTGGCGCAAACGAGCGGTCCGGCGAGCAGCACGCCGGCGAGCGCGACGGGCCAGTGCTCCCGCAGGGGAACGCCCGACGAGACCACGCCGCAGCCGAACGCCCACATGGGCGGGAACCAGGTGATCGGCTTCAGGAGTTCGAGCACGGCGCCCGGCGCCGGCGCTGCGGCCTGCATCGCATCATCTCCGGCGGCGGGACGGCGGCCGCGCCGCCGCCCGAGCCCGGCCTATCTGGCCACAGGCGGGCGGGCCCGTCCAGAGTGTAAATTGTGCATGACACTTTGGACGTAAACTTCTATTGTCAACCGCATGAGCGACCCCCGCCCTCTCACGGTTGTCCTGGCCACGCCGCGCGGCTTCTGCGCGGGAGTCGTGAGGGCGGTCGACATCGTCGAACAGGCGTTGCGGCTCTACGGCCCGCCCGTCTATGTGCGGCACGAGATCGTCCACAACCACCATGTCGTGGAGGCGCTGCGCAGCCGCGGCGCGGTGTTCGTGGACGAGCTGGACCAGGCGCCCGAGGGCGCGCTGGTGGTCTTCTCCGCCCATGGGGTCTCGCCCGAGGTCGAGCGCGCCGCGCAGGCCCGCGGCATGGACGTGCTGGACGCCACCTGCCCGCTGGTGCAGCGCGTGCACCGCGAGGGGCGGCGCTATGTCGAGGCCGGGTTCGAGGTGATCCTGATCGGCCATGAGGGCCACGCCGAGGTGGAGGGCACCAAGGGGCAGGTCGGCGGCGGGCTGCGGGTCGTGTCCTCGGCCGAGCAGGCGCGGGCGCTCGAGGCGCGGGACCCGTCCAGGCTCGCCTATATCACCCAGACGACGCTGAGCGTGTTCGACACGCGCGACGTGATCGCGGCGCTGAAGGCCCGCTTCCCGGCGATCGTCGGCCCCGACACCCGCGACATCTGCTACGCCACCCAGAACCGCCAGAAGGCCGTGCTCGACATGGCCGGGCAGGTCGACCTCGTCCTGGTCCTGGGCTCGGCCAACAGCTCCAACTCCAACAGGCTGCGCGAGATGGGCCTCTCCATCGGGGTCCCGGCGCATCTCGTCGAGTCCGGCGGCCGCATCCGGCCCGAATGGCTCGACGGCGTCGACCGGGTCGGCCTCACCGCCGGCGCGTCCGCTCCCGAGACCCTGGTGCGCGACGCCATCGAGGCGCTGAGGGCCTGGCGGCCCGTCGTCGTCCAGGCGCTGCCCGGCGTCGAGGAGACGGTCCAGTTCCGACTGCCGCAACGCCTTCAGGACGACGCCAGGCGGAGGGCGTGACCGATGCGGCGCGGCGGCGGGCACATCGCACCATGGGGGCGCTGACGTGATGGAGTGGGCTCACCTCGACCGCCTCGACGGCGCCGGCGCCGACGATCCCGGCCTCGCCGAATCCGCCGGGCCTGCGCTGGCCGGGCGCGCCGGGGAGGACCGGCCGGCCCGGGCCAAGGCGGCGCGATCGTCCCCCCTGGCGCCGCCGGCCGGCTCGGCCGCCCGACGCCCCGCCTATCCGTTCTCGGCGCTGGTCGGGCAGGACGACATGAAGCTCGCTCTGCTGGCCGCGGCGGTCGACCCGACGATCGGCGGCGTCCTGGCGCTGGGCGACCGAGGCACCGGGAAGTCCACCGCCATCCGCTCCCTGGCGGCGCTGCTGCCCGAGCGGCGCGTCATGCGGGGCTGCCCCTATGGGTGCGGACCGGCCGACGCGGCCTCCTCCTGCCCGCATTGCGCCGGCCGGCCGGCGGCGTCGCGCAAGGCGGGCCGGGCGCCCGTTCCGGTCGTCGAGCTGCCGCTCGGCGCCACGGAGGACCGCATCGTCGGCGCGCTCGACCTGGAGCGGGCGCTGAGCTTCGGCGAGAAGGTGTTCCAGCCCGGCCTGCTGGCGCGGGCCAATCGCGGCTTCCTGTATGTGGACGAGGTCAACCTGCTGGACGACCATCTGGTCGACCTCCTGATCGACGTCGCGGCGTCCGGCGAGAACCTCGTCGAGCGCGAGGGCCTGAGCGTCCGGCATCCGGCGCGGTTCGTGCTCGTGGGCAGCGGCAATCCGGAGGAGGGGGACCTTCGGCCCCAGCTCCTCGACCGCTTCGGCCTCGCCGTGGAGGTCCGCACCCCGACCGCGCTGGCCGAGCGCGTCGAGGTGGTGCGCCGCCGCGACGCCTTCGACCGCGATCCGCACGGCTTCGCGCAGGCCTGGAGCCGGCGCGACGCCGCGGTCCGCCGGCGGGTGGTGCGCGCCCGCGCGGCGCTCGGAGCGGTCGAGACGCCGCTCGCCGCCCTGGAGCAGGCGGCGCGGCTCTGCCTGCGCGTCGGCACGGACGGGCTGCGCGGCGAGCTGACGCTGATCCGGGCGGCCCGGGCCCTGGCGAGCCTCGACGGGGAGGCGCGGGTCACGGACGCGCATCTGCGGCGCGTGGCCCCGCTGGCGCTGGCCCACCGCCTGCGCCGCAACCCCCTGGACGACGCCCGGTCCGCCGTGCGGGTCGAGCAGGCGGTCCTCGAGGTCCTGGGCCCGCCATGACAGCCATTCCCCCCGAGGACCCGGCCGCCATGGCCCCCGCCGGGGACGCGCAAGCCGCGGATGCGGCGCTGGCGGCGGCCCTGATCGCGGTCGATCCGCGGGGGATCGGCGGCGCGGTGCTGCGCGCCGGCCACGGGCCGCATCGCGACGCCTGGGTCGCGGGGCTGCGCGGGCTCCTACCCGAGGGAGCCCCCTTCGTGCGCGTCCCGGGATCGGCCTCCGACGACCGCCTGTTCGGCGGCCTCGACGTCGCCGCCACGCTGGCGGCCGGTCGCCCCGTCGCGCAGGCCGGGCTGCTCTCCGCCGCGGCCGGCGGCGTCCTGGCGCTGGCGATGGCCGAGCGGCTGGCCGGCGGCCGCGCCGCCCGCCTCGGCGCGGCGCTGGAGCTGGAAGGCGGCGCTCAGGCGCCGGTCGTCCTGCTGGCCTTCGACGAGGGCGTCGGGCCGGACGAAGCCGCGCCCGAGGCGCTGCGCGAGAGGCTGGGCGTCGTGCTGGCGCTCGACGAGGCCGGCGGCGTCGACATGGGCTGGAGCCGGGACGACGTCGCCGACGCAAGGGCGCGGCTTTGCGGGGTGGCGATCGGGACCGCGGCGGCCGAGACGCTGTGCGCCGCCGCCGAGGCCCTCGGCGTCGCGTCGATGCGGGCGACCCTGCTGGCCGTCGCGGCCGCCCGGGGGTGCGCCGCGCTGCGGGGAGGCGAGGCCGTGGAGGAGCCCGATCTGGCCGCCGCCATCCGGCTCGTGCTCGCGCCCCGCGCCACGCGCTGGCCGGCGACGCCCGATGACCCCACGGGCGAGCCGGAGGCCGCCCCGGAGGCGCCTGAAACCGCCGAAACGCCCGAAACCGACGAAGCGGCGGCCGCCGACCCGGGCTCAGGCGCGCCCGACGACGGCGCGCCCGAAGCGCAGGCGCAGGCGGATCGGCTGGTCGCCGCCGCCAAGGCGCGCCTGCCGGATCGGCTGCTGGCCGAACTCGGCGGCGCCATGCTGCGCCGGGACGCGCAGGCCGGCCGGGCCGGCGCCCCGGTGACGATGCGCGGGCGGGGCCGCCCGGCGGGATCGCGGCCGGGCGCGCCGCAGGGCGGCGACCGTCTCGACCTGATCGCCACCGTGCGGGCGGCGCTGGGCTGGCAGAGGCTGCGGCGCGAGGCGCTGCCGGCGGAACGCGCCGCGTCGGCGCCGCGCGTGCTGATCCGCCGCGACGACCTCAGGGTGGTCAGGACGGAGGCGAAATCGGCCAGCCTCATCGTGTTCGCGGTGGACGCGTCGGGATCCCAGGCGCTGCATCGCCTGGGCGAGGCGAAGGGGGCCATCGAGCTTTTGCTGGGCGACTGCTACGCCCGCCGCGACGAGGTCGCGCTCGTCGCCTTCCGGGGCCGGGACGCCGACATCGTGCTGCCGGCGACGCGCTCGCTGGCGCGGGCGCGGCGAGGCCTGGCCGGCCTTCCGGGCGGGGGCGGCACGCCGCTGGCCGCCGGCATCGACGCCGCCGCGGCGGTCGCGGACGCGGCTCGCCGCAAGGGGCGCTCGCCGATCGTCGTGATGCTGACCGACGGACGCGCCAATGTGGCCCGCGACGGGACCGGGGGCCGGCCGCGGGCCGCCGCCGACGCGCTCGACGCCGCGCTCCGGCTGCGGGCGGCGCGGCTGTCGGCGCTGCTAATCGACACGTCCCCGCAGCCGCAAAGGGAGGCCCGCGCCCTGGCCGACGCCATGGCGGCGCGGTATCTCCCCCTGCCCCACGCCGACGCCGCGACACTGTCGCGCGCCGTCCGTGCGGCCGCCCCGCCAAACTGATGGGGTACGCCGTGGCCATCGACCCCGACAGACCCGATTGGGAGAGGGACGGACGCGACTGGCCGAACCGCGAGGCGAGCCGCTTCGTGCGGGCCGGCGGCCTGCGCTGGCATGTCCAGGTGATGGGCGAGGGCCCGCCGCTGCTGCTGCTGCACGGCACGGGCGCGGCGACGCATTCCTGGCGCGGCCTCGCGCCCCTCCTCGCTGAGCGGTTCACCGTGGTGGCGCCGGATCTGCCGGGCCATGGCTTCACCAGCCCGTTTCCGCGCGGCCGCCCCTCCCTGACCGGGATGGCGCGCGCGGTCGCCGACCTCTTGGCGGAGCTGAAGCTGGCGCCCCAGGTGGCGGTCGGCCACTCGGCCGGGGCGGCCATCGAGATCCGGATGACGCTGGACGGGTCGATCGCGCCCCAGCTCCTGGTCGGGCTCAACGGCGCGCTGCTGCCCTTCGGGGGGATCGCCGGGCAGCTCTTCCCGCCGATGGCGAAGGTGCTGTTCCTCAACCCGCTCGCGCCGCGGCTGTTCTCCTGGGCGGCCGACCGCGGCCAGGTCGAGCGCCTGCTGCGCAACACCGGCTCGACGATCGACGAGCGCGGGCTCGAGCTCTATGGCCGCCTGTTCCGCACGCCCGGGCATGTCGCCGGCGCGCTCGGCATGATGGCGAACTGGGACCTGGAGTCGTTCGAGCGGGATCTCGGGCGGCTCGCCACCCCGACGCTGCTGCTGGTGGGCGGCAACGACCAGGCCGTGCTGCCGGACGTCTCGTTCCAGGTGCGCGACCGGCTGGCGGATTCGACCGTGAAGGTGCTGCGCGGGCTCGGCCATCTGGCCCATGAGGAGGACCCGGCCCAGGTCGCCGCCCTCATCCTGGAGCGCGCGGCGGGCGCGGCTCCGCCGACCCTGGACGACGACCATGCAGCATGAGGCGCCGCCGCGCTCCTTCGCCCGCCAGCCGCATGCGGTGGTGATCGGCAGCGGCTTCGGCGGCCTCGCGGCGGCGGTGCGGCTCGGCGCCAGGGGCTACCGGGTCACCGTGCTGGAGCAGTTGGACGTCCCCGGCGGGCGGGCCCGGGTGCATCGCCAGGACGGTTTCGTCTTCGACGCCGGGCCCACCATCATCACGGCGCCGTTCCTGCTGGAGGAGCTCTGGGCGCTGTGCGGCCGCAGGCTCGCCGACGACGTCGCCCTCGTGCCGATGGACCCGTTCTACCGCATCCGGTTCCAGGACGGCTCGGAGTTCACCTATAGCGGCGACGCCGAGGCCATGCGCCGGGAGGTGGCGCGCTTCTCGCCCGGCGACGTCGAGGGCTATGAGCGCTTCATGCGCGACAGCGAGGCGATCTACCGCGTCGGCTTCGAGCAGCTCGGCGACGCGGCGTTCGACAGCCCGATGGACATGCTGCGGGTGGCCCGCTCGCCGCTGTGGGTTGCTCGTCGTCGCGGGCCTGGGCGGCTGGCTCACCGACGTCTCGTCCTGGTACCAGAACCTGCGGTTTCCCTCCTGGCGTCCGCCGGACTGGCTGTTCGGACCGGCCTGGACGGCGATCTTCATCTGCATTGTGGCCGCCGGCGTGCTGGCCTGGCGCGATGCGCCGTCCGGCGCCGAACGGGCGCTGCTAATCGGGCTCTTCCTGGTGAACACCGCGTTCAACGTGGCCTGGTCGCTGCTGTTCTTCCGGCTGCGGCGGCCCGACTGGGCGCTCGTCGACGTCGTCGCCCTGTGGGCGTCGATCGTGGCGCTGATCATCGGCGTCGGGCGCTTCTCGACCGACGCCGCGCTGTTGCTCGCCCCCTATTTGGCGTGGGTGTCGTTCGCCGCGTTCCTCAACTGGACCATGGTGAGGCTGAACCCCCGGACGGCGCCCGCCAGCCCAGGCGGGGCGACGCCGGCGCGCTCCGCCTAGGCGTTCCGCCGGCCGCCGGCCGGAGCGTCACGTCTTCTTGCCGTCCGGGCCGAACTGCTTGAGGTAGGCCAGGACGTTGGCGACGTCTGCGTCGTTCGTAAGCCCGGGAAAGCTCATCTTGGTCCCCGGGATCTTGGCCTTCGGGTTGCGGATGTACTCCTGGAAGGTGGCTTCGTCCCAGGTGAGGCCCGAGGTCTTGTTGGCCTCGGAATAGGAATAGCCCGGATAGGTCCCGGCGGGCCGGCCGATGACGCCGTTCAGCACAGGGCCGACCCCGTTCTTGGCGGCTTCGCCGGTCTGGTGGCAGGCGCGGCACTTCAGGAACACCTTCTCGCCCGCGGCGGCGTCCTGCGCGAGGGCGTGGCCGGCGGGCGAGAGCAGCAGGATCGCGAGAGTCGCTGCGGGGAGGGCGCGGGTCATGGGAGGCCTTTCCGGGGGTGGCGCGTCTGCAAGGCGCGGGAACCAGGAGAGGGTGGAGCGGCCATGGCGATCGTCAAGGACGCTTGGCGATTGTGGCGTCATACCGATTTGTCATCTTTCGCCATGCGAAGGCCCGTTCTGCGCTCCGCCATCTCAGAAGCCTTGATTTAGAACAACATCGACGCGACGCCGTGTGCTAAAAGAAATGGTGCGTCCGCGTTTGTCCAATCTGGTTGACGTTCGTCTCCTTGCGTGGACGCCGATGCTCACCATATCGGGTGAGGGTCGACATCGGTCAGCGCATGAATGCTGACGCCGTTTCATCATGCAGCATGTTGACAAAGCTGCTGGGTCTTCCCTTTTGCTTTGTTCCGGCCATTGTGCGGCTGGCGCGAGAGCGATCAAAATGGGAGCGCGGCGCAGCGCCGCGCGATCGAGACAAGGAACACAGGTGGCCAGGACCGTGGGATCGCCCGAGCACAGATCGCAGCCCTTCGCGACTCCCCGGGAGTCGCTGGGCGGATCCGTCGACGCCGAGACGGCCGGCGCGCTGATTTCGGCGACGGCCGACATCGCGCTGGTGATCGATCGCGAGGGCGTGGTGCGGGACGTCTCGGTCTCGGACCTGGACCTCGCCGAATTGGATGCGCGCTCCTGGGTGGGGCGTCCCTGGCGCGACACCGTGACGGTCGATTCCAAAGGCAAGATCGACGAGCTGCTCGGCGCGCCCTCGGCGAAGTCCGCCTCGCGGTGGCGGCAGGTGAACCATCCCACGCCGTCGGGAGTCGACGCTCCGGTGCGCTACTCGGCCATTCGCCTGGACCAGGACGGACGGACGCTGGCGGTCGGGCGCGACCTGCGGGCGATCGGGCTGATGCAGCAGCGGCTCGTCGATGCGCAGCAGGCCATGGAGCGCGAATATGCGCGCATCCGCAGCGTCGAGACGCGATACCGGCTGCTGTTCCAGCTGGCGTCCGAGGCGGTGGTGATCGTCGACGGCCTGACCAACCGGATCGTGGACGCCAACCCGGCTTCGACCCGCATCCTGGGGGTCTCCCCCAAGAGGATCATCGGCCAGGCCTTCGCCGACCTGTTCGACGAGGGCAGCGCGCAGGCGGTGCAGTCGCTCTTCGCCGCGACCCGCTCGGCGGGCCGGGCCGACGACGTCCACGCCCGCACGGAGGAAGGCAAGACGTCGCTCCTGCTGTCGGCTTCGCTGTTTCGCCAGGAGAGCGCGGCGCATCTGCTCATCAAGCTGCGCCCGATGGCGGCGGAAGGCGCGTCCGCGCCGGCCTCGGCCAGCAGCCTCATGCAGGTCATCGAACGTCTGCCCGAGGCCTTCGCGGTCACCGACCTGACCGGCCGCGTGCTGGCGGCGAATTCGGCCTTCCTCGACCTCGCCCAGGCGCCGACCGAGCAGCAGGTCAAGAACCAGCCGATCTCGCGCTGGCTCGGCAGGCCGGGCCTTGACGTCGAGACCCTGTTCAACGCGCTGCGGGCCCACGGCTCGGTGCGCAACTTCTCCACGGTGCTGCGCGGCGAACTCGACGGGCTGGAGACGGTCGAGATCGCGGCCGTGCTGGTGGAAGGCGGCGAGATCCCCTGCGTCGGGTTCAGCATCCGCACCAATGGCTGGCGCCAGGCGGACCGGCAGTTCTCCGGGCCCGAACTGCCCAGCACGGAGCAGTTCACCGACCTCGTCGGCCGCATGCCGCTGAAGGAAATGGTGCGCGAGACCACCGACATCATCGAGCGGCTCTGCATCGAGGCGGCGCTCGAGCTGACGCGGGACAACCGCGCCTCCGCGGCCGAGATGCTGGGCCTCAGCCGCCAGAGCCTCTACACGAAGCTGCGCCGCTTCGGCCTGGGCGACCTCGAAAGCGAGCCGGACGACGTCAAGGTCAACTGAGTGTAAACACAAGTTGACAGTTCCGCCTGTCTAATCCTAATGTCACAGGGCGGCGGCTCCCCGGGTCGGAGCCGGCCCCTTGCGACAGCGGGCGCACCACCATGGCGGAGCTTTTCCAGACCGGCGCGATCGCGAACCTCGTCCTGCTGGTATTGGCGGCGGAGGCGCTGGCGGTCCTGTGGTTCCCCCGCCGGCTCGTGTCTCCTCCCTCCCTCAGGCCCTTCGCGGTCTCGGTGGCGGCGAACCTGGCCGCGGGCGCCTTCCTGGCGCTGGCGCTTCGCAGCGCGCTCCGCGGCGAGGAATGGCCGTTCGTCGCCGTCTGGCTCTGCGCGGCCTTCATCGCCCATGCGGCCGACATGGCGGCGCGCTTCGGGCCCGCCCTCCTGGGCTGGTCGAGGGCGCGGCGAGGCCGCTCGCTCTCCCCTCGTCATCTCACGCCGGGGCTTGGCGGATCCGATCGCTAAGTCCCTCCGCGTCTTCCTGCAGGTGCCTGGCCATGCGCTCCGGTTCCACTCCCACTCTCGACGGCGTCCGGATCCCCGGCGACCTGCGGGCGCTTCCCGAGGCGGCCCTGAAGGACGTGGCGGACGAGCTGCGGCGGGAGACCATCAGCGCCGTCTCGGTCACGGGCGGGCATCTCGGCGCGGGGCTCGGGGTCGTAGAGCTCACGGTGGCTCTGCACTACGTGTTCGACACGCCCACGACCTGCTGATCTGGGACGTCGGGCACCAGGCCTATCCGCACAAGATCCTGACCGGGCGGCGGGACCGCATCCGCACGCTGCGCAAGGGCGGCGGGCTCTCCGGCTTCACCAAGCGGGCCGAGAGCGAGTACGACCCGTTCGGGGCGGCGCATTCGTCCACCTCGATCTCGGCCGGCCTCGGCATGGCGGTCGCGGCCGGGCTGAAGGGCGAGCGCCGGACCGTGGTGGCGGTGATCGGCGACGGCGCGTTGTCGGCCGGCATGGCCTATGAGGCGATGAACAACGCCGGCGCGTTGAACGCCCGGCTGATCGTGATCCTCAACGACAACGAGATGTCGATCGCCCCGCCCGTGGGGGCGATGTCGGCCTATCTGTCGAGGCTGTTCTCGGGTCGCGCCTATCTGACCGCGCGGGAGATCGGCCGGCGGCTGACGGGTCGGCTGCCGCGCCGGATCGACCGCACCATCACGCGCGCCGTCGAGCACGCCCGGGGATTCATCACGGGCGGCACGCTGTTCGGCGAGCTCGGCTTCTACTATGTGGGCCCGATCGACGGGCACAATCTCGACCACCTGCTGCCGGTGCTGCGCAACGCCCGCGACGCCGAGATGGGCCCCATCCTGATCCATGTCCGCACGCAGAAGGGCAAGGGCTATGCGCCCGCCGAGGCCGCGCCGGACAAGTATCACGGCGTCAGCAGCTTCGACGTGATCACCGGGACGCAGGCCAAGGCCAAGCCCGGCCCGCCCAGCTACACGGCCGTGTTCGGCGACGCCCTCGTGGCGGCGGGCCGGGCCGACGAGCGGGTCGTCGCGATCACGGCCGCCATGCCGGCCGGGACGGGGGTCGAGCCCTTCGCGCAGGCCTTCCCGGAGCGGACCTTCGACGTCGGCATCGCCGAGCAGCACGCCGTCACCTTCGCGGCGGGGCTGGCGACGCAGGGCATGAAGCCCTTCTGCGCCATCTACTCCACCTTCCTGCAGCGCGCCTTCGACCAGGTGGTGCACGACGTGGCGATCCAGAACCTGCCGGTGCGGTTCGCGATCGACCGTGCGGGGCTGGTGGGCGCCGACGGGCCGACCCATGCCGGGTCGTTCGACGTGGCCTATCTGGGCGTCCTGCCCAATCTGGTCGTCATGGCGGCGGCCGACGAGGCCGAACTCGTCCGCATGGTGGCGACGGCGGCGGCCTACGACGCGGGGCCGATCGCGTTCCGCTATCCGCGCGGGACCGGGGCGGGCGTGGAGCTTCCAGCCTTCGGCGAGACGATCCCGATCGGAAAGGGGCGCGTGCTGCGCGAAGGCTCGCGCGTCGCCATCCTGTCGCTGGGGTCCCGGCTGGCCGATTGCCTGGCCGCCGCGGACGAGCTGGCGGCCCGCGGCGTCTCCACGACAGTCGCGGACGCGCGCTTCGCCAAGCCGCTCGACGCCGCCCTGGTGGAAAGCCTGGCGCGCGACCATGACGTGCTCGTCACCGTCGAGGAGGGCAGCGTCGGCGGTTTCGGCTCCTTCGTGCTGAACCACCTCGCCTGGGCGGGCCTTCTGGATCGCGGCCTGAAGGTGCGCCCGATGAGCCTGCCCGACCGCTTCGTCGACCATGATGCGCCCGAGCGCATGATCGCCGCGGCCGGATTGGACGCCCATGCGATCGTGGCGACCGCCGTCACGGCGCTGGGCGAAGCCCAGGAGGCCCTCGCAGCCGCCGAGTGATCGCCCGCGGGGTCAGCCCGTGAGGATCGGCCGAAGATTCGGGATCTCCCCGGTGATGAAATCGAAGAACGCGGAGATCCTCGCCGTCTGGCGCAGATCCGGACGGGTCAGCAGCCGCCAGCTGCGGGCGAGCTCGGGCACGGGGCCGAGCAGCCGTTCCAGGTCCGGTTCGCCATCGCCGATCGCGGTGGGCAGGGGAGCGAGGCCGACCCCGGCCTTCACCGCGTAGACCAGCCCGAGCACGCTCGTGTTCCTGGCGACGATGCGCCCGTTCGGAGCCACGGCCGCGAGCCAGGTCGAGACGCGGTGGCTCGACATGCTCTCCTCGAAGCCCACCAGGGGATAGCTCTCGATCTCCTCGATCCGCGACGGCTTGCCATGCCGCGCCACGAAATCCTTGCTGGCGTAGATGGCCCAGAGCGAGTCCGCGATCTTGCGGCCGACGAGGTCGCCGTCGGTGTCGCCGGAGCGGAGGGCCACGTCGGCCTCGCCCTTGGCCAGGTCCACATAGCGGTCGCTGATCACGAACTCGACCCGGATGTCGGGGTGGCGGGCGTGGAACCGGTCCAGCAACTCCGACCGGGTGATGCGGAGCACGATGGGCTCCGGGCAGGTCAGGCGGATGACCCCGGCGGAGGCGCGCCTCATCTCCTCCACCTGTCGCGAGAACGCCTCGACCTGCCGCTCGACCGCCTGCGCATGGGGCAACATCGCGAGGCCGAACTCGGTCAGCCGGTAGCCGGCCGGATGCCGGGTGACGAGCGGCCGGCCGATCCGGCGCTCCAGTTCGACCAGGCGCCGCTGGACGGTCGACTGGCTCAGGCCCATGGCGCGGCCCGCCGCCAGCGTGCTCTCGCAGCGGGCGACCGCCAGGAAGTACTTCAGGTCGTTCCAGTCGAACATCTGTCAAATATGCGCCGACCCGGGGCCCTCTCGCAAACCTGCGGTCGCCGCGGCGAGCGTCCGGCATGGCTGGCGCGAGGGCGGGACCGGGCCGGCGAAGGTTATGCGGTTTCGCGGCCCCTGCGCGCAAAGTTGCGGCTGCCGCGCGGCCTCTCCGAAGCCTAGCCTCTCTGGCGAGAGCGAGCGGTTTCGCTCTGGACCGGGAGGCACGTCATGCGCTCGTCAACACTCCTCGCCGCCGCCTTGACGGCGACGACGCTTGTCTCGGCGTCCGCTCACGAGAGCGGGCTCGCCAAGCCGGACCTCGTGCTCAAGGAGACGACCGACGCCATGCCGGACGAGCGCCGGAAAGAGGTCCGCGTCCTGACGGCCGTCTTCCAGCCCGGCGACCGGACCGTGACGCATACGCACCGTTTTCCGGTGACCGTCTACGTGCTCGAGGGCGCGTTCACGCTGGAGCTCGCCGGGCGCGAGCCCATCACCGTCAAGGCCGGGCAGGCGATGGTGGAGCCCGCAGGCGTGACCATGACGGGCTTCAACCGGAGCGCCCAGGAGCTCACCAAGGTGGTGATCTTCTATGTGAGCACGCCCGACACTCCTTTCCTGGATCCGACCCACTGATCGTCTGGAGCCCGCCATGGAATCCCTTCTTCTCGACAGCGGCGCCGCCGCATCCGCACGCGACCAGTGGGATCGCGCAGCCGCGGGTTGGAACGAGCACGGGCCGGCGATCCGGGCCTGGCTGACGCACGCGACCACTGCGATGATCTCCATGGCCGGCGTCAGGTCCGGGTCGCGCGTCCTCGACGTCGCGGCGGGCGCCGGCGACCAGTCTCTCGCGGTGGCCAAGATCGTGGGACCGAAGGGTTCGGTGCTGGCGACCGACGTATCGCCCCAGATCCTCGCATTCGCGGAGCTGAACGCCCGCAGCGCGGGCTACCGCACCATCTCGGTCAAGGTGACCGACGGGGTGTCCCTGGACGTGGCGCCGGAGAGTTTCGACGCCGTGGTCTGCCGCCTGGGGCTGATGTTCTTCCCCTCGCCTCTCGACGGGTTGAAGGAAATGTTCCGGGCCCTGCGGCCCGGCGGAGGCGCCTGCACGGTCGTGTTCGCGGATCCGAGCGTCAATCCCTGTACGTCGATCCTGATGCAGACGGCCTTGCGGCACGCCGGGCTGCCGCCGCGGGATCCGTTCGAGCCCGGCGCGCTGATGAGCCTGGGCAAGCCGGGCCTCATCGACGAGCTCTTCCGGCAGGCCGGCTTCCAGCATGTCGCCACGACCCGGCTGAACGCGCCGTTCCGGTCGCCATCGGTCAGGCATTACCTCGAGTTCGTGCAGTCAGCGGCCGGGCCGGTCCTCGAGATCCTGGAGAGGCTCGACGCCGGCGCACAGGAAGCCGCCTGGCGCGACATCGAGGAGCGCCTGCGCGTCTACGAGACGGCGGAGGGTTGGGTCGGTCCCAACCAGCTGCTGCTCACCGCGGGCCGGAAGCCTTTCTGACACGGACGAAGGCGACGCCCGACTCCTCAATGCGCCTTGACGGCAGGCCGTGGCGACCGGTATTGGTCTGACCACGGTAAAACATGGCTGCTGATCTTGAAATCACGCGGCTCGGGGAGGCCAACGGCAAGGGGTTTGAAAAGGTGTTCGCGTTTCTTCGCGAGCGCCTGCTGGACGGATCGCTCCGTCCGGGAGACCGCCTGATCCCCGAGCGTGAACTCGCTGCGCAATTGGACGTGAGCCGTCCGATCCTGCGCGAGGCTTTGCGCGCGCTCACGGTGCTGGGCGTCGTGGAGATCCGCGACCGCGTCGGCACGGTGGTGCGCCGGCCCGACCTCGCCGTGCTGAACGACTTCTTCACCTTCGCCTTCGCGCAGCGCGCCGAGCTCATCGACGACGTCATGCAGGCACGGATCGCCATCGAGTGCCAGGCCGTGCGCCTCGCCACGCAGCGCGCCACGGTGCTCGACCTGGAACGGCTGCGGACCGCGCTGGCGCGCATCATCGAGACCATCGACGACCCGGACCTCGGCGGTCTCGCCGACTACGAGTTCCACCGCACGCTGGTCGACGCCGGCAAGTCGGAAACGCTGGTGGTCCTGCACAACTCCCTGTCCGGGATCCTGATGATCTCGCACCGCAAGCGCCGCGAACTGCTGCGCAGCTTCGCCTCCATGAAGACCTACCTGATCGAGGACCACGGCCGCATCTTCGACGCCGTCGCGGCGCGCGATCCGGACGCCGCCGAGAAGGTGCTGCGCGAGCATTTCGCCATTGGCGACGACTACCGCCGGCGCGCCGCCCTGGGCGAGCGCGACGACGCGGCCGGCCATCAACTGCAGAAACGGGAAGCCTGATGACCAAGGGTGTGCAACGCGGCTGCGTGGCCTTCATCGGCCTTGGCACGATGGGCCGCGAGATGGCGATCAATCTCCTGGCCGCCGGTTTCGCGGTGCGCGGCTTCGACCTGAACGGCGAAGCCGTTTCGAGCCTGGCGGGGCAGGGCGTCGTCGCATGCGCCAATCCGGCTGAGGCGGCCAAAGGCGCCGACATCGCCATCACGATGCTGCCGGATACGCCGCATGTGGAGGCGGTCGTCTACGGGGAGAACGGGCTCCTGGCCTCGCCGCCGGACGGCCGCCTCGTCGTCGACATGAGCACGATCTCGCCCGTCGCCGTGCGGCGCATGTACGCCGACCTCGCCAAGGCGGGCGTGGCGCTGATCGACGCTCCCGTCTCGGGCGGGCCGGTGGGCGCCAAGAACGCGGCTCTCTCCATCATGGCGGGCGGCGACGCGGAGGCTTTCGCGCGGGCGGAGCCGTTCTTCCGCGCCATGGGAACCACGATCACGCATGTGGGCGAGGCCGGGGCGGGGCAGGCGGTGAAGCTCTGCAACCAGCTCGTCTGCGCCATCAACCTGCAGGCCATCTGCGAAGCGCTGGCGCTCGGCCGGGCGTCGGGCGTCGATCTCGACCAGTTGCGCACGGTGCTGCTCGGCGGTTCGGCCTCCTCGTGGATGCTGGACCGGCTGGGCCCGGCCATGATCGCGGGCGACGCCTCGGCGGGCTTCCGCATCGACCTCATGCTCAAGGACCTGCGCCTCGTGCAGGAGCAGGCGCAGGCGCTCGCGGTGCCGCTGCCCGGGACCGCGCTGGTGACCAGCCAATATGTCGAGGCGAAAGCCCATGGCGAGGGCGCGAACGGCAATCAGGCGCTGTTCCGCGTCTATGACCGGATGACGAACCGGGCGCCCGGCGCATGAAGATCAATCTCGACTTCGGCGCCATCCTGGAGCGATGGCCGAGCTTCGTCTCGGGCGCGATCATGACGCTGGAGCTGGCCGTCATCGCGACCGTGCTCGGCACCGTCATCGGAGTGATCGGGGCCATCGCGCGGCGCAGCGGCCATCCGGTCGCCATGCGGGCGGCGGCGATCTATGTGGAGAGCATCCGCAACACGCCGCTGCTGGTGCAGATCTTCCTCGTCTATTTCGGCCTGGCGAGCCTGGGCGTGAAGTTCCCGGCCTTCACGGTGGCGGCGGCGGCGCTGACCATCAATGTCGGGGCCTACACGACCGAGATCATCCGCGCGGGCTTCGACGCGATCCCGAAGGCGCAGATCGAGGCCGCGGAGGGCCTGGCGCTGTCGAAGACGCAGATCTACTGGCACGTCGTGATGCTGCCGGCCATCGAGAAGGTCTACCCGGCGCTGACCAGCCAGTTCGTGCTGCTGATGCTGGCCTCGTCCGTGACGTCCCAGATCTCGGCCGAGGAGCTGACCGCGATCGCGAACTATATCCAGTCCGACACCTACCGGGCCTTCGAGACCTATATCCTGGTCGCCATCGCGTATGTGGCGCTGTCGCTGGTGATGCGCGCCGGGTTCTATGGCCTGGGCCTCGTGATGTTCCCGCGGCGCCGCCGCCTCGGCACGCCATTGTGAGGGGGGCGGCATGGGCGGCTCCCTGAACGCCAATCACCTGATGTTCCTCGCCCACGGCGCGCTGTGGACGATCGGTCTCTCGCTGATCGCCCTGGTCGGCGGCGGGCTCGCCGGGTTCGTGGTCGCGCTCGCGCGGATTTCGCCCGTGCGGGCCGTGCGCATCCTGGCGGCCGGCTATGTCCAGCTGATCCAGGGCACGCCGCTGCTGGTCATCATGTTCCTGACCTATTTCGGCCTGCCGCCGCTGGGGATCACGGTGTCGCCGCTCACCGCCGCGTCGGTGTCGCTCACCGTCTATGTCGGCGCCTATCTGGGCGAGATCTGGCGCGGCTGCATCGAGTCCGTGCCGAAGCAGCAATGGGAGGCGGCCGAGGGCCTCGCCCTGTCGCGGACGCAGCGCATGTTGCGGGTGATCCTGCCCCAGGCGGTGCGGATCGCCACGCCGCCCACCGTCGGGTTCATGGTGCAGATCATCAAGAATACGTCGCTCGCCTCGGTGGTCGGCTTCGTCGAGCTCGCGCGCGCCGGGCAGATCATCAACAACGCCCTGTTCGAGCCATTCCTGATCTACCTCATCATCGCGGTGGTCTATTTCGCGCTCTGCTATCCCGTGTCGCGGCTCAGCCGGCGGCTCGAGATGAGCCAGGGCCGGCCACGCCTCACCGTCGAGACAGCCTGATGTCAAACACCCCAGCCGTCGAGACGGGCTCCAACGTCGTCTCGCTGAAGGACGTGCACAAGAGCTTCGGGCCCTTGAAGGTGCTCGACGGCGTCACCTTCGACGTGGCGCGCGGCGACGTGCTGTGCATCATCGGCCGCAGCGGGTCGGGCAAGAGCACGGCGCTGCGCTGCATCGACCGGTTCGAAACGATCGACAGCGGCGAGATCGTGGTCTGCGGCCGCAAGGTCCACGATCCGGGCCTCGACCTGCGCGCCCTGCGCCAGGACGTCGGGATCGTCTTCCAGAGCTACAACCTGTTCCCCCATCTCACGATCGAGGAGAATATCACGCTGGCGCCGACCTGCGTGAAGGGCACGTCCAAGGCGGAGGCGCGCGAGCAGGCGCGGGCCGCGCTCGCGCAGGTCGGGCTCTCGGACAAGATCCAGCATTACCCCGAGCAGTTGTCCGGCGGCCAGCAGCAGCGCGCCGCCATCGCGCGGTCGCTCGCCATGCGGCCCAAGGTGATGCTGTTCGACGAGGTGACGTCCGCGCTCGATCCGGAACTGACCGGCGAGGTGCTCAAGGTCATCGAAGGCCTCGCGGCCGACGGCATGACGATGGTGATGGTGACCCACGAGATGGGATTCGCCCGCAGCATCGCCGACCGGGTCGTCTTCATGCACCGCGGCAAGGTCCACGAGCATGGGACCGCCGCGGTTCTGACGACCCCATCGACCCCGGAACTGGCCCAGTTCATCGGAACGGGCCTGTGACGGGCGGAAGAAGAAGCGCAACAGGGAGAAACGCGATGATGAAGACGACGCTGATGGCCGCCGTGGCGGCGGCCTGCATGACCATGATGGCCTCAGGCGCGGCCCGGGCCGACCTGCTCGACGACGTCATGAAGGCCAAGAAGATCCGCATCGCGACCGACATGGCGATCCCGCCATCCGGCATGATGGACGCCAGCATGAAGCCGACCGGCTCGGACGTCGAGACCGCGCAGCTGCTGGCCAAGGACTGGGGCCTGGAGATCGAGTGGATCCAGACCACCGGCGCCACCCGCATCCCGAACGTGCAGACCAACAAGGCCGACATCATCGTCTCGACCCTGTCGGTGACGCCGGAGCGCGCCAAGGTCATCGACTTCTCCAAGCCCTACGCGGCGTTGCAGTCGGTGGTGGGCTGCCTGAAGAGCGCCTCCGTGAAGGACTGGGCGGACCTGAAGGACAAGACCATCGCGGTGTCGCGCGGCACCACGCAGGACACCGAGCTCAGCAACATGAAGGACCGCAACCTGAAGCTGGCGCGTTTCGACGACGACGCCACCATGGTGACGGCCGCCGTGTCGGGTCAGGCCGATTGCGTCGCGAGCTCGGCGACGATCGTCAACCAGATCGGCGTCAAGAACCCGGGCCGCGTGTTCGAGCCGAAGGTGCCGATTCGCAACTTCGACCTCGCCATCGGCGTGCGCCAGGGCGAGCCCAAGATGATCGAGAAGCTGAACGAGTGGATCTCGGCCAACCTGAAGAACGGCAAGCTGAACGAGATCTACAAGAAGTATCACGGCAGCGAGCTGCCGGCCGAGATGCGCAGCTAAGGCGACAAACGGGCCGGCGCCCTCGCGCCGGCCTTTCCCCCAAGACACAGGACAGGACACGACAATGCGAGTCGTCATCGGTTCGGATCACGCAGGCTGGATCCTCAAGCAGACCGTCATCGAGCAGGTGCGCGCCCTCGGGCACGAGGTCACGGATGTGGGCTCCCACGACGACAAGCCGGTCGACTTCCCCGACATCGCCCGCACGCTGACCGGCAAGGTGAAGGCCGGCGAGGCCGAGCGCGGCATCATGGTGTGCGGCACGGGCGTGGGCGCGTCGATCGCGGCCAACAAGGTCAAGGGCATCCGGGCGGCGGTCTGTCACGACGTGCATTCGGCGCACCAGTCGGTGGAGCACGACGACGTCAACGTCATGTGCATCGGCGCCCAGATCGTCGGGCCCTGGCTGGCGAAAGATCTGGTCGCCTCGTACCTGCAGGCCGAGTTCTCGACCGACGAGGATTGCCGGCGCCGGGTGGAGATGCTCCACGCCATGGACGCCGAGGGCTGAGGCAGGCTCGCCCCGGCCGCTGCGGCGGGCTGGCCGGTCAGGCCAGTCCGGCGTCGCTCATCCGGTAATAGGCGACCACCGCCGCCACATAGGCCCGGTTGAGGCCGTGGAACGGGATGGTCTTCACCGGCGTGACCGGGAAGGGCAGCGCCTTGGCGTCGCCCGTGGCGAGGTAGCCGGCCAGCGCCTTGCCCATGGCGGATTCGAGCCCGACGCCGCGTCCCTGGCAGCCGATATTGACGATCAAGCCCGGCTCCGGCTCGTGCAGATGGGGCAGGAAGTCCCGCGTCACCGCCACGCGTCCGCACCAGCGGAACTGGATCGGCGCATCCTTCACGGCCGGGTACATCCGCCCGATGACGCGCTCGAGGTGTGACCAGTCGCTCTTGTCGGTGGGTTCGCGGAAGGGCCCGCGTCCGCCCATCAGGAGCCGGCCCTCATGATCGAGCCGGAAATAGAGCAGCAGCTGGCGCGTGTCGGACGTCACCTGCCCGTAGGGCAAGATGCTCTTGCGCAGATTGTCGGAGAGCGGCTCCGTCGCGACCTGGTAGGAGTTGGGCGCGATGATGGTCTGGGCCAGCTTCGGGTAGTAGTCGCCCGTGTAGCCGTTGGTGCACAGCGCTGCCTTGCCGGCCGTGACGGTGGCGCCCTGGGCGGTCTTCACCTTCCATTTCCCACCCTCGCGGGCGAGGCCCTGGACCGGGCTTCCGCCATGCACCACGGCGCCCGCCTTCTGCGCGGCGCGGCACAGCTCGCGCGCATAGCTCAGCGGCTGAACGGCCCCGCCGCGCCGGTCGACCCAGCCGGCGAGGTAGACGTCGGTGCCGAGATGATCGGCGGTCCTCGCCTTGTCGAGATATTCGGTCGGGGCGCCCAGGCGGGCCCATTCGGCCGCGCGCTTCTGGGCGGTCTCCACCATGGAGGCCATGTGCGCGCCCTGGATCCAGCCATTGCGCACATGCGGCACGTTCATCTTGTGCTTGGCGATGAGCTCGAACACCACGTCCGCCGTCGACCCGGCGAAGGCCGTGAGCGCCTTGCCGGCCTCCTCGCCGAACTTCGTCACGAGCTCGTTGGGATCGTATTTCAGCCCCGGGATGACCTGCCCGCCATTGCGGCCGGAGCCGCCCCAGCCGGGTTCGCGCGCCTCCAGCACGACGCAGCTGACGCCACGCTCGGCGAGGTGCAGGGCGGTCGACAATCCCGCATAGCCGCCGCCCACGATGGCGACGTCGACGTCCACGTCCTTGTCGAGGGGCGGGCAGTCCGGGGCCGGGACGGCCGTCGCATGCCAGAGCGACGGGTCGAGCGGAAAGGGTCGGGCGCTCATCGTGACCTCAGATCGGGTTCAGGACGCGACGCAGGAAGTCCTGCGTGCGGGGGTGCTGGGGATCGGTGAGGAGATCGCGGGCAGGGCCCTGCTCGACGATGACGCCGCCGTCGATGAAGAGCACGCGGTCCGCGACCTCGCGCGCGAAGGCCATTTCGTGGGTGACCACCACCATGGTCATGCCCTCCTCGGCGAGGCGGCGCATCACCGACAGCACCTCGCCGACGAGTTCCGGGTCCAGCGCCGAGGTGGGCTCGTCGAACAGGATCGCGTGCGGCCGCATGGCCAGGGCCCGCGCGATGGCGACGCGCTGCTGCTGCCCGCCGGAGAGCTGCGGCGGGTGCGCGTTCTCCTTCTCGGCCAGCCCGACGCGGGCCAGAAGCTCGCGCCCATGCGCGATGGCGTCCTCGCGGGGCTCCTTCTTCACGAAGATCGGGCCCTCGATGACGTTCTCGAGCGCGGTTCGGTGCGGGAACAGGTTGAACCGCTGGAACACCATCGAGACCCGCGTGCGGATGTCGACGATGGAGCGCTGCGTGCGGTCGACCTTGATCCCCTCGACCAGGATGTCGCCCCGGTCATAGGTCTCCAGCCCGTTGATGCAGCGCAGGATGGTGGACTTGCCCGACCCGGACGGGCCGATGATGCACACGACCTCGCCCTTCTTCACCTCCGCCGACATGCCGCGGATGACATGGTTGGGGCCGAAGCTCTTGTGGACGTCGCGCAGCTCGATCATCGCCGCGTCCCCATGTTCTTCTCCAGCCGGGCGACCAGCAGGATCAGCGGGATGCTCATCACCAGGTAGAGCAGGGCGACCAACGTGAACACGGTGGAGTTCTTGAAGGTGGAGGAGGCGATCAGCTTGCCCTGCAGGGCGAGCTCCGCGACCGTGATCGTGGACGCCTGCGAGCTGTCCTTCAGCATCATGATCATGATGTTTCCATAGGGCGGCAGCACGATCTTCACCGCCTGCGGCAGGATCACCCGTCGCATGGTCATGAACCAGCCCATGCCGAGCGACTGCGCGGCCTCCACCTGGCCATGGTCCACGGCCTCGATGCCGGCCCGGAAGTTCTCCGCCTGATAGGCCGAATAGGCGATGCCGAGCCCGATGATGGCGGCGCTCACGGCCGACAGCGCGATGCCGAAGTCCGGCAGCACGAAGTAGATGTAGAACAGCTGCACGATGATCGGGATGCCGCGGATCACGTTGATCACGGCCTTGCTGGTCCGATCCAGCGCCTTGACGCCCGACACGCGCATCATGGCCCAGAGCAGGCCCAGCACGCTGGAGAGCAGCAAAGATCCGAACGTGACCAGCAGCGTGTATTTCACGCCCAGCAGAAGAATGGGCAGGAACTCGATCGAGTCCTGGATGAAGCGTTGCATCGGGTGCTCGGAGAAAGGCGGTCGGCGCGTCCCGGACGCGGCCGCGCGTCCGGGACGATGGGGTGGGCGGACGCCTTATTCCTGGCCCCACTTGGCGAGGATCTTCTTGACCGTGCCGTCGGCCTGGAGCTTCGCCAGCGCCGTGTCGATCTTCTTCAGGAGCTCGGCGTCGCCCTTGCGCACGCCGATGCCGACCGAGCCCACGATGGTGGACTTGTAGTTCTTGGCGAGGCGCACCTCGGGAAAGTTTCCGAGCTGGAGGTTGTAGGCGACGATCGGCAGGTCGGCGAAACCGGCCTTGATGCGGCCGGCGTTCACGTCGCGCATGATGTCCGGGATCGTGTCGTAGATCTTCACGTCGGCGAAGAGGCCGCTCTTCTTCAGCGGCTCCACATAGGCGGTGCCGACCTGGGCGCCGACTGTCTCGCCCTTCAGGTCCTCGAGCTTCGTGTAGTCCTTAGTATCGGACTTCGCCACCATCAGGCCCTCGCCATAGGTGTAGACCGGGGCCGAGAAGTCGACGGCCTCCTTGCGGGCCGGCGTGATGTACATGGCGGCCGCGATAATATCGATCTTGTTGGCCTGCACGCCCGCGATCAGCGTCGAGAACTGCATGGGCTCGATCGTCACCCCGAAGCCGGCTTCCTTGCCGACCGCGGTGATCAGGTCGACCATGATCCCCTGGATGGTGTTGGTCTTGGTGTCCAGGAAGGTGAAGGGCACGCCCGTCGGCGTGGAGCCGACCTTCAGGGTCTGCTGCGCCGAGGCCGGCAAGGCGCCCATGAGGAGGGCGGCGGCCGCGAGGCCGGTGACGATACGCTTCAGGCTCATGGGAGCACCCCCTGGTTTCGTGCCGCTTCCGTGCGGCCGATTTCACTTATATGAAAAATGTTGCATGGTGCCTCGGGCCACGCAAGCGCCACGATGACGGTTCCGCATGCCGCATGAGATCGCCCGACAGGATGACGCCGAGGCTCCGCCCGGCCGCGCCGCCGACGCCGAGGTCGGCGCCCGCATTCGCGCGCTGCGGCAGGCGCGGGGGCTGCGGCTCGCCGAGGTCGCGGCCCGGACGGGGCTCTCCATCGGCTATCTCAGCCAGGTGGAGCGCGGCATCTCCTCGCCGTCGCTGCGGGTGCTGACGACCCTCGCGGCGCCGCTCGGCGTCACCTATGCGGACCTGTTCCGGCCGGCCGCCGCGGGCGCGCCCGGCGATTCCGTCGTGGTCCGCCGCGACGAGCGCAACAGCCTCGGCCTGTGGCGGACGGGCATCGAGAAGCAGCTGCTCTCGCCGGCGGCCGGCAGCCGGCTCAACCTTTACGAGGTGGTGCTGGAGCCGGGCGGCACGTCGGGCGACGAGCTCTACGTCCATGGCGGCGAGGAAGCCGGCCTGGTGCTGGAAGGCGAGATGCGCCTCACCGTCGAGGACCAGTCCTGGCGCCTGCGGGCCGGCGACAGCTTTCGCTTCGCCAGCAGCCGTCCGCACCGCTTCGACAATCCCGGACCGCGCGTGGCCCGGGTCGTGTGGGTCAATGTCGCGGACCCGGCCTGACGCGTCCGGCCGCCGGGCCGCACGAAGAGGTTGCAAGTTTTTCGAAAGTCATCTATACACACGCATCGACTTTGGCCGGACAATCGGGCCGTTGCCCTCGCATAGCCGGGCGGACGTTCAGACATTCTCCAAAATTCGACTACTGAAGACGAAAACGCTGTCGCGTTTTGGTTTTCGCGATCACTTGCCTAAGGACAATCGACATGACGAACGGCACTGTTAAGTTCTATAACGATCAAAAGGGTTTCGGCTTCATCGCTCCCGATGACGGAAGCAAGGACGTGTTCGTTCACGCCACCGCGCTCGAGCGCGCCGGCATGAACGGCCTCGTCGAGGGCCAGAAAGTCACCTTCGACACCGAGGCTGACCGCCGCAGCGGCAAGATCGCCGTCGGCAACATCCAAGCCGCGTAACCCACGCGCGCCCGCGGCTTTCGCCGCGGGCTCTGACGCCGAGCCGTTGTCCGACCACGGATGTACTGGCGCGCTGACAGCTCGGCCTCGCGGATGCCGCCTGGGGAAACCCATGGCGGCGTTTTCGCGTTAGCGCGCCCCCGCGGCGACCGGGACGGCGCAGCCGCGCGCAAGCGCGCGCCACGGCGGGAGCCGCCGCGAAACCCTCAAACAATCCTGGATGGGAACCCTGGTGGAGCTGAGGGGATTCGAACCCCTGACCTCTGCAGTGCGATTGCAGCGCTCTCCCAACTGAGCTACAGCCCCTTCTCCGGGTGCCGGCCTTTTAGGTGGGGGGCGCCGGGCTGTCAATCGCGAAAGTTCGCGGCCAAGGCCACGCAAGGACGGGCGTGTGTCTCCGAAGTCCTTGTAGGCCCCGCGTCGTCCCGTTAAGGCTTGAACGCCTTCCGACGGAGCCGTCCCGCTCATGCGCGCCATTCTCGACGTGATCCTGCTCGCGCTCGATCTCTACACCTGGATCATCATCGCGTCCGCCATCCTCAGCTGGCTCGTGGCGTTCAACGTCATCAATGTGCGCAACGATGCGGTGCGGATGATCTTCAACGGCGTGTACCAGCTCACCGAGCCCGTCCTGGCCCCCATCCGCCGCCGCCTCCCCGATCTGGGCGGCATCGACATCTCTCCCATCGTTTTGCTGCTGCTGATCTTCCTGATCCAGCGCGTCATCGCGATGTATATCTACCCTTACGTTTTCTGATGTCCGCCAACGCCGCCGCCCTTCCGCCGAAACCGGCCGACGTCCCCTGGATCGAGGAGCCGGGCGGGATCGTGGTGTCGGTCCGCCTGACTCCCAAGGGCGGCAAGGACGCCCTCGAGGGCGTCGAGGCGCTGGCCAACGGCAAGCCCGTCCTCAAGGCCAGGGTGCGGGCCGTGCCGGAGGCCGGAAAGGCCAACGCCGCCCTGGCGCGCCTGCTGGCGGCGGCGTGCGGCGTCGCGACCGGCGCCGTGGTGCTGACCGGGGGCGGAACCGGACGGGTGAAGACGCTGCGCATCGACGGGGAACCCGCCGAACTCGCGAATCGTCTCGCTCTCGCGTGCCGCCCGGCGGCGCGCAAGCCGTCGGTCCGCAAGGCCTCGCCGTTGCGCGGAACGAACGGGGCCGAGCAAAGCGCGGCCGCAGAGGTTCGGGCCGCCGGGCTCGGAACCGAGAGCTGAAGCGAGGGTCGTCATGAGCGCCGCGATCATCGACGGAAAGGCCGCCGCCGCCCATCTGCGCGCCCGCATCGCCGAGGCGGTCTCCGACCTGCGCGGCCGGCTCGGGATCACGCCCGGGCTCGCCGTCGTGCTGGTGGGCGACAACCCGGCCAGCCAGATCTATGTGCGCTCCAAGGGCAAGCAGACCGTCGAGGCGGGCATGCGCTCCTTCGAGCACAAGCTCGCCGCCGAGACGACGCAGGAGGAGCTGCTCGCGCTGGTCGACCGGCTGAACGCCGACGAGGCGGTGGACGGCATCCTGGTGCAGCTGCCCTTGCCGGCCCAGATCGACGCCGGGCTGGTGCTGGAGCGCATCGACCCGGCCAAGGACGTGGACGGCTTCCATCCGATCAACGCCGGCCGGCTCGCCGCGGGCGCGCCGGGGCTGGTTCCCTGCACGCCGCTGGGCTGCCTGATGCTGCTGAAGCAGCTGCGCCCGGATCTCGCCGGGCTGGAGGCGGTGGTGATCGGACGCTCCAACATCGTCGGCAAGCCCATGGCGGCGCTGCTGACCGCGGAGAGCTGCACGGTCACGATCGCCCATTCGCGCACCCGCGACCTGCCGGGCGTGTGCCGCCGCGCCGACATCCTGGTGGCCGCGGTGGGGCGTCCCGGCCTGGTGACGGCCGAGTGGGTCAAGCCGGGCGCGATCGTGATCGACGTCGGCATCAACCGCGTCTCGGCGCCGGAACTGGGCGAGGGCAAGACCCGCATCGTCGGCGACGTCGACTTCGACTCGGCCGCCACGGTCGCGGGCGCGATCACGCCGGCGCCGGGCGGCGTCGGCCCGATGACCATCGCGTGCCTGCTGGCCAACACGGTGACGGCCGCATGCCTGCGGCGCGGGCTGCCGAAGCCGGCGCTCTGACGCCTCCCGGCGATCCGCCGAACGGTTGAGGCGCGCGCCCCTTGCGGCGCCGCCGCCGGACTTGCCAAGGTGGAGGCGCCAGGGCGCAGCGCCCGCCGACCAGCACGAGGCGACCATGACGATCGCGAGCAAGACCAATCCGGGCCGCTTCTTCGAGGATTTCTCGATCGGCGAGGTGATCCGGCACGCGACGCCCCGCACCGTGACGTCCGGCGACGTGGCGCTCTACACCGCCCTCTATGGCGGGCGCTTCGCCGTGCAGTCCTCCGACGTCTTCGCCCGGGAGATCGGCTACCGGCACGCGCCCGTCGACGACCTCTTCGTGTTCCACGTCGTCTTCGGCAAGACCGTGCCGGACGTCTCGCTCAACGCGGTCGCCAATCTGGGCTATGCGGCGTGCCGCTTCCTCGCGCCGGTCTATCCGGGCGACACGCTGAAGACCGTGTCGGAGGTGATCGGCCTCAAGGAGAACTCCAGCCGCAAGACCGGCGTCGTCTATGTGCGCTCCACCGGCTACAACCAGCATGGCGCCGAGGTGCTGGACTATGTCCGCTGGGTGATGGTGCACAAGCGCGATCCCGAGGCGGTGATCGCCGAGGAGCACGTGCCGACCCTGCCGCGCGTCGTGTCGCCGGAGGCGCTGGGCGACGCCTGCCCGGTCATCGACGCGGACGCCTACGACCTCGTCCTCGCCGGCAGTCCCGAGCGCTGGGACGACTACGAGATCGGCGAGACCATCGACCACGTGGACGGGATGACGGTGGAGGAGGCCGAGCACATGCTGGCCACGCGCCTCTACCAGAACACCGCCAAGGTGCATTTCGACCAGCTGGCGCAAGCCTCGAGCCGCTTCGGCCGGCGGCTGATCTATGGCGGCCACGTGATCTCGCTGGCGCGGGCGCTCTCGTTCAACGGGCTCGCCAACGCGTTCCACGTGGCGGCCATCAATGGCGGGCGGCACGTCGCGCCGCTGTTCGCGGGCGACACCGTCTACGCCTGGAGCGAGATCCTCGACAAGCAGCCGCTGTCGGGCCGCGACGACGTCGGCGGGCTGCGGGTGCGCCTGGTGGCCGCCAAGGACAAGCCGTGCCGCGACTTTCCGCTGAAGGTGGGCGAGGACTACGACCCGGCCGTCATCCTCGACCTGGACCTCTGGGTCCTGGCGCCGCGCTGACTGGGCCGACGGCGGCCCGAAGTGATTCGGCGACCACCGGAACCCGCTGGGCCAGGATTCGGATGCGTGGTGATTCCTCGACCATTTGCGTCGCACGGCACGACTGGAGACCCCCAATGCGCCTGCCCGCCGACACCGTCCTGCTCCTCGTGGACGTCCAGGACGCCATCGACGATCCGGTCTGGGGGCCGCGCAACAATCCCGACGCCGAGCACGCCATCGCGGCGCTCGTCGCGGCGTGGCGGGAGGCGGCGATGCCGGTCGTGCATGTGCGCCACGATTCCGTCGAGCCCGCCTCGCCCTACCGGCCGGGAGCGCCCGGGCACGCCTTCAAGGCCTGCGCGGCCCCGGCGCCGGGGGAGGACGTGGTCGCCAAGGCCACCGGCAGCGCCTTCGTGGGCACCGACCTGGAGGAGCGCCTCGCCGAGGGCGGGCATACGACCCTCGTCGCGTGCGGCGTACTCACCCACAACTCGCTCGCCACGACGGTGCGGCACGCCGGATGCCTCGGTTTCCGGGTGTTCGTGCCCCAGGACGCCTGCTGGGCCGTGGATCAGCGGGACCAGGCCGGCCGGGTCTGGCCGGCCGAGACGGTCCACGCGCTGGCGCTGGCCGGGCTGCATGGCGAATACGCCGGCGTGACCACGACGGCGGCGGTCCTCTCGGCGGTCGCGCTCACGACGGCGTTCCGGCGTCGCAAGGAGCGCCGCCGAAAGGGCCCGTGATTCCCCGACCACCTCGTCGTGATTCCCGGACCACTCCAACCGGCTGGCTTCCCGCCAGGAATCGGAATTGATTCAACGACCACCCTCCGCGCGGGTGCTCCGGGCTCCCGGGTGAGCGGCGGACCGCAACCGATTCGACGGATTCAGGATTTTCGCCTCACGGGGCGTGCCGGGCCCTGCCCGTAATGATTCGCGGACCACTGCATGCCGTGGGGAGTCCGAAAAGATTCCGCTCAGGCGCTCTCGGCGGATCGGCGCGCGGCCAGCCGTTCGAGGGCGGTCTTGGGCGCCCGCGGAGCGCGCGCCGGCCGCGTCGCCGCGGGCCTCTCGGGGGCCTGCCCCGGGTGCAGGGTCCGGATCATGCGCCGCGCCCCGGCCAGGAAGGTCGCCACGTGCAGGTCGATGGCCGCGTCGCGGTCGGGCTCGGGCGTGCGGTAGATGTGCTCCCTGACGCCCTGGAAGACCACGGCCCCGTGCAGCAGCATGGCCATGCTGCGCTCGTCGGCGGTGAGGGGGCTGCGCGACAGCGGCGGCAGGCCGGCCTCGTGGCGCAGCTCCTCCACGAGCGGAGCGAAGATCTGCTCGGTCAGCGACGGTCCGCGGCGGGCCGGCAGCGCAAAGCCGTCCAGCGCGGCGCGCATGAGCACCCGCAAAGCGAGGCCTTCCTCGGGATCGGAATATGCGCGGTAAACGGTCGCAAGACGGTCCTCGAGCGGCTGCGCGCGGTCGGCCAGGATGGCGGGGAAGTCCTGGGTCCAGCGGCTGCGCACGACGCGCTGGAACACCGCTTCGACCAGCGCGTCCTTCGACTCGAAATACCGGTAGAGCAGCGCCTGGCGCACGCCCAGATGGGCGGCAAGCACATGCGTGGAGCCGGAAAATCCGTGTTCGGCGAAGAAGGCCAGGGCGGCCTCGAGGATCTCCTCGCGGCGCTCGGTCGCGCTCTTGCGCGGCGCCCGAGTGCGCCGCGGGGCGGGCGCGCCAGGGAGCGGGGACGCGGCGTCGGCCGATCGCTCCGCTGAAGCCGGCTGAGCCGATCGCGCCCGCGCCATCCTGCCGAATCGCCCCTTGTCCGCCGCCATGTCAGCCAAACGTCGCGCATCCTACCGCATTGCGAAAGGGGGGGACACGCGCTACTGGAGACGTGCCCAGCTTTTGCCACGAAAGAGAAGGCGATGGCCGACTCCAAGGTCCGGACACAGCGTCCGCTCTCTCCCCACCTGCAGATTTTCCGTCTCTACCTGACGATGCTGATGTCGATCCTGCATCGCATCACCGGCGCAGCGCTCTATTTCGGCACCGTGATCCTGGTCGTGTGGCTCGTGGCGGCCGCCACCGGCCGGTCGGGCTTCGAACAGGTGCAATGGTTCCTGGGCTCGATCCTGGGGCGGCTGATCCTGTTCGGCTACACCTGGGCCCTGATCCATCACCTGATCGGCGGCGTCCGGCACCTCGTCTGGGACGTGGGCCTCGGGTTCGGCCCCGAGGCGCGCGAGAACATGGCCCGCCTGAACATCATCGGCTCCGTCGTGCTCACGATCCTGATCTGGGTCGTCGCCTACGCGGTGCGCTGAGGAGACCGGAATGTCGGCATTCGGCAAGTTTTCGATCCAGACGCCCTACAAGAAGGTCCAAGGGCTGGGCAGCGCCGGCTCGGGCACCGATCACTTCTGGCGCCAGCGCGTCACGGCGGTCGCCCTGATCCCGCTCACCATCGCCTTCGTGGTGGTCGTCATCTCGGCCACCGGCAAGGATTACGACGGCGTGCGGCGCATGCTGTCGCATCCCCTCGTGGCGCTCATGATGCTGCTCTATGTAGGGGCTGGGGTGAGCCACATGCGCATCGGGATGCAGGTGATCATCGAGGACTACGTCCATGAGGACGTGCCGAAGATCGCGCTGCTGCTGCTCAACACTTTCTTCTCGATCGCCACAGGCCTCGCCTGCGTCTACGCGATCCTCAAGCTGAGCTTTGGAGGCTGACCATGGCCGGACCCACCAATGGCGCGACGAACGGCGCAGCCGCTCCCTCCCTGAACGGCAAGGCCTATCCGATCACCGACCACACCTTCGACGTGGTGGTCGTGGGCGCCGGCGGCGCCGGCCTGCGCGCCACCGTGGGCTGCTCGCAGGCGGGGCTTCGCACGGCCTGCATCTCCAAGGTGTTCCCGACCCGCTCGCACACGGTGGCGGCGCAGGGCGGCATCTCGGCGTCGCTCGGCAATATGGGCCCGGACGACTGGCGCTGGCACATGTACGACACCGTGAAGGGGTCGGACTGGCTGGGCGACCAGGACGCCATCGAATATCTCTGCCGCAACGCGCCGGCCGCCGTGTATGAGCTCGAGCACTGGGGCGTGCCCTTCTCGCGCACCGAGGAGGGCAAGATCTACCAGCGGCCCTTCGGCGGCATGACCACCGAATACGGCAAGGGCACCGCCCAGCGCACCTGCGCGGCCGCCGACCGCACCGGCCACGCCATCCTGCACACGCTCTACGGCCAGGCGCTGCGCGCCTCCACGGAGTTCTTCATCGAGTATTTCGCGATCGACCTCATCATGGATGAGGAAGGCCGCTGCGTCGGCGTCGTCGCGATGAAGATGGACGACGGCACCATCCACCGCTTCCGCTCGCATCTCACCGTGCTGGCGACCGGCGGCTATGGCCGCGCCTATTTCTCGGCGACCTCCGCGCATACCTGCACGGGCGACGGCAACGCCATGGTGCTGCGCGCCGGCCTGCCGCTGCAGGACATGGAGTTCGTGCAGTTCCACCCCACCGGCATCTACGGCGCGGGCTGCCTGATCACCGAGGGCGCGCGCGGCGAGGGCGGATACCTGACGAATTCCGAGGGCGAGCGCTTCATGGAGCGCTACGCGCCCTCCGCCAAGGACCTCGCCTCCCGCGACGTGGTCTCGCGCGCCATGACCATGGAGATCCGGGCCGGCCGCGGCGTCGGCAAGAACAAGGATCACATCTACCTGCACCTCGACCATCTTGACCCGAAGATCCTGCACGAGCGCCTGCCCGGGATCTCGGAAAGCGCCAAGATCTTCGCGGGCGTGGACGTCACCAAGGAGCCGATCCCGGTGCTCCCGACCGTGCACTACAACATGGGCGGCGTGCCGACGAACTATCACGGCGAGGTCCTGACGCTGAAGAACGGCAACCCCGACACGGTGGTGCCCGGCCTGATGGCGCTCGGCGAAGCCGCCTGCGTGTCGGTGCACGGCGCCAACCGGCTGGGCTCCAACTCGCTGATCGACCTCGTGGTGTTCGGCCGCGCCGCCGGCCTGCGGGCCGCCGAGCTCGTCACGCCGGGCGAGAAGCACGCCGACCTGCCGAAGAACTCGGCCGAGCTGTCGCTGTCACGCCTCGACAAGGTGCGCTACGCCAATGGCTCCACCTCCACGGCGGAGCTGCGCGAGCGCATGCAGCGCACGATGCAGAACAACTGCGCCGTGTACCGCACCGGCGAGGTGCTGTCGGAGGGCCAGAAGCTGATCGCCGAGGTCTGGCGCGGCGCGGCGGACGTGAAGGTCACCGACCGGTCCATGATCTGGAACTCCGACCTGATCGAGACGCTGGAGTTCGAGAACCTGATCACCCAGGCGGTGGTCACCATGGAGGGCGCGCTGAACCGCCAGGAGTCGCGCGGCGCCCAGGCCCGCGAGGACTTCCCGGACCGCGACGACAAGAACTGGATGAAGCACACCCTGGCCTGGGTGGACGAGCGCAACCACAGCGTGACGCTCGATTACCGGCCCGTGCACACCTACACGATGACCAATGATGTCCAGTACATCGAGCCCAAGGCTCGGGTGTATTGAGGAGATAGAGCCGCCCCATGGTCCAGCTCACGCTTCCCAAGAACTCCCGCCCGGTGCAGGGCAAGGTCTGGCCCAAGCCGGCCGCCGCCCAGCGCGTCACGGAGTTCAAGATCTATCGCTACGATCCGGACGGGGAGAGCAATCCGCGGATCGACACCTACTGGGTCGACCGCGACGATTGCGGCCCGATGGTCCTGGACGCGATCATCTGGATCAAGAACAAGATCGACCCGACGCTGACCTTCCGCCGCTCCTGCCGCGAGGGCATCTGCGGCTCCTGCGCGATGAACATCGACGGCACGAACACGCTGGCCTGCACCAAGGCGACGGACGACATCAAGGGCGCGGTGCGGATCTACCCGCTGCCGCACATGCCGGTGATCAAGGACCTCGTGCCGGATCTGTCGACCTTCTATGCGCAGCACGCCTCGATCGAGCCCTGGCTGCACACCGCATCGCCCTCTCCGGAGAAGGAGTGGAGGCAGTCCCCGGACGATCGGCACAAGCTGGACGGCCTCTATGAGTGCATCCTGTGCGCGTGCTGCACCACGTCCTGCCCGAGCTACTGGTGGAACGGCGACCGCTATCTCGGCCCGGCGGCGCTGCTGCAGGCCTATCGCTGGCTGATCGACTCGCGCGACGAGGCGACCGGCGACCGGCTCGACGCGCTGGAAGACCCGTTCCGGCTCTATCGCTGCCACACCATCATGAACTGCGCGCAGGTCTGCCCCAAGGGGCTGAATCCGGCCAAGGCCATCGCCGAGATCAAGAAGATGATGGTCACCCGCCAGGTCTGATCCCGGGCTCCGGCGGATCGGCAGGGCCGATCCCCGGCCGGCGTTGCCATGGCCGAGCGCCCGCGCTACCCAGGCGAGGGATGCGGGTCCTGCTCCCGCGCTTGTCTGGAGGTCACGCATGCCTGTCGGTTTCAGGGTCCGTCCCCATCATGGGGCCAAGGTCTCGGCGGAGACCGTCGAGCGGTTCCGGTCGATCCCGGTCGCCAATGTGAGCGATTCCATGTCGCGCGTGGTGGCCGGCGGACCGCGCCTGCGGCCGATGCACCGGGACGGCGTGATGGCCGGGCCGGCCCTGACGGCCAAGACCCGCCCCGGCGACAACCTGATGCTGCACAAGGCCATCGACATGGCCTCGCCGGGCGACGTCATCGTGTATGACGCGGGCGGCGACGTGACGAACGCGGTCTTCGGAGAGCTGATGCTCGCCCACGCCATCCGGCGCGGCGTCGCCGGACTGGTGATCTACGGGGCCATCCGCGACGCCGACGGGCTGCGCGCGCGCAATCTCCCCGTCTTTGCGCTCGGCGTCACGCATCGCGGCCCCTCGCGGGAGGGGCCGGGCGAGATCGGCTATCCGATCGCCATCGAGGGCATGGTGATCCAGCCGGGCGATCTGGTCATGGGCGACGGCGACGGCGTGGTCTGCGTCCCCTACGGGGACCTCGAGGCCGTCTACGAGGCGGCGAAGCAAAAGAACGACGCCGAGAACCGCCAGATGGAGCAGACCGAGGCCGGCCAGCTGGACCGGTCCTGGGTGGACCAGACCCTGCAGCGGCTGGGTTGCTCCTTCGAAGGGTAGGGCCTCACGCGAAGGCTAGGGCCTCACGAGGTCGGCGCCGTCCGGTAATAGGCGTCGACCTTGGCGCCGTACTCGTCGTCCACGAACGGATCCTCGCTGGCGCCGTAATGCGGCGCGTCCCGCAGCTTGTCGCGGTCGATGTCGACCACGTAGCCGCCCACGCGCGGCTCATAGGTCAGGGCGCGCCAGGGCAACGCGTGGTAGCTCTCGCCGATGCCGAGGAATCCGCCGAAGGACATCACCACATAGGCGACCTGGCCCGAGACCTTGTCGACCATGAAATTATAGACCGAGCCGAGCTGGTCGCCGGCGCGGTCGTAGACGGCGGTGCCCTCCACCTTGTTGGACGCGATGAGCTTGCGCGTCTCCTCGAGCGCCACGCCTTCCCCGGACGACGGGTCGAGCTCCATCGAGCCGGGCTTTCGGATCGCGCGTTCATTGGGCAGTTCGGTAGGCATGGGACACTCCGGTGGCCTCGCTGTCTCGGATGAGTCAACGGGCCAGGCCGGGATCGGTTCGGTCAGGCGGGCGCCAGGCCGTCCAGGAAGGCCCCGAGGCAGTCGCCGATGACGGAGACCTGGTAGCCGCCCTCCTGGACGACGACGACCGGCACGCCGAGCCCGGCCACGCGGCGGCCCACCTCGCCATAAGCCTGCGTCGACAGGTCGAGCGCAGTGATTGGGTCGTCGCGATGGCCGTCATAGCCGAGCGCCAGCACCAGCGCGCCGACTTCGTACGCCCGGATCGCGGCGAGGCCGGCGTCCACAGCCTGCAGGAAGGCCTGATCCCCCGAGCCCGCCGGCAGCGGCAGGTTGAGATTGGCGCCGAGGCCCTCGCCGTCGCCGGTCTCGTGCGGGTAGCCGATGAAGAATGGGTAATAGACCTGCGGGTCGACATGCACCGAGACGGTGAGCACGTCGCTTCGGCGATAGAAGATCTCCTGCGTGCCGTCGCCGTGATGCGCGTCGACGTCCAGCACGGCGACCCTGTCGAACCGGTCGCGCAGGCGCTGGGCCGCCAGGGCGGTGTTGTTGAGGTAGCAGAAGCCGCTGGCCCGGTCGGACCGGCTGTGATGGCCCGACGGGCGGCACAGCGCGTAGGCCGCCCTGTCTCCGTCCAGCACCGCATTCGCGGCCGCGAAGGCCGAGTGGGTGGACGCGATCGCGGAGGCGAAGGTGTCGGGCCCGATCGGGACCGCGAGGTCGCCGAGATAATATCCGGCCTGGGCGACGACGGACGGCGACGGACAGGGCGGCCGGCCGTCCCGGTCCGGGCGGCCGTTCCAGTAGGGCGACAGGTTGGGCAGGACCTCGGGACCGGCGGCGGGCAGGCCCGACCACCGCGCATAGGCGGTGGCGAGGAAATCGAGATAGGGGGCGCCGTGCACCGACAGAGCGGGCGCGAGGCCGGCGTCGGCCGGCTCCTCAATGGGCACGTGGCGCGCGCGGAGCGCCTGCAGCAGCGGCTCCACCCGCTCCGGCACGTCCTTCGGGTCGCTGATCACGCCCGTGCGCATGAACTGGAGGGGCCGGTGCGCCCGCTGGGCGGGATGGAAGAAGGCTTTCACGACGACCCCTCCGGGCCGGCGACGGGCTCCACGCCGCACCATTCGGCGACGAAGAGCGCCATGGTCTTGGTGATGCGCCTCAGCGACGCGAGGCTCACGCGCTCGTCGACGCCGTGGATGTTCTCCGACTTCGGCCCGTAGCAGAGCGCCGGGATGCGGTCATAGAGCGCATACACGCGCGTATCGAGATAGCCGGCCGTCATGAAGCTCTTCAGCTCCGCGCCCGTCGCGGCCTCGTGCGCGGCGCCGAGCACGGATTCGGCCTCCGAGCCGGGCTCGAGCACATAGCCTTCGGCATGGAAGCCGTTGAAGGTCACGCTCGGGGGGTTGTTGGCCAGGAACCGGTCGGACCGTGCGAAGGCGCCGATGCGCTCGCGGATCTCGCGGGCGGCCTCGTCGGCGGTCGTGCCCGGATATATCGACACGCGGCAGTCGATGCGGCACCAGCACGGCACCGACGAGGCCCAGTCGCCGCCCTCGATCTTGCCGATGTTGAGGTTGATCGGATGCTCCTCGTTCTCGAAGTGGGGGCGTCCGGCCTTCCGGGCGTTCCACTCCTCCTCGAGCCCGCGCAACTCGCCGACGATGCGGTAGGCGGCGTCGATGGCGTTGGCCCCGGTCCCCATCTCGCGCACATGCACGGGCACGCCGCGCACCTCCACCTGGAACCAGAGCACGCCCGTATTGGCGCGCACCAGCATCTCCTCCTCGGGCTCCGGGATGAGCACGGCGTCGGCCTTGTAGCCGCGCAGATGGGTCATCAGCGCGCCGTTGCCGGTCGACTCCTCCTCGACGACGGACTGGACATAGACCGTGGCCGCCGGCTGCAGGCCGATGCGGCGCAGCGCGTCGAGGCAGAACAGGTTGGCGGCGTGGCCGGCCTTCATGTCGGCGCCGCCGCGGCCATAGAGCCAGTCGCCCTGGATGGCGGGCTCGAAGGGCGGGCGGCTCCACATGTCAGCGGGGCCGGTCGGCACCACGTCCACATGCGCCTGCAGGATCAGCGACCGGCCGGCCTCGGTCTGCGGCCGGTGAATGCCGACCACGATGGGAGCCTCGGAATGCTCGGCGCTGAACGGCGCGCCGCCCGGATGGGCCGCGATGGCGGCCTCGTCCATCGCGAAGCGGTCGGTGGCGAGGCCCCGGTCGCGAAAGGCGCGGAAGACGAAATCCTGGATCGCGTGCTCCTCGCCCCGCAGCGACGGGAAGCGGATCAATTCCTGCGTGTAGGCGACCTGTTCGTCGAAGCCGGCGTCCACGGAGGCGATGATACGGTCACGCAAGGCGGGGTCGAGCGGCATTTTCGTCATCCTTGTTGTTTCGGCTCTCCGTCATCCCCGGCCGGAGCCGCGCAGCGGCGGAGGGCTGCGCCGGTCGCCGGGGATGACGGAGAGGTTGAGGCTCATCGAGCGCATCCCCTTCATTTCGCCTTCAAGCGGCGGGCGCCCGGGACGGCGGCGAGGAGTTGCTGCGTGTAGGGGTGCTTCGGCGCGGCGAAGAGGGCGGCGGTGTCGCCCATCTCGACGATTTCGCCGCGCTGCATGACGGCGATGCGGTCGCAGATCTGCGCGGCGACGCGAAGGTCGTGCGTGACGAACAGGATGGCGAGGCCAAGTCGCTCCTGCAGCTCCTGGATGAGGTCGAGGATCTGCGCCTGCACGGAGACGTCCAGCGCCGAGACCGCCTCGTCGGCGACCAGGATCTCGGGGTCGAGCGCCAGGGCGCGCGCGATGCCGATGCGCTGGCGCTGGCCGCCGGAGAATTCATGCGGGTAGCGGTCGATGGCGCCCGGCGTCAGGCCGACAAGGGCCAGCAGCTCGCGGGCCCGCTCCAGCGCGGCCTTGGGCTCGACGCCCTGCGCCACCGGCCCCTCCGCGATGATGCGGCCCACCGTGCGGCGCGGGTTCAGCGACGCGAAGGGGTCCTGGAACACCATCTGGATGCGCTTGCGATGGGGCCGGAAGGCGCGCGCCGACAGGGCCGTGATGTCGAGCTCGTCGATGCGGATCTGGCCGGCGTCGGGCTCGATCAGCCGCATGCAGCAGCGGCCGACGGTGGACTTGCCCGAGCCGGACTCGCCGACGAGGCCCAGCGTCTCGCCTCGCGCGATCGCGAAGGACACGTCGGCGGCGGCCTTCACGACGCGGCCCGCGCCGAACAGGCTGCGCCGCTGGTAGATCTTGCCGAGTCCTTGCACGGTGAGAGCCGGCGGGCTGTCCGGCCGCGCCCGGGGCGGCGGCGGGATCAGGGACGGCACGGCCGCGAGAAGGCGTTTCGTGTAGTCGTGCTGCGGGGCGCCCAGCACGGCGTCCGCCGGGCCCTGCTCGACCACGATCCCATGCTGCAGGACCGCGATGCGGTCGGCGATCTCGGCGACGACGCCGAAATCATGCGTGATGAACAGGACCGCCGTGCCGTGGTCGCGGCGCAGCGCGTCGATCAGCTTCAGGATCTGCGCCTGGGTGGTGACGTCGAGCGCCGTCGTGGGCTCGTCGGCGATCAGAAGCTTGGGCTGGAGCGCCAGCGCCATGGCGATCATGACGCGCTGCCGCTGGCCGCCCGAGAGCTGGTGCGGGAAGGCGCGGGCCATGCGGGCCGGGTCGGGCAGGCCGACCTCCGTCATCAACTCCAGCGCGCGGCTCATCCGGCTGGCCCGGTCGCCGAGACCGTGCGCCTCCAGCGTCTCGCCGATCTGGTCGGCGATTCGCATCACCGGGTTCAGCGAGGTCATGGGCTCCTGGAAGATCATGCCGACCTCCCGCCCGCGCACGTCGCGCATGGCGGCGTCGTCCAGCGCCAGCAGGTCGCGGCCATTCAGCAAGACCTGCCCGGCGACCGGCCGCACGGCTCTCGGCAGCAGCCCCATGACGGCGTGGGCGGCCATGGACTTGCCGGAGCCGGATTCGCCCACCACGCACAGCAACTCGCCGGGCGCGATGGCGAGATCGAGCCCGCTCACGGCCTCAGCCCGGTCGGCGAGAGCGGGAAGCGCGAGGGTGAGGCCGCGGATATCGAGGACGGGGGGCTGGCTCACTCGCGGCCTCGCGACAGGCGGGGATTGAGCGCGTCGTTCAGGCCCTCGCCCACGAGGTTCAGCGCCAGCACGGTAAGAAAGATCGCGACGCCCGGGAAGAAGCTGATCCACCACGCGTCCATGAGGCGCGTACGGCCGGCGCCCACCATATAGCCCCAGGTCATCAGGTTGGGGTCGCCCAGGCCCAGGAAGGACAGCGACGATTCCAGCAGGATGGCGCTGGCCACCATCAGCGACGCCATCACGATGATCGGCGCGACCGTGTTCGGCAGCACCTGGCTGAAGATGATGCGCGGCGTCGACTGGCCGACCGTGATGGCGGCCTGGACATATTCGCGCGTGCGCAGCGACAGCACCTCGCCCCGCACCAGCCGCGCCACCGGCGGCCAGCTGACGATGCCGATGGCGAGCACGATGGAATAGATGGAGGGCTGCAGCACCGCCACGAGCACGATGGCCAGCGCGAAGCTCGGGATGGTCTGGAAGAACTCCGTGATGCGCATCAGCGCGTCGTCGATCCAGCCGCCGAAATAGCCGGCCAGCGCGCCCAGGGGGACGCCGATCAGGAGCGCGACAAGCGTCGACACGAAGCCGATCAGGATCGAGATCCGGGCGCCGTGGACCAGCCCGGCGGCCACGTCGCGGCCGAGCGTGTCGGTGCCCAGCAGGAAACGGTCGGTCACGAAAGGCGCCGTGAAGGGCCGCGCCACCATGCGCCAGGGCGAGGTGGGATAGAGCCACGGTCCGAGCACCGCGAAAGCCAGCAGCGCCACCAGCAGCACGAGGCCGACCAGCGCGCCCTTGTTGGCGGCGAAACGCCCGAGGAAGCCCATCAGGCGGCCTCGATGCGCGGGTCGGCGACCCGGTAGACGAGGTCGGTGACGATGTTGAACAGCACCACCATGGCGGAGCAGACGAAAAACACGCCGAGCAGCACCGCATAGTCGCGCTGCACGAGCGCCTCGAACATGAGCCGGCCGATGCCCGGCCAGGCGAACACCGTCTCGGTCAGCACCGCGCCGCCGACGAGTTGCCCGGCCTGGAGGCCGGCGAGGGTCACGATCGGCAGGATGGCGTTGCGCGCGATGTGCCGGCGCGTGATCACGGAGGGGCGCAGGCCCTTGGCGCGCGCCGTCTTGATGAAGTCCGCGCCGGCGATCTCCAGCATGCTGGCGCGCATCATGCGGGCGTAGAGGGCCGTGAAGAAGAGCCCCAGCGTCAGCGCCGGCAAAACGAGATGGCTGCCGATGTCGAGCGCGCGGGCCATGCCCGTATAGTGGGCCCCGATGGTCTCGAAGCCGACATTGGGCACCCAGCCGAGCTTCAGCGAAAACACGATCTGGCTCATCAGCGCGATCCAGAACAGCGGCGTGGCGTAGAACACCAGCGCGGCCGTGGTGATCAGACTGTCCGACCATCGCCCGGCCCGGGCCGCAGCCAGGATGCCGAGCAGGCTGCCCAGCGCCAGCGAGATCGCGAAAGCCGCGCCCGTGAGCAGCAGCGTGGCGGGGAGGCGCTCGCCGACCACGGCCGCAACGCTGCGCTGCTGGCGGTAGCTGTAGCCGAGGTCGAGCGTGGCGTAGCCCTTCAGATAAACGCCGAGCTGGTACGGGATGGACCGATCCAGCCCGAACTGCTCGCGCAGCTGCTGCAGGAACTGCGCGTCGGCGGCCCCGGCCTCGCCCGCCATCACGGCCGCGGGATCGCCCGGCGCGGCCCGGATGAGGAAGAAGTTCAGCACCGCGATGGCGAAGAGCACGACGACGCCCTTGAGCAATCGCGACGCCAGGAACCGGGCCATGCCCATCAGTGGAGGATCCTCATCTTACCGCCAGCGGCGGGCCGCAGCCGGAACCCTCTCCCGCGCAGCGGGGGAGGGCAGGGAGGGGGCGGTCGTGCGCCCGCGGGGCTCAGCACGGCCCCGGCGCCCCCTCTGTCGGCTGGCGCCGACATCTCCCCCGCTGCGCGGGAGAGAGTTGCTCGCTACTCCTTCCAGGCGTCGCGGAAGCCGTCGTTCACGCCGATGCCTGTCGTGACGAGGTTCTTGATGTTGCAGCGGTAGATCGTCGGATATTCGAGCTCGAGGAGCCAGAGCACGGGCAGCTCCTCGGCCAGGAGCTGCTGGACCTTGGTGTAGAGCTCCTGCCGCTTCTCGGGCGTCGGCGCGACGGCGGCGTCCGCGAAGAGCTTGTCGGCCTCGGGGTTCGAGTAGCCGCCCACATTGCCGAAGGGATTGCCCTTGGCGATGTTGCCGCTGACATAGGACCGGCTGACGCCGATCGCCGGGTCGCCGAGCTGGTAGAGGAAGTTGAAGGTGAGGTCGAAGTCCCAGTTGCTGGTCTTCTGCACCCAGCCGGGGACGTCGGTCGTCACGATCTCCATGTTGATGCCGACATCGGCGAAGTTCTGCTTGATCGCCTCGGCCCAGCGCGTCCAGGTCTCGCCATAGGGCAGGCCGAGGAACTTGATGGTCTCGCCCTTGTAGCCCGAAGCCTTGACGAGTTCCTTGGCCTTCTTCGGATCGTAGGAGTACATCTTGACGTCGGGCGAGTAGAACTTCGTCTTGGACGAGATCGGCCCCGTCGGAATCTTGCCGAAGCCGTTCCAGACCACGTCCTTCCCGAAGTCGCGGTCGATGGCGTACATCATCGCCTGGCGGAATTCCTTGCTGCCCAGGATGCCGTTGCGGACATTGGGCGTGATCCAGGCGTGGGGGGCGAACATCTCCCAGCCCTTGGTGGTCATGCAGGTGTTGGGCAGCTTGGCGAGGCGCGGCACGTCGAAGATGTCGACGGCGCCGCCGGTCAGCACGTCCACCTTGCCGGTCTCGTAGGCGACCGCGCGGGCCGCGGCGTCCGGGATGAACTGGTAGTAGACCTCGTCCAGCGCCGGCTTGTCCTTGAGGTAGTAGTCCGGGTTTCGGACGAGCTGGATGTAGGAGCCCTTCTTCCACTCCTTGAACTTGAACGGGCCGGTGCCGATCGGCGTGTTGTTGTTCGGGTTCGCCTTGTAGTCCGTGCCCTCGTAGAGGTGCTTCGGGATGATCGGCGCCGACGCGACCTCCATGGCGAAGAGGAGGGGCCCGAAGGGCTGCTTCATCGTGATGACGATGGTCTTGTCGTCGGTCTTCTCGATCTTCTCGACCTGGGTGTTGACGATGGGACGCCAGCGCGGGTGCACCTCGCGCAGGAACTTGTCGAGCGTGAAGACTACGTCGTCGGCCGAGAAGGGCTTGCCGTCGTGCCACTTCACGTCGTCCTGCAGCGTGAAGGTGAAGACCTTCGAATCGTCCGAGACCTTCCAGCTCTTGGCCAGCGACGGCATGGGCTGGAGCTTGTCGTCGAAGCGCAGCATCGATTCGTAGATGTTGCCGGCGATCATGTTGGTGGGGCCGGTCTGGTTGAGGCCCTGCATCAACATCGGGGGCTCGGGAGTGACGATCACCTGGGCCACGCCGCCCTTCTTGGGCGTCTGCGCCGCCGCGCCGCCGCCGGCCCATCCGAGCGCCGCTGCGAATGCGACGGCCGTGGTGATCCGCAATCCGAGCATCGTGATCCCTCCAACGCGGCCCCGGCGACCCGTGGCCTCTTCGAGACTATGCAACCGTTGCGCGGGCTGTCAAACAATGACAAGCATTGTCATGGCGTGACAAAACGGGCGGCCGGTGGCGAAGTCTCGATCCTCTCCCGCGAACGCTGCCAGCAAGATCGCAGCCAACCGCGTTCCTGCAAAGCCCGGCGTGCCCGTCGTGCGCTCGCTGGAGCGCGGGGTCGCGCTCCTCAAGGCGTTCACGGCGGCGCGCCCGCGCCAGACCCTGACCGAACTCGCCCGCGCGGCGGGCCTCGACGCCGGGACGGCGCGGCGCCTGCTGCATACGCTCCAGCTCGGCGGACTGGTGGAGCATGACCCCGACGCGGGCGCCTATGCGCTGGCGGTCGGCGTGCTGGAGCTCGCGTCGGTGGTCGACCGCGGCCGCGACCTGCGCGAGACGGTCGCGCCCTTCCTGAGCACGATCGCCGAGGAGGCGGGCGCCACGTCCTTCCTGTGGACGTATCACGACGGCATGGCGCTCTGCGTCGACCGCGTCAGGGCGCAGGCCCCGCATGTGGACGTGAGCTGGTTCTCGGTGGGCGCGCGCACGGCGCTCAATTGCGGGGGCGGGCCGCGGGCGCTGCTCGCCTTCCTGTCCGAGGAGGAGCGGCGCGACGCCCTCAGCCGGCCTCTGCCGGCCAGGACGCCCGCCAGCCAGACCGACCCGGCCGCGCTCGCGCGCGAGGCGGAGGCGATCCGGCGCGACGGCTACGCGCTGGCGATCGACGATTTCTTCATCGGCATCACGGGCCTGGGCGCGCCGCTGATGAACCGCGACGGCCGGCTCGTCGGCGCGCTGAGCATCTCCGGCCTGACCTCGCTTCTGGTGGAGGATGGACGCCCGAGGCACCTGGCCATCCTGACGCGGATCGCGGCCGACATCCGCCCGCGTCTCTTCTGATCCGCCGGCCGGCGTCGAGGCGAGCGGGAACCAGAGAACACGGGCCGCGTTGCTGTGGTCAGCAGACGCCAAGCTTCCGGCGGCCTGACAGCTTGGGGCGATCTGGGCGCGTCGGTTTCGAGAGCCGCCGCGCCGGCCCGCTCGGGCTTCCCCCAGCCCAGGACTCCGCGTTCGTGACGTCACAAGACACCGTCAAATCCTTCACCCCAGCGCCGCGCACCACCACAGGCGTCGACGGGCTGGATTCCATCCTCGGCGGCGGGATTACGCCGCACCGCATGTATCTGGTCGAGGGAACGCCCGGAACGGGCAAGACCACCCTCGCCCTGCAGTTCCTGCTCGCGGGCGAGGCGTGCGGCGAGAACGGCCTCTACATCACGCTGTCGGAGACCGCGCCCGAATTGCGGGCCGTGGCGGAGACGCATGGCTGGAGCCTCGACGATCTCGACCTGTTCGAGCTCGTGCCGGAGGCCGGGCTGGACCCGGAGCGCGAGCAGACCCTCCTGCATCCGTCGGACGTCGAGCTGGGCGAGACGGTTCGGGGCGTCATGGAGCGCGTGGAGGCCCTGAAGCCCCACAGGGTCGTGCTGGACAGCCTCTCCGAGCTGAGGCTCCTGGCCCAGAACCCGCTGCGCTATCGCCGCCAGATCCTGGCGCTCAAGCACTTCTTCGCCAACAAGGCCTGCACCGTGCTGGTCCTGGACGACCGAACGTCCGAGCCCGGCGACCTGCAGCTGCACAGCATCGCCCACGGGGTGATCTCGCTGGACCAGTCCGCCACCGGGTTCGGCGCGGAACGCCGGCGCCTGCGCATCGTCAAGATGCGCGGCGTGCAGTACAGCGGCGGCTACCACGACATGTCGATCGTCACGGGCGGGCTTTGCGTCTATCCGCGCCTGATCGCGGCCGAACACCCCGGCGGAGCGCCGTCCGAGGTGCTGGCCACCACCGTGACGGGGCTCGACGCCTTGCTGGGCGGAGGGCTCGTGCCCGGGACCACGACGCTGCTCAGCGGACCCGCGGGCGTGGGCAAGACCACCACTGCGGTGCGCTGCATGCTCTCGGCGCTGCAGAAGGGCCAGAACGCCGCCTTCTTCCTCTTCGACGAGCGGCTGCCGACGCTGCTGCTGCGCTCCGCCGCGCTGGGGATGGACCTCGCCCCCTTCGTGAAGAACGGGCAGCTCAACATCCGGCAGATCGACCCGGCGGAGCTCTCGCCCGGCGAGTTCGCGGTCGCGGTGCGCACGGCGGTGGAGCGCGACGAGGCCAAGGTCGTGGTGGTGGACAGCCTCAACGCCTATCTGCAGGCCATGCCGGAAGACCGGCACCTGACCCTGCAGATGCACGAGCTTCTGTCCTATCTGGGCCAGCAGGATGTGCTGACCATCATGATCCTCGGCCAGCACGGCCTCGTCGGCGACATACGCTCGGACGTGGATCTCAGCTATCTGGCCGACACGGTTCTGCTGCTGCGCTTCTTCGAGGCCAGCGGCGAGGTGCGCAAGGCGATCTCGGTGATCAAGACCCGCACCACCGACCACGAACGCACGATCCGGGAGTTTCGGGTGGACTCGAGCGGCCTGACCGTCGGCGAGCCGCTGCGGGACTTCCAGGGCATCCTGTCGGGAGCCCCGATCTACCACGGGGACGCGACGCTGCTCGAGAACCGAGCCGCGGCCGCCTCCCACGCGCTGGGCCAGTCCGCGGACGGCGTGCGCGATGGATGACGTCGTCCTGATCCTGACGCCGCGCGGGCGCGATGCGGCCGTCGCGGCGGATCTCCTGCGCCGGCATGGCGTCTCCACCCGGGTCTGCGCCGACATCGACGACCTGAGCGCCGCGCTCGCCTCCGGGGCCGGCGCCGCTGTCGCGTCCGAGGAGGCCCTGAACGCGGGCGATCTTCGCGGGGTGCTGGACTGGCTGGAGCGCCAGCCGCCCTGGTCGGACTTTCCGTTCATCGTGTTGGCCAACGGCGACAAGGGCCTGCGCGCCGCGCGGGCGCAGGAAACCCTGGACCTGCTGCGCAACGTCGTGCTGCTCGAGCGGCCGCTCCACGCCGAGAGCCTCGTGCGGGCCGTCCGGTCCGCGCTGAACGCCCGGCGGCGGCAGTACGAGGCGCGCGACAGCCTCGCCCGCTCGCGGGAGGAGCTGGAGCGGCTCGTCGCCGAACGCACGCGCGAGCGCGAGGAGGCGCTCGCCCAGCTGCACGAGGCCCAGAAGCTGGAGACGATCGGCCAGCTGACCGGCGGCGTGGCGCATGACTTCAACAACCTGCTGACGCCCGTGATGGGCAACCTGGACCTGCTGCGCCGCCGCATCGCGGCCGACGATCCGCGCTCGCAAAGGCTGATCGAGAACGCCCTCCAGGCGTCGAGTCGGGCCGCCACGCTGGTGCAGCGCCTGCTGGCCTTCGCGCGGCGGCAGGACCTGCAGCCGAGCGCCGTGGACGTCGCCGGACTGCTGGCCGGCATCGAGGACCTGATCGCGCGCTCGATCGGCCCCACGATCGTGGTCGAGGTGGAGGCGTCCGCCGAGCTACCGGCCGCGCGCGTCGATCCGAGCCAGCTCGAGCTGGCGCTCCTGAACCTCGCCATCAACGCCCGCGACGCCATGCCGGGCGGCGGCAGGCTGACCATCGCGGCGACCTTCGAGGAGGTCGGCCCCGAGAGCCGCCATCGCGTCAAGGAAGGCGGCTATGTCAGGCTCAGCGTCGCCGACACGGGCGTCGGAATGGACGCCAGCACGCTGAAGCGGGCGGTCGAACCGTTCTTCTCCACCAAGGGCCTGGGCAAGGGGACCGGCCTGGGCCTGTCCATGGTGCACGGCCTCGCGGCGCAGTCGGGCGGCGCGCTGACGCTGTCCAGCACGCCCGGGCTGGGGACGCGGGCGGAGCTGTGGCTGCCCATCGCCGACGAGGAGGCCGCCGCGAGCGAGAAGCCGCAGGCGGACGCGCCGCGCGCCGTGGGCGCGGCCACGGTGCTGCTCGTCGACGACGAGGACCTGGTGAGGCTCGGCACCGCCGACATGCTGGCCGACCTCGGCTATTCGGTGCTGCAGGCCGGGTCGGGCGCGGAAGCGCTCCGGCTGATGCGCAGCGAGGCGGGCGACATCGACATCATCGTCAGCGACTACCTGATGCCCGGCATGAACGGCGCCGACTTGATCGTGGAAGCGCGCCGCCTCAGGCCCGAGCTTCCGGGGCTGCTGGTCACCGGCTACACAAACCTCACCCAGGGGCCGGGCGCCGATCTTCCACGCCTGTCGAAGCCCTTCCGCCAGACGGAGCTGGCCACCCGGATCGCCGAGCTGGTCGAGGCCGCGCGTTCAAGGCCGGCCACGGTCTCCGTCCTGGCCAGGCCCGCGCCCCGGTCGCGCAGCTGACATCGCTGATCTTTTCGTCGGAACGGCCCCACGGCGCTCGCGTTGATGCGACAAGGAGCCACAAGGGCATGCCGCGTTTCCACATCAACATCTGGCGGGGGCGGGAACGGATACTGGACATCCAGGGGCGCTCGTTCCGATCGGAGGGCGACGCCCGCGATTTCGCCCTGAGGGAATGCAGAGCCCTGGCGAACGACGAAATCACGGAGGTCGACCGCGGCCGCTGGAAAATCGAATTGACCGACGCCGCCTCCCATCGGGTCGAGCTTCTCTCGCTGCCTGACTGCGAGCAGGACAACAATCGGCCGGCCTGTTGATGGCGCGCCTTGGCCCGGGCGCGTCCGGCGGGCGGGTGCGGTTTCGCCCCGCGGCTCATGCGCGTGCACAGGCTCGTGGAACCTGCGCCCCGGCCGCGGCTTTCAGTGCGGTGCCCCCGCAGCAAAGCCCCACCGCGACATGAACGAACGCCCGCCCAGCGCTGCGATTCCGTCTGAAACGCGTCAAGACGAACTGCTGCGCCTGGTCGCGGAGAGCGCCGTCGATTTTGCGATCTTCACCGTCGACCAGACGGGCGTCGTCACGAGCTGGAACATCGGCGCGGCGCGCATGACCGGGTACGACGCCGCCGAGATCATCGGCCGGAACGGCGACGTCCTGTTCACGCCCGAAGACCGCGCCGCCGGCGCGCCGGAGAAAGAGCGCGAAGGGGCGCGAACCCACGGCCGCGCCGAGGACGAGCGCTGGCACGTCCGCAAGGACGGCTCCCGGTTCTGGGGCTCCGGGCTGGTGACGCCGCTGAGCGACGGCTCGGGCTTCGCCAAGATCATGCGCGACCGGACCGAGCAGCACGCCAGCGGACAGTCGCTTCGGGAAAGCGAGGCGCGGTTCCGGGTCCTGGCGACCCGCATCCCCCAGCTGGTGTTCCGGTGCAGGTCGGATGGTCACCGGACGTGGGGCAGCCCGCAATGGGAGGTCTACGCCGGGATGTCGGATGCGCAGAGCCGTGGCTTCGACTGGCTCAAGGCCGTGCATCCGGACGACCGGGACCTGACCCGCGCGGCCTGGCGAGAGGCCCAGGAGACCGGGGAATACTCCGTGGAGCATCGCATCCTGAGGGTCGCGGACCACGAATATCGATGGCACCGGACCCGCGCCAACCCGACGACCGACGGCCCGCTCGACACGGCCGAATGGGTCGGCACGTCGACGGACATCAACAATCTTCGCCTGCTGCAGGAGCGGCAGGCCGTGCTGCTGGCGGAGCTCCAGCACCGCACGAGAAATCTCTTGGCGGTCGTGCAGTCGATCGCGCGCAAGACGCTCGCCAAGGGCGGCGACCTGGCCCAGTTCGCCGAGGAGTTCGAGGGACGGCTGCGCGCCCTCTCCCGGGTCCAGAGCCTGACCGAGAGCGCGGGCCACGACAGGATCTCGCTGCGCCAGCTGATCGAGGCGGAGCTCGACGCGCATGCGCCGGATCCCGAACGGGTGAGCGTGGCGGGGCCGCCCATCACGCTGCCGGCCTCGTCGGCGCAAACCGTCGCGCTGGCGGTGCACGAACTGGCCACCAACGCCCTGAAGCATGGCGCGCTCGGCGACCAGGGCGGCCTCTTGACGGTGGACTGGTCGCTGGTTCCGCCGGACGACCCGAAGCGCCTGCAGCTCGATTGGCGGGAAACGCGTGTGAAAATGCATCGCAAGACTGGACGGAAAGGCTACGGGAGCGAGTTGATCGAAAAGGCGCTCCCCTACCAGTTGCAGGCCAAGACGTCGCTGACCTTCGGTCCGGACGGCGTGAGCTGTCGCATCGAACTGCCATTGGGGAAGGACATGGACCGATGAGCGGCGTGGCCCCATTGAAGCTGCGGCCCCGGCGGGTGCTGGTCGTCGAGGACGAGTATCTCCTGGCGGTCGATCTGGCGCGGTCGCTGGAGCGGTTCGGCGCGGAGGTGCTGGGCCCCGTCGCCACGGTCGAGGAGGCGCTCGCCGTGATCAAGGAGGCCAAGGTGATCGACGGCGCCGTGCTCGACATCAACCTCAACGGGGTGCCGGTCTATCCCGTCGCCGAAGCGCTGCAGCAACGCGGGGCGCCCTTCATCTTCGCCTCCGGCTATGACGCGACGGCCGTGCCGGCCCGGTTCGACTCCATCCCGCGCGTGCCCAAGCCGGTGGACACCGAAGCGCTGGCTCGACGGCTGATGGCGTTCACGATCACCGACGCCGGCCCGGACGATTGAGAACGCAGCCCGTACCAAATTGTACAGGCGGAGGCGCGACTGGGTGTAAGGTGGAGAGGATGACGCGACGGACGAGTGCGATCGGCTGAGGCGTGACCGCTCCCGCCAGCACAGCGGGAGACGCCGATGAACAACCATCCCGACCAGGCCTGGCTCCGCAACGCGCTGCTCACGGCGCTGTCGCCGGCGGATTTCTCGTCGATCCGGGACCACCTCGAGCCGGTGGTCCTGACGCGGCGGATGACGCTGATCCATCCGGACCGGGACATCGACTACATCTACTTCATCGAGCGAGGGCTCGGGTCCATCGTGGCCGGCTTCCCCGAGGGCGAGCGGATCGAAGTCGCGATCGTCGGGCGCGAGGGGTTCGTCGGCGTCCCGGTGGCGCTGGGCGTGCCGCGCACGCCGCACGAATGCTTCGTGCAGGCCGCCGGAAACGCCCATCGCATCCGGTCCTCATGCCTGGAGGCGGCGATGCGCGAGGCGCCCGGCCTGCGCGACCTCCTGTTGCGCTTCGTCCACGTCCAGACCGTCCAGATGGCCTGCACGGCGCTGGCCCACGGCTCTTTCAACCTCGACGTGCGGCTCGCCCGGTGGCTCCTGATGTGCCAGGACCGCTTGGGCGGGGACGAGGTCCCGCTGGTGCATGATTTCATCGCCATCATGCTGGGGGTGCGCCGCGCCGGCGTCACGACGACGCTTCACGTGCTGGAAGGCGGCGGCATGATCCGCTCGACGCGCGGCCTCATCACCATCACCGACCGTCCCAAGCTCCGGGAGGCGGCTCGCGAGAGCTATGGCGTCGCCGAGCACGAGTATGCGCGGGTGATGGGCGAACTGCGCTAGCAGCGGCCGCTCGTCCGCGTCAGCCAGGGCCGGACCGCCTGGATTGGATGATCCGGACGGCTTTCGACAACCAGGGCCGGACCGGCAGGAAGCACCGGTAGGCCCCTTCCAGCAGGCGCATGATCCCCGGCGCCCCGGCGAGGCGGGCCGCCCAGCGCCAGCGCGGGAGGGCGCGCCAGACGTCGGCGAAAGCGGCCGCGCCGGAGACGAGCGCGCCGTCCGCCCGCCGCACATGGAAGCGGGCCATCGCGGCCGTGCGGTCGAGGTCCGGACCCGGCGCAGCCGCCGGATCGGAGACGTCGGCGAAGCGCAGCCTCTCGGCCCCCTCCTGCCGGGCGTAATGCGCGATCTCCATTCGGCAGAGCGGGCAGGAGCCGTCGTAATAGACGGTGAGGCGGGGCTCCTCAGCGGCCATCGCGGCCTCCGAAGTCCCGCGCCATGGCGAAGGCCAGCGCTTCGCCGCTGTCGAAGGCCGCCTCGACCCGCGGTCCGATGCACCAGTCGCCGCAGGCTCCGACGCGGGCCACGGAGTCCCACAGGAAGGGCTCGCCCGCCGGCCTGTCGACGAGGGCGTAGCGCCACCGATGCGCCGCCGCGTAACGGGGCGTCGCGGCGGCGCCCGTCAGCTGGCGCACGCGCGCCAGGAGGGCGGCCTGCACGGTCTCGGGCGCGTCCTCCAGATGGGCGCGGGACCAGGCCGGCGTCGCGTGCGCCACGAGGGTTTCGGCCCCGAGCGGACGTCCGGGCTTGGTGGAATCGCGCGCGATCCAGGCCAGGACATCGTCGTCCGGCCGCAGGCTGGCGGCCGCAAGGCCGATCGGGGCGTCGAACGCCAGCAGCAGCGCCCAGCAGGGCGCGTATCGGGCGGACTGCATCCCGGGCCAGCCGAGGCCGGCGGACGCGGCGATCGGGACCGCCTGCGGAGCCGGCGTCGCCAAGACGACGGCCGCGAACGGTCCATCCAGCGCGTCGCCGTCCGGTCCGCGTCCGCTCAGGCTCCAGCCGTCCGGGCCGCGCCGCAAGGCTGCGACGGTCCGCCCCTGCGTGACGGCCAGGCCCTCGGCCAGCGCGCGGGCCGGCGCGGTCATCGCCGCCGTTCCGACGAACCAGCCCGGCGCCCACTCGGCCGCTCGCCCGTCCAGGGCCCATAGTTCGGCCTGGGCCCTGAACCGCTCGCCCCTGGCGGTGAAATATTGCGCGCCGTGGTCGAACTGCAGGCCGTCCGCGCGCCGCGTCGCCATGCGGCCGCCCACGCCCCGGCTCTTGTCGAACAGCGTCAAGTCGAAGCCCTGGCCCGCCAGGACCCGCGCGGCCGCGAGGCCGGCGACGCCCGCGCCCACGATGGCGATGCGATGTGTCATGGCGGCTCCACCCCGTTCCCGGGCGGTCTACGCAGCCGCGCGCCGGCTGGACCTGCCCGCCGGCGCGACGGCGCTTCTGACGTCCGTACGACCTGCGCTTCTGGCGCAAGCGCGCCATCCCGGGACCGATCTCCTCACCGCGCGTACCGGCGCCACACTGGCGCGCCGCGATCGTCGATGCGACATCTTCGTCATCGAGAGTGATCCTCAAAAAAAAGCGGTGCGGCTGCGGCTTCGCCATGGGACGGCTCGGCCCGCTCTGCGTTCCGCTTCTTTGGGCCCGCTCGTGTTGAGGCTTCCAGCATCGTGAACCATGACGCTGACCCCTGCCGCCGCCATGTCGGCCGCGCCCCGACCGCGCTGCGAGGCGGATCGTGAGGGGCGGACCTGTCGGCGCGATCTGGCGGAGCGGCCTCAGGCGCATTTCGCGGTGGCCGGGCCGGCGCCTGCCCACCGCCACGCCCGAGGCCGGGGCCGCCTTTGGGGGCTGGCGCAGGCTGTTCCGCAACCGTTCCGGCGCGCCGCTGGTCGTGCTGGCCAGCGCCTGCGCGGTCGGGCTGGCGGCGGGGGCCTGCGTCTTCGCGGTCCACAACATCGTCATCTGGCTGCAGCGCGCCAGCCTGGGCTTCGCCGCCGAGATGCGCGTCGCCGTGCCGGAGCACACGGCCCCCTGGCGGGTGGGCGCCGCCCTGCTGGCGGGCGCGCTTCTGGTCTCGCTGGCGACCTGGGCCACGTCCCGCCTGTCGGACCGGCCGCCCTCCGACGCCGTCGAGGCGAACGCCCTTCGGGGCGGCTATCTCACCTGGACGGACGGCTTCGCGGTGGTGATCCCGATCCTGGCGTCGGTGTCGTTCGGGGCTTCGGTGGGCGTGGAGGCGGCCGTCACGCAGGTCGGGGCGGTGCTGGCTTCCGTGCTGGGCCGCCGCCTCAAGCTGCCCCGGTCCGACCTGCGGCTCCTTGTCGGCGCGGGCGCGGCGGCCGCGATCTCGGCGGCCTATCAGGCCCCGATCGCCGGGATGCTGTACGCCTTCGAGCTGGTGCTGGGGAGCTACAACAAGCGCTCGCTGGCCCCGGTCGCCCTGGCGGCCCTGCTGGGGTTCGGGGCGGTGGCGGCGCTGGACGGCGGGCCGAAGCCCTTCATCATCCGGCAGACCGCATCGGCCCTGTGGGCCGACTTCCCGGTGGCGGCGCTGATCGGCGTCCTGGCCGCGCTGCTCGGCATCGGCGTCATGGTGCTGGTGGGCGGCGTCGAGCGGACGCTGGCCTCGCTCACGCGCTCGGAGACGCTGCGGCGCGTGCTGGGCGCCCTCGGGCTCGCCGCCCTGGCGTTCCTCGCGCCGGGCGTGCTGGGCAGCGGACACGCGGCCATCGACGAGGCGGTCAACGGGGAGATCGTCGGGCGCCTGGCGATCGGGCTCCTGGGCGCCAAGGCGCTGGCCTCCGCGCTCAGCCTGGGCGCGGGCTTCCGGGGCGGCCTGTTCAGCGCCTCGCTGTTCATCGGCGCGCTACTGGGACAGGCGGTGGCCTGGCTCTCCCAGCTCATCCCCTATGTGCCCGTGGCCAATCCCACATTGTGCGCGCTGGTCGGCATGGCGGCTCTCGGCGCCTGCATCATCGGCAGCCCCCTCGCGATGGCCTTCCTGGTGCTGGAGAGCACCGGAAACTACGAAGCCTCGCTCGTCGTGGCGCTCGGGACGGTGGTGTCGTCGCTCGTGACGGACAGGCTGTTCGGCTACAGCTTCGCGACGTGGCGGTTCCAGCAGCGCGGGCTCGCGCTGGAGGGCGGCCACGACATCAGCCGCCTGACGACGGTCGGCATCTCGGAGCTGATCAGGCCCGCCAAGTTCATCCTTCCGGCCAGCGCCTCGCTGGACCAGGTCGCCCGGGCGGTGTCCCACGCCGGCAACAAGGCGGTGGCCGTGCAGGACGACCATGGCCGGCTGCTCGGGCTGGTCGATCCGGCGCTCGTCGAGGTGGTCGAGAACGAGCCCGACCTTCCGCTCGCGGCGGCCGACCTGATCGGGACGCCCGTGGTGCGGGTGCCGCCCACGGCGACTTTGGCCGACGTGGTGGCCATCTTCGGCCAGGACGACCGCGGCGTGCTGCCCATCGTCGACCCGAAGCGTCCGGACCGTCTGCTCGGCGCGATCCGGTCGCGCGACGTGTTCCGCCTCTCGGCGTCCATCGCCGAGCAGCAGCGGCGCGAGGATCTCGGCCTGGTCGGGCGCCAGTGAGGGCCCGGAGCCCGTCTGGACCGGGAGCGGCCGAGAAGGCACGATGGTTCCGCGCAGGGCGCCCCCGCCTGCGCCAGACCAGGTGACCCCCATGGACAGACGACATTTCGTGGCCGGGCTCGGAGCGGCCTCAGCGCTCGCCCTTGCGCCCGCCGGCGCCCGCGCCCAGGCGAACTGGCCCAACCGCCCGATCATGATCATCGCGCCGTTCCCGCCCGGCGGGCAGGCCGATCTCGCCGCCCGGCCCGTGGCGGCCGCCCTGGAGAAGCTGCTCGGAAAGCCCGTGGTGGTGGAGAACCGGGCCGGGGCCGGAGGGGCCGTCGGCAACGCCGCGGCGGCGCACGCGCCGCCTGATGGGCACACGCTGCTGATGACGCTCTCCTCCCTGGCGGTGCTGCCCGAGTCGGCGCGCCTCTTCGACCGGGCGCCCTCCTACGAGGTGGACCAGCTCGTCCCGATCGGGCGCGTGCTGGCGGACCCGACCCTCCTGGCCGTGCCGGCGAGCGCGCCGTGGCGAAGCGTGCAGGACCTCGTCAACGACGCGAAATCCCGGCCGGGGGCCATCCCGTACGGCTCCTCCGGGAGCTATGGCACGCTGCATGTCGCCATGGAGATGTTCGCCGCATCGGCCGGCATCAAGCTCCTGCACGTGCCTTATCGGGGCGCGGGGCCGGCGCTGAACGATCTCCTGTCCGGGCAGATCCAGGCGATCGCCTCCGCGCCGGGGGTGCTGAAGCCCCATGCGGACGCCGGCGCGTTGCGCGTGCTGGCCAATTGGGGCGCGAGCCGGGTCGCCGAATTCCCCGACACGCCCACCTTCCAGGAGCTGGGCTACCCTGACGTCGAATTCTACATCTGGGCCGGGCTGTTCGCCCCGAAGGGCGTGCCCGAACCCATCCTGGCGCGGCTGCGGGGGGCGCTGCAGACGGTGATGAGCGACCCCGAGACCCTGAAGATCTTCGAGCGGGCCGGAAGCCCGCCAGCCTACCAGGACGCGGACGCCTTCGCCCGCTTCGTGGCCTCCGACAGCGCGCGGCTGATTGTGGCGACGCGCAAGATCGGCAAGGTGGAATGACCGCGCCGGCGGCCTGGGGCCAGACGGCGGACGCGCTGGAGTTCCAGCCCGCCGGGCATGGCGCGGGGTGCCTCGTGCACCGCCGCGCTTTCCGGGTCCTGCTGGGGCGCGCGTCGACCGGGGAAGAGCCGCAAGCCGCCGATTGCCTGGCGTTCTACGGCCGGAACGCGGCGGCGTTCGACGCTGCGGCGGCGGACAAGATCGCCCGCCGGGGCCTGGCGCCGGCGGCGCGGTTCCATCTCACCAGCCGCGACGTGCGCCGGGCCATGGGCGACGCGTCAGGTCGTCAGGTCGCCGCGCCTGCCGAAACGCTGCAGGAAATGGCCGGTCAGCACGCCCAGCAGCGCCCATGAGATGAAGGTGGTGACCGTGACGGCCGCCACGAACTGGCGCGTCAGCGCCTCCGGCACGTTCGACGCGGCTTCGACCGCGTGAGGCGCGCCGATCACGTGCGGGAGGACGAGCAGGGCCGCCCCGATGGCGCTGGTCAGCGCCGTCCGGCCGAGCGCGATCAGCCCTAGGCCGCCTGCGGTGGCGGCCGCGGTCCCGATCCACCACGCCTGGCGGGCGACCAGATCGGCCGCGGGAGCGCCGGGGAGCTCCGGCGGCAATCCGAGGCCGGGCGCGATCACGAAGGCCGCGAAGCCGCCCATGCCCCAGAACAGGCCCTCCCGCCAGGTCGGCGGACGGCGCAGCAGCACGAGCGCCCCCGCGAGGCAGAGGCCGAAGCCCACCCATTCGACCACGTTGAACAGCGCCGTGTAGGCGTTGCGCTCGAGGCCGCTGGCGGGCTCCCAGGCCGCCGCGCCATGGTCATGCGCGGGCGTTCCGGCCGGATGCGCATGCACGGCCGAGGCTGGGGCGGCGGCGGGCGCGCGGGGCGCCGCCTCGGCCTGCTTCTCGTAGACCTCGGCCTTGTGGATCAGCGGAACGGCGCGGACATGCTGGACGGCCGTCACCGCCAAGCCGACCAGGAGTCCCGCCGCGGCTGCGGTGAAGACGATGGACCTGAAGACGGACACGGCAGACCCCTAGTGGCAGGGGAACGCGTTGGCGTGGCGCGTGTCGTGCGCGGCGTTGTGGACCGCGTCGATCTGCGAAAAGCCCGCAAAGCCGACGACGAAGACGCCGAGCAGAATGGCGAAAAGCGCCTGGATGGCGACGCCCGCTTCGATGCGGACCGGCGCGGCGACGTGTTGGGAGGCGTTCTGCAACATGATCTCACCCCGAGTTGCTCACCGGGGAGGAATGCGAAGGACGAAACGGCCGTGCACGCGCCCGGACCCTGCCGCACCTTCGGACGCCCCGCCCGAATTCCGATGTCGCGACGGCAGGTCTCCTGGCTTGCGGGTCGTCGCCCCGGCGCCCTTCCCAGCCCCGAAGGGCCAGTGGTCCACGCGCCGTCGCTCGCCGCTCACAGTTGCGGGGGCAGCCGCAGCATCGGGCTCTTCGCCTTCACTGCGTTCCCTTTTGATCCCCGAAGGGAACCGTCACGGCGCCACGATAGCCGCAGTCGCCTGCGCTTCATAGCCGGATCAGCGTCCGAGGCCGGTCTTTCTTCGCGGTCAGCCCGACGGGGTTCCGGCCTTCACGAAGGCCGCGAAGGCGTCCGCGTAGTCCGGATGCCAGCGCGACAGCGCCGGCCGGTTGCGGACGATGTCCTCGGCGGCCCAGAGGATCCGCCGTTCGTCCAGCTCGCGCGGGACGTCGTTGTCGGGGCAGAGGATGTAGAAGTCGCCCGCTTCCAGGCGGCCGAGCATGAAGTCGACCGTCTGCTCGGGCGTCCAGGCCGCGGCCGGCTTCACGGCGCGGCCCTTGGCGGTCAGGCCGGTGAAGACGAAGCCGGGGATCAGCAGGTGGGCGCTGATCCTGGCGCCTGGGATGTTGCGCAGCTCATGCGCCAGCGCCTCCGTGAAGACCTTCACGCCCGCCTTGGAGACATTGTAGGCCGGATCGCCCGGCGGCGTGGTGACGCCCTGCTTGGAGCCGGTGTTGACGATGAGCCCCGGCCGGCCGCGCTCGATCATCCCCGGACCGAACACCTGCGTCCCGTGAATGACGCCGAGGAGGTTGACGTCGAGGATGCGCCGCCACGCGTCCGGGTCGCCGAAGAGCGCGCTGCCGGGCTGGATCCCGGCGTTGTTCATGAGGAGGTCGACGCTTCCGAACCGCTCCAGGACGTCGGCTTCGAGCCGCTTCAGCGCGTCGCGGGAGCTGACGTCGGTCGCGCTCGCCATCACGTCCGCCGCGCCGCCCGGCGCCTGCGCCTCCACGTCGAGGGCGGCCTGCCGGAGCCGGTCCGACTCGACGTCCGCGATGCAGACCCTCATGCCGAGCCGGGCGAAGCGGGTCGCGGCCGCAAGGCCGATCCCTCCGGCCCCGCCGGTGACCACGGCGACCGCGCCGGATGTGAGAACGGGATGGGTCATGGGCGCCTCCTCGGGTGGAACACCGCATAGAACTCGGCCGCGATCGCCCCGCGTCAACGGGCCGGCCGCGATCCGTTTCGGCTCTTCGGCCCTTCCGCGCGGGGCCGACATGCCCTAAGCCGGCCCTGCACGAAGACAGGTCCCGCGAGCCCCATGATCCGACTCGAGAACATCAGCAAGCAGAACGGGCACCAGATCCTCTTCATCGAGGCGTCGGCGGCGCTCCAGCGGGGCGAGAAGATCGGGCTCGTCGGCCCCAACGGCGCGGGCAAGACGACGCTGTTTCGCATGGTCACCGGCCAGGAGGCGCCCGACGAGGGGCAGGTGGCGGTCGATCGGGGCGTCACCATCGGCTATTTCAGCCAGGACGTCGGCGAGATGGCGGGCCGCAGCGCCGCCGCCGAGGTGATGGACGGCGCGGGGCCGGTCAGCGTCGTGGCGGCGGAGCTTCGCGCGCTCGAGGCCGCCATGGCGGACCCCGATCAGGCCGACCGCATGGACGAGATCATCGAGCGCTATGGCGAGGTCCAGGCCCGCTTCGAGGAGCTCGACGGCTACGCCCTCGACGGCCGGGCGCGCGAGGTCCTGGCCGGCTTGAGCTTCACCGAGGCCATGATGGACGGCGACGTCGGGGCGCTGTCGGGCGGCTGGAAGATGCGCGTCGCGCTGGCCCGCATCCTGCTGATGCGGCCGGACGTGATGCTGCTGGACGAGCCCAGCAACCATCTCGACCTCGAAAGCCTGATCTGGCTGGAGGCGTTCCTCAAGGGCTATGAGGGCGCGCTCCTGATGACCTCGCACGACCGCGAGTTCATGAACCGCATCGTCAACAAGATCGTGGAGATCGATGGCGGCTCGCTGACCACCTATTCGGGCGACTACGCGTTCTACGAGCAGCAGCGGGCGCTCAACGAGAAGCAGCAGCAGGCGCAGTTCGAGCGCCAGCAGGCGATGCTGGCCAAGGAGATCAAGTTCATCGAGCGCTTCAAGGCGCGCGCCTCCCACGCCGCGCAGGTCCAGAGCCGCGTCAAGAAGCTGGAGAAGATCGACCGGGTCGAGCCCCCGAAGCGCCGGCAGACGGTGTCGTTCGATTTCCCGCCCGCGCCGCGCTCGGGCGACGACGTCGTCAGCCTCAAGAAGGTCCGCAAGCGCTATGGCGACCGCCGCATCTATGACGGGCTGGACTTCCAGGTCCGCCGCCGCGAGCGCTGGTGCGTGATGGGGGTCAACGGCGCCGGAAAGTCGACCCTCCTGAAGCTGGTGACCGGCTCCACGGCGCCGGACGACGGCTCCGTGGCCTTGGGCGGCAGCGTCAAGATGGGCTATTTCGCGCAGCACGCGATGGAGATCCTCGACGGCGAGCGCACGGTGTTCCAGTCCCTGGAGGACGCCTTCCCGCAGGCCGGGCAGGGTTCGCTGCGGGCGCTGGCCGGCTGCTTCGGCTTCTCCGGCGACGACGTGGAGAAGAAGTGCCGCGTGCTGTCGGGCGGCGAGAAGGCCCGGCTGGTGATGGCCCGCATGCTCTACGACCCGCCGAACTTCCTGGTGCTGGACGAGCCCACCAACCATCTCGACATGGCCACCAAGGAGATGCTGATCGCGGCGCTGGCCGACTACGAGGGCGCCATGCTGTTCGTCTCGCACGACCGGCATTTCCTGGGCGCCCTGTCCAACCGAGTGCTCGAACTGACCCCGGACGGCGTGCACCAGTATGGCGGCGGCTACGCCGAATACGTCGCCCGCACGGGCCAGGAGGCGCCCGGCCTGCGCGGCTGAGCCGCCGCGTCCGTCCGATGGCCTGCAGGGCGCGGCGCCCTGGGGCGCGAGCCGCGGACCGGCGTGCGCAATGCGCGGCGCGTGGAGCAGCCGCGCCGTCCACAGATCGCCCGTGACTCGGCCTGTGCGCCGTGCCAGCCTCACTCCCGATACCAGGCCGCAAAGGTCCGGATCTCAGTGGAGGAAACCATGACCCAAGACGATACCGTCGGGGCGTCCCGGCGCGGCCTCATGCTCGGTTCTGCGGCGGCGGCAGGGGCCGCCGCGCTCTTCGGCGGCATGGGGGTGAGCCCGTTCATGGCGGCCGCGATGGCCAAGGAGGCGGGCCGGTCCAGCAAGCCGTTGAAGGCCGCCTTCTCCAACGCCGGGCTTCAGGCCACGTGGTGCGCCCAGGGCAAGCAGGCCGCCGAATACTGGGGCAAGCTCTTCAACGTGGAAGTCACCTGGTTCGACGGCCAGCTCGACGCCGTGAAGCAGCGCTCCGCCATCGACAACATGGCCTCCCAGAAATGGGACTTCGTCGCCATCCAGGCCTTCGGCATCGGCACGCTGACAGCGCCCGTGAACCGCATGATCGAGGGCGGCACGCCCGTGATCGACATGGACACGCTGATCGCCCCGCTGGACTCCATCAACGTCCATACGTTCCTGGCGCCCGATAACGAGTTCATGGGCGCCTCCGTCACGCAGGCGCTCGTCGACGCCATCGGCGGCGAGGGCAAGGTGATCATGACCCAGGGCGCCCTTGGGCACACCGGCGCGCAGGGCCGGGCCCGAGGCTTCGACTCCGTGGTCAAGAAGTTCCCGAAGATCGAGGTGCTCGAGACGCAGCCGGCCGACTGGGACGTCACCAAGGCCGTGCGGCTCTGGGAATCCTACCTCACCAAGTACCCCAAGATCGACGCGGCCTTCTTCCACAACGACGACATGGCGCTCGCCGCCTACAACGTCATGAAGGCGAAAGGGCGCACCGAGATCAAGATCGGCGGCGTGGACGCCATGCCGCCCGCGATCGCGGCGGTGAGCGACGGGCGCATGTTCGCGACGGTGCGCAACCCCTCCTGCCGCATCCATGGCGGCGCGATCATCGCGGGCGTCGCGGCCGTGATGAACGGCGCCAAGACCGGAACCGACATCCCCAAGCACATCATCACCGACGGGCCGGTGGTCACCAAGGCCAACGCGGCCGGGATGGCCTGGATGGAAGAGCAGTTCCTGATCTGACGGGCGCCGCGCCATGGCGGTCGAGCCCATCCTGGAACTGGTCGGCATCTCCAAGGCGTTCGGCGGCGTCCAGGCGCTGCGGGACGTCGACCTGGCGCTCGCGCCGGGCGAGATCCACGGCCTGGTCGGCGAGAACGGCGCCGGCAAGAGCACGCTCATGAAGATCATCGCCGGAGCCCATCCGGACTTCGGCGGCGTCATGCGCGTGCGCGGGCGGGAGACCCGGTTCCGGGGCTCCCGCGACGCGCTCGCGGCGGGAATCGGCATGGTGCACCAGGAGCTCAGCATCGCGCCGGACCTGAGCGTGGCCGAGAACGTCTATCTCGGCGCGCAGCCGACCAACCGCTTCGGGCTGGTGGACTGGGGCGCGATGCGGCGCGGCGCGCGCGATCTCCTCGCCCGGCTCGGGCTGGACGTCGACGTCGACGCGCCGGCCGGGCTCCTGCCCATCGGCGTGCAGCAGCTCGTCGAGCTCGGCCGGGTGCTCTTCTCCGGGGCGGAGCTCATCATCCTGGACGAGCCGACTTCGGCCCTGTCGCCGCCCGAGACGGAGCGGCTCTTCGGCGTCCTGCGCCGCCTCAGGCAGGAGGGCCGCAGCATCGTCTTCATCTCGCATTTCCTGGACGACGTCCTGCGCGTCTCCGACGTGGTGTCGGTGTTCCGCAACGGCCGCAAGGTCGTGACCGAGCGGGTGTCTCCCGCCACCGACAAGGGCTGGCTGATCGCCCGCATGATCGGCCCGCACGCGGCCGACCTGGAGGAGAGCTGGACCGGGACGGTGCGCCTCGCGGGGCCTGGCGGCGCGGCCGTGGCTCTGGAGGCGATCGGGCTGACGCACGCGCCCGCCTTCAGGGACGTGAGCTTCCAGGTCAGGGCCGGCGAAGCGCTGGGCGTCTACGGCTATATGGGCTGCGGGCAGATCGAGCTGTCGCGCGCGCTCTTCGGCAAGCTGCAGCCGGGCGGAGGCGAAATCCGCATCGCCGGAAAGGCGGTCCGCCTGGGCAACACGGCGGACGCCAAGCGCGCCGGCGTGGCCTTCGTGCCGGAAAGCCGGCGCGCCATGCTGTTCGGCGAGGAGCCGATCTATCGCAACGTCTCGATCTCGATCCTGGAGACGATCTCGCGGCTCTGGCTGAAGCCGGACCGGGAGCGCGCCATCGCGAAGGGGCACATCCAGGCCCTGAACATCCGCGCGCCCGGGCCGGAGACCCGCCTCGGCGCGCTGTCGGGCGGCAACCAGCAGAAGGTGGCGCTGGCGCGCTGGCTCACCCGCCCGCCCAGGGTGCTGGTGCTGTGCGAGCCGACGCGCGGCATGGACGTGGGCGCCAAGGAGGACGTCGTGCGCATCGTGCGCTCGCTCAAGGAGCAGGGCATCGCCGTGATCGTCCTGTCGACCGAGCCCGAGACGGTGCTCTCCATGGCGGACCGCATCGTGGTTCTGCGCCGGGGCGAGATCGTCCAGGAATTCGCCGAGCGCGGCGTCTCCAAGGAGGACCTGCTGGCCGCCGCCTAGCCCTCCCGGCGCGCCCGGCCGGACCGCCCACCTCTTCGAGCCTGCCCAGGGGACCCCATCGATGGACGCGACGACGAAACCCGCAAGCCGGTCTCCCCTCGCCCAGCGCGCCGGCGGCTGGCTGGCCCAGCGCCTGCGCAACATCGCCCCCCTGTTGACCTTGCTGTTCCTGGTGCTGTTCTTCTCGGTCGCGAGCCCGTCCTTCGCGACCGTCGGCAATGTCTGGAACATCCTCCAGCAGGTCTCGGTGACCGGGATCATCGCGGTCGGGCTCACCTTCGTGATCCTCACGGCCGAGATCGACCTCAGCGTCGCGGCGGTGGCGAACGCCACCGGCATCGTGGTCGCGTTCTTCACCCTGCAGGACGCCAGCGTGAACATCGCGAACCTGCCCCTGCCGGGCTTCGCCGCCATCCTGCTGGCGCTCGCCGCCTGTGCGCTCCTCGGCCTCGTGACGGCGTTCGGGGTGACCCGGATCGGGATCCCGTCCTTCATCATGACGCTGGCGATGATGCAGATCGGCGCGGGCGTCAGCGCCCTGCTGGTGCGCGGCCAGATCGCCTATTCGGTGCCGCCGCTGATCGCCACACTGGGCTCCCGATCGTTCCTGGGGGTGCCCTGGATCGTCATCGTGGCGGCCCTCTTCCTGCTGGTCGCCCATGTGACGCTGACCTACACGCGCTTCGGCCGCTACGTCTACATGGTCGGCGGCAACCGGGAGGCGGCCGAGAACTCGGGCGTCAATGCGGGCCTTGTGGTGGGCGCGGCGCTGGTGATCTCGGCGGTGTGCTCCGGCGTCGCCGGCATGCTGGGCGTGGCCTATTTCGGCAGCGCCCAGCAGAACGAGTTCGACAGCTACCTGCTGGACGCCATCGCGGCCGTGGTGGTGGGCGGCACCAGCCTGTTCGGCGGGCGCGGCGGCATCGGCAACACGATCCTGGGGCTGTTCGTGCTCGGCGTGCTCAACAACGGCCTCGACCACGTCAACATCGACAGCTTCCTGAAGATCCTGATCCGCGGCCTCATCCTGCTGGCCGCCCTGATCATCAACGTCTACGCCGAGAGGCTCCGCACCGCCAGCCGCGGCGCCGCCTGAGAGGCGCGCCGCCGTCGGGCGAGCGGGGCCCGTCCCCTCCGGCGGGCCCGCGCCCCTCGTCAGCGCCAGTAGCGGCGGCCGCGCCAGGCCGCATGCCTCACATAGGCTGTCCGGTAGGCGGCGCGAGGGTAGTAGGCCGGTCCCCAATAGGCGTGCCGCCGGTAGACCCGGCGCGGGACGTAGTAGGTTCTGCGAACGACCACCACGCGGGGCGCCGCATAGACGGGCGCATAGCTGACTCCGTAATAGGGGTCAGCGACATACGGGTCCCAGTCATAGCCCGCGCCGTCATACAGACCGTCGTAGGGATAGCCGTAGCCATAGGCGGGGCTCGCCAGGACGGAGCCAATCGCGAGGCCGGTCAGCCCCGCCGCAAGCCCGGCTCCCCAGCCCCAGCCGCCGCCGCGCCACCCTCCCCAACCGCCGCCCCACCCGGCGTGCCCCCATCCGCCATGCCCCCATCCGCCATGGCCCCATCCGCCGCCCCAGTGTCCCCCGCCGCCCCGCCACTGGGCGGACGCGGGCGACGCGACGAGCAGGGCCTGCGCGACCACGGCCGCGAGGGCGCAAGCAGCAAGCTTCTTCATCACGACCTCCACTCCCGAAAGGCCGGGCCGCACAGGCGTGAACCCGGCAAATTCGATCGCAGCGCGCCGGAAACGCGCGATCACTCCTCGCCGTCGTCCTCCCAACTGTCGGACGACCGGTTGCGAGGCAGCAATTCCCGCGCTTCGCGGAGCACGAAGAGGGCCAGGACCGCCAAGCGATGCTTCTGCTCCTCGGTCAGCGTTGCGGCCAGGGGCTGCCAGGCGTCCGCGAGCTTCTTCAAGCTGGCCCCGCGCTGCATGAGGTTGTCGGCCCGCTGCCGCATCAGCTCGACGACGCCGGCCTCTTCCCACTGCCCCGATTGCAGCCTGGCGATCCGCATGTGGCGGACGGCCGCCCTGGAGCGGATCGCCTCCTCGACCGGAGGCCACAATTTCAGCTGCTCGGGGGTGAGTTGCAGGGCGAATTTGGTCGCCGCCACCCGGGCGTCCAGGATGGCGCTGAGATCGGCGCTGCTGAGCCTTTCGGACGAGGCTGCGGAAGGTGAGGCAGTCTGGGCCTGAGCCGAAGTCAAGCCGAGGCCGACTACGGCGACGCCGATCGCGATTGCCTTGAACATCTGGGATCTCCCTTTCGCTGAACGCCGGGTGACTTCCGGGGGAGCTCGGGCCGAAGGCAGGCCACGCGGGCCGACGCCGTCCTGGCCGCGTCGTGGCCTGCCGATGCAAGAGCGATCGCAGGGGCGTTGACGCATCGCTGTGGCATGGGCGGGCCGCTCTCTCGAAGCGCTTGCGTGATCAAAGCACTTCGGCGGGCTGCGGGCAGGTATCTTACTGTAAGGCTGCGGGCCTCTCCCGGACCGCCGGACCACGCAGGCCAGGTTGGTCGAGACCAGGACGGCGCCGATCGCGGCCGCGATCGGCCGAGCTACAGTAAGACACTGCCGGCGGTCGAGCTGCGGACCCATGATGAAGCCGTGCTGGCTGGCGCCAGAACCTGGATCTGTTCGGAGTGGACGCCGTGCTCGCCTGGTTCCACGACTTCCTCGTGCGATATCCCGAGCTGACGCTTTTCCTGGTGATCAGCGCCGGCTACTGGATCGGCGGGTTCAAGGTGGCGGGCATCGGGCTGGGACCGGTGACCGGCTCCCTCCTGGCGGGCATCGCGGTGGGGCGCTTCGCCGAGCCGCCGATCTCGGCGATGACGAAATCCTTCCTGTTCCTGCTCTTTCTGTTCGGGATCGGCTACTCGGTCGGGCCGCAATTCCTGCAGGCCCTGCGCCGGGATGGGCTGAAGCCCGTCCTGGTGGCGCTGGTGAGCGCCTTCAGCGGGCTCGCCGCGGCCGTGGCCGTCGCCCGCTTTCTGCATCTCGACCCGGGTTTCGCGGCGGGCCTCCTGTCCGGCGCCTTGACGGAGAGCCCCGCGATGGGGACCGCCACCGAGGCGATCAACGCCCTGGCGATCCCGGAGGCCGACCGGGCCCGCTACGTGGCGCATATCGCGGTGGCGGACGCCGTCTGCTACGTGTTCGGGACGGCCGGGCTGATCCTGTTCTGCAGCATCGTGGCGCCCACCCTGATGGGCGCCGATCTCCGCCAGGAAGCGCTGGCCCTCGAGAAATCCCTGGGCATCACGCGCCAGGCCTCCGGCGTCGCCTCGGCGTGGAGGCGTTTCGAGGTCCGCGCCTATGCTCTCCGGGAGGGTTCTCCGCTGGCCGGCCTCACGGTGGCGCAGGCGGAGAGCGGCGTCAGCGAGCACCGGCTGTTCGTCCAGCGCGTCCGGCGCGGCGCGGCGCTCCTGCCGGCCCGACCGGATCTGCTTCTCCAGCCCGGGGACGTGCTGGCCATTTCGGGGCGCCGCGAAACCATCGTCGAACAGGTCGGCGCGCGGGCCGAGGAGGTCGAAGATCGTGAGCTCCTCGACATGCCCGTGGCGTCGGTCGACGTGCTGATCCAGAAGTCCGACTCGCTTGGCGCCAGCCTCGCCGAGATCGCCCGGCAGGATTGGGCGCGCGGGATCTATTTGCGTGAGGTCCGCAGAGGCGGGGAGCTAGTTCCGATCGCGCCCGGCGTGGTCCTGGAAAAGGGCGACGTCGTCCGGCTGGTGGGGCCGGAGGACGTGGTCGCGGCCGTGGCGGCGCGCCTGGGCGTGGTGGTCGCTCCCGTCGACTCCACCGACTTCGTGGTGCTCGGTTTGGCGATCTTCCTCGGCGGGCTTGTCGGCGTCCTCGTCACCTTCCCCATCGCCGGGCTCAAGATCTCGCTGAGCACGAGCGTCGGGACGTTGCTGGCGGGCCTAGTGGTGGGGCATCTGAGGACGCGCTTGCCTCTGTTCGGTCGCATCCCGGACGGAGCCGTCAACCTGATGACGTCGCTCGGCCTGGCGGCTTTCGTCGGGATGACCGGTCTGCACGCGGGCCCCGTCTTCTTCCAGGCCGTGGCCGACGTGGGGGTCGGGCTGCTCCTCGGCGGCATGATCGTGACCCTGGCGCCGCCCATCATCAGCCTGCTGTTCGGGTGCTTCGTCCTGCGCATGAACCTCGTTCTGGTGCTGGGCGCGATCGCCGGCGCCCAGACCATGACGGCGGCGATGGCGGCGGTCCAGGAGCGCTCCGGAAGCCCCGTCGCGGTGCTCGGTTACACGCCGGCCGTTCCCATCGGCCACATCCTGCTCACGACATGGGGCTCGATCATCGTGACGCTCGTGGCCCCGTGACGGCGGCGCCGACGCCTGAGAGCTGAACCGGACGATGGAGCCAAGGGCCCGCGCTCCTCGGGCCTCAGCGGCCGCAGCGCTCGTAAGTCTCGCCGCCCGTCTCGTTGGGGCCGGAGAGCCGCACCAGGGCCCCGTCGTCCCTGCGCAGCACATAGGCCTTCACGCCTTCCGGCGACAGGGCGTTGGTGCAGTTCAGGTTGAGGGTGATCACGGCCTTGTCCCTGGACGAGCGGCCGATCTTGCAGGTCGCGAGCGGCGTGCTCAGCCGCCCGCCTTGGATCAGGATCGCGGAACTGAAGGCGTTGCGCGGCGCCTTGAAGCTGGTCTTGCCGTTGCGGGTGACGAAGATGTCATCGCAGCTTTGCCCGGGTCCCACATAGGCGCCCGAGAGTTCGCCCGCCGACTGCGCGGGCGCGCCGGACGAGAGCGTCGCCCCGAGAGCGCAAGCCCCCATGGCCCAGGTGAGCGCCGTCCTCATGTGCTGTCCCCCTATCCCGGTCTGCGGAGCGAGCATCAGCTTCGCTCCGGAGCCTGCGGCGACGCGCCGGCGGCTCGTCAAGCAAGGCCCATGAACCCAGGCAGCATAGGCTCGTCACGCCTCAACCTTGAGTATCTTACGGTATAGGGCCGCGGCTCGCCCCGCGGACCAGAGCTACGCGCGCCCGGCTCCGCGTAACAGTAAGATACTTCAAGCCGTCGAGCCGGCCGCCCATGCTGCCGCGTCATCAAGCGGCGGCCCCGGACCGGGCGCCGAGGGAGGCGACCATGGCCGACATCCTCACGTTGAGGAAATTCGAAGCTCTCAGCCCCTTCGAGATCAAGGACGAGTTGATCAGCCTCGCCAAGGCGACGTCGCGGACCACGCAGTCGGCTTTCCTCAACGCCGGCCGGGGCAACCCGAATTGGGTCGCCACCAAGCCGCGCGAGGCCTTCTTTCTTCTCGGGCTGTTCGCTCTGACCGAGAGCAGGCGGGTCATGGACCATCCCGCCGGCCTCGGCGGCATGCCGCAGGCCAGCGGCGTGGCGGCGCGGCTGGAGACCTGGCTCGCCGAGCATGCGGGCATGCCAGGCGCCGACCATCTCGCCGCGATGGTCCGCTTCGCGGAGGAGACGTTCGCCTTCGACCGCGACGCGTTCGTCCATGAGCTGGTGGACTCGATCATCGGCGACAACTATCCGGTGCCCGACCGGATGCTCGTCCACAACGAGCGGATCGTGCGTGAGTATCTGATGTGGGCGATGTGCGGCGAGCCGCGGCCCTCCGGCAAGTTCGACCTCTATGCGGTCGAGGGCGGCACGGCCGCGATGTGCTACATCTTCAAGTCCTTGAAGGCCAATCGGCTCCTGCGCCCCGGCGACACCATCGCCCTCGGGACGCCGATCTTCACGCCCTATCTCGAGATGACGCACCTGGAAGACTACGACCTGAAGATGGTGCAGATCAAAGCGCCGCAGGAAAACCGCTTCCAGTACGCCGACGAGGAAATCGCCAAGCTGGAAGACAAGTCCATCAAGGCCTTCTTCGTCGTGAACCCCGGCAATCCGACCGGAATGGCGATGAGCAAGGAGACGATCGCCAAGATCGCCACGCTGGTGAAGACCAAGCGCCCGGACCTGATGCTGCTCACCGACGACGTGTACGGGACCTTCGTCGACGATTTCAGGTCCCTGCTCGGCGAACTTCCGCACAATACGATCGGCGTCTATTCCTATTCGAAATATTTCGGGTGCACCGGCTGGCGGCTGGGCGTCATCGCGGTCCACGAGGACAACATCTTCGACACGATGATCTCGCAGCGGCCTGCGGCCGATCTCGAGGCGCTCGACAAGCGCTACTCCCCCCTGACCTTGGAGCCGCGCAAGCTCAAATTCATCGACCGGATCGTCGCCGACAGCCGCGACGTGGCTCTCAATCACACGGCCGGCCTGTCCCTGCCGCAGCAGGTCATGATGAGCCTGTTCTCGCTGTCGGAGATGATGGACGCCTCGAAGGCCTATCAGAAGGCCTGCGTGGAGATCGTGAACCGGCGGGCGCGGGCCCTGATCGAAGGGCTCGGGCTGCAACTCGCCCCCAATCCGAACTTCGACGCCTATTATGGCCTGATCGACTTCGAGTTCTGGGCCCGCAAGAACATCGGGGACGAGGCGGTCGACTATCTGAAGACGCATGTGCATCCGCTCGACCTGGCGTTCCGCCTGGCCGAAGCCCACGGCATCGTTCTCCTGAACGGAGGCGGCTTCTCGGCTCCGGACTGGTCGCTGAGGGTCTCGTTGGCGAACCTGCCCGACGAGGCCTATGACGATATCGGGCGGGGAGTCCGCTCCATCGCGCGCGGGTACCGGGACGCCTTCGAGGCCGCCAAGGCCGCGTCCAAGCCGGCGTGAACCGGCCCGTGACGCGGGCGTTGAGCTGGTCCGCCGTGCTCGCCCTCCTGGGCGTCGCCGACAGTCGGGTCGTCGCCGCGAGGCGACGACCCGTCGCTCGACGACTCCGCGCTTCTCATCAAGCATTCGCAAGGGGGCGCTGACGCACCCCGAAAGTCGTCACTTAACAAAACGGCCGCCGGATGCGAAACGGCGACCGTTTTCATCCTCCTCGGGAGCTCAAGCCGGAAGAAGACGACGGGGATTGTCATCCAAAGCCTCCGCGCTGGCAAGCGAAGCCTTCGACTCTGGCCGAAAGGACGGCGCCTGTTGCTCTTTTGCGCTAGCCACGATGCAACTTTTAGGAGCAAATGGGCACTCCAACAACGGAGTTCCCTGTGATGCGATCTCTTCCTCTTGCACTGGCCGGCATCCTGGCGGCGTCGGGTGCTTTCGCGGCTGACCTGCCCAGCCGCAAATACGAGGCTCCCGCTCCGGTCGTCTACGCTCCCGTGTTCACCTGGACCGGCTTCTATGTCGGCTTGAACGCCGGCGGAGCCTTCGCCAACAGCCGGGACGTGACCTTCCTGAACACGCGCACCGGCATCGCCACGTCGTTCGGCTCGGGCGACAACTCCGGGTTCGTCGGCGGCGTGCAGGCCGGCTACAACTGGCAGTTCGGCTCCTTCGTGGCCGGCGTCGAGGCCGACATCGACTACGCCGACCTCGGCCGTCATCACAATGATTTCGGCATCGTCTACTATGATGCGTTCGGCACCCCGTACGGCGTCGGCCGCGGCAGCTCGAACCACATCTTCGGCACGGTGCGCGGCCGCATCGGCTACGCGTTCGACCGCGCCCTGTTCTACGTGACGGGCGGTCTCGCCTATGCCGGCTTCGGCGGCGGCGGCTTCTTCAACGACAACGACAACGTGAAGGCCGGCTGGACCATCGGCGGCGGTCTCGAATACGCCTTCACCCCGAACTGGACGGCCAAGATCGAAGGCCTCTACGTGAACATCGATCGCGGCAACAATGACGGGAACCTCGTCTACACCGCCGCGCGCGTTCCGGTCACGGTCAGCTCGGGCAAGAACAATGACGCCGGCGTGATCCGCGTGGGCGTGAACTACAAGTTCTGAGCGTCGCGCAGGAGAGATCCGGAACCGCCTCGAACAGAGGCGGTTCCTTTGTTTTTGCGGCCTTCTTCCCGCCGTCCCTCATCGCGCGTCCTCGGCGCGATCCTCCTCCAGCCTGTCCAGGACCGCCTCGGGCGCGACGTCCTGCTTGAGTTCGGCCAGCGCCGGGCTCTTCGCGCCATGAACGCCGAGACGATCGGCGATGGCGGCGGTGAGCTGCAGGAGCTTGGTGATCTCATGCTCGGCCAGCAGATTGATCTGGAGGTCCAGATCGTCCCGGCGATCCGCCGCCGCGGCGGCCCGGTTCTGGCTGATCAGGATGAAGGTCGAGAGGAAGATGGCCTCGACCGAAGCCTCGGTGGCCAGGATCACGAATGACGGATCGAACGGCTTCAGGCCGGGGATGAGCCCCACATTCCACGCGATCCAGATCGTCAGCGCGGCCAGGTGGCAATAGACGAACACCATGCTGCCGCTGAAGCGGGTGATGCGTTCGGCCAGCCGCGCCTGCCAGTCCGCCTGCTTGACGTCGCGCTCCCGCCGGCGGCGGAGCGCTTCGATGTTCCGGTGCAGGACCGAACTCAGTCCTTCGGCCTCGCCTGGCTCGACAGGGCTGCTCAACGGACCGCCGCGCCCCACCCGCCGACCCGCCGCGCCGCCGCCGCGGGCCGCCTGCGGGCCGTCCGCGGCCTCTCGCTCAAGCACCGTCCGCTCCGCCGGGCGGCGATGCGCCCGCCGCGCCTGTTCGATCCATCGGCCATCGTCGAGTCTCCTTCCGCCGGAGAACACGGCTCGATGAAAGCAGTTCCCCACGGCGCCCGCGCGCCGCCGCGCAGGCCCAGGCTGAAGCGTGAAGCCGGCCGGAACCGCAGCCATGCGATCAGGCCGCGCCCGATAGGCTCGACGAGCGGCCCTGAGTCGAAAACAGGCTTTCGAAGAAAGACGTGGCGGAGAGGGGGAGATTCGAACTCCCGATGGGCTTGCACCCATGCCGCATTTCGAGTGCGGTGCATTCAACCACTCTGCCACCTCTCCGCGAGCCGAGGTGTCGGAACGGGCTGGGCCCGCCGCCGCGGGGCCAGAGCCCCGGTGGTCGGCGGGGCAGATAGCATGGGCGTTTGTGTTCCACAAGCGGCAGAAGCGACCCTCGAGCCGACGGGGGCCGATCGCCCGGACGGAGCCGGACGGCCCGCGAGGGGCGGCTCGGGTTGACACCGCGCTGGCCCGCGTGTAGCCAGACCGCTTCGCGCGCGGCTCCCGGGCTTGCGCGCGGTTTCGTGCTGCACGCGCCAGGGGAGAGTTTCCCGCAGGAGCGCGCGGCGCCCAAGGTCCACGCCGGATCGCTGCATAAGAAGACGGCCGTTCGCCTGAGGCGGGCAGAGCCGGATCGAACACGAGGACAAAAACGATGTTCGCAGTCATCAAGACCGGCGGCAAGCAGTACAAGGTTGCCGCCAACGACGTCATCACCATCGAGAAGCTCGTCGCGGAAGCCGGCGATGCGGTCTCGTTCGACCAGGTCCTGATGGTGGACGGGGAGGTCGGCGCGCCGATCGTCGCCGGCGCCACGGTGGCGGGAGAAGTGGTCGAGCAGACCCGCGGCCCCAAGGTCATCTCGTTCAAGAAGCGTCGCCGCCAGAACTCCAAGCGCAAGCGCGGACATCGGCAGGACCTGACCGTGGTGCGGATCACCGAGATCCTCACGGGCGGGGCGAAGCCGGCGGCCAAGGCCTGATCGGCGGTTCGAGACGCAGGCGGGCCGGATCGCGATCCCGGGCCTGACCAGAGCAGAATTTTCGGGTATAAAGCCCGCAACGGTTACGGAGCAGTACCATGGCTCACAAAAAAGCAGGCGGTTCCTCGCGCAACGGACGCGATTCGGCTGGCCGCCGCCTTGGCGTGAAGAAGTTCGGCGGCGAGCGCGTCGTTCCGGGCAACATCATCGTGCGTCAGCGCGGCACTAAGATGCATCCCGGCTCCAATGTCGGCATGGGCAAAGACCATACCCTCTTTGCGACGTCCGCCGGCACGGTCGAGTATCAGAACAAAGCCAACGACCGAATTTTCGTGGTCGTACGAGCTCAAGAAGCAGCAGAATGACGGCGTAGGTCGAGACGAAGGACCTCCGCCGGATCCCACGAGACCCGGCGGATTTCCTCAAGTCGCGACAGCGAGCCGAAATCCGAGAAAGCCAGGAGAGATCCTGGGAATCGACCGGGGAGAGTGGGAAGCCGCTCTCCCTTCGTCGTATCCGGGTCACGATTCAGCGTGACTCTCACTCGGACCGGAGGCTCGGTCATGTTCCCAGAGATCACCCGCGACGACGTTTTCAGGCTCGAGACGCGCCGCCTGTGGCTGCGCTGGCCACGGGCGAGCGACGCTCAAGGCGTAGCCCGGATCGCCGCCCGCAAAGAGGTGGCGGACATGACGGCCAACATCCCGCATCCCTATCCGCCCGGCGCCGCCGAAGCCTGGATCTTCGACGCCCGGTCGCGCAACGCGGCGGGCGCGCAGCTGACCCTGCTGGCCACGCTGAACCGGGGCGCGCGGGAGCCTGTCGGCTTCGTCAACGCCCGGTTCGAGCCGGACGGGACGGCCGTGGTCGGCTACGCCTTTTCGACCGAGCACTGGGGAAAGGGCTACGCCACCGAGGCCCTGCAGCCCGTCGTCGACGCTGTCTTCACCCTCACGGAGGTCGAGGCCGCCACGGCGCAGACGCGGGTGACCAACCCGGCTTCGCAGCGCGTGCTGCGCAAGTGCGGCTTCTCGTATGAGAGCTCCGGCCTCGTCGAGATGAAGGCCCGCGGCGGGCTCTTCCCGGTCGACCGGTTCAGGCTGGACCGCAAGGTCTGGCGCAGCCTGAAGGGCTGGGGCGAGCCGCGCTACAGAAGCCGCGAGGCCGACCCGCCTCCCGCCGAGACCGTCGCCTGCCTGTAGGGCTCGCGTGACACGCCCTGAACGCCCCGGCCGCCCGCCGGGGCGTTCTCGCGTCAGGCCTGCGGCGGCGCGCCGCGGCTCCGCGCCGCCGTCCCGTCCGTATAGGGGTGGAGGCCGCCCTGAGGCGCCCGCCACCGGAGACGCCGCATGACCTGCCGCCGCCTTGTCCTGACCATCTCCGCCCTCGCGCTGGCGGGCCTCTCGGCCCCGTTCGGCGGGGCGGAGGCGCGCAACCGCCAGGTTTCCTCCTCCGCTCCGCGGCCGCTGCTCCTGGAGGAGTTCTTCCGCGGGCCGCTGACCGCCGAAGGCGTGTTCAGGAACACGCGGGACGGGACCACGCGCGGGCTGAAGGTCCGGATGTTCGGGCGCCAGGAGGGCGACACGCTGGTGCTGCGGGAGGACTTCGTCTACTCGGACGGCGAGCGCGACCGCAAGACATGGCGGTTCACCCGCACGGGTCCCGGCGCCTATTCGGGCGTGCGCGAGGACGTGATCGGGACCGCCGACATCCGGCAGGACGGGGACGCGGTCCGCCTCAGCTATACGGCGCGGGTGAAGACCCAGTCCGGCTCGAGCTACGACATCCGCTTCGCCGACCTGCTGCGCAAGACCGGACCGCGCGAGGTGCTCAACACCGCGGACCTGTCCTTCCTGTTCTTCAAGGTGGGAACGGTGGAGCTGCGGATCCGGCGCGGACGCTAGAGCGCTTCGGCCATTGCCCGAGGCCTTGCCGTCCGGTATCGGTTCGGCATGAAATTTCTCGATCAGGCCAAGGTTTACATTCGATCCGGCAATGGCGGCGCCGGGGCCGTGTCGTTCCGCCGTGAGAAGTTCATCGAGTTCGGTGGGCCGGACGGCGGCGACGGCGGCAAGGGCGGCGACGTCTGGGCGGAGTGCGTGGAAGGGCTGAACACGCTCATCGACTACCGCTACCAGCAGCACTTCAAGGCCCAGTCCGGCGTCCATGGCATGGGCAAGAACCGCGCCGGCGGCAAGGGCGCGGACGTGGTGCTGAAGGTGCCGAAGGGCACCCAGGTCTTCGACGAGGACGGCGAGACGCTGATCGCCGACATGACCGAGATCGGCCAGCGCGTGCTGCTCGCCAAGGGCGGCAATGGCGGTTTCGGCAACGCCTATTTCACCACCTCGACCAACCGCGCGCCGCGCCGCGCCAATCCGGGCCTGGAGGGCCAGGAGCGCACGATCTGGCTGAAGCTGAAGCTCATCGCCGACGCCGGGCTCGTCGGGCTGCCCAACGCCGGCAAGTCGACCTTCCTGGCGGCCGTCACGGCGGCGCGGCCCAAGATCGCCGACTACCCCTTCACCACCCTGCATCCCGGGCTCGGCGTGGTGAGCGTGTTCGGGCGCGAATTCGTGCTCGCCGACATCCCGGGCCTGATCGAGGGCGCGCATGAGGGGCAGGGGCTCGGCGACCGGTTCCTCGGCCATGTCGAGCGCTGCCAGGTGCTGCTCCACCTCGTCGACGGCGCGGGCGAACACGCCGGCAAGAGCTACAAGGTGATCCGCGGCGAGCTGGAGGCCTACGGGCACGGGCTCGATGAGAAGCCCGAGATCGTGGCCTTGACCAAGGTCGACGCGCTCACGCCCGAGATGCTGAAGGAGCAGAGGGCCCGGCTGAAGCGGGCGGCCAAGCGCGAGCCCCTGCTGCTCTCGTCCGCCACCGGCCAGGGCGTGCAGGAGGTGCTGGGAGCGCTCCTGAAGATCATCGACGCCGCCCGTCTGGACGAGGCCCAGCGCCAGAAGCCGGTCGCCGGGCCGGCGGAATGGCGGCCATGAGAGCCGAGGGCCTCCAGCCGGCTCCCGTCGCGCCGAGGCTGGAGCAGTTCCGGCGCATCGTCGTGAAGGTGGGGTCGTCCCTGCTGGTGGACCAGCAGCGCGGCCGCCTGAAGCATGCGTGGCTGGCCGCGCTGGCGGAGGACATCGGCAGGCTGCACGGGGCCGGGACGGACCTCTTGGTGGTGTCCTCGGGCGCGATCGCGCTGGGCCGCACCGTCCTGAGGCTTCCCGGCGGGGTCCTCAAGCTGGAGGAGAGCCAGGCGGCTGCGGCCGTCGGGCAGATCGCGCTCGCCCGCAGCTGGGCCGAAGCGCTGGGCCATCAGGGGATCACGACGGCGCAGATCCTCGTGACCCTGGGGGACACGGAGGAGCGCCGGCGCTATCTCAACGCCCGCGCCACGCTGGGCCGGCTGCTGGAGCTGCGCGCGGTCCCGGTCGTCAACGAGAACGACACGGTGGCCACGTCGGAGATCCGCTACGGCGACAATGACCGGCTCGCGGCCCGGGTCGCGACGATGGCGGGCGCGGACCTGCTCGTGCTGCTGTCCGACATCGACGGGCTCTACACCGCGCCGCCGCATCTGGACCCGGCGGCGGAGCTCATCCCGGTGGTGCCGCGCATCACGGCCGAAGTCGAGGCGATGGCCGGCGGCGCCGCGTCCGAGTATTCGCGCGGCGGCATGCGCACCAAGGTGGAGGCCGCCAAGATCGCCACCGCCGGCGGGGCCGCCATGGTGATCGCCGACGGACGGGTCAAGAACCCCCTGGGCGCCATCGCGGCCGGCGCGCGCTGCACGTGGTTCCCCACGCCGTCGAACCCGGTCGCGGCGCGCAAGAAGTGGATCGCCGGCTCGCTGGAGCCCAAGGGCGTGCTCCATCTCGACGACGGCGCCGCCAGGGCCATCCGGCTGGGCCGCAGCCTCCTGCCCGCGGGTGTGGTGCGCGTCGAAGGCGAATTCTCCCGCGGCGACGCCGTGCTGATGCGCGGCCCCGACGGCGGCGAGATCGGCCGGGGGCTGACGGCCTATGACGCCGACCATGCGGTCGCGATCGCGGGACGTTCGTCGCGCGACATCGAGGCCATTCTGGGCTATGCGGGGCGGGCCGAGATGGTGCACCGCGACGACATGGCGCTCGCGGTCGAGTAGCGGTTCGGAGAAGGACGATGCTGCAGAGCGCGCGCAGGGCTGACGGCCAGGAGCCCGCGGCCGACGTCGCCGCCACAATGGCGAGCCTGGGACGGCGCGCCCGCGCGGCCGCCCGCCGGCTCGCGACCTCCCCGTCCTCCGCCAGGAACGCCGCGCTGCAGGCCGGCGCCGCGGCCATCCGGGCCAGCGCGGCCGACATCCTGGCCGCCAACGCGCTCGACATGGCCGACGCGCAGGCGCGCGGCACGAAGGGCGCCTTCATCGACAGGCTGGCGCTCGACGCCGGGCGCCTGGAGGCCGTGGCGCGGGCCGTCGAGGACATCGCCGCGCTGGCCGACCCCGTCGGGCGCCGGCTCGCCGAGTGGACCCAGCCGAACGGCCTCCGGTTCGAGCGGGTCGCGACGCCGCTCGGCGTGGTGGGGGTCATTTTCGAGAGCCGGCCCAACGTCACGGCCGACGCCGGGGCGCTGTGCGTCAAGGCCGGCAACGCCGCCATCCTGCGCTGCGGGTCGGAGAGCCTGCGCACATCGGGGGCGATCGCGGCGGCGTTGCGCCGCGGCCTCGCCCAGGCGGGCCTGCCGGAGGACGCCATCCAGCTCGTTCCCACGGCCGACCGCGCGGCGGTCGGGGCCATGCTGGCGGGCCTCGACGGCGCGGTGGACGTCATCGTGCCGCGCGGCGGCAAGAGCCTCGTCGGACGGGTCCAGAGCGAGGCGCGTGTCCCGGTCTTCGCGCATCTGGAGGGGCTTTGCCACGTGTTCGTGCACGCGGCCGCCGACCTGGAGATGGCGAAGGCGATCGTGCTCAACGCCAAGCTCCGCCGCACCGGCGTGTGCGGCTCGGCCGAGACGCTGCTGGTGGACCGCGCCTGCGCGGCCACGCATCTGGCCCCGCTCGTGACGGCGCTGCTCGACGCCGGCTGCGAGGTGCGGGGGGACGAGGCGACGCGGGCGGTCGATCCGAGGGTCGTGGCGGCGAGCGAGGAGGACTGGCGCACCGAATATCTCGACGCCATCCTGGCCGTGCGGGTCGTCGACGGCCTCGACGGCGCGATCGAGCACATCGAGACCTATGGGTCCCACCATACGGACTCCATCGTCACGCAGGACGAGGCCGCCGCCGGGCGGTTCCTGGCGGAGGTCGATTCCGCCATTGTGCTGCACAACGCTTCGACGCAGTTCGCGGACGGCGGGGAGTTCGGCTTCGGGGCCGAGATCGGCATCGCGACCGGCCGCATGCATGCGCGCGGCCCGGTGGGCGTGGAGCAGCTGACGAGCTTCAAGTACCGCGTCCACGGGACCGGGCAGACCCGGCCCTAGGCGCCGGGCAAGGCCAGACCGGCGGAAGGCGGGGCCAGCGCCGCCGCCTCGCTCTCGTCCTTCAGGTCCACGCCTGTGAGGCCCCGACGCAGGGCTTCGCGGATGAGCCAGGCCGCCTTGTGGGCGGCCTGCGCATAGGACAGGCCCGCCGTGCGGATATTGGAGATGCAGTTCCTCTCCGCATCGTGGCGGCCAGGCCGCGGACCGAAGGTGAGATAGAGCCCGAGGCTGTCGGGCGCCGACAGGCCGGGACGCTCGCCGATCAGCACCGCGACCGCGCGCGCGCCCAGTCTTTCGCCGATCTCGTCGCCCATCGCGACCCGGGCCTGCCGGGCCACGACGGCGGGACCGACGGTCAGGCCCGCTCCGGCGAGCAGGGGGAGAAGGGCCGCCGCGAACGGGATCGCGTGGTCGTGCACGGCCCGCGCCGACAGGCCGTCGGCGATCACCAGCGCCACATCGGCCGGATCGGGACGAAGCGCCTCCAGTCTCCGCCGGCTTTCGTCCGACAGGGAGCGTCCGAGGTCGGGCCGGCGCAGATAGACGTCGCGCGCCGGCGCGGCGCTGTCGCAGACCACGGCCTGCAGGCCCAGCCCGCGCAGGCCGGCGGCGGCGGCTTCGGCGTCCAGGGCGGCGTGCACGGCGTCCCGCGCCAGGGCGTGCGCCATGGCGAAGTCCAGCACCTCGCGCGTCGGCAGGCTCGCGCCGGAGCGGCCCAGCCCGATGCGGGCTGGCGTGAAGGCGCGCAGGGCGGCCAGCGGGTCCGGACCGGTCTCCAGACGGGAAGGCGTCGGCTTGGAGGGGGCGTCGGCCATCAGGCGGCCAGCTCCCGGGCCGCCCCGAGCAGCCGCGGCGCCTGTCCGGGCAGAAGCCGTCCATCCGGGCCGGCGATGCCCATGCGGGCCAGCCAGGCCTCGAATTCCGGGGCGCGCCGGAGGCCGAACACCTCGCGCACATAGAGAGCGTCGTGGAACGAGGTCGACTGGTAGTTCAGCATCACGTCGTCGGCGCCCGGCACGCCCATCACGTAGCTGACGCCCGCCGCGGCCAGCACGGTGAGCAGGGTGTCCATGTCGTCCTGGTCGGCTTCGGCGTGGTTCGTGTAGCAGACGTCCACGCCCAGCGGCAGGCCCATCAGCTTGCCGCAGAAGTGGTCCTCCAGGCCGGCGCGGATGATCTCCTTGCCGTCATAGAGATATTCCGGCCCGATGAAGCCGACGACCGTGTTGACGAGCAGCGGATCGAAGGCGCGCGCGACCGCATAGGCGCGGGCCTCGCAGGTCTGCTGGTCGACGCCGTGATGCGCGCCGGCCGAGAGGGCCGAACCTTGGCCGGTCTCGAAATACATGACGTTCGAGCCGACCGTTCCGCGCCCGAGCGACAGCGCCGCCTCGCGCGCCTCGCGCAGCATCGCAAGATCGACGCCGAAGGAGCGGTTCGCCGCCTGCGTGCCGGCGACCGACTGGAATACGAGATCGACCGGCGCGCCGCGGCGGATGAGCTCGAGCGTCGTGGTGACGTGGGTGAGCACGCAGGATTGGGTCGGGATCTCGAACCGGGCGATGACGTCGTCGACCAGCTTCATGAGGTCGCCGATCACGGCGGTGTTGTCGCTGGCCGGATTGATCCCGATGCAGGCGTCGCCGGCTCCCAGCAGCAGCCCGTCCAGGATGGAGGCCGCGACGCCCTTGCGGTCGTCCGTGGGATGGTTGGGCTGCAGCCGGACCGCCATCGTGCCGGGCAGCCCGATGGTGTTGCGGAAGCGCGTGACGACGCGGCATTTGCGGGCCGCGGCGATGAGATCCTGGTTGCGCATCACCTTGCTGACCGCAGCCGCGATCTCGGGCGTGACGCCCTTGGCCAGCGCGCCCAGCGCCTCCGGGGTCGCGGCGTCCGAGAGCAGCCAGTCGCGAAAGCCGCCGACCGTGAGGGAGGCCACCGGCGCGAAGGCCGCGTCGTCATGGCCGTCGAGGATCAGACGGGTGACCTCGTCCGCCTCATAGGGGATGAGCGGTTCGGCGAGGATGCGCTTCAACGGCGTGTCCGCCAGCGCCATGCGGGCGGCGACGCTCTCCTCGGCCGTTTCGGCCGCGACGCCGGCGAGCCGGTCCCCGGAGCGCGGCGGGGTCGCCTTGGCCATCAGCTCCTTGAGATCGCCGAAGACCCATGTGCGTGGGCCGATCATGATCCGGTAGGCCATCTGCGTTCCGTCGCTGCTCGCGCCTCCGCGGTCGCCGAACTATGGCGGGCGGACCAGAAGCCGGCAAGCAAGCTTCGGACCGGGGCGGATGCTTGCGCCGCCGCGCCGCAGCCGCCATGGTCGCCCCGCATGCGCGTCGAAGGCCCTCTCGTCCAGCCCCGCACCACCGGTCCGCTTCCCAGCCTGCCCCGGCACGCCCCGGGCATGCGGATCGGCCTGCTCGGAGGCTCGTTCAATCCCGCTCACCACGGACATCTCCTGGCCAGCGAGACCGCGCTGCGCCGGATGGGGCTGGACCGCGTCTGGTGGATCGTGACGCCCGGCAACCCGCTCAAGGACAACGCCGGACTGCCGCCCCTGCGCGAGCGCATGGCGGCGGCCCGCGCCATCGCCCAGGATCCCAGGATCGACGTGACCGGCTTCGAGGCGGCGATCGGCACGCGCTTCACCCACGACACGCTGGCCTATCTGGGTCGGCGCTGTCCGGGGGTGAACTTCGTCTGGCTGATGGGGGCCGACAACCTGGCCAACTTCCATCGCTGGCAGCGCTGGCGGCTGATCGCGGAATTGATGCCGATCGCGGTCATCGACCGGCCGGGGTCGACGCTGAAGGCGTCGCGCTCGGCCGCGGCCGTCGCGCTGGCGCGGCATCGCCTGGACGAGAGCGACGCGGGGCTGCTGCCCGGCGCGGCCACGCCGGCCTGGACCTTCCTGCACGGGCGCCGTTCGTCCTTGTCGTCGACGGCGCTCAGGCGACAGCGCGCCCAAGCAAATCCGGCGGCTCCATCATGGGCTGAAAAAGACTGAGCCCGCCCTCATTGGAACTTCGGCCCGTTTCGACTATATTCACGAGATGCGCGGATTGCGCGCACATCGACAAGAGGGTCGAACGCTGACAATGACCAACCTTCGCGAAGTCGCCGAGACTTCGCACCTCGCCGCGACCGGCTCGGTCGAGCCGAACGACGACGCGACGCTCCCGTTGGTTCTCGGGCTCCTGGACGATGCTAAAGCCGAGGACACGGTCTCCATCGACCTGACGGGCAAAACCTCCCTCGCCGACGCCATGATCGTGACATCGGGCCGGTCCAACAGGCATGTTGGGTCGATCGCCGATCGCGTCATCGAAGGCCTCAAGGAGCGTGGACGCAAGGACATCAGGGTCGAGGGCATGCCCCACTGCGATTGGGTGCTCATCGACGCCGGCGACGTCATCGTGCACGTCTTCAGGCCCGAGGTCCGGCATTTCTACAACCTGGAAAAGATGTGGGGCGGGGACCGGCCGGCGGATCGCGCCGTCTCGTAACCCGCGCCATCCAGGCCGCCTACCGTCGACCAGCGCGCCGCGGGCGCGGAGATCCGACCTGTGCGCGTCTTCGTCATCGCGGTCGGCCGCCTGAAGGACGGCCCTGAACGGGAGCTGGCCGCGCGCTACGAGGAGCGCGCCCGCGCCTCGGGTCGCGCGCTCGGCTTCACGGGCTTCGAGACGCTGGAGTTGCCGGAGAGCCGCAGCTCGCGCGCCGCTGACCGGAAGGCCGAGGAAGCCGCCGCCATCTTGGGCAAGCTCGGCGAAGGCGTGCTGTTCGTCCTCGACGAGCGCGGCGGATCGCCCACCAGCGAAGCCTTCGCGCAGGCGCTCGCGGCGCAGCGAGACGCCGGCCGCCGGAGCTTGGCGCTGGTCATCGGCGGGGCGGACGGCCTCGACCCGGCTTTGCTGGCCCGCGCCGAGACGAGCCTGGCCTTCGGGCGCATGACGCTGCCTCACCAGATCGTGCGCGTGCTCGCGGCCGAGCAGCTCTACAGGGCGATGACCATCCTGGCGGGCCACCCCTATCATCGGGCTTGACCAGCCTCGCCGCAAAGCATGTGGATGGAGGCAAAGCCCCCATCAGCTTGCCGCATTGCGGGGCACACTGGCGACACTGGAAAGCCCGATTCGAGGCGGAGGCGCGACACGGCCGATGCGGCTGACTCCCTTGCGACATGCGATCCTCGGCGTCGGCCTCGGGGTCTGCCTCGGACTGGCCCCGGGCGGAGCGCGGGCCCTCGATCCCGCGTCGCCCGAGCAGGGCGCGCCCGCCGCGCCGGACGCGAGCCTCAAGGCGGCCGAACGGGCGACGCGAAGGCTCGAGCTGGAGGCGACGGAGCGGTTCCTGCAATCGACCAGCGCCGATCGCGCGCGCCTGGAGAAGGAGGTCGCGGGGCTGCGCTCCGACAGGGCGCGGCTGAACGCCACCTTGATCGAGACCAGCAACCGCCTCCGCGCGACCGAAGAGCGGATCACCGCGATCGAGGGCCGGCTCGCCACGCTGAGCCAGACGGAAGACGCCATCCGGACCTCGCTGGACGGGCGCAGGGGCATCGTCGTCGAGGTCCTGGCCGCCCTTCAGCGGCTCGGCCGCAGTCCGCCGCCCGTGGTTCTGGTGCGGCCCGAGGACATGCTGGAGGCCGTGCGCACCTCGATGCTTCTCGGCGCGGTGCTGCCGGAGCTGCGCTCGGAGACGGAGGCGCTCGCCTCCGACCTCGCCGAGATGGTGCGGCTGCGCGCGGCCGCGGCGACGGAGCGCGATACGATCGCCAAGGATGTCGGCTCGCTGGTGGAGGACCGGCAGCGGCTCGCCGCCCTCGTCGAATCCCGCCAGAAGGAGATCGCCAGCGCCGAGCAGAATTCGGCGCAGGAGGCCGAGAAGGCCGCCGCCCTGGCCAGCAAGGCGCAAACTCTCAAGGAATTGATCGGGCGTCTCGAGACCGAGATCGACGCCGCCGCCCGGGCCGCCGACGAGGCCAGGCGCGCGGCCCTCTCGGCGGAGGAGCAGACCCGCCTCGCCCGCGAAAGCGAGGTCAAGGAGACCCGCGACAAAATCGCCGCCCTCGCCTTCCGGGACCCGGCCCGCCTGGCTCCGAAGCTTGCGTTTTCAGAGGCCAAGGGGCTATTGCCGGTGCCGGTCAGCGGCGTCTTGCTGAAGCGCTTCAACGCTCCCGACGCCGTGGGAGGCACCCTGAAGGGAATGTCCTACGCGACGAGGCCCGGCGCCTTCGTTTCGGCGCCATGTGATGGCTGGGTGGCGTATGCGGGACCATTCCGCACCTACGGGCAACTCTTGATCATCAACGCCGGCGGTGGGTACTATCTGCTTCTGGCTGGCATGGATCGGATCAATGTCACCCTGGGACAGTTCGTGCTGGCGGGTGAGCCCGTAGCCGTCATGGGCGAAGGCTCCCAGGCGACCGCAGCGTCGGTGGGTAGCGAAACATCGCAACCGGTGCTCTACGTAGAGTTTCGGAAAGACGGGATATCGATCGATCCGTCGCCCTGGTGGGCGGCATCGACGAACGAGAAAGTTCGCGGATGATGCGCAAGTTCCCCATGCTCATGCTCGGCGTCGTCCTCGGGGCCGGCGCCGCCACGCTGGCGACGAACGACCGGCTGCTGTCGACGACCAGCGCCGTGGCGGCGGCGTCGGACACCTATCGGCAGCTGAATCTGTTCGGGGATGTGTTCGAGAAGATCCGATCCGACTATGTCGAGAAGCCTGACGAATCGAAGCTGATCGAGTCGGCGATCAACGGCATGCTGTCGGGCCTCGACCCGCATTCGAGCTACCTGGACGCCAAGAGCTTCCGCGACATGCAGGTGCAGACGCGCGGAGAGTTCGGCGGGCTCGGCATCGAGGTCACGATGGAGGAAGGCCTGATCAAGGTCGTGTCGCCCATCGACGACACGCCCGCCTCCCGGGCCGGCGTGCAGGCCGGCGACATCATCACCGCCATCGACGACGACGCCGTGCAGGGGCTCAGCCTCAACCAGGCCGTCGACAAGATGCGCGGCGCCGTGAACTCCGTGGTGCGCCTCAAGATCACCCGCAAGGGCGCCAGCGACCCGCTCGAGCTCAAGCTGACCCGCGACGTGATCCGCATCAAGTCGGTGCGCTCGCGCAGCGAGACGGATGTCGGCTATGTGCGCATCACCCAGTTCAACGAGCAGACCTTCGAGGGCCTGAAGAACTCGATCGACACCATCACCAAGGATGTCGGGGCGGACAAGCTGAAGGGCTACGTCATCGACCTGCGCAACAACCCGGGCGGCCTGCTCGACCAGGCGATCGCCGTGTCGGACGCGTTCCTGGAGAGAGGCGAGATCGTCTCGACCCGCGGGCGCAACGCCGACGAGACGCAGCGCTACAACGCCCGCTCGGGCGACCTGACCAAGGGCAAGCCTGTGATCGTCCTGATCAATGGCGGCTCGGCGTCGGCCTCCGAGATCGTGGCCGGCGCGCTGCAGGACCACAAGCGGGCGACCATCATCGGCAGCCGGTCCTTCGGCAAGGGCTCGGTGCAGACGATCATCCCGCTCGGGTCCAACGGCGCGGTGCGCCTGACCACGGCCCGCTACTACACGCCGTCCGGCCGCTCGATCCAGGCCAAGGGCATCGACCCCGACGTGCAGGTGCTCAACGAGGTCCCGGCCGAGCTGAAGGGCAAGGACGAGACCAAGGGCGAGGCGAGCCTCAAGGGCCACCTGAAGAACGGCGACGACGAGCAGGGCGGCAGCTCGGCCTATGTCCCGCCGGATCCCAAGAACGACAAGCAGCTGAACTACGCGTTCGACCTGCTGCGCGGCGTCAAGGTCAACGACGCCGGCGCGAAGGCGAGCACCCCCGCGACGGCCGCGAAGCCGGCCAACGCCCCGAACTGACGGGGGCGCGGGGCGCGCAGGCGCCGCGATCGACGGAAGTGAAGCGGCGGAGCCACAGGTTCCGCCGCTTTTTCGTGGAGGATTGTTCCCGCCTTAGCGAATCATATGATTCAGCTATGATTCGGCCGCAGTCCTAAGGGTGGGCTCGCCGTTCAGGATGCGTTTCGCTTGATCACTCGACGGGACCGCACGTGACGTTGGGCCACGATGAACTGACCCGCCCGCTCGGGCTTGAGACGGCGCGGCGGCCGCGGCGGCGCATGCCGCTGGCGCTGGGCAATCTCTTCGTCGGCGGCGTGGCGACGATTTTCCTGGTCCTGGCCGGCTACCTGGTCATCGTGAAGGACCCCTATGGGGGCGAGCCCTACGCCACCGCCCCGGTGACGCGCAGCAAGCCCGCCGATCCGGCGGCGTCGGCCGCGACGGCCACGGAGCCGCGCGTGCGCGAAGGCGCGCCTCCGGCCCAGGACTCCGCCCTGGCGATGTCGGAGGCCGAGAAGGCCACGGGCGTGCGGGTGGTGCGCGGGACGGGCGATCGGGCCGGCGGCATCGTCATCCAGGTGCCTCCCTCGGCCGTGAAGCTGGCGCCCGCGCCTGACAAGCGGCTTGTGGACCGCTCGCGCCACGGCGTCCTGCCCCGCATCGGCGCCGACGGCGCGCGGCCGGCGGACGTCTACGCCCGGCCCGCCGTCGCTCTGCCGCCCAAGACCGTGGGGCGGATCGCGATCGTGATGGGAGGCCTCGGCCTGAGCCAGGGACTGACCAACGACGCCATCCAGAGGCTGCCGGGCGACGTGACGCTGGCGTTCGCGCCCTACGGGGCGGAGCTGGAGCGGCAGGTCTCCAAGGCCCGCGACGACGGCCACGAGGTGATGCTCCAGGTCCCGATGGAGCCCTTCGACTATCCGGACAACGATCCCGGGCCGCATACGCTCACCGCCGCCAACCCCGGCGGCGAGAACACGGACCGCCTGCTCTGGGTGATGAGCCGGTTCCCGGGCTATGTCGGCGTGATGAACCACATGGGCGCGAAATTCACCTCCAGCGACTCGGCCCTGGCCCCGGTCCTGAAGGAGATCGCGTCGCGCGGGCTCCTGCTGCTCGACGACGGCTCCTCCGCGCGCAGCCTGATGCCGGCCGCCGCGGCCGGCCTGAAGCTGCCCTTCGCCAAGGCGGACGCCGTTCTCGACCTGAGCCCGAAGGCATCGTCCATCGATGACCAGCTCGCCCGCCTGGAGACGATCGCGCGGGAGCGCGGCGTCTCGGTGGGGGCGGCGAGCGCGCTGCCGGTCAGCATCGAGCGCATCGCCGCATGGGCCAAGGGGCTGGAGGCTCGCGGCCTGGCGCTCGTGCCGCTCAGCGCCGCGATCGCCAAGCCCGGTCGCCCCTGAGGGCGGGGGTGGACGCGGCGGGCCCGCTGGGGTTCGATGCCCTTCCGGCCAACCAGAAAAGCAGCGCTCATGAGCACCGACACCCTTCCCTATCGGCCCTGCGTGGGAATCATGCTGCTCAATCGCGAGGGCCTGGTCTTCCTGGGGCGGCGCAGGCAGGAGGCCGGACCCGAGCATGTCGACGCCACTCATTCGTGGCAGATGCCGCAAGGCGGCATCGACCGGGGCGAGGAACCCTACCGGGCGGCGCTTCGCGAGTTGCAGGAGGAGACGAATGTGACGTCCGTCTCGCTGCTCGGCGAGGCGCCGGAGTGGTACGCCTATGACCTGCCCAGGGCCGTCTCGGGGCGGGCCTGGCGGGGGCGCTATCGCGGCCAGACCCAGCGATGGTTCGCCCTAAGATTCGAGGGCCCTGAGAGCGAGATCGACATTCACCGTCCGGCCGGAGGCCACAAGGCGGAATTCGACGCGTGGCGGTGGGAGCGGATGGAGCGTCTGCCGGCGCTGATCATCCCGTTCAAGCGCCCGGTCTACGAGAAGGTCGTCGAGGTCTTCGGCGCGTTCGCCGCGCCCTGAGGCGCGCTCACCGTTCGCGGCGGTGGCCCGGCGTCACCCTCCAGACGGGGGCGGGGGCCGGAAGCTGCAGCCGCCCCGCGCCGGCCTGGCCGGCGGAGCCGCCGGAGGTGGACGCGCCGGGCGCCTGGCTGCCGGAGGCCTGGCCATCCTGCTGCTGGCCGCCGATGATGGCCTCCGCGCCGATGTGGATGGGATCGCGCGGCCGGGGGTCCGGCAGGTCCGCGCAGTCGGCGTGGGACCGGGCCACGATGGCGCCCTTCTGACGTCCGGCGTCGACCGCCACGAAGGATCCGTAGTCCGGGCAGGGCTGGGCGGCGCGGGCCGGGTTCTGCGCGGACGCGGGGTCCGGCGACAGCGCGCCGGCCGCGCAAAGCCAGCACGGGGTCAACAGCAAAGCGAGGCGTAGCGCGGACATCGCCTGATGATGCGGCCCGCCGGTTAACAGCCTGCTCCCGGTTCGCCTGCAAGTTGCGCGCACGACGAAGCCCGCCCCCGGGGACGGGAGCGGGCCTCGTTCGCGCAAGACGGCGTCAGTCGCAGGACTGCGTGGTCGTGGTCTTCGTGTCGCCGAAGGAATTCTGCTTCTGGACGGTCTTGGACGAGCAGTTGGAGACGGTCCCGGTCTCTACCGGAGCGCGCTGCTCGACGATGACCTTGTCGCGGTTCGGACCGGTCGTGGCGCCGCCGACCACGCCGCCCACGCCCGCGCCCACGGCCGCTCCGACGGGGCCGCCCACCACGCCGCCCGCGATCGCGCCGGTGGCCACGCCGGCGGCCGCACCGCTGTCGTCCGCATAGGCGGGAGCGGCGAAGACGGCGGCGAGCGCGGCGGCGGCGATGACGATGGTCCTCATGATTGTCCTCCTTTGAAGATGAACGTCCGATGAGAACCAACGCAAGCGTCGCCGCCCTGTTCCCGGAGGGCGGAAGCCGCAGGCGATTGACCTGCCGCAGCGGCCGGCTATAGTCCCGCCGCCTCCCGAAAGGGCGGGCCCCTGTGGCGGAACTGGTAGACGCGACCGACTCAAAATCGGTTTCCGCAAGGAGTGCTGGTTCGATTCCGGCCAGGGGCACCAATCCGACATCCATTGCAGTCCAGCTGAAACCAAAAACCCGAGGCTATCCTTGGGTTCTTGTGTTGGGATCATCCGAGATGAGATGATGCCGTCCATCGCAGTCCGACACAGAATGTGGGACTAAACGTGGGACAACGGCCTATGCCCAAACTCAGCGCTCGTCAGGTCGAGACCATCAAGACGGAGGGGCGCTACGGCGACGGGGGCGGGCTCTATCTCGTCGTCGCGGACAGCGGCGCGAAAAAGTGGGTTTTTCGCTACCAGCAGGCCGGGCGACGACGGGACATGGGCCTAGGCGGCTTCCCCGACGTGCCGCTCTCGGCGGCCCGTGAGAAGGCAAGCGCCGCACGCCGCGCTGCCGCCGCAGGCGAGGACCCCATCGCCAAGCGGAAGGCGGACGCCGCGCGTGGCCGCCGTCCGACCTTCCGCGAGATCGCGGCCGAGGTGATCGACCTGGAGCAGACCAAATCGACCAACGCCAAGGTCAGATATCAGTGGAGCCTGCTCCTGGGCGAGGCTTACTGCGGCTCGATGCTCGACCGCATGGTGGACGAGATCACGACCAGCGACGTTGAGCGCGTTCTCCGGCCGGTCTGGCACGCCAAGCCTGAGACGGCGCGCAAGCTTCACCGCCGGATCCGCCGGGTGTTCGAGCACGCGCGCGTTCGCCTGCGGGACGGCTTCGGAATCAGCATGGCGGAGAACCCGGCGCGGTGGGACGACCTCAAGGCGCTTGGGTTCTCTACGCCCGAGAAGCTGAGCCGTGGACCGCAGCCGTCGCTGGACTACGCCGAAGCGCCGGCCTTCCTCGCCGATCTTCGGCAACGCCGGACCATGGCTGCCCGGGCGCTCGAACTTCTGCTCCTGACCGCAGTCCGGACCGACGCGGTCCGGCGAGCGGAATGGCGGGAGTTCGACCTCGATGCGGCCTTGTGGACCATCCCGGTCGAGCACCTTAAGGACAAGCGCACCCGCGCGGAGCCGTTCCGCGTTCCGCTGGCGCCGGTGGTCGTCGACATGCTGCGCAGCATGAAGGAGCAGCGGACGTCGGCGACGTTTGTCTTCCCGAGCCCCAGGGGCGACCAGCCGATCAGCAACATGGCCATGCTGACCCATCTTAAGAAGATGAACTTCAAAGCCGATGGCGGCGTCTGCTGGCGCGACCCGCGCGACGGACGCCCGATCGTGCCGCACGGCTTTCGCGCCACCTTCCGCACGTGGGCCGAGGACCAGACCCACTTCCCCCGCGCCGTCATTGAACAGGCGATGGGCCATCAGGTCGGGACCGAGGTCGAGCGAGCCTATCGGCGGACCGACGTGTTGGAGAAAAGGCGCGCACTGATGGGAAACTGGGCCACCCACTGCCTTCCCGCACAGCAGGCATCTGTGAAGTTATCCACAGTATCTTGCGGCGGATGAAAACCTACACAAACACTATGCAAGTATAACGGGTGATATACCACTGAGACTGGATCAACAGAAAAAGTAGATGATACTCCCGAAAAGCGAGCTATTCGACACGCATTTAGCGCCTCCCTGATCTATTGAAGAAATAGCGCAAGAGTCCAGTGACGTCCGGCAGAAGATCGCCTAGGGTCAGCTTGTCCGGCCGAACGGCTGACCGACAAGAAAAGAGCCGCCCGGTCGGCAAACCGGAACGGCTCTCTGGGGTCTCCCCCGTGCTCTGCTAGGAGCGGGTAAACCCTACGCGTGACAGGCGCCCGGTGCAATCCCGGCGCCCTGTCCAGGCTTGTCGTTATGCAACGCCAAGAGCGAGGGTCTCATGACCGCTTCGAACGATAACGCGCGCCTCCTGGGCGGCGTCGCTCCCCTGCCCGAATCCGGGTTTCTCCGCCTCACCTCCATCCTCGCCCCGCGCGGCCCCATCCCCGTGTCGCGGTCGACGTGGTGGGCGGGGGTCTCGCGCGGGCGCTATCCGCAGCCGGTGAAGCTCGGGCCGCGCATCACCGCGTGGCGCGTGGAGGACATCCGCGCGCTGATCGAGAAGGGGGCGGGCTGATGCACGGTTTCTTCTTCCCCCTCACCGAAGTCGACAAGCGCCACGCCGATTGCGACCCGGTGTCTGAGAGCCACGTCGACTGGTTGACCCGCCAGGGCATCCCCAGTTCTGCGCTCGCCGCTCCGGACGACCTCAAGCACGCCATTGTGCACTTCACGGGCGCGCGGTTCGCCTTCCAGGATGAGGTCGGTCCGGACGAGGAGAGCGAAGGCGCGCTCATCTTCCTGCTGCGCGATGCGGACGGGCGGCCCTTCGACCTCGCGGCGTGGGCCCCGCGTTCCGGCCGATTGGGGACGTGGTGCGGCCGAGCCGCCGTCCTCGGCGATCCGCTCGGCCCGCGCCTTCAGGATCACGGGGCTCTGCCGGTCCACCCCGACCCCCTTGGCTGGCTGCGGTCCGGCCGTAAGGGCATCGTGATCATCGACCGAGTCGCCGCCGCGCGGGAGCTGCATGATCTTGGCCAGCTCGCGGCCATGGGGGGCGACTGCCACGTCCGTGAGTTGAACGCGCTGTTCAAAGGTCTCCTCCCCCGTGTGATCTCCGGGGCCAAAACGGCGGAGGGCGTCTGATGGAGGCGCGCATCTTGCCCCTGGCTCTCGCGGTGTTCGGCTCCGTCCCGGATTTGGCCAGCGCCCTCTTCGGGCTTATCCTGCTCATCGTGCATGCTCGTGTTGGCCTGCCCTTCCCGCCCCGGAGCCTGTTGCACTGGCGGTTCAACGAGGGGCTGACGATGCTCATGCCGGGCGGTTCTCGCGCCGTAACACCCATTGCAGCCCCGATCGGCCCAGTGCGCTTGGCGTCGACCTCGGCGGCATCGGGGTGGGGTGGATCGGCCATGGCTGATCCTCCGGCCGATTCCCCCTTGGTGACGGTCAAGCCGCTCCCCTCGGATATTGAGCTGTTTCCCGGGCGCCAGGACCTCGTCACCCAGGATGGTGTTGCGCAGGCCTTCACTCGGCGGTTCAAGGACCGACTGCGCTACTGCTTCAGCAAGGGAGCGTGGTTCGAGTGGGACGGAACGCGCTGGCGCATCGACAGCACGGACAGTGCGCTTCAGCATGCGCGAGAGATCGCCCGGGAGCGTTCCCGCTCCAGCCACGGAGCCGAGATCAGACAGGCCAGATCCCTCGCCTTCGCCAAGGGCGTCGAAAAGCTCGCGCGAGGCGCGATGAAGGCGACGGCGGCCAATTGGGACGTCGATCCCTTCCTACTCGGCACACCCGGTGGAACGGTGGACCTGAAGACGGGCATGCTGCGTTTGGCCGATCCTCAGGACGGGATCACGAAAGTCACGTCGGTCGCGCCTGCGCCGACGGCCGAATGTCCGGGCTGGACGGCGTTTCTCCACGAGGCGCTGGGCGGAGACGCCGAAGTCATCCGCTTCTTGCAGCAGTTTTCAGGCTACTGCCTCACCGGCGTCACCCGTGAGCAAACGCTGCTGTTCCTGCATGGGCCTGGGGGGAACGGCAAAAGCGTGTTCCAGGAGGTGCTCATCAGCGTGCTCCACGAGTATGCCGCGACGGCCCCGATGACGGCGTTCACGGCGTCAGCGCACGAAAAACATCCGACCGATCTCGCGATGCTTGATGGCCCTCGCCTCGTCACCGCCTCCGAGACCGAGGTCGGACGCGCATGGGATGAAGCTCGGATCAAGCAGCTCACTGGCGGCGACCGGATCCGGGCTCGATTCATGCGCGAGAACTTTTTTGAGTTCACGCCGAAGTTCAAGCTGATCGTCGCGGGAAACCATCAGCCCAGGCTCAGGGTGGTCGACGACGCCGCCCGCCGGCGTTTCGCCATCGTTCCGTTCATCGTAACCCCGACTGTTGTTGACCAGCACCTGACCGAGAAGCTCAAGCAAGAAGCGCCCGGGATCCTGCGGTGGATGATCGATGGCGCGCTGGACTGGCAGACCTCCGGCCTGTTGCGGCCAGCGAGCGTTACGTCTGCCACCGAGACCTACTTCGCAGACCAGGACGTCTTCGGTTCTTGGATCGGCGAGTGCTGCGAGATTGGCGACGAGGGTTATACGGCGAGATCGCGCGAGCTGCGGATGTCCTACGAGCAGTTCTCTGAATCTGAGGTCAGCGCGAGGACGTTTGCATCTCGGCTGCAAAGTCGAGGGTTTGCTGAACACCGCTTTAGCGACGCTCGCGGTTTCCGAGGCATACGGTTGAAGCGTGACGCATGACGGATCATGACGCGAATTCCATGATCCTGAACCTGCACGCATCTAAGATCGATGATGACGAAAACGCGTCATCTTGCGTCATGCGTCACGGGGCCGAGGAGGTGACCGCCGCTCCCTCCAATGTGGCGGCAACGGGAACTTCGCCCATTGCGAATTCGGTGGGGCCGACCAACCCAGAACTCCCGGACGGCGGCGAGAGGCTTGGGCGAGCAATGCCGTCCAAGAGCATCCGCGAACCGCCTCCGCCGCACCGGACCACACGGGCCGAGCGCCGCGCCATGCGCAAGGAGCGGCCCCGAAAGGCGGCCATCCAGGTGCCCGAGGTCCGGCTGGGCGAATCCCTCGACGGGCGGCCGATCATCCGTCCGATCCATGACGACGAAGAAGGCTGGATGACAGTCGCACGCCGCGCCTTCGGGACGGTGTCCGACAGCTTCGTTCGGACCCAGATCCGGTTTGTCTCGCGCGGCCTGCGCACGGGCATGCTCGGCGAGAGCACCGATGCCGTGGAAATGAACGCGGCCCTGGCGCTGATCGCCGGCATCCAGCCAAAGGACGAGTTGGAGGCGGCCCTGGCCACCCAGATGGCCGTCACCCACGTCGTCGCCATGCGCCTCCTCGGGCGCACCGGCGTGACCGATCCCACGCTCCCGCATTTCGCGGCGACGGGAGTGGTCGCCACGAAGTTCCTCCGGGCCTTCTCCGGGCAGGTCGAGGCGCTGGCGAAGCTGCGCCGCCCGGCGGTGCAGACCGTGCGGGTCGAGAGGGTGACGGTCGAGGCCGGCGGGCAGGCCGTCGTCGGGCTCGTCAACAACCAGTCTAGCCGGCGCCGGCGGGGGGCCCAGAAACTCGCGAGGCGACCCCATGAATCGTGAGACCAGCCAGACTGAAGGGCTGCGCAACGCGCCCCGGTGTGGGGCGCGGACGCGGGCCGGCCAGCCTTGTCAGAAGGCGGCATTGCGGGGAAAGAAGCGCTGCCGGCTGCACGGCGGGGCGCCCGGGAGCGGTGGTCCATCCGGAAACCGTAACGGCGCATTCCGGCATGGCCTCGCCACACGGACGGAGACCGAAGCGCGGCGCGCCCTCTCGACGCTGCTGCGCGACGTCAAACCGAATTAGCGACGTGTTTACCTGCAACAACCCTCGTCGAAAACAAGAGGAACGCTATGAGAAATTTTTCACTTGGCAAATTCTTGAATGACAATGTCCACGAGCTCGACGCTGTCAAAACCTCACGCGATGCAGAGCCGTTTCTGCGAAGATTTTTGGCACAAGCGGCTCGAGATCTCGCAGAAACTTTGTTCTTGAGCCTTTCGTTAGACTTGGACCGAATGAAGATGTTTGCAAGTGACATCACAAACCCTGCTACTCAACGTTTGCTCGAAGGAGCCGACAGGTTGCTGGAGCAGCTCGAAATTCCGGCGGATTTGCGGGCTGACCTGCAAGCCTTCCAGCTCAAGGTCTTTCAGGATGAGCTAATTAGGCTCGCTGACGAGTCGGTTGTATCCGAGACGAGCATTCAATGACGCTGCGCTCCGATGGGGTCAGATGTCGCGCGCTCAAACCCGCGGGCGCATCAAAAGGCGCACGCCTCTCGAGCCCGGAGCCGCTCGCCCCATTTTGCGCAAAGTGCGGGCAGGACGGAAGGACCAGGGGGCCGTACATTTCTCATCGTGTCCGCTCATGGTACGATGGGCTTCGCCGGAGGAGGTGAAGCTGACGCCGCCCAGGATTGAGCACTGCTGCGTCGCGTGAGCGCCAGCTTCAACGGATACGGTGGCGCGTGCCTTTCGCGTACCCCGTCCTTGAACCCTCGCCATGCGCTCCTCCACCAATGCGGCCGCGGCGATGCCCCGGGATGTCCGACGTGGCTTACCCCGGGACGATGGTGCGCTACCGCCCGGCCTGCGCCGCCCGTTTTCGGTCGAGGAGCGAAAGAACTGGTTCTCTCTTACCCATGCCGGCGGAATCCGGGTTGCGGCGGTCCATCACGACGACCCGGATGCCGGAGACCTCAGCCGCGACGAGGCGCGTTGAATCGCGGCAGGGATCAGACGGCTTTGAGACGGGGGTCAGCCGTTGCCGATGAGCTTCCAGGCGAAGGCCAGCGTAGGGCTTGCCACCAGCATGGCGGCGGCGGCGCCGAAGCGGAAGAGCAAGGTCGACATGAATTCCTCCTGGGATCGAGATCGGGCTCTTAGCGAAGTTCCGCAAGCGTCTCAGCGCGGATCTTGTAGACGCGACTTAGCTCGCAGACATCGATCTCGTACGACCCGTCATTCCAGAGCATCGCCGAGAGCTTCCCCGCCTTGATCGACCGCGTGATCGTGGTCTTGCCCACGCCGGCCAGCCGGGTCGACTGCGAAGCCGGCCCCAATCGCTGACGCGATGCAGCGCGACGCTCGGGTTCTGCTCGCGCCTGTCTACCGAAGTTCGCCCCGAGACGGCTTCAGTCGCCCTGGATTAGAGTGGAACCCTATCGCGCTCAGCGACTGACACTGGGACGAACAATGTAATGTTCCCCCGCCGGGGGCAGCCGGGGCGAGCGCCAGGAGAGCGACGGCATGCAGAAAGCCGAGATGTACATCCACTACCTGAACGCCATCGACGTGGAGGCCCTGCAACTCACGGACGCCGAGATCATCGCGGCCGTGGAGACGGGCCTCGCCGCGCAGGGGCGGGGCGAGACCGTGATCGAGCCACGCGTGCACCTGATGCCGAGCGCGGGCGGGAACGGCCATTTCAACGTGCTGCGCGGCGCCTTCCGGGCGCCTATCGCTCGGGCCGGCGTGAAGGTGATCGGCGACTTCGTGGACAACTACCAGCAGGGCCTGCCCTCCGAGATGGGGCTGCTGCTGCTCATGGACCCGCTGAACGGCGTCCCCAAGGCCATCGTGGACGGCAGCCATCTCACCGACATGCGCACCGGCGCGGTGACGGCGATCGGGGCCAAGCACCTGGCGCGCAAGGGCTCGCGGGTGTTGGGCCATATCGGCGCGCGAGGCACGGCCTACTGGAACGTGCGGCTGCTCGACTCGCTGTTCGACTTCGACGAGATCCGCGTCCATTCGCGGCGGCCGGAGAGCCGCGACGCTTTCGCCGAGCGGCTCAGCGCCGACCTCGGCAAACGCGTGGTCGCGACGCCGGACTGGCGCACCTGCGTGGAGGGCGCCGACATCGTCGTGGAGGCGTCGCGCCTCAACGCGCCCGAGCCGCTGCTCAAGACCGAGTGGATCAAGCCGGGCGCCTTCGTGGTTCCGTACGGCACCATGAGCGCCGTGGAGCTGTCGCTCACCGACATCATGTCGAAGCTCGTGGTGGACGACTGGGGCCAGTGCAAGGGCGGGCCTTTCGGGGCGCTGCGGCCGCATGTGGACGCCGGCAAGCTCTCGGCCGAGACGCTCCACGCCGAGATGGGCGAGATCGTCGCCGGCCGGAAGCCCGGGCGCGAGAGGGACGACGAGACGATCCTGTTCTGGCATCGCGGGTTGTCGCTGTCCGACATCGCGCTGGGGCACTTCATGCTCGAGAAGGCCGCCCGGATGGGCCTCGGCCAGCGGCTGCGCTACGCGTGAGCCTCGTCGCCAACGCCCGCATGTATGCGGTGAACGCCGCCGTGGCGGAGGCCTGGGCGGCGCTGTTCGGGCGGGTCGCCGCGATGTCGGGCGTCGCGCTCGAACCGATCCCGCACGCCGCGCCGGCGCCGCTGGAAGAGCTGTGGCGCCGGCCGGACCTCGGGCTCGCGTTTATCTGCGGCTACCCATTCGCGACCGGCGGCTTCGGCCTGGAGCCTGTGGCCGCCCCCATCCCGGCGAGCGGTGACGGGCGGCCCCACTACGCCACGCGGCTCGTGGCGCGCGCGGACGGGCCGATCCGGACGCTGGAGGACAGCTTCGGCGGGCGCATCGGCTGGACGGCGGAACACTCGCAGTCCGGCTTCCAGGCGCTGCGGACGCATCTGCTGCCCTATGCGGCAGGCGGGCGGCGGCTATATGCCCAAAGCGTCGGCCGCCTGCAGACGCCGCGGCGGGTGATCGACGCCGTTCTGTCCGGCGCCATAGACATCGGCCCGCTGGACTCGTTCTTCCACGACCTGCTGCTGGCGCACGAGCCCGACACGGCCGCGGGGCTGCGCATTGTGGCGACCACGGCGGCCCGCCCCATGCCGTTGCTGGCGGCCTCGCCGGCGGTGGGCGCCGCCACCCTTGCGGGCCTGCGCGCCGCCCTGCTTGGGCTCTCGCGGGACGACGCCGGCCGGGCCACTCTGGCGCGCCTCCGGCTGTCCGGCTTCGCAGCGGTCGACGCCGCCGACTACGCCGTCTTGCGCGACGAGGCCGAGGCCGCCGACAAGGCCGGCTACCGGCAGCCCGGCTAGGCCCGCGCGGCGCCTTCCGGGTGGGGGTTGTCGAGCACGCCCAGGCGCTGGATGGCGGCGAGCGTGAGCGAGCCGGCCGGCCTCCCCTCCCCGTCCAGGATGGTGGCGACGTCCCGGCCCTCGGCCAGCAGCGCCGACAACACGTCGCGCGCCGACAACGCGCCCGGCAACCGCAATCTGCCCCCGTCGCCCGGCTCCGCGACGTCGATGGCGCGCAGCAGCGACAGCCGGCGCAGGGCCCGGTCCGCCCCGACGAAATCGGCCACGAAGCCATCCACGGGCGCGGCCAGCAGTCGCTCGGGCGCGTCGTACTGGACAAGCCGGCCGTCGCGCATGATGGCGACGAGGTCGCCCATCCGGATCGCCTCGTCGATGTCGTGCGTGACCAGGATCACGGTCTTCTTCAGACGCCGCAGGATGTCGAGGAACTCCTCCTGCAAGCGCCCGCGCACGATGGGGTCGATGGCCCCGAACGGCTCGTCCATCAACATCACGGGCGGATCGGCCGCAAGCGCCCGGGCGACGCCGACCCGCTGGCGCTGGCCGCCCGACAGGTGGCGGGGGTGGCGCGACAGGAACTGCCCGGGCTCCAGACCCACCAGCGACAGCATCTCGGCGCTGCGCTCGCGGATGCGCGTCTCCGGCCAGCCCAGGAGGCGCGGCACGGCCGCGACATTGTCGGCGATGGTCATGTGCGGAAACAGGCCGACCTGCTGGATCACGTAGCCGATCCGCCGGCGCAGGCCGACCGGATCCACCGTCGTCACGTCCTCGCCCTCCACGATGATGTGGCCGGCGCTGGGCTCAATCAGCCGGTTCACCATCCGCATCGTGGTGGTCTTGCCGCATCCGGAGGGGCCGATCAGCACGCAGGTGCGGCCGGACGGGACCTCGAGGTCCAGCGCGTCCACGGCGGGCCGCGCCGCGCCCGGGAACTGCTTCGTGACACCCTCAAGCCTGATCACGCGCCAACGCCTTTCATCAGTCGCGAAGCCCCGTCGTGCGCGTCATCAGCCGTTCTAGCCCGGCGAAGACGAGCTCCACCGCGAGCGCCAGCAGCGCCACGGCGAGCGCGCCCGCCACCAGCTGCGGGAAGTTGAAATTGGCCATACCTGAGGTGATGAGCTCGCCGAGCCCGCCGCCGCCGATGAAGGCCGCCAGCGTGGCGGCCGACACGATCTGCACGGCCGCGGTCCGCACGCCCGCGAACACCACCGGCAGCGCCAGCGGGATCTCGATGCGGGTCATCACCTGCCGGTCCGAAAACCCCTGCCCGCGGGCGGCGTCGACGATGTCCCGGTCCACCTCGGTCAGGCCCGTATAGGTGTTCAGCAGCAGCGCCGGCAGGCCGTAGAGCGTCAGCGCCACGACGGAAGGCAGGAAGCCCGTTCCGAGCACCGGCAGCATGATCACGAGCAGCGCCAACGAGGGCACGGTGCGCAGGATGTTGACGATCCCGATGGCGACGCTCGCCAGCGAGCGGCGGCGGGTCAGCGCCAGCCCGAGCGGCAGCGCGATCAGCAGCACGGCGGCGAGCGCCACCGCCGAGAGCCAGAGATGGTTCTGCAGCGCCACGATGAAGATGCGCGGATTGTCGGCGATCCACTGCGCCATCAGGGCGTGCCGGCCATCACAGTGCGTCCGCCTGCGCGGCGCGCAGCCGCATCTCGACCCGGCGCAGGGTCTCGTCGCAGGCCACGGCCAGCGCCGAGGTCGCGATCGCGCCAATCACGACCTTCTCGCCGAAATCCTGCGTGATGCCCTGGAAGATGATGTCGCCCAGCCCGCCCGCGTTGATGAAGGCCGCCACGGTGGCGACCGACACCTGCGTGACCACCGTGATGCGCACGCCTGCCACGATCACCGGCATGGCGAGCGGCAGCTCGATGGCGAAGAGCCGCCGCATCGGCCCGTAGCCCATCCCCTGCGCGGCGTCGAGAATGTCGGGCGAGACCTGCCGCAGCCCTGTCGACACGTTGCGGATGATGATCAGCAGCGCATAGGCCACCAGCGCCACGATGGCGGGCCAGAAGCCGAGGCCGAGATAGGGGATGAGCAGCGCGAAGATCGCCAGCGCCGGCACCGTGTAGAGCGCGCCCGAAGCCAGAAGGATGAACACCGCGAAACCGGGCCGCCGGGCCGCCACGACGCCGAGCGGCAACCCGAGCGCGAGAGAGATCGCGAGGCCGACGCCGACGAGCTGGATATGCTCCCACAGGGCGACCAGCAGGCGGTCGTAGTTCTCGACCAGCCAGGTCATGCGGCCGGTTCCGCGGCGTCGAGCCGCCACGGCAGCCCGCCGTCGAGGATGCGCAGCGCCAGCGTTTCATACTCGCGTCCCATGGGCCGATCGTCGTCCAGCGGCGCCACGTCGGCGCGGACGAAGCCGTACGCAAGGGCGGCGCCACGGCCCAGCGCGGCCGGCTCGCGCAGGTCCACGGCCTGGGCGGCGACCACGAGCTCGATTGCGGCGAGCCGCGCGAAGCGGCGCACGGCCGCGTGGGTCTTCTCCACGATGCGCGGCGTCATGGGGGCGTAGTCCTCGACGCCGTCCGCCACCGGAAGGGTCAGCGCACCCATGGGATTGGCGAGGTGGCGGATCTCGGCCTCCAGCGCCGAGGCGGTTTTTTGCGTGGTGGCGAAACCCGAATGCGACCCGCCATGGCGGGTGAGAAAACGGGGGAGCCCGCTGGCGCCGGGCGACATCAGCTTGGTGACGCGCGCGGCCGAAAGGGCGGCGACATGCGAGAGCGCCAGCCCGGCGGCCTCCATCGAGAGGGCGAGCTCTGTGGTGTCGAAGTTGACGCTCGACAACATAGCGTCGCGTTCGGGAAGCACGACGGGGCTGTCGCCGACGCCGTTCAGCTCCGCGGTGACGACGGCCGCCGCCGCCTCGCAGGCTTGAAGGGCGCAGCCGAGCACGGGCGCGAGGCTCCTGAACGAGATCGGGTCCTGCAACCGGGGCGCGGCGCCCGGCTCGAACAGGGATGAACCCTCCAGCGCGCCCCGCATCGCGTTCACGCCTGCCGCATGGCCCTCCAGTCCGCGGAGGCGGCTCAGTTCGGGATCGAGCGGCGACAGGTTGGCGCGGTAGGCTTCCAGCGACAGAGCGCCCGCGAGCAGGCCGGCCTGCAAGACGGCGCGCAGGTCCGCGACGGCCAGCGCCGCGTGACCGATGCTCTGGGCGTTGCTGTTGATGAGCGCGAGCGCGTCCTTGGCGGCCAGCCTCACGGGCGCGAGCCCGGCCGCCGCCATGGCGTCGGCGCCCAGCATGATGGCGCCGTCGCGCTCGGCCTCGCCGTCGCCGATCAGCGGCAAAAAAGCTTGCGCGAGCGGGCTCAGATCCGCCTCGCCAAGGGAGCCGATGCGGCGCACGCAGGGCGTCACGCCCGCGTTCAGCATCGCCGCCACGGCGCTCACGAGCGGGGGAGAGATGCCGGAGGCGCCCCGGCACAGGCCGGCGAGGCGCGCCGCCAGCATGGCGCGAACTTCGTCGCGCGCCATGCGGTCGCCAACGCCGACCGCGCGGGCCCGGATGGCGCGGGCCTGGAAAGCCGCGATCTCGTCCGCGCCAAGGCGCGTGTCGACCGCCGCGCCGAGCCCGGTGGTCAGCCCGTAGACAGCGTCGTTGCGGGCGAGCGCCCGTTCGACCACGGCGCGGGCCGTCTCCAGCCGCGGCCCGACGCTAGCGTCGAGCCGCACTGCCGCGCCGCCGCGCGCGACCGCGACGATGTCGGCCACGCCGACCGCGGCGCCGCCGAGCACCACCGCGCCATCTGCAGGTTCCACCCCCACGGACCTGGCCCGACCCTCAGGTCACAGGCCTTTCGCCTTCAGGAAGGCGGCCGCCACCGTGCGGGGCTCCTTCTTATCCACCTCCACCTGCCGGTTCAGCTCCTGCATGGTGGGATTGTCGAGGATCGCGCCGACCTTTTCGAGCACGGCCACGACCTTCTCGTTGGCGGCGATGTCGGGGCGCACCACCGGCGCGAGGTAGTAGGGCGGGAACAGCGACTTGTCGTCTTCCAGCGCGATGAACTTTTCGGCCGCGATCTGCCAGTCGGTCGAGAAGCCGTTGGCGACGTCGACCTGCTTCTGGGCGAGCGCGTCGTAGCGCAGCCGGAGCGCGGCGAACTGCCTGAACTCCTGGAACTCGGCCCCGTAGACCTCCTTTAGGCCCTTGATGCCGTCGCGGCGATCCACGAATTCCGCGCCGGCGCCGAGCTTCAGCTTGGACGACGCTTTGCCGAGGTCGCTCAGGGTCTTGAGCCCGTATTCCTTGGCGGTGTCGGGCCGCACCACGATCGCGTAGCCGTTGTTGATGTTGGACGGCTTCAGCCAGGTCAGGTTGAACTCCTTTTCGTAGAAGGCCTTGACCATGCCGCGGACCTTCTCGGGGTCCGTCTCGGTGACGCCCTGGGCCTTCATGACGGCGTTGAGCCCCGTGCCGGTGTATTCGGGGTAAAGGTCGATCGCGCCGCTCTTCAGCGCCTCATGGGCGACCAGCGTGCCGCCGAGATTGATCTTGCGCTCGACCTTGAAGCCCGCGCCCTCCAGCGCCGCAGCGTAAAGCTCGGCGACCACGAATTGCTCGGTGAAGTTCTTGGAGCCGATCTTGATCGTCTGGGCGGAGGCGGCCGACACGAATACGAAGGTGAACGTCGCCGCCACGGCGAGAAAACGCGCGATACGCATGTGGATAACCCCCCGGAGGTTCATCCGGGCAGGCTATCCGTTGAACAACCCGGCGCAAGCACTCAATCGCGGAAGGCTCATCAACTCGCCGTCAGACCAGGCGCAGCCCCGCGGGTTCGCGGCGCGCGTCGGGGGCGTCGCGCTCGCCGGCCGCGATGGCCTGCGTGAGACGGTTCTCGACCGGCGACAGCGGGCAGACCCACGCTTCCGAATAGGCGCAGGAGGGGTAGTAGCTGAAGTTGAAATCAAGGATGAGCCGCCCGTCCTCGGCGGCGCCCAGATCCGCGCTCTTGATGGTGTCGAGCAGGTATCGCCCGCCCGCGAAGGTCGTCCAGCCATTGGTGGCGTCGTTGAACGGCAGGAACACGCCGCCTGCGTAGCCGCTGATCCAGTAGAGCGTCAGCTCCCGGCCGAGCGGCTGCTCCAGCCCCTGCGTGAGCGCAAAGGGCACGAGCGTCATCAGTCCGTCCTTCCCGGCTTCGGCGCGGATCGTCGCGCGTTCACGAGCAGGCTGCAGCCCCGCCGTGAAGCGCATCGTGGGATCATACGGGAAGTAGCTCACGCCTTCGAACTGGGCGCGCCGCGTCTGCGACAGCGGCGATTGGGCGTGGCCGCGGAACAGCCGGTCGCGGGTCTCGCGCCACAACGCCCAGCCTCGCTCGGGCTCCATCTTGCGGATGTCGGCATAGAGCTCGCCGATCGTGCGCCGCCAATCGAGCAGGCTCGCATGCAGATCGAGCTTCGCGCGTGCGTCGCCGCGCTCCCGAGCATGGTGTTCGTCCAGCATCGACGGCTCCTTGGAGCAAGGCGCAGCTCGCGCCGACCCAGAACGCATATGGAACGGAGGGGTTTCATTGCAAGCCGGCCAGGACCGAACATCCGGAGGTGACCAACTCGTCCACGCTCGCGCCAGGCGGCCGCGACGACGATGCAGGCGTGGCTCGGGCGAGCGCCCCTGTCATGTGCTCCTGGGCATGTGTAATCCACGCTGCCTAGGGATCCGATCCGGGGGGACGCGGAAGATGGCCACTGGACGCTATGTCGCCTACTACCGCGTCTCCACGCAGGAGCAGGGTCGACGCGGCCTCGGGATTGAGGCGCAACGCGGAAGCGTGTGGCGCTACCTTGATGCCGGCGAGTGGACGCTGGAAGACGAGTGCAGGGTGCGCGGCTCCATCCGCCTGGTAGCACGGCGGGGCCGCCGGGGCGTGGCTACCGCGACGTCGGAGCGATCAGCAAGCCAATGGCTCCGAAGAAGGATTTCTTGGCGGGTGCAACGGGTTTACCGTCCTTGCCTATGTCAATTGGGGCAGGGCGGGATTGCCTCCGCCTCTCATTCAAGAGTGGGGGTTCGACCATGTCGGAGTGCATCTGCGTTGCTTGCGGGATGCAGTACTCTCGGTCCATCACGCCGCCGCCCACCTGTGCCGTGTGCACCGACGAGCGCCAATTTGTCCCCTCCTCGGGCCAGTGCTGGACGACGCTTGAGGGCATGCAGAAGGCCCACAGCAACAAGTTTCGGCGCCTCGCCCCGGGCATAATGACCATCGAAACCACGCCGAGCTTCGGGATCGGGCAACGCGCATTTCTGCTGCGAACTTCGGCAGGCAACGTGCTGTGGGAGTGCATCTCCCTGATTGACGAGGCAACCATAGACCTTATCGCGGGACTTGGAGGTGTGACCGCGATCGCGATCTCCCACCCGCACTACTACACAACCATGGTGGAGTGGAGCCGCGGCCTCGGCGATGTCCCAATCTACTTGCACGCGGCCGACCGGCATTGGGTCATGAGGCCCGATCCCGTCATCCGGCACTGGGAAGGGGACGCCAACCCGATTGGCCCGGGGCTCACACTCCTCCGACTGGGGGGACATTTCGAGGGCGGCACCGTTCTTCACTGGGCGGACTGGGACGGGGGCCGCGGGGTGCTGCTGTCGGGCGATATCCTGCAAGTCGTTCCGAGCGGGCATGTGAGCTTCATGTGGTCCTACCCAAACCTGATCCCGCTCTCGGCCGCGAAGATCCAGACAATGGCGTCTCTGCTGGACCCTTATTCTTACGATGCCATCTATGGGTCATTCTCTGGGCGAGGCCAGATCGACACCCGCGGCAAGGAGATCGTCGCCGCTTCGGTTAGCCGCTACATCTCGAAAATCAGCGACGCTTAGCCGATGAATAAAGAGGCGCGGGACGCGAAAATGACGCCTGCAAGGGCGCTGCCGCAACTCCAAGCCGTGACCATCCCTGCTTCGGGCCGCGGTGACCACTCAGGTGGCGAACGTCGACTGCTGTGATCGGCGGGCAGTTTGGTCGTTGGCGCGAGACTGCTTCAAGTTTGCGCCGGCTTGGGCTAAAGCCGCCGCAACCGGTTTCAGGCTGACCGCGCGGCCGGCGAGCCTGCGATCACCGTTCACCGCGCATGGGACGACGTCACACATCTAACACCCCCGGCGACTTGACCGAAGGGTGGGGGGCGATGCCTGCGGGAACCAGTCAACCCGCATCGTGTTCCGCCAGGGAGGCTGGAGGCGGCGCGGATGTGCAACGACTATGGCAACCACATCCCCTACAGCGCCTATCTGGAGGCCTTTAGCGAGATAAAGATCCCGGTCTTCACGCCAAGCGGCGCGCCGAATCTGCAGCCGCGAGACGACATCTGGCCGACGGAGACTGCGCCGGTGATTCGACGCGTGGACGATGGGGTGGAACTGGCGCAGCTCAGGTGGGGTTTCCATCCAGGACGGCCCAAAGCTCGGCCCGTAATCAATTTCCGGTCGGAGGGACGGCGCTTCACCCATGGCCGGTGCCTTGTTCCCGCCTCGCACTTCTTCGAGTTCACGGGCACGAAGGCGCCGAAATCCAAGTGGCGCTTCACGATGGTGGGCGAGGATTGGTTCTGCTTCGCGGGGATTTGGCGGCAGTCCGGAACGGGAGGCGAGGCTTTCACCCTGCTCACCACGGCGCCGGGACCCGAGGTGGCGCCCATCCATGATCGCCAGATGGTCGTGCTGCCAAAGCACGACTGGATGGCGTGGCTTGATCTCACCCGGCCCGAGCCCGAACTGCTCAAGCCGCTCCCCCCTGGCAGCCTCAAGGTGGAGCAGGTGCGCTAGTGGGGGCTTGGGGCCGACCGGGCGTCCCTCCGTGGTCGGCACGGCGGGCTGGAACATTCCCCGAATTCGAGCCGTAAACTTTGGCGGTCCACGGCTGCCGCGTTTCGGTCGCTCCAGATCGGCGCCTTTGTTCCAGACGGATCCGCGACGTTCAAAGCTCGTGTAGACGGACGGCCATGACGGTGAGCGCCATGACGGCGGAGGGCGTATACTCTCGACAACAGAAGAGGAGAAAACGATGTCGTCGTCTCCTGTTGGTGTCTGGCGTTTGCGCTCCTTTGATCTCGCCGACACGGTGACAGGCGAGAAGCGACAACCGTTCGGAGCCCATCCTCAGGGGTGCCTCGTGCTCCATCCATGTGGTCGGATGATCGGGGTTCTGACCCCATCGGGACGCCCGATACCCGTTACGATTGAGGAGAAGGTCGCCGCTTTCGACGCCATGTATGCCTACTCGGGGATGTATCGGCTTGAGGGGGACACAGGAGAGGCATGCTGTCCGGCAAACCTTTCCCAAGGCTCACGTAGAACCAGAAAAATGCAGTCTTCCCGAGACCTGCCTCACTCAGAGCTGAATTCCTTTGTACCGCAAAGGCGCGCACGCCGGACAGCCACGCCCGATCCGCTCTCTAATGGTAAGTCGTAGTTTTCAGAAAGTCAGAGTGGACCAGGTGACGTCCAAGACGCCGTAAATGTTTTAAGAAATTGAAAAATTAGTTCTCGCCAAAAACGCTTGATGCTAATGAATGCGTGTTTACATTCAGAATCCTTTCACCTTTGGGCTTCGTTTCGATTGACGCATTCTCCCCGGACCAACCGAGGGAAACGCCATGCGCCGACTGCTTTACTTTGGTCGCGACACCTCCGCCGCCGCCGCGGTCGTGTTCTCGCTGACGCTCCTGCCCGTCGCCGTCGCCGCCGGCGGGGCGGTCGACTTCACCCGCGTTTACACCAATCAAGCCATCCTGCAGGCGCAGACCGACGCCGCCGCGCTGAAGGTGGCGCTGATGGGGCCGCTGGCCACTTCGGACCAGCGCAGGACGGCGGCCCAGGCCCTGTTCACGGACGCCAGGATCAGCGGCGCTTCCGTCGCGGTCACCTGGGACGGGCTGAACACCAGTGTGACGGCGACCCGGGATGTGCCCACGTCGCTCCTGAACGTCATCGGCATGAAGACCATCGCGACCAGCGCCCGCGCGACCGCGCAAACGACGCGGTCCGGCCCGATCGCCTGCGTGTTGGCGTTGAACCCCAGCGCCAACGACTCCATCCTGATTTCCGGGTCGTCGAGCCTCAACGCCGATGGCTGCGCGCTGTACGCCAACTCCATCAGTCCCAGCGCCATCTCGGTGCAGGGATCATCCCCGGTTCAGGCCGCCGGCTTTTGCAGCGTGGGGGGCTTTACCGGTCCGTCTTCTTTGACGCCGACGCCGCTCACCGGCTGCTCGCCGGTGGCCGACCCCTTCGCCAATCTCGCGAGGCCGTCCAGCAGCGGGTGCAGCTACAACAACCTGCAGGTGCAACCGAGCCAAACCAAGAGCCTCACGCCCGGTACCTTCTGCGGCGGGCTCACCATCAAGGGCACGGCGACCTTGGATCCCGGCGTCTACATCATCAAGGATGGGCCGCTGTCCATCGCCAGCCAGGCGAATGTGACCGGCGCAGGCGTCGCCTTCTACCTCACCGGATCGGGGGCCGGCTTCTCGATCAGCGCCGGCGGTTCGATTTCGCTCACGGCGCCCAGCAGCGGCCTCTATTCCGGAATGCTGATCATGCAGGACAAGGCCTCGAACGCCGGCGCAGGCGCTACGCTCAACGGCGGCGCGAACATGACCCTGACCGGCTCGGTCTACCTGCCCACCCAAACGCTGACCATCAATGGCGGAAGCGGCTTTGGCCAGTCCTCGTCCTTCATGCCGATCATCGCCGACCAGGTGAAGTTTGCAGGAAGCACGACCGCCCGGGCCGACCTGCAGAAGATGCAGACGTCGCTGCCCCTCGCCCACAGCCAGAATGGCGCGCTACTCACCCGGTGAAACGCCAGTCTCCGGCCCGCCCCTCCTCTCTCCCTCATCTTCAAGGACGATCCGATGTCAGGACTGAGCGATGCGCTCACGCGCCCCCTCGGCCATGTCGCCTGCGACTTGGCCAGGAAAGCGGCCTCGGGCTGCGCCGGCGCGGTGACGCAGGATGTTTTGGGCGTCATCATCTTCGCCGCCTTGATGCTGGCGTTCTCTGTCTGGTTCATTGGACTAGGGAGGACGCAGGGCTGACCCCGTCAGCGGCCGAGATAGGTCTGCTGAAGGGAGCTTGCGATCTGCGAGAAGGCGCTCTTGAGCGCGGCGGAGTCGCTGGCGTCGAAATAGTGGTCCGCCCCGGATGCGCATTGCTGCAGCATGTCCTTGGCTTGCGCATCGTCGACCATCAGGGCGATGCTGAAGATCTCGATGTGCTGGCTCTTGATGGTCTGGCACAGCGTCCCGCTATATTGGTCCGCCAAGGCGCGGCTGCCGCCGTTATGGGTGGGATAGGTCGGTGAGCGGGTGTTGACCCCATCCGTCATGAAGACCAGGACCTTGCGCGGCTTTTTATTCGCGCCCGACGCGTCATAGGGCAGCGCTTCGCCCAGGGGCTGGTCGGACGACAGCATGTTCAGTCCCCACACCAGTCCGGCTGGCGCGTAGGTTTCGCCGCTCGCCGTCATGGCGTTGATCGCCGATTTCACGCTGGAGTAGCTTTTCGTCAGCGGAACCAATGGCGCCCCGCAGGTGATGTTCATCAGCGCCGGATAGGGGACGCTCGGGCTGGCGTCCGTCAGGTTAAGCGGGTAGTTGCGCGAGCCCACGCACCCATACCACTTGTAAGTGTCGGTGCGGTTCGAGCAGGACGCCGGATAGCAGGTCGTCACCGGGCTTCCATATTCATACTGGCACTGCTGATAGGTGTAGGTGTAGGGGACGCCGTCATTGGAGCCGGTGCCCGTCATTGTCTGGCAATTGTAGACGCGCGTGACCGGCGAGGAGGTGTTGCAGCCCGCTGCCGTGCAGACCTGGTAGGTGTTGCTGGAGTCGGTCGCGCCGGAAATCCAAGACTGGTTGCGGTTCCCCAGTCCCACATTGACGTAGACGCTGAAGGGCACCAGTCCGATGCTGACGTCGGCCTTCGGATCGCTGGTGAGCGTATCGACCAGCGTGGTGGCGGCGGATTTCAGGGTGGTCAGTTTGCCCGATTGCGCCATGGATCCCGTATTGTCGAGCACCATGGCGAGCTCGATGCTACCGGTCACCGCCCGAAACGCTTGCGCCAACGCCCGGATCTCGGTGGTCGGCTGGCCGAACATCCTGAAGATCGAGTTGCGGACGCTCGTGCTGGTCTGCACCGTCACGGATTTGCCGTCGGGCGACAATGTCGCCGTGACGGTGAGACCGCCCGCAAACGCATAGCTCGGTTTCACCCGTGCATTGGCGTTCGTCTCGGCGGCGGACTGGACCTGATCAGCCGTGGCCGAAGAGGCGGCGACCGTCAGGGCCGTGGAATCGGTGATGCCCTGCAGGGCCGTCTGGGAGGTCGACGCCCGTGTGTAGTCGACGGCCATGCCGGCGGCCGCCAGCAACGGGATCACCAGAACGCTGAACAGGATGGCGGCTGCGCCGGAGCTATCCTCAGTGAAACGGGGGAAGACCTTCATGAACGATCCCAATCTCATGACTTAAGTTATTTGCGCCAGAAATGAAGAATCATTGAATCAAATAAAGTACGCAGATTGGGATTACGTAATTCTTGCCCTGATTGGAGAATGCGAACGCAGTGCGGGCGCCGGGACGGTCAGGCCCGAATCTAGAGCCGGATGAACAAGCTGCTCCTGCCGCTCCAGACCGTTGGTGGTGCGGCCGATGGACCGGTCCAGGAATAAGGCCCGGCGAAAGGATCTCACGGCCACCGATCCGCTGCTCGCGTAGATGTAGGGGGTGGGAGCGGAGCTAACTGTCGGGACTGGGGATCAAGCCATGTCTCGTCATATCGCCCGCCATGAAGTCCGGCTCTGCCCGCTTGGACAGGATGTGGCCGTAAGCGAGGCTGGCGCGGCCGTGCGCGACCTCCTGCACGAAGGCCACCGCCTGGCGGTCCAGGCGTCCAAGACTTCACTATTCGCAATCTTCGCGGCGGCCACGCACCCCGTCGCACGCAGTGCATGCTGACCGTCATGTTCGCCGGGGCGGCAGCGTTGCTGGTCAGGGAGCCGCGTTAGGAAATTGGCCCGCGCATGGCTCTGGGCGACCGCCCCCTGTAACATCGGCCTGCCATGCCTGATCCAGGCAGGGCTTCTCGCGCTGTTGGGCTCGGCGACCGGAGTCGCTGGCCACGCGAGCGCGCTCGGCAGACGATGAACCGGGCCATGAACAACGCCCGACAGAAGGACTTCGCGGCCATCGATCCGTTGGCCGCTTAAGTCTCAGACCGCTCTGAGCTCGAGCACTGCGAACGCGTTCCTGGCTCAGATTGCATTTGCCTTTGGGTGATCCGACGGGCTTGAGTTCACCTCAGGCCAACAATTCGCGATTCATGGCTGGGCGGTTGAGGACTGATTAGGGCACATCCGAATCCGCTCTGGGAGCGGGCGTGCTCTCTGGCGTATCGCCCCAAAATCTGCGCGCGCCGGTGCGTATCGCAGTCGGCGTTGTGGATCAGCGCAATCGCCGCCTTGAGCTCAAAAAGACAGTAGCCTCGCTCGGCGGCGGCCTCGCGGGGATCGAACTCGTCCCAAAAGTCAGCCCAAAACGCATGTTCGTTGGCGGCCTCTAGGCGACGGTCCACCTGGGGCAAGTCGCAGGCGAGCGCTGCGCCTAAAATTATGCTCCCGAACATGGCTGCCAGCACTGCCCGGCGGGTCACGGCAAAGGGCTCTCATCCCGCCGGGATAGCGCCTGTTCATGCCGTGACAGAAGCTGCCTCAGCACGGCGCCACAATGCTCATCTTGGACAGCAAGGCTGCCACACGCTTGGCTCACGTTGTCCTGAACAAATTGTGCGTAGTTGGTTAACGAGGCGTGGTGGAGGCGCGCTCCTTCGATGAGACACACGCCAACAATACCGCCTAGAGCAGCCAATCCCAAGGCGGCCATCAGCCTCGGCCCGAAACGAACGGGTGTGGGTCTGAAATCGATGCTGCTCAAGTGGCCCTCCAGGTGAACGGGCGGGTGGCGCAGCGAATAACCTGGCCTTTTTACAACCTTTCTGTCGCTCGTACGATGGCCTGAATGGCCTAGGACGCCGGTCGCTGTAGGTCCTTTGGCCCCAAGGTGGCGGGCTGAAGCTCTCCGGACTTGCTGTTTGGCGAGCGCCACCGGCCGGCCCTCCTCGCCAACGCGACCGCACGGGTGCTCACATTGGCGGGATCCCGGCGAGCCCTAGTCCGTTGAGGACCCAACCGCTCCTGCCGCGTGCAGGGGTACGGGGTCCTAAGCTCGAAAGGTCGAAATGATGAGGAATGCATTTTGGGCGGCGTTGGCCGTCGGTTGCGCCATCTCGTCCGCGGGCGCGAGAGCCGCAAATTCAGACCGAACCGCACCACCCACTGTCGCGGTTCAGTGGTACGGAGAGCCGGAATGGGGCCGCCCGCGCTGGGACGAAGACCGCCGACGCGAAGAATGGCGGCGCCACCATTGGCGCGAAGAGCAACTGAGACGTGAAGAGGCCAGGAGACGGTGGGAGTGGCGGCGCCACCACTACGAGGATGACAACGATGATTGACCGGTGATGCGCACGCAAAGCGGTTGGAATCAAAGCCTCCTGGGGAAGCTCAATGTCACACGACCAAAATCAGGCCATCGACGTCGCCCTTCTCTACGAAGCCGGCCTCGGCCGGCCCTACGATACTCCTGGCCTAAATTATTGGATCCATGAGGCCGACTTTGTCCCACTACCCGAGATTTCCTACTCCCTCCTCGTCAGCAACGAATTCACCGCGAAGTTCGGACCCGCTTACCAGATCAGCACAGATGCCTTTGTTGGCGATCTGTATTCGAACGTGCTTGGCCGGCCTCCGGAGGCAAGCGGATTCAACTACTGGATCTCTGTCCTGGAGAGCGGCCAAGCCTCGCGCGAGGACGTGCTCATTTCCTTTTCGCAGAGTCAGGAGAACGTTGCGCAGTCGCCTTACGTGTTTTCGCTGCACCAGGTTGCGCCGGGCTACTGGGACGTGTGACGTCACCCGACGACACGGTTCTCCGTTTCGTTGAATTGACGGGAGCGGGGCGAGAGGCCCTGCCGGAGCTGGGGCGGGGGTGCCGATTGTAAGAAGTCGGCGCGGACCTAGAAATCACAAACGTGCGATGTTGTAGTCACTCATTCCGCCCCAGAACAGAGGCGATTAGGGGGCCGGCGGCCTCCTTGACACGCCGACCCTAGCAGATGAAATTCGCCTTCTGGGGACTGCGATCTCCCCACGAGGCTTCGGCCGAAGCATCGCGTCCAGGTCAATCCAACCAAGGACGCGCCATGCCTTCCATCAGCTCTATCTCGAT
>NZ_JBTAMK010000049.1:0-781 GCF_054796215.1 Alsobacter sp. SYSU BS001988 | reverse complement strand
CCGGCTCTGCAGCACGTCGATCTGGCTGCGCAGCGAGTTGCGACGCTCACGGAACTGGGCGTTCTGGTCGTCGATGATCTTGCGGACGCTGGGCGACGAGGCCCGGCTGTTCAGTTCCTCCGGATAGGTCACCTCCGCCGCGATGTCGCGCTCGGCGATGAGGCGGGCCTCCTGGGCGATGACCGCGTCCAGCTGGTTGCGCACCAGGTCGAGGCTGGCGCGGGCCTGCGTGTCGTCGAGGCGGACCAGCACCTCGCCCTCCTGGACGAGCTGGCCTTCCTTGACGTTGATCTGCTTGATCATGCCGCCTTCCAGGTGCTGCATGACCTTGCGGCGCGAATCCAGGGACACCGACGCGTTCGCCACGACGGCGCTGTCGAGCTTGGTGAGCCCGGCCCAGAGGAACAGGCCGCCGATGCAGGTCGCGATCACCACATAGCCGGCGATCGCGATGGCCCGATAGTCGCTGGACGCCGGAGGGGCCTCGATGACGCTCATGGTCTTCTTTCGCTGTCGTTCTTAGGCGGCCGGAGCCGAAGCCGTGCGCATCTCGGGCTGGGCGGCCAGCTTCTCGGCCGGCGCCGCCACCTTGTCGGGCGGGGACGCCACGACGCGCGGACCCATGATGTTGGCGAGCACCTCGTCGCGCGGACCGGCGAGCTGGACGGCGCCCTCGTTCATCACGAGCACATAATCCACCATCCCCAGGATGTTGGTCTTATGGGTGACGATCACCACCGTGCGGCGGGCCTGCCTCATGGCGGCCACGGCCTGCACCAGC
>NZ_JBTAMK010000048.1:0-916 GCF_054796215.1 Alsobacter sp. SYSU BS001988 | reverse complement strand
TGGGTCGCGGAACGCCGCCATGAACCCCACGAACTGCAACACCATGATCAGCGGGCCTGGCGTGGTTTCGGCCATGCCGAGGCCGTCCAGCATCTCGCCAGGCTTGAGCCACCCGTAAGCGTCGACCGCCTGCTGGGCGACATAGGCCAGCACGGCGTAGGCGCCGCCGAACGTGACGACCGCCATCTTGGAGAAGAACAAGGCGATCTGGCTGAAGATGTCGGATGGGCCCAGCGCCAGCAGGAGGGTGAGAACGGGGGCCAGCCAGAGGAGCGCTGAGACGCCGGCCGCCCGCCTCGAACTGGATCGGCTTGGCGTTGGCGGACCAGAGCCGTCGTCGCCGAGCAGGTAAGCGACGTGCGAGCCATCAGCGGCCTTCTTGGGACCATGTCCGCCGCCGACCGCGAATTGCTTCAGTCCGGCGCGGCCGCCGAAATAGCCGATGAGCCCGGCCGCCAGCACGATGGCCGGGAACGGCGCCCCGAAGAAGAAGATCGCGATGAAGGCGGCCGCCGCGAGAGCGACCATCAGGGGGTTCTTCAACGCCTTCGACCCCACCCGCAATACGGCTTGCAGAACCACGGCGAGCACCGCCGCCTTCAGGCCGAAGAACAGCGCCGAAACGAAGCCGACCGCGCCGAAGGCCGCATAGATCCAGCTCAGGCCCATGATGGCGAGGATGCCGGGCACAATGAACAGCCCGCCGGCGACCACGCCGCCCCGGGTCCCGTGCATCAGCCAGCCCACATAGGTCGCCAATTGCTGGGCCTCGGGGCCCGGCAAGAGCATGCAGTAGTTCAAGGCATGCAGGAACCGGTTGTCAGAGATCCAGCGCTTCTCATCGACCAGGATGCGATGCATGACGGCGATCTGACCGGCCGGACCGCCAAACGAGAGCGCTGCGATACGGGCCCAG
>NZ_JBTAMK010000047.1:0-916 GCF_054796215.1 Alsobacter sp. SYSU BS001988 | reverse complement strand
CTGGGCCCGTATCGCAGCGCTCTCGTTTGGCGGTCCGGCCGGTCAGATCGCCGTCATGCATCGCATCCTGGTCGATGAGAAGCGCTGGATCTCTGACAATCGGTTCCTGCATGCCTTGAACTACTGCATGCTCCTGCCGGGCCCCGAGGCGCAACAATTGGCGACCTATGTGGGCTGGCTGATGCACGGGACCCGGGGCGGCGTGGTCGCCGGTGGCCTGTTCATCGTGCCCGGCATCCTCGCCATCATGGCGCTGAGCTGGATCTATGCGGCTTTCGGCGCAGTCGGCTTCGTTTCGGCGCTGTTCTTCGGCCTGAAGGCGGCGGTGCTCGCCGTGGTTCTGCAAGCCGTGCTGCGGGTCGGCTCGAAAGCGCTGAAGAACCGCCTGATGGTCGCGCTCGCGGCGGTCGCCTTCGTCGCGATCTTCTTTTTCGGCGCGCCGTTCCCAGCGATCGTACTGGGGGCCGGGCTCATCGGCTATTTCGGCGGCCGCGCCGGCCTGAAGCAGTTCGCGGTTGGCGGCGGTCATGGTCCCAAGAAGGCCGCCGATGGCTCGCACATCGCCTACCTGCTCGGCGACGACGGGTCCGGTCCGCCAACGCCAAGCCGAGTTAGCTCCATGCGGGCGGCCGGCGTCTCAGCGCTGCTCTGGCTGGCGCCGGTCCTCGCCCTGCTGCTGGCGCTGGGTCCATCCGACACCTTCAGCCAGATCGCCTTGTTCTTCTCCAAGATGGCGATGGTCACCTTTGGCGGCGCTTACGCCGTGCTGGCCTATGTGGCGCAGCAGGCCGTGGAGAGCTTCGGTTGGCTCAAGCCCGGCGAGATGCTGGACGGCCTCGGCATGGCCGAAACCACGCCAGGCCCGCTGATCATGGTGTTGCAGTTCGTGGGGTTCATGGCGGCGTTCCGCGACCCA
>NZ_JBTAMK010000046.1:0-936 GCF_054796215.1 Alsobacter sp. SYSU BS001988 | reverse complement strand
GGGCGGCTTCTACCCCGGCCAACTTGTCATCTTGGCTGGTCGCCCCGGCATGGGCAAAACCACACTCGCGCTCGCCATTGCACTGAATGCGGCGCGCGAAAACGGGGTCTTCTGCTGCTCCCTCGAGATGTCAGCCGAGGAGTTGGCGGAGCGCGCTCTAGCCGCTCTGGCGTTCGACGGCCGCCGGACGGCGCTCACCTATCGACGGATCGCAGAGGCGGCCAGCCTGTCCAATGATGAGGTCGAGCGGCTCCATCATGCCAAGGGCCGCATGGCGAACCTGCATCTCCAAATCGAGCAACAGCCGGGGATGACGCTGGGCCAGGTCTCGGCCCGGGCAAGGCAATGGAGGGCCCGCTGCGAAAGGGCGGGCGCACAGCTCCGGCTGATCGTGGTCGACCATATCGGTCTTGTCAGGCCTTCTACCCGCTATGCCGGCAACCGCGTGAACGAGGTTTCGGAAATTTCCGGCGGCCTAAAGGCTCTCGCCAAAGAGCTGGGCTGCACCGTCATGGCCCTGTCCCAGCTAAGCCGAGAGGTTGAGCGGCGGGACGACAAGCGGCCCGTGCTCTCGGATCTGCGCGACTCCGGCTCCATTGAGCAAGACGCCGATGTGGTGATCGCGGCTTACCGGGAGGGCTACTACCTGGAGCGGCTGCCGAACCTCACGCCCGAGCAGGAACAGCGGCTGTTCGATGCTCAGGACCAAATTGAGATCGAGGTGCTGAAGCAGCGTCAGGGGCCAACGGGACGTTTCCAGCTGTTCGCCTCGCTGCCCTGCAATGCCGTGGCGGAGCTCGGCGCATGAGCAACGCCGCGATCGCATGGGCCAAAGGTCAAAAAACGGGGAGCGGCTCGCGAAAGATCGTCCTTCTCGTGCTGGCCGATTACGCCGATCAGACCGGACAGGCGTTTCCCTCTGTCCGACAGCTCTGT
>NZ_JBTAMK010000045.1:0-1069 GCF_054796215.1 Alsobacter sp. SYSU BS001988 | reverse complement strand
CTGGGGACTGCGATCTCCCCACGAGGCTTCGGCCGAAGCATCGCGTCCAGGTCAATCCAACCAAGGACGCGCCATGCCTTCCATCAGCTCTATCTCGATCGACAAGCTTTCCCGTCTCATCGGCACGACCGGCTGCCCGGCGCTCGTCGACGTGCGCACGGACGAAGACTTCGACGCCGATCCCTTCCTCGTGCCAGGCTCGGCGCGCCGCTCCCACAAGGATGTGGGCTCGTGGGCCGGCGCCTATGCGGGCCGGCCTGTGGTGGTGATCTGCCAGAAGGGCCTCAAACTCAGCCACGGGGTGGCGGCCTGGCTTCGGCATGCCGGCATCCCCGCCGAGAGCCTCGAGGGCGGAACGGACGAATGGGCCCGCTCCGGCCAGCCCTATGTCAACGTGGCAAAGATGCCGCTCTGCGACCCCCTAGGCCGCACGGTCTGGGTGACCCGCGAACGGCCCAAGATCGATCGCATCGCCTGCCCGTGGCTGATCCGCCGCTTCGTCGATCCGAACGCCGTGTTCCTTTACGTCAAAGCGTCAGAAGTCATGGGGGTCGCCAGCCGCTTCGACGCTGCGCCTTTCGATATTGACGACGTCTTCTGGAGCCACCGTGGCGAACTGTGCAGCTTCGACGTCATGGTCGAGGAGTTCGGCTTGGGGACGCCGGCGCTGCGTCACCTCGCCCTGATCGTTCGGGCAGCCGATACGGCGCGGCCGGAACTGGCGCCGGAAGCGCCCGGCCTGCTTGCGGCTTCCCTCGGGCTGTCACGGATCTACTCCGACGACCTGGCGCAGCTCGACGCCGGCATGACGCTCTATGACGCGTTCTATCGCTGGTGCCGGGACGCGACGGAGGAGACGCACAACTGGCCCTCCAGCAAGGTTGGCGCCTGACATGGCGATTGTGCTTGAATCGCCCAGCGCCGCCGCCACGGCGCCGTCCCACCCACCTTTCCGGGAGGCCGTCCCGGTCTGGGCCCGTATCGCAGCGCTCTCGTTTGGCGGTCCGGCCGGTCAGATCGCCGTCATGCATCGCATCCTGGTCGATGAGAAGCGCTGGATCTCTGACAA
>NZ_JBTAMK010000044.1:0-1364 GCF_054796215.1 Alsobacter sp. SYSU BS001988 | reverse complement strand
GGTCGTGTCCCACGGAGTGGTGTAGCTGGCCTGGCTGGCACAGCGTCCTCGGGCAGAGCCGAGTCTGTCAGGCTGCCGCCACGGGCAGGATGACGGTGGGATCATCGCCGAGAGGAGCGATGGTTGCCAGCGTCATGTAGCGGGCCCGTTGCACGGCCCACTCATCGTTCTGTTCGAGCAGGATCGCACCGACGAGGCGGACGATAGAGGCCTCGTTGGGGAAGATCCCGACCACCTCGGTCCGCCGCTTGATCTCGCCGTTGAGCCGCTCCAGCGGGTTGGTCGAGTGCAGCTTGGTGCGGTGCTGCGGCGGGAAGCTCATATAGGCCAGCACGTCGGGCTCCGCCTCGTCCATCAAGGCGGCGAGCTTGGGTACCTTGGGGCGGATCTGGTCGGCGACGCGGCGCCACTGGGCGCTCGCGGCCTCGGCGTCGTCCTGGGCGAAGGCCGTGGCGATGAAGGCGGAGACGACGCGCCGTCCGCTGCGCCCCGCATGGGCCAGGGCGTTGCGCATGAAGTGCACCCGGCAACGCTGCCAGGTGGCGGTCAGCACCTTGGCCACGGCCGCCTTCAGGCCCTCATGGGCATCCGAGACGACGAGTTTCACGCCCCGCAGGCCGCGCCGGGCCAGCTTGCGCAGAAAGCCCGTCCAGAAGGTCTCGGCTTCGGAGGGGCCGATATCCAAGCCCAGCACCTCGCGTCGGCCGTCGGCGTTCACCCCCACGGCGACGATGACGGCCACCGAGACGATGCGGCCGGCCTGACGCACCTTCACGTAGGTCGCGTCGACCCACAGGTACGGCCAGTCGCCCTCGATCGGCCGTTCGAGGAAGGCCTTCACCTTGCCGTCGATCTCTTCGCACAGCCGCGACACCTGGCTCTTCGAGATGCCGCTCATGCCGAGCGCCTTGACGAGATCGTCGACCGAGCGCGTCGAGATGCCCTGGACGTAGGCTTCCTGGATCACGGCGGTCAGGGCCTTCTCGGCCAGCCGCCGCGGCTCCAGGAAGCCCGGGAAGTAGCTGCCCTGGCGAAGCTTGGGGATGCGCAGCTCGACTGTCCCGGCGCGTGTCTCCCAGGCCCGGTCACGGTAGCCATTGCGCTGCGCCAGCCGGTCGGGGTTCTTTTCCCCGTAGCCGGCGCCGGTCAGGCCGCCGACCTCCATCTCCATCAGCCGCTCGGCCGCAAAGCCGATCATCTCCCGCAGGATATCCGCGTCGGGGGTCTTCTCGACCAGCGTGCGAAGGCTCATCATCTCATCGGTCATCGGTGATCCTCTGGTCAGGTGCGTGTGTCGCAACCCGACCCTACCCGGAGATCGCCGGTGACCACCGATCAGCTACACCACCGCTGGGGACACGACC
>NZ_JBTAMK010000043.1:0-1658 GCF_054796215.1 Alsobacter sp. SYSU BS001988 | reverse complement strand
GCGCGAGGTGTCGCCCGGCATGATGATCGCGGCCTCGATCATCATCGGCAAGGCGCTGGCCCCGGTGGAGATCGCGATCGGCAACTGGAAGGGCTTCGTCTCGATGCGCGAGGCCTACCGGCGCGTCAACGGCCTGCTGGAGAAGGTGCCGGAGCCGTCCAAGCGCCTGCGCCTGCCCACCCCCGCCGGCACCGTCACGCTGGAGAACGTCCATGCGCGCGCGCCGGGACGCGAGACCCTGGTGCTGCGCAACGTCTCCCTCACGCTTCCCGCCGGCGCGGTGCTGGGCGTGGTCGGCGCGTCGGCTGCCGGCAAGTCGAGCCTGGCGCGGGTGATGGTCGGCGTGTGGCCGGTCGCGGGCGGCACGGTCCGCCTCGACGGCGCGGACCTCAACCACTGGGATCCGAACGACCTCGGCCGCCATATCGGCTACCTGCCGCAGGACGTCGAGCTGTTCTCCGGCACCATCGCCGAGAACATCAGCCGCTTCGACGAGGCGGCGACGCAGGACGACATCATCCGGGCCTCCACGCTGGCCGGGGTGCACGACCTCGTCCAGAAGCTGCCGGACGGCTACAACACCCATATCGGCGACGGCGGGCAGGCCCTCTCGGGCGGCCAGCGCCAGCGCATCGGGCTGGCCCGCGCCATCTACGGCATGCCGGCGGTGATCGTGCTGGACGAGCCCAACGCCAATCTCGACGCCGTCGGCGAGCAGGCGCTGGTGCAGGCCGTGGCCGCCATGAGGCAGGCCCGCCGCACGGTGGTGATCGTCACCCATAAGACCAACATCCTGGGGATGGTGGATTATGTGCTCGTCATGAACGAGGGCGCCTTCCAGCTCGCCGGTCCGCGCGACGAGGTGCTCGCCAACATCATGGGGCCGCGCGTCGTGGTGGCTCCGCCCGAACGAGAGACGGTCACAGAGGACCGGCGGGCGTCCGCGCTGCACCACCCCGCGGCCGCAGCCACGGCGGCCTGAACAGACGCCCAGAGGCAACTTGCAGCAGGAGAGCGACATGAGCGTCATCGAGGCCCCTCCGGCGTCCAGCGACTATCGGACCATCGCGATCGCCGGTTATGTGGTGATCGCGACCTGCATCGGGGGACTGTTCCTCTGGGCCGGGCTGACCAAGCTCGACAGCGCCGTCGTGGCGAACGCGTCGGTCTCCCTGGATTCGCGCCGCAAGGTCATGCAGCACCTGGAAGGCGGCATGATCAAGCAGATCAACGTCAAGGAAGGCCAGCTCGTCCAGGAAGGCGAAGTGCTGATCCGCCTCGACGACACCCAGGCCCGCGCCAGCCTCGACCTGGTGCGCAACCAGCTGGACGCGGTCATCGCCCAGGAGGCCCGCCTCATCGCCGAGCGCGACGTCGCGGCGGAGGTGACCTATCCGGAGGAACTGAACAGCCGGGCATCGTCGCCCAGCGTCCGCAAGATCATCGACGACCAGAACGCCCAGTTCCGTGAGCGTCGCAACTCGCTGCGCAGCCAGATCGACGTGCTGCAGAGCCGGGTGCACCAGCTTGAGACTGAGATCGAGGGCCTGAAGCGGGAGGGCGCGGCGGCCGAGCAGCAGCTCTTCTTCATCAATGACGAGCTCGTGGGCGTGCGCGACCTGGCCGACAAGGGGCTGGTGGCGAAGACCCGGCGCAAC
>NZ_JBTAMK010000042.1:0-2015 GCF_054796215.1 Alsobacter sp. SYSU BS001988 | reverse complement strand
GATTTGCCGGATCTGAACTCAAGCAGAATCCCCTCGCAGATCTGCGTTGCGACTTCTCCGTGAAGCATGGGGCATACGGGAAGCATCGTCATTGAATTGTCCCTCATATTTTATGACCCTATTGTACCTACATACATGTCCTTTCACAACGACACTGTACTTGGTTTTCACGCGACAGACTGCGGGCGACGTCCGAAACGCGCGTGACCAGACCTTGCCGCTCGGGGCTGAATTCCTGGCGAGCGTCTATGCGCTGCTCGAATCCCGAGTCCCCCTTGGCGGACGCTGGTCGCGGATGCATTGAAAGAGAACACCGGCGATCACACTGCCTCCAGTGGGCTTGGGTCGTTGGCCCTGCGCAAATGGGCCGGAAACTTCGTCATTGGGTCATCGGGATCTGGTCCCCAAGATGATGCCCAGCTTCCGGTTCGCCGCCAGCGTTCATGCCGACGGCGCCAGGTCTCGTCGCTGGCGACCAATTTCGGTTCGGGCATGGCCGCGTCATCGTCGTCCTGCCAGGCCTCGTCCCTCAACCACTTGCGGGCATGAGGAACGAACCGGAGCTCCGAGCCCGACCGCTTGGCCCAGTGAGCGGCAAAACGAACCGCTCCAGCGAGTATCGCTTCGGGATCCGATCCGCGACGCACGGCCGCCGCGAACTCAGCCCTGGCCGGCTTTTTCGGATTCGGACCCTCCCGCTTCGGGTATGCGGCCCAGAAGCGATGAAAAGGCTCATCGAGGTCAGGTTTCGGTGCTTGAGCCTGTTGCGCTTCCGCTCGTTTGGTCGCTCGAGCGACCGAAAAAGAGAGTGATGGTTCTAGTAAGGGTTCAAGGGGTGCACCTCGTGCACCATCCCCCTGCACCTCGTGCAGGAGGGGGTGCACGTCGTGCAGGGGGGGTGGTGCATCTGGCGCACCCAGGGGTGCACGTCGTGCACCCACCCCCTGCATGTTCAGGACGAACAAATTGGACGTGTTCGACTGATCGGTCCGAACCCTGTGCTGACGGCCGAGAAGTCCGAGTTCCGCCAACTCGCTCAGCGCCTTCCTTACGGCCCGTTCACTCAGGTCCGTGTCGACACAGAGCTGTCGGACAGAGGGAAACGCCTGTCCGGTCTGATCGGCGTAATCGGCCAGCACGAGAAGGACGATCTTTCGCGAGCCGCTCCCCGTTTTTTGGCCTTTGGCCCATGCGATCGCGGCGTTGCTCATGCGCCAAGCTCCGCCACGGCATTGCAGGGCAGCGAGGCGAACAGCTGGAATCGTCCCGTTGGCCCCTGGCGCTGCTTCAGCACCTCGATCTCGATTTGGTCCTGAGCATCGAACAGCCGCTGCTCCTGCTCGGGCGTGAGGTTCGGCAGCCGCTCGAGGTAGTAGCCCTCCCGATAAGCCGCGATCACCACATCGGCGTCTTGCTCGATGGAGCCGGAGTCGCGCAGATCTGAGAGTACAGGCCGCTTGTCGTCCCGCCGCTCAACCTCTCGGCTTAGCTGTGACAGGGCCATGACGGTGCAGCCCAGCTCTTTGGCGAGAGCCTTTAGGCCGCCGGAAATTTCCGACACCTCGTTCACGCGGTTGCCGGCATAGCGGGTCGAAGGCCTGACCAGGCCGATATGGTCGACCACGATGAGCCGGAGCTGTGCGCCCGCCCTTTCGCAGCGGGCCTTCCATTGCCTTGCTCGAGCCGAGACCTGGCCCAGCGTCATCCCCGGCTGTTGCTCGATTTGGAGATGCAGGTTCGCCATCCGGCCCTTGGCATGATGGAGCCGCTCGACCTCATCATTGGACAGGCTGGCCGCCTCGGCGATCCGGCGATAAGTGAGCGCCGTTCGGCGGCCATCGAACGCCAGAGCGGCTAGAGCGCGCTCCGCCAACTCCTCGGCTGACATCTCGAGGGAGCAGCAGAACACTCCATTCTCGCGCGCCGCATTCAGTGCAATGGCGAGCGCGAGTGTGGTTTTGCCCATGCCGGGGCGACCAGCCAAGATGACAAGTTGGCCGGGGTAGAAGCCGCCC
>NZ_JBTAMK010000041.1:0-2490 GCF_054796215.1 Alsobacter sp. SYSU BS001988 | reverse complement strand
CGCAAGCTCCGACAAGAAGTTGGCATCGTCTTCCAGAGCTTCAATCTGTTCCCGCATCTCTCGGTTAGTGAGAACATCACGCTGGCGCCGCGCGTGGTGAAAAAACAGCCGCCGGACGCCGCCCGAGAGCTCGCGCGCGAGGTGCTCCGGCGGGTGGGCTTGGAAGACAAGCTCGACGCCTTCCCGGCGCAACTGTCGGGCGGCCAGCAGCAGCGGGTCGCCATTGCACGCTCCCTGGCCATGAGCCCGAAGGTCATGCTTTTCGACGAGGTGACTTCGGCGCTGGACCCAGAACTGACCGGTGAGGTCCTCAAGGTCCTCGAGTCCGTGGCGCGCGAGGGCATGACCATGATCCTCGTCACCCACGAGATGGGCTTCGCGCGTCGGTTCGGCTCGCGCGTGGTCTTTATGCACGAAGGCCGGATCCACGAAGAAGGCCAGGCCGCGGCGGTTCTCGCCGAGCCGAGAACGCCGGAGTTGCAGACCTTCCTCAGCGCCGTTCTGCACTGAGGGAGCCCTTCGTCGCAGCACAACCAGGGAGAGAAACATGCGCGCGATTCTTACAGCCGTGGCGGCACTGGCCATCGCTGCCTTTGGCTCAGTGGAAGCCAGAGCGGACAAGCTTCAAGACATCCTACAAAAAGGGGTCGTGCGGATCGGCGTCCCGCTTGACGCGCCACCCTTCGGATCACAGGACGAGAACCGCAAGGCGATCGGCTTTGATATCGAGATGGCCGAAATGGTCGCCAAGGGCCTTGGCGTGAAACTCGAGACGCAGCAGATCACCGGCGCTAATCGCATTCCGTTTCTGCTTACCGACAAGGTCGACATCGTGATCTCAGTGATGGGGCTCACGCCGGAGCGCGCCAAACAGATCCTCTTCACTGCCCCCTATGCCAACACGTTCCTCGCCGTCTACGGGCCGAAATCGTCCCCGGTGACGAGCCCGGAGTCGGTCGGCTCTGCCCGAGTAGCAGCCGCGAAAGGCTCGACCCAAGAGCTCGCGATCACCGCTTCGGCTCCCAAGGCTGGTATTTTGCGCACTGAGGATGACGCGACTGCCGCAGCCGCATACATCACTGGCCAAGCCGATCTGCTCGCTACCAACAGTATCGTCGCCCAGGCGCTTGCTAAGCAGAACCCAACCAAAGAATTCGATCGCAAGTTCACCATCCGCCGTAGCCCGGCGCATATGGGTGTGCAGATGGACCAGCACAATCTCGTGCGCTGGCTCGACGGCTTCATCTTCTTCAACACGATGAATGGCGAGCTTGACCGCCTGCATCGCAAGTATCTCGACATGCCGATGGACCCGCTGCCCACCCTGTGAGCCGGTCCGATTTCCGCGGCAAAGAGCGCAGTGCGAGGCGCGGCTGCCCGACAAGGGCGAGCCGTGCCCTCCGTCGCGTCATGCGTCGATACAGGCATGTCCTGAACCCCAAATCGAACCCGATGAGCTCCTCATGACGAGACCGCACATCCCCGCACCGCGTCCCTCAAGCGCCTTTTTGACGGTCGATCCGGATCGCAACGGCAAGCAAATGGGCTTCGTGATGATCCCGCACTCGCCGGACGATGATGCATGGGGCGCGACACGTGTCCCCATTGCAATCATCAAGAACGGCTCAGGGCCGACCGCGATTCTGGAAGGCGGAAATCACGGCGACGAGTATGAGGGGCCGATCACGATCTGCGACATGATCCGCGATCTCGATCCTGGTCGCGTCCAGGGCCGACTAATCCTGATGCCCGCCAACAACGTGCACGCGGTCATGGCCGGAAAACGCACGTCGCCTGTCGATGGGCTGAACTTCAACCGCACGTTCCCGGGCGACCCACGCGGCACCATCACCCAGCAAATCTCGGCCTATGTGTCGGACCACATCCTTCCGCTCGGTGACGCCTTCCTTGATCTTCACTCAGGAGGTTCGTCGCTCGACATCATTCCGAGCGCGATCGTCGAACCGACCGACGATCCTGAGTTGCACAAGCGCAACATCGCGGCTGTCCAGGCCTTTGACGCGCCAATGACCGTGGTGATCAGCAATCTTGGCGAGCCCCGGACCGCAACGGCTGCGGCATGTCGAGCCGGGCTCGTGACCGTGGGCACCGAGATGGCCGGAGGAGGGACCGTATCCCTCCAGGCGCTGCAGGTATGCCGGCGCGGCGTCGCCAATGTCCTCGATCACCTTGGCATCGTCGCCCGCGACAGGTCCGAACCCAAGCGCGGCGACGGTCAGGTTTTGGAGTTGCCCGGCGCCTCAGCGTATGTCTACGCGACGACTGATGGCATTTTCGAGCCCTTTCATGCGAACGGGGCCCGGGTCAGTGCCGGCGAACCTGCGGGCCGGATCCACTGCACCTGGGATCCAACACGCCCACCCGAGACGGTTCACTACTCTGCTGACGGGATCCTCTACGGCCGTCGTCAGCCCGGCCGTGTCAGGCCCGGCAATTGCTGCTTGATTGTCGCGGCCCCCTACAGGGGGA
>NZ_JBTAMK010000040.1:0-2860 GCF_054796215.1 Alsobacter sp. SYSU BS001988 | reverse complement strand
CTCGTCGGCGCGCGCCGCGTAGTCGGCCTTGCGCAGGCCCCGCATCTCGATCTGGAAGAGCAGGTTCTCGCGCACGCTGCGCCAGTCCAGCAGCACGGGAGCCTGGAACACGATGCCCATCTCGCCGCTGGGGCGCGTCACCGGCGCGCCGTCCACCACGATCTCGCCAGACACTCACTCATTTGTTGGGCGCACGGCGGCGACCGTGCCGCTATCGGGCTCGAGAAGGCGCACCCAACTTGCGCCGCTGTTCGCGCCTAACCAGCTGAAGCTTACCCTTTGCGACCACACTGGCGTCCATCTTAGCGGGCTGATCAAGGTAAAAGCTGCGCCCCGGCTTCTACACAGGTTGCCTTAAGTGCAGCTAAGATGGCGTTCTCGTTTGAGACTGAACGGTGCCGCCGCAAGGACGGAACCAAAATCGCCGCTTCGGCGTAGCCTGCGGGCCCAATGATCGGGCAAGCGATGTCGGTCACTGCCATAATATCGCGGCTTGGCGCGACCCGGTGGCCCTGCGCCAATATCTGATCGAACGTGTTGAGAAGCTCTTGTGAGCCGAGTTGTTCCCGCTCAGTGGCACTGGCGTCGCGCATCAGAGCATGTCGGCGCGGTTTTGGCTGAAAGGCGAGGATGAGCAGGCCGGAATTGGCTTCCAGCGCCGGGCGGCCATAGCCGGGGCGGACGGTCACGGTTGCGTCGAGATGACCGGACGTCGTGGCGATTACCACCGTCTGCGCCCTGCTCAGAACGACCAGATGCGCTGCCTGGCCTGTTTCTTCACTGAAGCGCTCCATCAAAGGCAGGACGACAGAGGTCAACTGGCGCCCACCTGGGGTCCTGATGCCAAGATCGAACAGGCGTCGTGAAAGCGCCAACCTGTCCGTACCGGCTTCCCGCACCAAGTAGCCCCGTTGCTGAAGCACGAAAACCATTCGGAAAATCTCGCTGCGCGAGCGACTGAGGCGCTCGGCAATGGCGCGGGTCGAGAGAGGCTCACCCACTTCCGCCAGCAGTTCGAGGATGTCCAAACCCTTCTCGAGCGCCGGCGCAGCATAGGCGATCTTGTCCGTGTTCTCTGGTTCGGATCGTCCGGGCATGCTGTTCATATGTGAAGATTGACATCAAATAAGAACGCCTCGTAGTCTCCCTGTAAAGGGGAATAGATGGAACGGCTTTCGCCCGCTCACTCCAGGTGCTTAAGGCCGGTGGCTGAGCTCCTGCGCGCCGTCCGGCATCCCGCGCCATGAAATACGGGCTTCAGTTCCGCGACGTCTTTGCGGCTTGGGAGTCTCTCCTCGACGGCGTTTTGATCACGCTCCTGCTCTCGGCTGCGGCGATGCTGGGCGGACTCATGATCGGAATCGCCTGCGCGGCCGGGCGGGTTTACGGGCCCCATTGGCTGAAGCGCGTCGTGGGCGTCTATGTCGAGGTCATCCGCAACACGCCGCTGCTGGTCCAGCTCTTTCTCATCTTCTTCGGTCTGTCCAGTTTCGGGATCCGGCTTGATGGGATGACGGCCGCGGTCATCGCGTTGGTGATCAATCTCGGCGCTTATACGACAGAAATCGTGCGCGCCGGGTTCGAGGCCGTGCCGAGGTCGCAAATTGAGGCCGGGCAGTCCCTTGGACTGTCAGGCCTTCAGGTGTTCCGCTACGTCGTGGTGTTTCCGGCGCTCGAGGCGATGTTCCCGGCGCTCGCCAGTCAGTTCGTGCTGCTGATGTTGGCCACCAGCATCGTCTCGCAGATCTCGGTGGAGGACCTATTCCACGCCGCTTCGATCGTGCAATCACGCACCTTTCGGGATTTCGAGGTCTACGCCGTGATTGGCGGTCTCTACCTTGGGCTCGCCTTCGCCTTTCGCGGAATGTTCGCCGGCATTTATTACTGGGCGTTCGTCAGGCGATGATCCGCACCTTCTCCTATATCGATGTCATGTATTTGATCGCGGCCGCGCGCTGGACGCTGGCCCTGACTGCGACGGCTTTCGCCGGCTCGGCTTTGCTCGGGCTGGTGTTCGCCATTGCTCGTATTTCGCCCATAGCCCCGCTACGCTGGCTAGTGGCGTTCCATGTCCACGTCGTGCAGGGCACGCCGCTGCTCGTGTGGCTCTTTATGATCTTCTTCGGCCTGCCGCTCGTTGGCATCTCGGTCAACCCGTGGCTCGCAGCTGCAGTGGCCTTCTCGATTTATGGAAGCGCTTTCCTGGGCGAGATTTGGCGAGGCGCTCTTGTCTCGATCGCGAAAACGCAATGGGAGGCCGGCGCTTCGCTGGGCCTTTCGACAATGGAGCAGTTGCGCTACGTCATCGTTCCGCAGTCGGTCCGGATCGCCATCCCCCCGACCGTCGGCTTCCTTGTCCAGTTGATCAAGAATACTTCGCTCGCAGCGACGATCGGTCTTGTGGAGCTCACGCGTGAAGGCCAGCTCACTGCAGCCGGAACTTACAAACCTTTTGCCGTCTACATCACCGTCGCCTGCATTTACTTCGCCCTGTGCTTCCCTCTAACCCAGTGGAGCCGCTCGCTGGAGCGGAAGCTCGATGCCGCTCGTTGAGATCCAGAACATCAGCAAGAGCTACGGCACGCTGGAGGTGCTGAAGGACATTTCCCTCGATGTTGCAACGGGCGAAGTCGTGGCGTTGATTGGCCGATCAGGCTCGGGCAAAAGCACGCTTCTTCGCTGCCTGAACGGGTTGGAGCCGATCCAGGCCGGCACGATCCGCATCGATGGGGTTCAGGTCAATGACCCCAAGACCAACCTGCGCAAGCTCCGACAAGAAGTTGGCATCGTCTTCCAGAGCTTCAATCTGTTCCCGCATCTCTCGGTTAGTGAGAACATCACGCTGGCGCCGCGCGTGGTG
>NZ_JBTAMK010000003.1:271347-509165 GCF_054796215.1 Alsobacter sp. SYSU BS001988 | reverse complement strand
CCGTCCGCCGCCTCGAACCGGGTGGTGAGCCCGGCCTTCGACGGCCGCCGCCCCTGGTCCACGTCCTCACGCTGCAGACGCCCCTCCGTGGACCAGAGCATGGACAGGGATATAGGAATTTTTTCTGCCTGTCAAGCGTCATCCCCGGCGGCGCGCAGCGCCGGGAAGGGGATCCAGGAGGGTTGGCGAGGGGCGCCCTTCGCCCGGCCGCTCTGGATCCCCTTCCCGCGCCTGCGGCGCGCCGGGGATGACGGGGGTGGGTTTACGCAAACCTCCTCGTCCTTCGAGACGCCATGCTGCGCATGGCTCCTCAGGATGAGGGGGTGGATGCGGCTGAACCGTTGAGAAGGGCGGCGGTCAGCTGTCCTCGTCTTCCTCGTCGGCGGGCTGGACCGGGACGGCGTAGACGCCGTTGAGCCAGCGCGAGAGGTCGACGTCGGCGCAGCGCTTGGAGCAGAAGGGGCGGTATTTCAGCTGCGTGGGCTTGCCGCACATGGGGCAGACGCCCGTGGTCTGCGGTGCGGGGTCGTTGGCGGGCAGAGGGGCGTCGTCAGGCATATTTCAGGGTCAATCCACCGTCGACGATGAGCTCCAGCCCGGTGACGTAGCGGGACTCGTCGCTGGCCAGGAACAGGGCCGCGTTGGCGACGTCCCAGCCTTCTCCCATATGGCCCATCGGCACCTGCGCGTCGCGCTTGCGCCACATCTCCTCCACGTCGCCCGCCGCATAGGTGGCGGCGAGGCCGGCGGAGGCGGCCACCATGGGCGTCTTCATCAGCCCGGGCAGCACGGCGTTCACGCGGATCTTCTGCGCCGCATATTGCACGGCGGTGGTCTTGGTCAGGTGGTTCAGGGCCGCTTTCGAAGCGTAATAGGTGGCGTAGGGGATGCCTGTCCAGCGGATCGACGCCACCGACGAGATGTTGACGATGGAGCCCCCGCCCTGGCGCTCCATGACCGGGATCACGCGCTTCATGGTAAGGAAGGCGCTCTTCAGGTTCACGTCGAGGACGCGGTCCCACTCGTCCTCGCCGATCTCGACGACCCCGCCCACGACCGCGACGCCGACATTGTTGTCCAGCACGTCGATGCGGCCATAGGCGGCCAGGGTCGCCTCCACCATCTCGTCGATCTCGGCGAGGCGGGTGACGTCCGCCCGGAGGGCGATGGCGTCGCCGCCCTCGTCCCGGATGATCTCGGCGGTCTCCTCGGCGGCGGCGAGGTTGAGGTCCGCGCAGACCACGCGCGCGCCTTCGCGCGCGAAGGTGACGGCCGTGGCCTTGCCGTTGCCCCAGCCAGGACCGATGGACCCGGCCCCCACGACCAGCGCGACCTTGCCGCTAAGACGATCGACCATGCTGCCTCCCCTCGCCCGCCCGGCGCCCGGCCGGGTTCCGGCGGACGACTACAGGCTGTTCAGCCACGACATGTGGATGGGATACCCCTCTCCGCCGAGCAGCGCCATGGCCTCGTAGAGGGGCAGCCCCACCACGGACGAATAGGAGCCGACCAGCTTGGTGACGAAGGCCGCCGCCCGGCCCTGGACGGCGTAGCCGCCGGCCTTGCCGCGCCACTCGCCGGAGGCCAGATAGGCCTCGATGTCGGAGCGCGACAGGTGCTTGAAGGCGACCCTGGTCTCCACGACCCGCTCGCGGAAGCCCTCCTTGGGCGTCACCACGCACAGCCCGGTATAGACCCGGTGGCCGCGGCCCGACAACAGGCGCAGGCACTGCGCCGCCTCGTCGACATGCTCGGGCTTGGGCAGGATGCGGCTGCCGCGCGCCACCACGGTGTCGGCGGCGACGATGAAGCCGCCCTTCAGTTCGTCGCGGGTGCGCAGCACGCCCAGCGCCCGCTCGGCCTTCTCCCGGGCGAGTCGGCGCGCCAGCGCCTTCGGGCGCTCGCCCTTGAGCGGCGATTCGTCGAGATCGCTCGGCAGGAGGGCGTCGGGCTCGATCCCGACCTGCTGCAGCAGCGCCAGACGCCGCGGGGACGCCGAGGCGAGGATGAGCTTCGGTCGCCAGTCTTTCGGCTCTGCGGCCAAGGAACTCTCCGGTCTCAGCGCCGCTCGCGCGGCCGATTTGCGGCGCGGACCGTACTGGAAAGCCCGCAGGTTGTGAACAGCGCCTCGGCAGGCGCATTGCGGGCGGCGCGGCGCGCGCCGGTGTGAGACGATGGCGCGGAGATCGGCAGGGCCGTGATTCGCGGCGGCTATCGACTTGAATCAATCTAGAGACTAGAAATGGTTCAGTCGCGAACCGTTTCGACGAATGCGCGTGGACGAAGGAGCCCGGGCCGTCCCGGGCTGCAAGCCGGAGTACGCCATGCATCGCCTGAACTTCCGCGCCGCCGAACTGTCCATGATGGCGGCCGAGACGTCCTTCGCATCGGCCATCACCATCGCGGCGCGCGCGCCCATCCTGCTCGGCCCGCAGGACGCCAAGGCCCAGGCCGAAACCCACCGCATGGTGGCCGAGAAGGTGGAGGCCTCGATCGAGGGCTTCGTGGCCGCCCAGGTCGCCTTCGCGACCTTCTGGGCCGGGGCCTTCTTCGGCGGCGTGCGCGAGCCGGCCGATTTCGCCCACGGCTTCGCCGACATCGCCACGGCCGCGACCGCGCCGATGAGCCGGCGGGCCCGCGCCAACGCCAAGCGGCTGGTCAAGCCGACCCGCTGAGGCGCGCTGTTCGGCCTAGGACTCTCCCGGCGCCGGCGCGCTCGCCGGCTCCTGCGTCATCGGCGGCGAGCGGTTGTCGAGGCGCTCGCGCACCCGGTACTTGCGCACGCCCAGCGGGATCAGGCCGAGATAGATCACCGTCAGCACGAGCAGCAGCGCGAAGGTGTGGATCACCAGCAGCGTGATGAACAGCGCCACCGCGAGCAGCAGCGGGATCGCCCATTCGCGCGGGACGCGGCTGCCCAGCGTCTTGCCCGCATAGGTCGGGATGCGGCTCACCATCATGAGCGCGATGAAGAGGGCGTAGACGGCCTCCAGCACCACGAATCCGGCCGGCCGTTCGATGCCGACGAGGTGGATGTAGACCGGCAGCAGGCCGGCCAGCGCGCCCGCGGGCGCCGGGATGCCGACGAAGAAGTTCTTCTGCCAGTCCGGCCGCATCGGGTCGTCGATGGCCACGTTGAAGCGCGCCAGGCGCAGCGCGCAGGCCATCGCGAAGGCGAGCGTCACCAGCCAGCCCAGCGAGGGCAGCACGTGCAGGCTGTAGGTGTAGAGGATGATGGCCGGCGCCACGCCGAAGCTGACGAAGTCGGCCAGCGAATCGAGCTCGGCCCCGAAGCGCGAGGTGCCCTTCAGCAGGCGCGCGAGCCGGCCGTCGAGACCGTCGAGCACCGCCGCGATCAGGATGGCGATGACGGCGCGGTCGAGCTTGTCGTCGCCCTCGATGGCGAGGCGCATGGCGGTGAGGCCCGCGCACAGCGACAGGAGCGTCACCAGGTTGGGCAGCAGCACGCGCAGCGGCACGGGCTTGAAGCGCCGCCGGCGCGGTTCGTCGCCAGGCTCGTAGGGCGGGAAGAGGTCGGTCATCGGGCGGGTTCGCTCATGCGGCGCGCAGCTTAGAGCACAATCGGCCAAACACGAATGCGGCGCGGTTCAGATCAGCGCGAAACCGCGGGCCGGATCCGCGGCCCTGGCGTCGGCCAGCACGGTCTCGCCGGCGATCGCCTTCTGGCCCTCGCCGACCAGCGGGCGCACGCCCTCCGGCAGGTAGACGTCGACGCGCGAGCCGAAGCGGATCAGGCCGAAGCGCTCGCCCACGCCCAGCGTGGCGCCCTCCTTGACGAAGGGCACGATGCGCCGAGCGACGAGGCCGGCGATCTGCACGACGCCGTAGCGGCCGGACAGGCTCTCGATGACCATGCCGCTGCGCTCGTTGTCGTCGCTGGCCTTGTGCAGCTCGGCGTTCAGGAACAGGCCCGGGCGATACACCATGGTGGAGATGCGGCCCGACACCGGCATGCGGTTCACGTGGCAGTCGAACACGTTCATGAAGATCGAGATGCGGACCAGCGGCGTCTCGGACAGGCCGAGCTCCGCCGGCGGCACGCAGGCCAGGATCTGGGAGACACGGCCGTCGGCCGGCGACACCACCAGCCCCTCGCGCACCGGCACCGTGCGGGCGGGATCGCGGAAGAAATAGGCGCACCAGGCGGTGAGGATCCAGCCGATCCAGCCCAGCGGGCCCCACAGCCAGCCCAGGATCAGCGCCAGCACGGCGAAGCCGGCGATGAAGGGCCAGCCCTCCCGATGGATGGGCGTCGCCTGCCGGCGGATGGACTTCACGATCGACATGCGTTCAGCTTCCCTTGATCAGGCGGGCAGTTGTCACGGGCCGGCCCGGCAGGTCAAGCCGCCCGGCCGCGGCCGGGGCGGCCGGGGCGGCGCGGCTCAGACCGGAGTCTTCTCGACCAGCCCCTCGGCGGCGCGGGTGCGCTCCAGCGTCTCGCGGGCCTCGTCGGCCTCGCGCTGGCGGTTCCACAGGGCGGCGTAGAGGCCGTCGCGGTCGAGGAGCTCGGTGTGGGAGCCGCGCTCGGCGATGACGCCCTTGTCCAGCACGATGATCTCGTCGGCGTTGATCACGGTGGAGAGCCGGTGCGCGATCACCAGCGTGGTGCGGCCGCGCGAGATGCGCTCCAGGGCGTCCTGGATGTCCTTTTCGGTGAAGCTGTCGAGGGCCGAGGTGGCCTCGTCCAGCACCAGGATGGGCGGCGCCTTCAGGATGGTGCGCGCGATGGCGACGCGCTGCTTCTCGCCGCCCGACAGCTTGAGGCCGCGCTCGCCGACGCTGGTGTCGTAGCCTTCCGGCAGGGAGCGGATGAAGCCGTCGATCTGGGCCAGGGCGGCCGCCTTGTGGACGTCCTCCTCGCTGGCCTCCCAGCGGCCGTAGCGGACATTGTAGCCGATGGTGTCGTTGAACAGCACGGTGTCCTGCGGGACCATGCCGATGGCGGCCCGCAGGCTCTTCTGGTTGACGTCGGCGATGTCCTGCCCGTCGATCAGGATGCGGCCGGACTGGGGCTCGTAGAACCGGAACAGAAGGCGCGAGATGGTGGACTTGCCGGCGCCCGAGGGACCGACGATCGCCACGGTCTTGCCCGCCGGCACCTCGAAGGAGACGCCGCGCAGGATCGGGCGCTCCGGCACATAGGCGAACTGGACGTTCTCGAACCGCACCGCCCCGGAGGTGACGGCGAGCTGCGGAGCGCCGGGCTTGTCGGCGATCTCGGGCTCGCGCGACAGGATCTCGAACAGCTGCTCGATGTCGGCGACCGCCTGCTTGATCTCGCGATAGACCATGCCCATGAAGTTCAGCGGCTGGTAGAGCTGGATCAGCATGGCGTTGATCATCACGAGGTCGCCCACCGTGTGGCGGCCCTCGCGGATGCCGGACACGACCATGGCCATGCAGACCGTGAGCCCGATGGTGAAGATCGTCGCCTGGCCGGCGTTGAGGATGGCGAGCGACACATAGGCCTTCACGCTGGCCCGCTCGTAGCGCTCCATCGACTTGTCGTAGCGGGCCGCCTCGCGCTCCTCGGAGCCGAAATACTTCACCGTCTCGTAGTTGAGGAGGCTGTCGACGGCCTTGGTGTTCGCGTCCGTGTCGCTCTCGTTCATCGTGCGACGGATGGCGATGCGCCACTCGGTGGCCTTCGTGGTGTACCACATATAGGCCGCGATCATCGCCACGGTGACGGCCGCGTAGCGCCAGTCGAACTGGTAGACCAGCACGCCCAGGATGAGGGCGAACTCCACTACGGTGGGGAAGCCGGTGAGCATCACCATCCGGACGATGGTCTCGATGCCGTTGCGGCCCCGCTCCAGCACGCGGGTCAGGCCGCCGGTCTTGCGCTCCAGATGGAAGCGCAGCGACAGCTGGTGCATGTGCTCGAACACCTCGAAGGCGAGGCGCCGGACGGCGTGCATGGACACGGTGGCGAAGAGCGCGTCCCGCCACTGCGTCAGCAGCGCCATGAGGGTGCGGGCGACGCCGTAGATCAGCACCAGCGCGATGGGGGCGGCGACCAGCGCCTCGATCGGGATGCTGGTCGGCGGCCCGTTGGGCCCGGGCGGCACGAGCGCGTCGGTCACCCATTTGAAGGTGAACGGCACCCCGACGGTGACCAGCTTGGCGATGAAGAGCAGCGCCGTCGCCCACAGGATGCGGCGGCGCAGGTCGGCCCGGTCGGAGGGCCAGAGATAGGGCCACAGGCCGCGGATCGTCGAGCCCAGCGACCCCTTGTCGGCCGAAATGCGCGAGGAGCCGCCCGGAATCGGCCGACGCGGCGCGGGAGCCGCGCCCTTGGGCGCGGGCGGGGGCGTCATGACGTTCATGCGACGAGTCCAATCAGGGTCACGCGCTATATAGGCCCCTGCGCGCCGCAGCGCACCCCTTGACCGCCCATCATTTGGGCGGGCGTCGCTCGCGAGAGCCCCACGAAGGGCGTCAGGGCTGCTTCTGCCCCGGAATGACGAACATCTGGCCGGGATAGATGAGGTCGGCGTCGCGGATCTGCTGCTGGTTGGCGTCGTAGATCACCGTGTAGCGCAGGCCGCTGCCATAGGTCTTCTTGCTGATCCGCCACAGGCTGTCGCCGCGCGCCACAAGCGTGGTGCGGATCTCCGGCACGACCACATTGGCGCCGTCGGCCGAGGCGACCTGATGGCCGCCGGTCTCGCCGGGTTTCGCCGGCTCGCCCGGCCGGCTGGCCGGGCCGGGCCTGGCGGCGTCGCCCGGCCGTGAGGCGTCTGAGGCCTGCGCCGGGACGGGCGCCGGCGTGATGGCCGCGGAGGCGCCGGAATTGGCCAGCGACGCCACGCGGGCGGTGTAGTCGAACGGCGCCTCGGCGCGCGACAGCACCTTGCCGTCGGCGGCGGCGTCGACGTCGTCCACGCGGACCCGGTAGGCCCCGTGCTCGAGGCCGCGCGCGATGGTGAAGGACCATTTGCCGTCCGGGGCGGCCTTGGCGGTCGCCAGGAAGGTGTCGTTCAGATAGAGGCGCACCAAGGCGCCGGGCGCGGCCTGGCCGGTGGCGAAGAACTTGCCGGTCTCGTCCGCCTCGACGGTGGAGAGCAGCACGCGCGAGCGCGGGCCGCCGGACGGGGCGGCCGCGGTCCCGCCGGCCGAGGCGGCCTGCCCCGGCGCGAGCGCGCCCGGCGGGGCGTTGGGCGCCGGCGAGGCCGGCGGCGTCCGCGACAGGATCTGGGTCGGCTTGTCCGGCGAGGCGAGCGCGACGATGACCTCGCCGGTCGGCTTGTCGGGGACCGAGACGGTGACGCTCTGCGTCGACAGCTCGCGCTTGCCGCCCGGCGTGGTGACGGCGAGCGTCAGGTCCTGCGCGCCCGGCGGCAGCCGCGGCGGCACCATGGCGAAGTGGCCGCTGGCGTCGACCTGGGCGCGGTCATGCACCTGGCCGTTGCGCAGCAACTCGACGACGGCCCCGGGGACGCCGCGCCCGGCGATCACCGCGTCGCCGGCGGGCTCCACCCGGACGATGTCGAAACTCGGGACGGCGGAATCGGACGGGGGGGCCGGCGCGGCGAGCGACGCCGCGGGCCCCGACGCCGGGACGGCGCCGGCGGGAGCGGCGGCGACCTGCTGGCCGGCGGAGGGCTGTGCGGCCGGGGTCTGGCCGGCCGGAGCCGTGGACGCGACGGGAGGGACCGTCACCATCGTGCCTCCTGCGGAGGAGCCTCCTGCGGAGGAGCCTCCTGCGGAGGACGGCGCGGCGGCCGGAACGCCTGAGGCGGGCGGCGCGTTGCGAGCCAGGTTGGACGGCAGGCCGAACACGGCGATCAGCCCGCCCAGGAAGGCGAAACCCCCGAGCAACGCCGCGATCTTGATCCAGCCCACCATGATGTTCGCCCTACTCGTACGCCCTGCCTCCAAAGTCTTAGCAAATTCCGTGACCCAGCGCCTAGCGTGGAGATGGGGCCGCAAGCCGCGGCCCGCAATCGGCCGCCGACGGCCCGCGGCCGCGTTGACCTCCCGACGGTGCGATGCAACATAAAGTCATGACTGAACTTCGATCGATTTGCGTTTACTGCGGCTCCGGATCCGGCAACGACCCCGCCTTCGCCCAGGCGGCGGAAGAGCTCGGCGTGGCCATGGCGCAGGCCGGCCTGTCGCTCGTCTATGGCGGCGGCGATGTCGGCCTGATGGGCGGCGTCGCCCGGGCCGTCCTCGACCATGGCGGCCACGTGACGGGCGTCATCCCGGAATTCCTGAAGGCGCGCGAGCTGATGCTGGCGGACGCGCAGGAACTCATCGTCGTCCCGGACATGCATACGCGCAAGCAGATGATGTTCGACAAGGCCGACGCCTTCGTGGCCCTGCCCGGCGGGGTGGGAACGCTGGAGGAGCTCGTCGAGCAGATGACGTGGTCGCAGCTGGGACGCCACCGCAAGCCCATCCTGGTGGCCAACGTGGCCGGCTTCTGGCGGCCCTTCCTGACGCTGATCGAGCACATGCGCGAGCAGGGCTTCGTGCGCAGCGGGTTCGAGGTGAACTACCTCGTCGCCGAACGGGTGCGCGACATCATCCCGATGCTGCGCGCCGCGGCCGCCAAGGCGCGGCCCGACGAGGCGGCCGAGGAGCTGGTGTCCGAGCGGTTCTAGCCCGCCGCGGAGCCGCGGGCCGGGGCCCGCGCCGGTCAGGCGCCCCACAACAAGAACGGCCGGCCTTTCGGCCAGCCGTCTTGGTCGTCCTCGAGGCGGATGCGAACTCGCCCTGGACCTCCATGAAGCCCTATGAGGCTTCGCTCTTTATGGCGCCTTCGGGGCCGCCGGGGCCGGGGTCGGAGCCGGCGTCGCGGGGGCCGGAGCCGGCGAGGTCGTGCTGGTCGGCGCGCTCGTCGTCGCGTGGTTCATCTCGTTGCCTTCATAACCGCGCCAGACGAAGAACACGACGGCCACGACCGCGAGCACTCCGATAATGGCGCCGATGACGCCAGTATTGCTCGGGGGACGGCTGTATGTTCCAGGCGCATCCACGCCAGTGCGAATGGCATCGTCCGTGATCGGGCGGTTGACGTCGTTAGGATCGTAGGTCATCTTGTCCTCCTTGACCTCATACCACTTACCTGTCGTGCCATTTGAACGCCCCGGCTTGGCATTTGTTCCAATTGCGGGCGGGACGACAGCTTCAGCCAGAGGCTTGCCGCCACGACGAAGCTTGGGCTCGACCGCGGCTTGACGTCGATTCCGGAATTGCGGAAGCTCTCGCCCGGGGCAAGGATCCGGGAACCCGGACGCATGCGCGCCCGGACGGTTTCGTCCGGCAGGGAGGAGCCGATGATGCAGTCTCGCCGATACGACGCCGGCCTTCGTCAGCCTTGCGGGCGAATGATCGCCCTGGCCGCCATGGCGGCTCTCTTCGCCGGCCTGCCCGGGCTAGGCCCGGCCGCCGGGATCGCCCAGGCGGCGCCGGCCAAGCCCGCCGCAAAAGCCGGCAAGCCCATCAAGGTCACGATCACGAACAAGCGCGAGATGGCCGTCACCAGCATCGGCTTCGTCGCGCCGGGCGCCGACAGCGGCGGCCGCAACCTCCTCAAGAAGCCGCTCGCCCCGGGCAAGAGCATCGTCGTGACGGTGCCGGCCAAGAAGGGCGAATGCGCCTTCGACGTCATGGGCTCCTATGAGGACCAGACGGAGATCTCGGGCGCGAGCATGGACCTGTGCGTCGATCCGAAGCTGACGCTGGTGGAGTAGTCCGCGCCGCCCGCCGCGGAAGGGCTTGGGAGCTAGAGCATGGTCGCATGCTTTGGCGCGAAAAGCCGGTTTTCACCTTTTCGCAGCATGTTCTAGACCTGCGCCCCGCACTTCATCAGCCGGTAGGTGATGCTGTCGGTGAGCGCCTGGAACGACGCGTCGATGATGTTGGCGGAGACGCCCACCGTGGTCCAGCGCTCGCCGTGGCGGTCGCCGCTCTCGATGAGCACGCGGGTGACGGCGTCCGATCCGCCCTGGAAGATGCGGACCTTGTAGTCCACCAGTTCGAGATCGGCGATGAGGCTCTGGTACTTGCCCAGGTCCTTGCGCAGGGCGACGTCGAGCGCGTTGACGGGGCCGTTGCCCTCGGCGGCGGAGATCAGCGTCTCGCCCCCCACCCTCACCTTCACGGTGGCTTCCGAGAAGGTGACGAGGTCGCCGGCGGCGTTGTAGCGGCGCTCGACGCTGACCTTGAAGCGCTCGACGGAGAAGAATTCCGGCGCCTCGCCCAGCACCCGCTTGGCGAGCAGGAAGAAGGAGGCGTCGGCGCCCTCATAGGCGTAGCCCATCGCCTCGCGCTCCTTGACCTCGTCCAGCAGGCGGGCGACCCGCGGGTCGTCCCGGCGCACCTCGATGCCCAGGCGCTCCAGCTCGGCCAGCACGTTGGAGCGGCCGGCCTGGGTGGAGACCAGGAGGACGCGCTGGTTGCCGACCGATTCCGGGGGCACATGCTCATAGGTGCGCGGGTCCTTCATCACGGCGGAGGCGTGGATGCCCGCCTTGGTGGCGAAGGCCGAGGCGCCCACATAGGGCGCGTGGCGGTTGGGCGCGCGGTTGAGGAGCTCGTCCAGCGCGCGGGACGCCTGCGTCAGGGTCGAAAGGCCCTCGTCGTCGACGCCGATCTCGAACCGGTCGGCGTAGTCGGGCTTGAGCTTCAGCGTCGGAATCAGGGTGACCAGGTTGGCGTTGCCGCAGCGCTCGCCGAGGCCGTTGAGCGCGCCCTGGATCTGGCGCGCGCCGGCCCGCACGGCCGCCAGCGAGTTGGCGACGGCGTTGCCGGTGTCGTCATGGGCGTGGATCCCGAGATGGTCGCCCGGCGCGTGGCCGCAGACCTCGCCAACGATGCGCTCGACCTCGTGCGGCAGCGTGCCCCCATTGGTGTCGCAGAGCACGACCCAGCGCGCCCCGGCCTCATAGGCGGCGCGGACGCAGGCCAGCGCATAGGCCGGGTTGGCCTTGTAGCCGTCGAAAAAGTGCTCGCAATCCAGCAGCGCCTCGCGGCCGCGCTCGCGGGCCGCCCGGATGCTGTCGCGCACGCCCTCCAGATTCTCCTCCAGCGTGCAGCCCAGCGCGACGTGCACGTGGTAGTCCCAGCTCTTGGCGACGAAGCAGATCGCGTCGGCGGCGGCGTCGAGCAGGGTCGCGAGGCCCGGGTCGTTGGCGGCGGAGCGCCCTGCCCGCTTGGTCATGCCGAAGGCGGTGAAGCGGGCCGCGTGGGTGCGCTTGACCTTGAAGAAGTCGGTGTCGAGCGGGTTCGCGCCCGGATAGCCGCCCTCCACATAGTCGAGGCCGAGCCGGTCCAGCATGCCGGCGATCTGGATCTTGTCCTCCAGCGAGAAGTCGACGCCGGTCGTCTGCGCGCCGTCCCGCAGGGTGGTGTCGAAAAGCGTGAGTCGTTCGCGGGACATGCGGAAAGTCTTTCTGAAATCAGATCAGTTGAGAGGTGGGAGAACGCCGCAGCGGGCCCCCTCGATGCGGCCGATGGGAGGGATGGCGCCCTGCCCGGCCGCCCCCTCTGTCCGCTGCGCGGACATCTCCCCCGCTGCGCGGGAGAGAGTTGGGGATGCAGGCCGCAGCGGGTCCCCTCTCCCGCGAAGCGGGGGAGGGCTAGGGAGGGGGCGGCTGGCGCCCTGCCCGGCCGCCCCACCCACCGCCTTTGGCGGTCCCCCCTCCCCTGGAGGGGAGGGATGGCGCGGCGGCGTCACCGCTTCACCTCCCAGGTGGTGACCGGCTCGCCGGTGGCGGGGTCCTTGCCGTCCTTGAGCTGGATTCCCATCGCGGCGAGTTCGTCGCGGATGCGGTCGGACTCGGCGAAGTCCTTGGCGCGGCGGGCGGCGAGGCGGGCGGCGATGAGGGTTTCGACAGGTCCTTCAGCCTCCTCGGCGTTAGAGATCTGGCCGCCCCTGGTATCGCGTTGCGGAGTTCTGAACAGTCCTAGAACCGGAATGCTTTGGGCCAACAATTCAGCATCATCCGCATTCGACTTCGCCGATTTCGCCAAGCGCGCCAAGACCGAGAGCGCCAACGGCGTATTCATGTCGTCCATCAATGCGGCAATCAGATCAGGATGAGGTTGCGCACCGATATCGGTCAGCGCTCGATCATCGGCGATGATGTTCATGTAAAAGGCGTCGCGCAGTGCGATGACGAAGTTGTCCAGCGTCCTTTCCGCCTCCTCCAGCGCCTTCACCGTCCAGTCAATCGGCTGCCGGTAGTGCGTCTTCAGCATCGCCAGGCGCAGCACCTCGCCCGGCCAGCGCCGGCCGCCGAACCTGTCCGTCTCCAGCAGCTCGTTGATGGTCACGAAGTTGCCGAGGCTCTTCGACATCTTCTCGCCTTCGACCTGCAGGAATCCGTTGTGCATCCAGACATTCGCCATCACCCCGTGGCCGAAGGCGCAGGTGGACTGGGCGACCTCGTTCTCGTGGTGGGGGAAGACGAGGTCGATGCCGCCGCCGTGGATGTCGAAGGTCTCGCCGAGATGCTTCCAGCTCATGGCGGAGCACTCGATGTGCCAGCCGGGGCGGCCGAGGCCCGCGATTCCGGCCGGGGACGGCCAGCCGGGCTCGCCCGGCCTGGAGGGCTTCCACAGCACGAAGTCGGTCGTATCCCGCTTGTAGGGCGCGACGTCGACGCGGGCGCCGGCCTCCATCTCGTCGAGCGTGCGGTTGGCGAGCGCGCCATAGCGGGGCAGCACGCCGTCGGCGGCGTTCATGGCGCCGGGCGAGAACAGCACGTGCCCCTCCGCCACATAGGCGAAGCCGCCCCGGACCAGCCGCTCGATGATCTCGCGCATCTCGGCGATGTGCTCGGTGGCGCGCGGCTCCGCCGTGGGGGGCAGAACGCCCAGCGCCGCGATGTCGGCGTGGAACTGCGCGGCGGTGGATTCGGTGACCCGGCGGATGGCCTCGTTCAGCGGCAGGTCGGGGAAGTCGCGGGCGGCGCGGTCGTTGATCTTGTCGTCGACGTCCGTGATGTTGCGGACATAGGCGACGTGGTCTGCGCCATAGGCATGGCGCAGCAGCCTGTAGAGCACGTCGAACACGATGACCGGGCGGGCGTTGCCGATATGGGCGAAGTCGTAGACCGTCGGGCCGCAGACATACATCCGCACCTTCGCCGGATCGATCGGGACGAACTCCTCCTTGCGGCGGGTCAGCGTGTTGTAGAGCTTGAGCGACATGCGGTTCCACCCTCGCCAGACTGGCTGGGGATCCGCTTCGAGTTTTTCAAACCAAGACGGCTCCAGCCAGCGGTGACGCTAGCTGCAAATGTTCACGATCGAGATAACGGACGTGCGGGCCATCATGGCGGCACCATGCGTGCGGGCCGCGTCTCAGTCAAGGGCGGGCGCGCCGGCGATGTTTCGGCGGGTGTGTGAAGCGCGCCACAGACGCACAGGCCAATTGCGGCGGAAGAGAGAAGAAGCGCCGATGCGCTTGAATGTTCCCGGCCGGATCAGCTATTCGCCGCCCCTGCCGCAGCGACCTTAACCGTCCCGTTGTGTGCCGCCGCACAGCAAGGAACCGGGGACCCGTTAACGTGATTGATACCGTCGAATGAGCACTCTCGACCCATCGAGTTCGCTCCCCCACAGCACCCCTCGGACCCTGATCATGTCGCTACGCGGACCTCTCTCCGTCGCCATTCTCGCCGCTGGGCTCGCCGCCTCGGGCCTGATCGGCGTGTCGTCGACGAAACCCGCCGCCGCTCAGGGCGAGCGCTCGTTCCTGATCCCGGCCAATGACGGTTATGGCGTCGCCGACTGCCTGGCGACCGGCGCGGCCTGCGGCAGCATCGTGGCCAACGCCTGGTGCGAGGCCCACGGGCTGGGCAAGGCCGCCCAGTTCGGGCCCGTCGACCCGGCGGACATGACCGCCTCGGTGCAGACCACGAGCCAGACCTCCGCCGCCAAGGCCTATTCGGTGACCTGCGCCGAGTGAGGCGCCCGGCCCGCGGAACGACGAAGGGGGCCTCGGCCCCCTTTTTGATTCACGGATCTGCGGTTCAGCCCTGCACCCAATCGGCGCATCTGGGCGCCTCCGTGCCGGGCCCCCAGGGCATGATCGGCACCGCCGAGGTCGAGTTCTGCGGCGAGCCCTCGATCAGGCGGTCCGTGTAGACGAGATAGACCAGCGTGTTGCGCTTGGCGTCGCAGCCGCGGACGATCTGCATCTTCTTGAAGATCAGCGAACGGGATTGCCGGAACACGACGCTGCCCTGCTCGAACTTCTCCTTGAAGACGACGGGGCCGACCTGCCGGCAGGCGAGCGAGGCCTCCGAGCGCTCCTCGGCCACGCCGAGCATGCCCTTGACGCCGCCCCGCTCGGGGATCGTGTAGAAGCACGCGACGCCGCCGACGCCCGGGTCGTCCAGCGCGTAGGTGGCGAGCTTGTCGTCGGGGGTCAGCATCTTCCAGACCGTGGACTTCTTGAAGACCAGGTCGGGCTCCTGCGCCTGCGCCGCGCCCGCGCCGACCGCCGCGGCCAGCGCCAGCGCCGCAGCCCACCGAGTCACGCTGTTCTTCATGCCGGGATCCTCCATCGGCCTGAATATGGGGCCTTGATCGCCCGGCGGTAGAGGCCGCGGCGGCGGCAGGCGCCCAATCCACACTTTCGGCGTCATTGACCTTCTAAAGTCGCTCGTCCAACCATCGTGACGCGATTCCGCTGGGTCGCCCGGCCCTGCTGGAGCAAGGACTGATGAAGCCAATCACTCGGATGGCGAGCCTCGCGGCCGGGCTCCTGGGCGTCCTCGCGATGGCCGGGTCCGCCGCCGCCCAGCAGACCTATTGCGACCGCCTGCGCGCCGACCTGGCGGCGCTCGACCGCAGCGCGGGCGCGGCCGGCCAGCGCCAGGCCATCGTCGAGCAGATCCAGCGCCAGCGCGGCGAGCTCAACCGCACCATCGCCTATGCGCGCTCCATCGGCTGCCAGCGCCAGCGCTTCCTGATCTTCGGGGACCCGCCGCCCCCGGAATGCCCCTCCGTGGAGGCCAAGATCAACAGCCTGGAGGCGGGCCTGGCGCAGCTCGACGCCCAGGCGCAGCGCGTCGGCGGCGGGTCGCTGGAGGCGCAGCGCGCGTCGCTCTCGGCCGCCTACGACGCGAATTGCCGGGGCGCGCAGCCGGGCGCCGCGGCGTCGCGCCAGCCCGGGCTGTTCGAGCGGCTGTTCGGCAGCCCGGTCGACGAGGTCCCCGCCATGCCGGAGGACGAGCCGCCGCAGGGGCCGCTCGACGGCGGCCAGCAGGCGGCGGTGAACTCCGGCAAGACCTTGTGCGTGCGCAAGTGCGACGGGTTCTATTTCCCGATCAGCCAGTTCGCGTCGCGGGGACGCTTCGAGACCGACGCCAGCCTGTGCCAGGCCTCCTGTCCCAACGCCGAGGTGGAGCTCTATGTGCAGCCCTCCGGCCGCGAGGCCGACGCGGCCGTGTCGCTGGCGGGATCGCCCTACACGGCGCTGCCGAACGCCTTCAAGTACCGCAAGAGCTTCGATCCCTCCTGCGCCTGCCGCAAGGACGGCCAGAGCTGGGTGGAGGCGCTGGCCAACGCCGAGAAGATCATCGGCTCGCGGGCCGGCGACGTGACCGTGACCGAGCAGCAGTCGCAGGACATGGCCCGGCCGAAGGAGCCCGCGCCGCCGCAGCTGCGGGGAGCGGCCGCGCCGAAGCCGGCCGCGGCCCCGCGGCCCTCCTCGGTGGCGGGAGCCCCGGGGGTCGACCCGTCGACGCTCAATCCCGGCGCGCCGGCCGGCCCGCCCGCGCCGCAGGCTCCGTCGCGCCGCGCCGCGCCGCCCGCCGCCGCGGGCCAGGGCGGGGCGCGCTCCGACGCCCTGCCGCCGCTCGGGCCGCCGATCACGCTGCCGCCCGCCGGCGTCCCGCGAGGGGTCCTGCAGAACTGACGGACGAGGGTCAGGCGGTCTGGCCGGCGAGGCGCGCCAGGGCGCGGGGGCGGCCGATCAGCGGGAGCAGGGCCTTCAGCTCGGGGCCGTGGTCCAGCCCGGTGAGGGCGAGGCGCAGCGGCATGAAGAGCGGCTTGCCCTTGCGGCCGGTCGCCTGCGCCACCGCTTTGGTCCATTCGCTCCAGGTCTGGTCCGTCCAGGGCTCCTGCGGCAGCAGCCGGGCGGCCGCGTCGGCGAAGCCCGCATCCTCGATGACGGGCGCGCAGGGACCCTCGACGACGCCCTTCCAGACCGCGACGTCCGCGAACACGGCGCAGTTGCCCCGCACGGCGAGCCAGAAGGCCTCGCCCCCCGTCACGCCGGCGGCCGTGAGGCGGTCCGCCACGTCGGCGTAGTCGAGGCCGTGCAGGACCTTGGCGTTGAGCGCCTCGAGTTCGGCCTCGTCGAAACGCGCCGGGGCCCGCGACAGGCGGGCGATGTCCACGAGCTTCGCCAGTTCGTCGAGGCTTCGCACCGGCCGGACGGCCTCGGCCGAGCCGACCAGCACCGCCAGGGCGGCGACGGCCAGCGGCTCCATGCCGCGCTCGCGCAGCGAACCGAGCGAGAGGTGGCCGAGCCGCTTCGACAGCCCCTCCCCGCTCGCCGTGGTGAGCAGGTTGTGGTGGCCGAACAGGGGCACGGCTCCGGGGCCGCCCAGCGCCTCGAAGATCTGGATCTGCACGCCCGTGTTGGTGACGTGGTCCTCGCCGCGGATGACATGGGTGACGCCGAGGTCGATGTCGTCCACCACCGAGGGCAGCGTGTAGAGATAGGCGCCGTCATGGCGCACGAGCACCGGATCGGAGAGCGACGCGCCCTCGACGTGCGCCTGGCCGCGCACGAGGTCGTCCCACGCCACCGAGCGGTGCTCCAGCAGGAAGCGCCAATGCGGGCGCCGACCCTGCGCCTCCAGGTCGCGCCTCTCCTCCTCGGTCAGCCGCAGCGCCGCGCGATCATAAATGGGCGGCAGCCCCCGCGCGGCCTGGCGCTTGCGGCGGCGGTCGAGCTCGTCCTCGGTCTCGTAGCAGGGATAGAGCCGCCCGGCGGCGCGCAGGCGGTCGGCCGCGGCGTCGTAGAGGGCGACGCGGTCCGACTGGCGGACCGTGAGGTCCGGGCGGACGCCAAGCCAGGCGAGATCGACCGCGATGGCGTCCGCGAACTCGGCCCGCGAGCGCTGAAGGTCGGTGTCGTCATAGCGCAGGATGAAACGGCCGCCATGGCGACGGGCGAAGAGCGCGTTCAGCAGCGCCGGCCTCGCATTGCCGATATGCAGGCGGCCGGTGGGCGACGGGGCGAAACGGACGACGGGCGCGGTCATGAGTGGCTTATGGCCGAGCCGCGCGGCCCACGCAACGACGCCGAGGGCGGATCGGCCCGTGCGCCTGACATGCGTTAATCGCCTTAACCGGACAGTAACGTTACCGGTTTACTCATCACAACATCGATTTCCGGGCGAGCGCCCCCTCCTGGCAAGGGTTTCACCCATGCGTTTTCTATCCCTGATCGCCCTCGTCGTTGCGGCTCCGACGCTCGCGCAGGCGGCGGACTACCTGCCGCCCGCCCCTCCCCTGCCCTATGCCGGCCCTGCGGCCGAGTTCAACTGGGGCGGCCTCTATGGCGGCATCCACGCCGGCGTGACGACGGCCGACTTCAAGACCAAGGAGCTCGGCAGGACGCTGGTGGACGACGCCTACTACGCCCACATCGCGCATGACCTGGCCTCGACTTTCGTGCGGCTCGGCCGCGACTTCTCCGACCAGCAGCCTCACCTGGGCGGGTTCGTCGGCTACAACATGATGTTCGAGGACGCCGTGTTCGGCCTCGAACTCGACTACACCCACATGAAGGACAAGCTGCTCGGGCAGACTTCCATGTCGGACGGCCGGCGGCAGGACCGCGGGACCTATTCGGACAACATCAGCTACACGGCCAGCGCTCGCGCCGAGATGGGCGACTACGCCATCCTCAAGGCGCGCGGCGGCTACGCGTTCGGGCGCTTCCTCCCCTTCGCGACGGTCGGCCTCGTGGTGGGACGCCAGCGGCTCGCCGCCGCCCTGAACAGCCAGTACACCGAATATCTGATCGACCCCGACACCGGGCGCCTGGGCGGGATCAATGTCGGCCCCACCCCGCGCAACTCCAGCATCGGCAAGACCGGCTACAATTACGGCGGCGCCATCGGGCTCGGCTTGGACGTCGCCGTGCTCGACAACGTGATGCTGCGGGCCGAGTACCAGTATATCGGCATGGCCTCCTACCAGGGCCTCAGCACGGCCGTCAGCTCCTTCCGGGTCGGCGCCGGCGTGAAGTACTGAGCTCGCCCGCCCCGGCGGACGCTTCGCCTCACACGAAAACGGCGCCCCGAAGGGCGCCGTTCTGGCGTTCAGGCCCGCGCCTCACTCGGCGGCTTCGACCATGGGCCGGCCGCGCGCGATGCGCTCGCGCTTGAGCTGCTCGGCCACCAGGAAGGCGAGTTCGAGCGCCTGCTCCGCGTTCAGCCGCGGATCGCAATAGGTGTGGTAGCGGTCGTGCAGGTCCGTGTCCGTGATGGCGCGGGCGCCGCCGGTGCACTCCGTCACGTTCTTGCCCGTCATCTCCAGGTGGATGCCGCCCGCATGCGTCCCCTCGGCTTGGTGGACGGCGAAGAAGTCGCGCACCTCGGCGAGGATCAGGTCGAACGGGCGGGTCTTGTAGCCCGTCGCGGCCTTCACGGTGTTGCCGTGCATGGGATCGCAGGACCACACGACGGTGCGGCCCTCGCGCTGGACGGCGCGCACCAGCGCCGGCAGGTGGTCGCCCACCTTCTCGGCCCCGAAGCGGCAGATCAGCGTCAGTCGGCCGGCCTCGTCCTGCGGGTTCAGGACGTCGATGAGCTTGACGAGTTCGTCGGGCTTCAGCGACGGGCCGCATTTCAGGCCGATCGGGTTGCGGACGCCGCGGCAATACTCGACATGGGCGTGGTCGAGCTGGCGGGTGCGGTCGCCGATCCACAGCATGTGGCCGGAGGTGGCGTACCAGTCGCCCGTGGTGGAGTCGACCCGGGTCATCGCCTGCTCGTAGCCGAGCAGCAGCGCCTCGTGCGAGGTGTAGAAATCCGTGATGCGCATCTCCGGATGCGCCTCCGGATCGAGCCCGATGGCGCGCATGAAGTCGAGCGTCTCGGTGATGCGCTCCGACAGCTCCTGGTAGCGGCCGGACTGAGGGCTGTCCTTGACGAAGCCCAGCATCCAGCGATGGGCGTTCTCCAGATTGGCGTAGCCGCCCGTCGCGAAGGCGCGGATCAGGTTCAGCGTCGCGGCCGACTGCCGGTAGGCCTCGGTCTGGCGGCGCGGATCGGGAAGGCGCGCCTCGGGAGTGAACTCGATGCCGTTGATGATGTCGCCCCGGTAGGACGGCAGCTCCACGCCGCCGACGGTCTCGGTCCCGGCCGAGCGCGGCTTGGCGAACTGGCCGGCGATGCGGCCGACCTTCACCACGGGCGACGAGCCCGCGAAGGTCAGCACCACCGCCATCTGCAGGAACAGGCGGAAGAAATCGCGGATGTTGTCGGCGGAGTGCTCGCCGAAGGACTCGGCGCAGTCGCCGCCCTGCAGCAGGAACGACTCGCCCGCGGCGACCTTGCCCAACGCCCGTTTGAGCTTGCGCGCCTCGCCCGCAAAAACCAGCGGCGGAAAACCAGCGAGCTGCGCCTCGACGGACTTCAGTTCGTCCCCGTTCGGATAGACGGGCGCCTGCTGGATGGGCTTGTCTCTCCAGCTCGACGGGGTCCAACGCTCGCTCATCACCCTCTCCTCCATCATCCACGGCCCTGGCGGGTCTCCGCGGAGGGTGTTCTTCTTCGGGAAGCCGGGCTTATACAGAATGCTTCCGCGACACGCCACCCACAGGGCCGCGCCGTGACTTAAAATGGGACAGGCTTGTAGCGCGCTCGCCTCAGCTCCGCCGCGCAAGCCGGATGCGCAAGCAACGGTTTGGCTTCATACTGCGTTGAGACGGCGCCGAAATCGCGATGCGTACCAGCGTAGGGGGCCCGAATGGCCGATCTTCATCGTCGAGCAGTCCTGACCGGAGCAGCGTCCGCCGCCATGGCCCTGGCGGCCGGTTCGGCGCGCGCGGGGCAACCCTTCTGGCTGCCCTCCTCCCCCGAACCCGCGCCCTACGGCTATGGGGCCGGCACGGGCGGCCTCTATCCCGAGCCGATGCAGCCCAGCATGCGCGGCCGGCGTCCGCCGGCCACGGGCGGCGGCCTTTACGGCCCGGTGGCGGGCGAGCCCTTCCCGGTGCCGGGCCTGAAGCCCTCGATCGTGCCGGAGGCTTTCCACCGCACGGTGGTGGCCTATGACAGCGGCGAGGCGCCCGGGACCATCCTGGTCGATCCGCGCAGCCACTATCTCTATTTCATCAACGGAGACGGGTCGGCCATCCGCTACGGCGTGGGCGTGGGCCGCAGCGGCTTCGGCTGGTCCGGCGTCGCCAATGTGCGCACCAAGCAGGCCTGGCCGGACTGGTATCCGCCCAAGGAGATGCTGGAGCGCCAGCCCGACCTCGCCGCTAAGATGCAGGACCTGCAGAGCGGCATCGGCATGCCGGGCGGCCCCGGCAATCCGCTCGGCGCGCGGGCGCTCTATCTCTGGCAGGGCAACAAGGACACGCTCTACAGGATCCACGGGACGGTGGAGCCCTGGACCATCGGCAAGAGCGTCTCGTCCGGCTGCATCCGCATGATCAACCAGGACGTCATCGACCTCTACGACCGCGTCCCGGTCGGGGCCAAGGTGATCGTGGCGGGCTCGGCCACGCCGACCGCCAAGGTGCGCCGCCGCCGCCGCGACGACGACATCGACGACGCCGCGCTGTGAGGCTGGCGCCTCACCGGCCCAGATAGGTGGTCTGCAGCGACGTCGCGATCTGCGAGAACACGGCCGCCAGCGCGGCGGATTCCACCGCGTCGAAATAGTGGTCCGAGCCCGAGGCGCAGTTCTGCAGCAGCGTCTTGGCCGCGGCGTCGTCCACCATCAGGGCGATGCTGTAGATCTCGATGCCCTTCTTGGCGATGTTGGCGCACAGCTTGGCGGTGGTGTCGTCGGCTTCGTTGCGGCTCGACCCGGTGTGCCACTGCTTGCTGCTGTCGAGCGACTTGGTGTTGTTGCCGTCGGTCATGAACACCATGACCTTGCGGGGAAGCTTGTTGACGGGGTCATAGGCGCCGCCTTCGTTGAACGGGGCGTCGGGCGACAGCACGTTCAGGCCCCAGACCAGGCCGGACGGCAGATAGGTCTCGCCCTTGGGGGTCATGGCGTTGATGGTCGCCTTCACGGCGGCGTAGTTCTTGGTGAGCGGGATCAGGGCCGTGGTGCAGGGAGCCGTGCTGGCGCTGGGGTTCTTGATGCGCACGCCCGGATAGGGGATCAGCGGCTGGTCGTCCGTCAGCCGCAGCGGGGTCGGCGTGCGCGAGCCGACGCAGCCCAGCCAGCGGTACCAATCCGTCCCGCTGGAGGCCGGCGTGCACTGGCGCACGCTGGTCGACGAATACTCGTAGTCGCATTTCGTCGACGAGCAGGAGTAAGGGACGCCGTCATTGTAGCAGGTGCTGATCGTCTTCACGCAGTTGTAGGTGCGGGTGACCGGGTAGTAGTCGGTGCACCTCTCGGGTGTGGACCAGCCGGCGCTGTAGTCGGTGGTGCCGGAGAGCCAGAGCTGGGACCGGTTGGAGAGGCCCACATTGACGTAGTCGGCGAAGGGAACGACGCCGATCTTCACGTCCGCCTTGGGGTCGGAGGTCAGCGTGTCCACCATGGCGTTGGCGGCGGCCTTCAGCGTCGTCATCTTGTTGGACATCGACATCGAGTTCGTCGTGTCGAGCACGAGGACCAGTTCGACGCTGCCGGTGACCGCCCGGTAGGCCTGCGCGGTGGCCCCGATGATCGTGAAGTCGTTGCCGAAGCGCGCCATGAAGACGTTCTTGACCGAGGTCGTGGCCGTCACCGTCACGGACCGGCCGTCGGGGGACAGGGACGCCTTGACCTGGAGCGGGTTGGCGAAGGCGTAGCCGGACTTCGTCTCCGCCGCGAGGATCTGCTCGGCGGATCCCTGCATCATGTCGGCGGTGTAGCGCGGGTTGCTGAGCGCCAGGGCGGTCGAGTCGGTGATCGCCTGCAGGGCCGCCTGGGAGGCGTTGCTGCGGCTGTAGTCGACGGCAGACCCCAGCGCCGCCACGAGCGGGATCAGCAGGACTGCGAACAGGACCGCGGCCATCCCGCTGTCATTGCGGCTGAACTGCAAGGGGGAACGCACGTGAGCCACTCCTGGGTTTCTCAACCCTAGATTGCACTCACATCCATCGCGTTTTTGTTAATGTGCGGAACGAATCCGCCGGACTTTCGAAAGCATCCGGTCACCATTCCGCCCGCCCCAGGACCGAAGCGGCGGTCAGGTGAAGCCGCCGCCCTCCCAGGGGGTGCGCATGGTCACGAGCTCCTCGGCCGCCGTGGGGTGGACGGCCAGCGTCATGTCGAAGTCGCGCTTGGTCGCGCCCATGCGCACCGCGATGGCCAGACACTGGATCATCTCGCCGGCGCCCTCGCCGAAGATGTGCACGCCCAGCACCCGGTCGGTGGCCTTCTCCACCACGATCTTCATCAGGGTGCGGTCGACCGAGCCCGACAGCGTCGCCTTCATGGGCCGGAAATTGGTCTTGTAGACGGTCACCTCGCAGCGGCTGCGGGCCTGCCCCTCCGTGAGGCCGACGGAGCCGATCTCCGGCGTGGTGAAGACGGCGGAGGGCACGAGCGAATGGTCGACCTCGGTGGGCCTGCCGCCATAGACCGTATCGGCGAAGGCGTGCCCCTCCCGGATGGCGACGGGGGTCAGGTTCACCCGGTTGGTGACGTCGCCCACCGCAAAGACGGACGCCGCCGTGCTGCGCGAGGCGCGGTCCACCCTGATCGCCCCCGCGGCGTCCACCTCCACGCCCGCGTCGGCCAGCCCGAGGCCCGCGGTGTTGGGGATCCGGCCCGTGGCGTAGACGACGCGCTCGCAGGCGATCGCGGCGCCGGTGGTGAGGTTGACGGAGATGTTGCCGGCGCGCCCGTCGATGCTGGCGATCTCCGCCCCGGCCACGATCCGGACGCCCCCATAGGGCAGATGCGCCGTGAGGGCGTTGCGCATGTCCTCGTCGAAGCCGCGCAGCACCTTGTCGGCGCGCAGCACCAGCGTGACCTCCGACCCGAGCCGGGCCAGGAGGCTGGCGAATTCGACCGCGATATAGCCGCCGCCGGCGATCACGACGGATTTCGGCAGGCTCTCCCACTCGAAGATGTCGTTGGACGTCTCCACCAGCCCGCAGCCCTTGATGGCCTCCGGCACGAAGGGATGCGCGCCCACGGCGACCAGGATGCGCTCGGCGGTGACGCGCGAGCCGTCGGCGAGGCGCACCGCGTTCGGGCCCTCCAGGACGGCGCGGCCCGGGACCAGCGTGGCGCCCGAGCGCTCCAGATTGGCGCGGTAGGCGCCCTCCAGGCGGACGATCTCCTTGTCCTTGGCGGCCTTGAGCGCGGCGAAGTCGAAATGCGGCTCGGGGAGCGACCAGCCGAAGCCGGCGGCCTCCTCGAACTCGGCCGCGAAACGGCTGGCGTAGACATAGAGCTTCTTGGGAACGCAGCCCCGGATGACGCAGGTGCCGCCGACGCGGTGCTCCTCCGCAACCATGACCCTGGCGCCGTAGCCGGCCGCGATCCTGGCGGCCCGAACGCCGCCGGACCCTGCGCCGATCACGAAAAGATCCACGTCGTAGCCGGACATCGGGTTCTCCCGGCGGCGGCGGCGGCGCGCCGTCCCGCTCACGTTTCGAGGGCGCGCCGGCGCTTTGGCCGGCGCGCGCTAAAGGCGGCGCGCAAGCGTCAGAGATCGACGCCCTTCTTCTTCATCTCGGCGCGGACCCGGCCGATCATGAACTCCGACAGCCGCTGGCTCCAGGCCTGCATCTGGCCGAACAGCTCGTCCATGACGGGCGGCTGGGCGGCGACGTATTTCTGGCCCGAGGCGGACTTGTAGAAGGCGGCCACGTCCTTCAGCTCCGGCTCGCTGAGACGGGAGGCGAAGATGCGCGCCGCGGCGTTGAGGATGTCCTCGCGCTGGCCCTCGAATTCCGGCTTCAGCCGTCCGAGGACCTCGGTGAGGTCCTTGCCGATCTCCGGGCGCGTGGTGAGCAGGTTGGACTTCATCTGCTCCATGAATTGCGGGACCATCGACTCGAAGGAACGCGACAGGCCGGAGGCGACCACCACCTCGCGGGCGACCGCCAGATGGGTCGCGGTGGGCTGCGCCGCCTGCTGGGCGACGGCCGGGGCGCCGGCGAGGGCCAGCGCGAGGCCGGCGGCGGCCAGCATGGTCTTCAAGGGGCGGCTCCTGGACGTGGGAAGGATGGCGGACACGCTGCGTCTCCTGTCTGTGATTCGCGCGGGGCGCGACGAAGGGTGATGAGGGATCACGGCGTCAGCCGAGGTCGCCGATGACGTCGACCCCCTGCGCGGTCGCCAGGATGGCGGCGTCCGCGAGGCCGATGAAGAGGCCGTGCTCCACCAGGCCTGGCACGCCGTCCAGCCGGGCCGCCAGAGCGTCCGGGTCGGGGATGCGGCCGAGGGCGGCGTCGAGCACGAGATGGCCGCTGTCCGTCCGCACGGCCGCGCCGTCCGGGCGGCGGCGCAGGGCGAGACCGCCCGAGCAGCCCGTCGCGGCGAAGACCTTCTCGATGGCGACGCGCGTGGCGCCGAGGCCGAACTCCACGACCTCGAGCGGCAGGGGGAAGCGCCCCAGCGTCGCAACGAGCTTGCTGTCGTCGGCGATGACGATCATCCGCCGCGAGGCGTTGGCGACGATCTTCTCGCGCAGATGCGCGGCGCCGCCGCCCTTGATGAGGCGCAGTTGACCGTCGACCTCGTCCGCGCCGTCGACGGTGAGGTCGAGCTCGGGCGTCTCGTCGAGGGTGGTCAGCGGCACGCCGAGCGACGCCGCCTGCGCGCGGGTGGCCTCGGAGGTCGGCACGCAGACGACCTTAAGGCCGCCGCGGACGCGCTCGCCCAGAAGGTCGACGAAGTGCCTGGCGGTGGAGCCGGTGCCGAGCCCCAGCCGCATGCCGGGCTCGACCAGCGCCACGGCCCTGGCCGCCGCCTCCCGCTTGAGATCCTCGACGCTCACGGCCGAGCCGCTGTGGCGGCGCGGGCCGGAAGGGCGAAGGACGCCCGCGCCCGGCCGGGGCGCCTGAGGACGAGGCGTCGCCGCTCGGGCGCCGCGCGATGGTCGATCATGCCGATGTCCGCTCTGAATGGCGCGAGCGCGTGTTCGACGCTCGTGACGAGGATGCGCCGCCCCTCCGGGAAAGGGCCGGCCGATGTCCCCTAGCACGCCAGCGGTGCGCCAGAAAAGAAGCGAGATCAAGGCTCGGCGAGCGGCGGACCCCGCGCGGGCCCCGCGGATCAGGGCTTGCGGACGGCTCCGGTCGTCTCGCCGCCCGCGCCGGTGCGGGCCGAGGCGTCGGCCACCGCGCCCTTTTCGGACGGGGTGCAGACCACGCGCTCGTCGAAGACGTAGCAGACGCTCATCGCGCCGGTGCGGGTGTCGACCCGGAACACGCCGCCCTCGCGCTCGTGGCGGGACGAGACGAGGCTGTACTCGGACGGCTCCTGCTTGCCGGCGCCGTCGCCGGCGGGGAAGCACAGCGTCACCCCGAAGGTGCCTTCCTTCTGCCCGTACTGGCAGGCGCCGACCTCGCCGGTGACGCGGTCGATCCGGTAGATCCGGTTCAGATCGGTCTGCGGGGCGGGAATGAACTCGAATTGGCCGGCCATGGCCGGGGCCACGCCGGACGCGAGCGCCACCAGGGAAATCATGAGCCGCTTCATCGTCGCAAGGTCTCCAGAACCGTCGTCCCGCCGGCGGTCGCGCCGGTCGATTCGGCCCGCGCTGCGCGCTGCGGCCCCCGCGGCGACTCTGGGTCGCTATGGTTAATGAATGGTAACCGCCACTTAGCCCGGCGCGTTGACGCCGCCGCGACGATCCGGCACACAGCCAGCATGGCGAGACAACCGCTCACAGACCGCGCCACCGTGGTCTTCGACCTCGACGGGACGCTGGCCGACACGGCCGCCGACCTGATCGAGACCATGAACGTGCTGATGCGGCGCGAAGGCGTCGAGCCGGTGCCGATCGATCGGGCGCGCGACGTGGTCGGCGCGGGCGCGCGGGCGATGATCCAGCGCGGCTTCGCGCTGGGCGGCCAGGCGCTGGCGCCGGAGCGGCTGGACAGGCTGTTCGTCGACTTCCTCGACCACTACGCGCAGAACCTCGCGGTGAAGACGCGGCTGTTCCCGGGCGTGGTGGAGGCGCTCGACGCCCTGCAGGCCCATGGCCACCGGCTGGCGGTGTGCACCAACAAGGTCGAGAGCCACTCGGTCGCGCTGCTGGAGGCGCTGGGCGTGGCGGACCGGTTCGCGGCGATCTGCGGCCGCGACACCTTCGCCTACGCGAAGCCCGACCCGCGGCACCTGACGCTCACCATCGAGCGGGCCGGAGGCGACCCGCGGCGCGGCCTGATGGTGGGCGACTCGCGCACCGACATCGACACCGCCAGGGCGGCGGGCCTGCCGGCCGTGGCGGTGACGTTCGGCTACACGGACACGCCGGTCTCGGCCCTGGGGCCGGACCTGATCATCGACCATTTCGATGCGCTGCTCGACGCCGTGCGGGCGCTCGACCCGGATCTCGCGAGCGCGGTGGCCTGAGGCCCCCGCGCCGCGCGCCGGCGTTCAGTGCGCAGGGTGGGCGTCCCCCGGCTTGCCGGCGGCCGGCTCGCCAGGCTTGGCCCCGATCGACTGGACCTTGAACTCCACCGGGACCGGCCCGGCCTTCTCGAAGGTCAGCACGCCCTTGACGCTGTCGCCCGCCTTGAGGGCGTCCTTCAGGTCCATGAACATCACGTGATAGCCGCCCGGCTTGAGTTCGAGCGCCCCGCCCGGAGGAATGGGCAGGCCCGCCGGGACCGGGCGCATGGTCATGACGCCGTCGACGTTCGACATCTCGTGGATCGTGACGCGGCCGGCGACGTCGGACGTGACCGACAGCAGGCGGTCCGGCGCGGTCCCGGCGTTTCGCACGGACAGGTAGCCGCCTCCGACGGAAGCGCCGGGCGGCGTGGCGCGGGCCCAGGGGTGGTTGATGACGAGGTCGCCGGCCTTGTAGTCGTGCGCCGAGGCGGGCGCGGCCAGAGAGGCCGCCGACAGCAGCGCGGCGGCGAGCAAAGTGCGGGTGATCATGGCGTAACGCTCCGGGGCCATGGGCCCCATTATCCGAATCTCGTGAAAGGGTTCAGGCGAGGCGTTCGGACGCGGGTGGAGCGCGCTGCGCCGCGGGCGCGGCGGGCGGAGGGCCGGAGGGGGCGAACCCGGCGTCGGCCAGCGACGGACCGCCGCGGGCGGTCTCGTGGTCCGGGCCAGGGACCCGCCCCTCGGCGGGAGCCAGGAGGACGCCGGCCGCATGGCATGCGGCGACGAGGCAGCACTCGTCATGTCCGGAGGCGGGATGATGGGCGGGGCCGGCGGGCGCAGGGGCGTCCGCGCCGCCATGCTCAGGCAGGCACAGGACCGGGACGGCCGAGCCGGGGTGAGACGCCGCGTGCTGGGCCCAGGCGCCCGCGAGCGACTGCAGCGCAAGCGCATAGGCGAGCAGCACGGCCCCGATCAGCCTGAACCCGCTCCTCTGGCGCACCTTCGGCCCTCCGCCGGCCGCCGCCCGGCTCAGGGCGGCGCTACCGTGGAGCGTGGCCTAGCACGGCTCCGGCGCCGGGCCAATTGAGCTGCGACAAACTCGCGTCAAAGAGGGGCGGCCTTGGACGCGCCGCGCTGCTTCTTCTTCGAGCCGAAGCTCTTCATCATCTTGGAGATGCCGTGCTGGTTGCGCACGGTGGGGTTCGACTTGTCGATCGGCTCGGTGCGCATGGTGCTCTCGCCGCTGATCGACGAACCGGCCGGAGCCCGGCCCGACTGGGCCGAGGCCGGCGAGGCAAGGACGGCGGCGCCCACGAGGGCGCAGGAAACGACGACGGCGCGTGTGCTGGTGCGGAACATGGCGTCCTCCCGTGTAGGGTCGCAAACTCAACCCGATGGGGGAGCCGATCGTTCCTGAAAAGGCTGGAGGAGGCGGCGTTGGCGGCCGCCGAAATGGTGGGCGCGACAGGGATTGAACCTGTGACCCCTCCCGTGTGAAGGGAGTGCTCTCCCGCTGAGCTACGCGCCCGTCCGGCGGCGGCGCTGGGCCGCTCTCTCGAACGTGGTCGGCCTTCTAGGCAGGCGCGCCGCGCAAGTCAAGCGCGCGGCGCCGGGCCCGCTCCCCGTCGCGCCCACTCGGCCGGCTCGGCCAGACCGCGGGCTCAAGCTAACCGGCCGGCGTAATACGCCATGGCTACGCTCCAGCCGGCCTCAAAGCGGCCACATCGCCGCCATTGTGTGTTCTACTCGTCACGTCTGTGCGAAATGCAACAATCTGTGATGAAACCAAGTGCGAGGGTGTTGAATTCCTTAGGAACAGCCGCGTAACGCTCAAGCCGCGCGGCCCCGCCGCCCTGTGTCAAAACCGAGACCGAAATCGAGGCAACCCTCATGCGCCGTTGGACTCTTGCGCTGTGCAGCGCCGCGGCAGGCCTGCTCCTGTCGGGCGCCGCCCACGCCTACCAGATCGACCCCCTCACGCGTCAGCCGCTCGTCGAGGCCTACCCGGAATCGGCCAAGCCGCAGGCGACGGCCGTTCCGCGCGAGATCGTGAGCTATGACGGGCGCTTCGCCCCCGGCACGATCGTGATCTCCACGTCCGAGCGGCGCATGTACTACGTGCTGGGCGACGGCAAGGCCGTCCGCTACGGCGTCGGCGTCGGCCGCCCGGGCTTCGAATGGTCGGGCGTCAAGACCGTCACCATGAAGCGCGAGTGGCCGGATTGGCGTCCGCCGTCCGAGATGCTGCGCCGCCGCCCCGACCTGCCCCGCTACATGCCGGGCGGCCCGGACAACCCGCTGGGCGCCCGCGCCATGTATCTGGGGACCTCGCTCTACCGCATCCACGGCTCGAACGAGCCGGAGACGATCGGCCAGGCCGTGTCCTCGGGCTGCATCCGCATGGTCAACGAGGACGTGATCGATCTCTACGAGCGCGTGAAGGTCGGCGCCAAGGTGGTCGTGCAGCACTGAACCCTTCGGGTTTTGGCGAAGAGGCCGGCCGTCGCGCCGGCCTTTTTCGTGCGCGCTCCTCGGTCAGCGGCGGCGGACGGGATCGCGGCTCAGGCCTTTCTGGGCGAGTTCGGCGAGGTAGGCGGCCCATTTCTCGTCATGCCGGTCACCGAGTTCGCGCAGATAGGTCCAGCTGAAGAGGCCCGTCTGGTGCATGTCGTCGAAGACGAGCCGCACCGCGTAGTTCCCCACGGGCTCAACCCCGATGATCTCGACGGCGCTCTTGCCCGGCACGGTCTTGCGCTCGCTGGCGGCGTGGCCCTGCACCTCGGCGCTGGGGCTCTGGGTGCGCAGATACTCCGCCGTGAGGTCGAACGCGGCCCCGTCGTCGAAGGCCACGTGCAGCGTCCGCTTGTCCTTGGACAGCCGGATCTCGGTCGGCCACACTGTCGACATGGCGTGATCCTCATCTGATCGGCACATCGGGGCGCAGGCGCCTGACATCCCTTGCCAGCGTCCCTATATCGGGCAAGATGCCGCCCGTCACGCGGGCCGCCGCGCACCGAAATCGAGAAACATGCCCGAATCCATCCGAGTCCCCTCGCCCGCGCAGCCTCTCGTCGATCCCTTCGGGCGCTCGATCACCTATCTGCGCGTCTCCGTGACGGACCGGTGCGACTTCCGCTGCGTCTACTGCATGTCGGAGGACATGACCTTTCTGCCCAAGAAGGACCTGCTGACGCTGGAGGAGCTCGACCGGCTGTGCAGCGCCTTCGTGCGCCAGGGCGTGCGCAAGCTGCGCATCACAGGCGGCGAGCCGCTGGTGCGCCGGGACATCATGACCCTGTTCGCCAACCTCTCGCGCCACCTGCAGTCGGGCGTGCTGGAGGAGCTGACGCTGACCACGAACGGATCCCAGCTCGCCCGCTACGCGGCCGACTTGGCGGCCTGCGGGGTGAAGCGCATCAACGTGTCGCTGGACACGCTGGACCCGGACAAGTTCAAGGCCATCACCCGGCGGGGCGACCTGGGGGTGGTGCTGAAGGGCGTCGAGGCCGCCCAGAAGGCCGGCATCGCCGTGAAGGTGAACGCCGTGGCGCTGAAGGGCGTCAACGAGGACGAGGTCGAGCGGATGATCGACTGGGCCCATGCGGGCGGCATGGACATGACCTTCATCGAGGTGATGCCCATGGGCGACATCGAGCCGGACCGCTTCGACCAGTACTGGCCGCTGAAGCAGCTGCGCGCCCGGCTGATGGAGACCTACACGCTGGAGGACATCCCCTACCGCACCGGAGGGCCGGCGCGCTATGTGCGCGTCAAGGAGACCGGCGGGCGCATCGGGTTCATCACGCCGCTCACGCACAATTTCTGCGAGAGCTGCAACCGCGTGCGCGTGACCTGCACGGGCACGCTCTACATGTGCCTCGGCCAGGAGGACGCGGCCGACCTGCGCGCGCCCCTACGGGCCTCGGAAAGCGACGAGCCGCTCGACGCGGCGATCGCCGCCGCGATCGCGCGCAAGCCCAAGGGGCACGACTTCATCATCGACCGCGAGACCTCCCGCCCGGCGGTGGGGCGGCACATGAGCGTGACGGGCGGCTGAGGCCGCCGCCGCGCCTCACGACGACCAGTTGTGCTTGAAGTCCGGGTAGAGCGTCAGGCCGCCGTCAATGAACAGCGACTGTCCGGTGATGTAGCGCGCCTCGTCCGAGGCCAGGAAGGCGTAGGCCGGGGCCATGTCCTCCGGGTCGGCGGCGAACCCCATCGGGATGTGGCTCTCCACCGCGCGGCGCTTCTGCGGATCGTCGCGCCAGGAGTCGTTCATGGCCGTGACGGTGGCGCCGGGGCCGATGGCGTTCACCCGGACGCCCTTGTCGGCGAACTCCAGCGCCAGAGTGCGGGTGAGATGGCCGAGGCCGGCCTTCGACATGGCGTAGGCGGCGTAGCCGGGCTTGGGAATGACCTCGTGCACGCTCGACGTGTTGAGGATGACGCCGCCGCCGGGCCGCCCGAGGAAGTGCCGGATGGCGATGCGCGACGCCATCGCGGGTCCCTCCAGGTTGACGGCGATGATGCGGCCGATGTCTTCCGCCGTCATGGTGTCGCCTGGCGTCTCGCTCTGGACGCCGGCGTTGTTGACCAGGATGTCGACGCGGCCCCAGGCGGAGACCAGCGCGGCGAACATCGCCTCCAGATCCTGCTCCTTGGACACGTCGCCCACCTCGATGCGGTGGGCCGCCTGCGGCAGGCCCGCCTGCGCGGTGGCGGCGTTCAGCGCCTCCAGGGTCTCCCGCGCCGCGTCCGGATCGTTGCGATGATTGATCGCGACCACGGCGCCTTCCTGGGCGAAGCGGATCGCGACCGCCTTGCCGATGCCGCGCGAGCCTCCGGTGACGAGGGCATGCCGGCCGGCGAGCCGTTGGGGGAACTGGGGCACTGGCGTCTCCTGGGCGCGGCGGGATCGGACGAGGCGCGGGACGGACCCGCGTTCAAGCAGAGCGCAAACGGGTGACCAGAAGGTCGAGTTCCGATCCGAACGCGCTCGACTGCTGGGCGAGCAGCATCGAGCGCCGGCGCATCTCCCCGCCCGACTTCTCCAGCGCGTCCATGGCGTCGCGCACGCTGTGGGCGGCGTCGCCCACGGTGGCGGCTATGCGGGCCGCGTCCTGCGCCCCGGTCGCGATGGCGTTGGTGGCGGCGCTCTGCTCCTCCACGGCCGAGGCGATGACGGAGGCGATGTCCGACACCTGGTCGATGGAGCCCACCATGGTGGCGATCTGGTTCACGGAGGCCTGCGTGGCGGCCTGGATGGCGTGGATCTGGTTGGCGATGTCGTCGGTGGCGCGGCTCGTCTGCGCCGCCAGGGACTTCACCTCCGAGGCGACCACCGCAAAGCCCCTGCCGGTTTCGCCCGCGCGCGCCGCCTCGATGGTGGCGTTGAGGGCGAGGAGGTTGGTCTGGGCCGCGATCTCCGAGATCAGGCCGACCACCGACCCCACCCTTTCGACGGCGCCGGCGAGTTCGCGCATGGTGCGGGCCATCTCGGCCACGTCCATGGAGGCCTGCTGGGTGATGTTGAGGCTTTTCTGGACCTGTTCGCCGATGTCGGCGATCGAGCGCGACAGCGTCTCGGTGGCGTCGGCGGTGGCGGTCACCCGGTCGGCGCTGTCGCGCGAGGCGCGGTCGGCCCTGTCGACCTCGGTGCGGGCCCGATCGGAGGCGTTGAGCGTCTCGGCCGCGGTGGTCTCGACGGCTTCGGCGGCCTGCGTCAGCGCGGTCGAGACGCCGCCCGCCGAGGTGGTGAAGCCGGTGAGGGCCTCGTCCACCCGCGCGCGCCGCTCCTCCAGGCCGTGCTTCAGGTCCGCCTGCTCCACCGCCATGGCGTTGAGCGCGTCGACGGCCACATAGCGGATGACGGCCGCGCATTCGTCCGCGACGCGCCGGCCGGAGAATCTGTGCCTGCGGCCGATCAGGTCGAACAGGTGGGCGCTGAGCGTGACGGCGGTAGCCAGCCGGATGCGCGGCCCATAGCCGTCGCGCATCTCGCGCCCGATGGTCTCGCGCAGGCGCTCCACATAGGCGTCGTCCATCCGCCCGTCGAACATGCGGGCGTAATAGTCGGACTGGAAGCCCACATAGGCCTCCGCATGCCGCTGGGCGAATTCGCTGAAGCCGGGAAGCGCGTTCCAGCTCTCGTAATAGCCGCGCAGGACCCTCTCGACGTCGCGCGCCACGAGCGGCTGCAGTCCGCGCACGATGGCGGCGGTCCGGTCGTCGATGGCGAACGCCTTCTGACGCGAACGAAGATCGTCGAGGAACGACATCGAGCCCTGCTGAACTTTTCAGTGGCAGGGATGCTAGGGCGCCAGACTTAACGAGCACCTAAGCAGGTCTGACGCCGTCGGTTGAAAAATGTCATACCCGATCCGGTGGTCGGCGGCCGGCGCGACCTCCCATGACGCGACCTTTTCTCCGGGCGGACATGCGCCCGGACGGCGCCCAAGCGCATCGGGATGGGATAGGGTCCCGTCCCCGCCCGCGCTTGCCCCCGAGACCGATGTCCAGCTTCGTCCAGAACCGCCGCGGCGTCCTCGCCATGCTCGCCGCCATGGCGGTCTTCACCACCAGCGACGCCCTGATGAAGCTGGTCCGCACCGCCCTGCCGCCCGGAGAGGTGGTGTTCGTGCGCGGGGTCTTCGCCGTCCTGTGCAGCGTCGCCCTGCTGGTGGGGATGGGCCATGTGCGCGACACGCGCCGCGTGCTGGCCGGACCGGCGGTCCTGCGCGCCGGCGTCGAGGCGATCGTGGCGCTGTGCTTCGTGACGGCGCTCGGCCATATGGCCCTGGCCGACCTGACGGCCATCGGCCAGTCCTCCCCCATCCTGATCGCGGTGTTCTGCGCCGTGACCGGGCTGGAGCCGATGGGCTGGCGCCGGTGGGCGGCGGTGCTGACGGGTTTCGCCGGCGTGCTGCTGGTGGTCAGGCCCACGGGCGAGAGCTTCGACGTCTACACGCTGGTCGCGCTGCTCTCCGCCGTCTTCGTCGCTGTGCGCGACCTCGTGACGCGGAGGATCCATTCCTCCGTGCCGACCGCGGCGGTGCTGGCGGCGACGTCGACCGCCGTGTGCGCCGCGGGCGCGGTCCTGGGGCTGTCGGAAGATTGGATCGCGCCGACGCCCGCCCAATGGGCCGGGCTCGCCGGCGCGGGACTGGCGGTGGCGCTGGGTCATCTGTGCGTCATCACCGCCTTCCGGGGCGTCGACGTCACGGTCGTGTCCCCGTTTCGCTACAGCGTGATCGTCTGGGCGATCCTGGCCGGGGCGGCCGTGTTCGGCGAGATTCCGGACGCCACGACGCTGGCGGGCGCGACGCTGGTGGTGGGCAGCGGCGTCTACACGGTCCATCGCGAGCGCATCCGGGCGCGCGACGCCGCGCGGGAGCTCGGGACGGCGGACGCCTGAGGCGAGCTTTCGCAGTCCGCGCGCTAGCCCAGTTTTCGCCATGATGTTATAGCGGTCAGGCTTGACGACGCTCCCCCATCGTGAAGAAGAGGGCTCGTCTGGCGAGAAACGTCCGAAGGGCGGTTTCGAGGAGGGGTGCAGGTGTCAGGTTTGCTCGGACTGAGCCGTCTGATCGACGGAATGAATACGCGCATCGGACGGTGGGTCAGCTGGCTGATCGTCGTGGCCGTCGTGGTCTCCACCAGCAACGCCATCATCCGCAAGCTCTTCGACATGTCGTCGAACGCGTGGCTCGAGTTGCAATGGGTGCTGTTCGGGATCGTCTTCCTGATGTGCTCCCCCTGGACGCTCCTGAGCAACGAGCACATCCGAATCGACATCGTGAACAGCATGCTGCCCAAGCGCGGCCGCGACTGGATCGACGTGATCGGCCATGCGCTGTTCCTGCTGCCGCTCACGATCGTGATGCTGATCACCTCCGTGCCCTTCGCGCTGCGCAGCCTGAACATCAACGAGCAGAGCGCCAATGCGGGCGGGCTGCCGCAATGGCCCTCCAAGATGCTGCTGCCGATCGCCTTCTTCCTGCTGTTCCTGCAGGGCGTGTCGGAACTCATCAAGCGGGTGGCCATCATGCGGGGCCAGCTCGCCGACACGGCGTCGGGCGGCGGCCATCATGCGGCGGCGGAGGCCGAGGCGGAGCGCCTGCTGGCGGCCGCGGGGCTGGAGCCGCCCAAGCCCGTCCACTGACGACACTCCCAGGCGGGCCGGCTGGGCCGACCGCCCCCGCGCCCAGCGCATCGCCTCTCCGGGATCTCTCCCCATGACCGCATTCCTGATCGAGAACATGGCGCCGATCATGTTCGGCGCTCTCGTGCTCTTCCTCCTGCTGGGCTACCCGGTGGCGTTCGCCCTGGCCGCCAACGGCCTGTTCTTCGCGCTGCTCGGCATCGAGTTGGGGCTGTTCCGCCCGGACTTCCTGCAGGCGCTGCCGGAACGCGTCTACGGGGTGATGAACAACGACACCCTGCTGGCCATTCCATTCTTCACCTTCATGGGCCTGATCCTCGAACGATCAGGCATGGCCGAGGACCTGCTGGACACCATCGGCCAGCTCTTCGGCCCGGTGCGCGGCGGCCTCGCCTATGCGGTGGTCTTCGTGGGCGCCCTCCTGGCCGCGACCACCGGCGTGGTGGCGGCGTCGGTGATCTCGATGGGCCTCATCTCCCTGCCCATCATGCTGCGCTACGGCTATGACCGCAGGCTGGCCTCCGGCGTCATCGCGGCCTCCGGCACGCTGGCGCAGATCATCCCGCCCTCGCTCGTGCTCATCGTGATGGCCGACCAGCTCGGCCGCTCGGTCGGCGACATGTATGAGGGCGCGTTCATCCCCGGCATCGTGCTGGCGGCCCTCTATGCGCTCTACGTCTTCCTGGTCGGCGTGTTCAACCCGAAGGCGGCTCCCGGCCTGCCGCCCGAAGCGCAGACCCTGCAGGACGCCGACGGACAGACCCGCCGCCTCTCGGTGCTGGTGGTGACGGTGCTGTCCGGGGTGATCGGCTACCTGACGATCAGCAACTTCACCAAGGTGGGCGCTGGCGCCGACTTCGTCGTCCTCACCATGACGGTGGCGGTGGCGGTGTCCTTCGTCATCGCGGTCCTCAACAAGATCTCCGGCCTCGGGCTGCTGTCGCGCATGGCGGAGCAGACCGTCTTCGTGATGGTGCCGCCGCTCGGCCTCATCTTCCTGGTGCTGGGCACGATCTTCATCGGTCTCGCCACCCCGACGGAAGGCGGCGCGATGGGGGCGGCCGGCGCGATGCTGCTGGCCATCGCCAAGCGCCGGCTGAGCTGGGAGCTCGTCCGTCAGGCCACCGAGTCCACCGCCAAGCTGTCGGCCTTCGTGGTGTTCATCCTGGTCGGCGCGCGCGTGTTCTCGCTCACCTTCTTCGGCGTCAGCGGCCATGTCTGGGTGGAGCACCTGCTGACCTCGCTGCCGGGCGGCCAGGTCGGCTTCCTGATCTTCGTGAACCTGCTGATCTTCATCCTGGCGTTCTTCCTCGACTTCTTCGAGCTCGCCTTCATCGCCGTGCCGCTGATCGGGCCCGTCGCCGACAAGCTCGGCATCGACCTGATCTGGTTCGGCGTGATGCTGGGCGTGAACATGCAGACCTCGTTCATGCACCCGCCCTTCGGCTTCGCGCTGTTCTATCTGCGCTCCGTGGCGCCCCGGGAGGCCTACAAGGACCGGGTCACCGGCGCGACGATGGAGCCGGTCACGACCGGGCAGATCTACTGGGGCGCGGTGCCCTTCGTGGTGATCCAGCTCATCATGGTGGCCCTGGTGCTGCTCTTCCCCAGCATGGTCATGCACTACAAGAACAGCGGGCCCGTGGTGGACCAGAAGAAGGCCATGGAGCAGTTGGACAACCTCACGCCCAAGATGGACGACGCGCCGCCGACGCTGGACTTCGGGACGCCGCCGAAGATCCAGTAGCCGGCGGAAGGTTTTCAGCACGCGAAAAGGCCGGGGTCACTCCCGGCCTTTTTCGCGCGCCCGTGACGACTGTGACGCCTATAGCCCGCTCAAGGGGGCCAGCGTCACCGCCTTCGGGTCCTGGGCGTGGCCGGGCAGTTCGCCCGTCGCCTCGATGGTCTCCAGCGCGCGGCGGATGAGGCGCAGCCCCATGGGGGCCAGTTCGCGCTTCCACAGAGAGCCCGCGTCGTCGTCGGGGTAGACGAAGCACCATTCCTGCTCGCCCACGAGGCCGTCGTCCCAGCCGTCGGCCAGATGGTAGATCGAGCCGCCCGCGATGGGATCGCGCGCCTTGATGGTCCACTCCACCGCCGCGATGCCGCGGTGGCGCGGCAGCAGCGACGGATGGTAGCCGAACGCCTCCTTGGCCCTCGCCCGCGCGTCGGCGTCGATGAAGGCGTGGCAATGCGCCGCGATCATGGCGTCGAACCGGCCGCCGGGCAGCAAGTCCGCGCCGATCCTCCTGGGATTGTCGAGCAGCCTGTGGGGCGCTCCCTTCTCGACCGCCAGCTTGCCGAGCTGGTCCTCGCCGTTCGTCCCGATCACGAAGACCTCGTCGCCGCGGTCGAGCAGGATGTCCAGCACGCGGGCGGCGAACCACCGGGATCCGATCAGGGCGACTCTCATGCGGCTCAATCCCATGCTGGTGGACGTCGCCTCCTTCATAGCGCGGCGAGCCGGGACGTGAACCCCCGTTCGCTGCAGCGCAGCATGAACCGGCGCGAGGCGCCCAACGAAAAAGCCCCGGGACTGGCCCGGGGCTTCCTGCGATCGATGAGGCCGGCGTCCGCTCAGCCGCGGGCGCGCGCCCGGATCATGAAGTTGTCGTAGGTGAACTCGGCGACCTGGAACCAGAGATATTCCTCGTTCCGGTAGGCGATCATCGCGTTGATCGCCTTCTTGAAGTCCTCGTTCTTGGCGCTGATCTCGGCGTAGAGCTCGTTGGACGCCTTGAGGCAGGCCTCCATCACCTCCTGCGGGAAGGGACGCAGCTGCACGCCGGCGCCGACGAGGCGCTTCAGGGCGCCCGGGTTCTGCATGTCGTAGCGCGCCTGCATCCAGGTGTTCGCGGCCGTGCAGGCGTTGAGCAGGATGGCCTGGTAGTGCTTCGGCAGCGCGTTGAACTTCTCCTGGTTGAAGAAGGCGTGGACGGTCGGGCCGCCCTCCCACCAGCCGGGATAGTAGTAGTAGGGCGCGACCTTGTTGAAGCCGAGCTTCTCGTCGTCATAGGGGCCGACCCACTCGGCCGCGTCGATGGTGCCCTTCTCGAGCGCCGGGTAGATGTCGCCGCCGCCGATCTGCTGCGGAACCGTGCCGAGCTTCTGCAGCACCTGGCCGGCGATGCCGCCGATGCGCATCTTGAGGCCGCTCAGGTCCGCGGAGGTCTTGATCTCCTTGCGGAACCAGCCGCCCATCTGGGTGCCGGTGTTGCCGCAGGGCGCGCCGACGACGTTGTACTTCTTGTAGAACTCGTTGAAGAGCTCGTTGCCGCCGGCCTGGAACAGCCAGGAGTTCTGCTGGCGGGCGTTGAGGCCGAACGGGACCGACGCCGCGATCGCGAAGGTCGGGTCCTTGCCGACATAGTAGTAGGAGACGGTGTGGCAGGCCTCGACGGTGCCGTTCTGCGTGGCGTCGAGCGCCTGCAGGGCGGGCACGATCTCGCCGGCGGAGAACACCTGGATCTGGAACTTGCCGTCCGTCATCTCGGACACCTGCTTCGCCATGTATTCGGCGCCGCCATAAATCGTGTCGAGGGACTTGGGGAAGCTGGAGGTGAGGCGCCACTTCACCTCGGGGCTGGACTGGGCGATGGCGGGGGCGGCCACCGCGCTGGCCGCAAGGCCCACGCCAGCGGTCTGGATAAACTGACGACGCTTCATTCTGAGTTCCCTCCGATGGCCTCGCGAAGAGGCCAGAAACCGATGTCGTTTTTTGATGACCGCGGCCGCGCTCGGGAAAGCTGGACGCAGGGCGCCGAATGTGGACCATCGCATCCGGCGGGGCAATCGCACCGCCGGGGATCGAACCACGCCTAGCGTGGCGCAGCTATGCGACGGGCGCGGATCGATGGCAAGAGAAGACTGCGAGAAAGGTGAGTTTTTGCGGTCAATCGCCGCCGTCCCGGACGGAGCGGGCGCAGATCCCGCCCTTTGATCGCGTTTTCAGGAGCGGAAGGTGTTCTCATCCGTCTCGGCACGAGACCTCATCGCGGCGGCGGGGGCGTATGACCTCGCTTTCGCCCTGTTTCACCTTTGCTTCCCGCTGATCTTTCGCTGGCGCAGCCGGCTGGCGAAGCTCGACCCGGTGAACCGGGCCATCGTGCACACGCTCAACCTCATGTTGGTGTTCGTCTTCGCCGGCGCCGGGGCGGGCCTGGCGGCGAAGCCCGAGGTCGTCGCCGCCGACCCGCTCGGGCGCGGACTGCTGTTCCTGGGAGCCGGGTTCTGGCTGCTGAGGACCGCGCTGCAACCCATGATGTTCGGACTGCGGCACTGGGCCTCGAAGCTGCTCTTCGTGGTCTTCGTCGCCGGCGTGGCGCTGCACGCCGCGCCGGCCTGGCCCTAGAGGTTGTATTTCTCAACCTGCAATCCGTTGTCTTCGAGTCCCGACTGTCGCTGCGGCAGCGTTGGCCTTGATCGGCGGCGCGGATTGCGCCTGGGCCGAGTGTCGCGTCTTCACCAGAAACCAGCGTTTCTTTCCCGCCCAGAACGACTCGGTGACCTGGCGTTCCATGATCGGAGCCGACTCGAAGCGCTGCTCCTACACTTTTACATCCGCCGGCAAGCTCATCTTCACGTCCTCGAAGATCGCGACGCAGCCCAGCAGCGGCGTCCTGACACAGACGGGAGCGTTCAAGTTGGCCTACGCCAGGAAGGGCGCGGGAACCGGCCGGGACAAGTTCGCCGTCTCGGTGTGTGGGACCGGCCCCCAAGGCAGCGGATGCTCGACGGTCAACTACGACGTCGTCCTCGAATAAGGGCGCGAGCGGGCCGGCTTATTCGATGACGATCCGGGGAGCGGGCCGCGCGCTGGCGGCGCCGCCCTCCAGCGCGGTCCAGACCTGATCGGCGATGGCGCGGTAGGCCAGCGCGTGCGGGCTTTGCGGGACCGTGGCCACCACCGGCAGGCCCGCGTCCGAGCGCTCGCGGATCTCCATGTCGAGCGGCACCTCCCCCAGGAAGGGCACGCCGAGCCGAGCCGCCTCGTCGCGCGCCCCGCCATGGCCGAAGATGTCCGACCGGCCGCCGCAATGCGGGCAGATGAAGGTCGACATGTTCTCCACGAGCCCCAGCACGGGCACGTCGGTGCGCTTGAACATCGCGATGCCGCGGCGCGCGTCGATCAAAGCGAGATCCTGGGGCGTGGAGACGATCACCGCGCCCGCGAGCGCCACCGCCTGAGCCATGGTGAGCTGCGCGTCGCCGGTGCCGGGAGGCATGTCGACCACGAGCACGTCGAGGTCTCCCCAGGCCACCTCGCGCAGCATCTGCTGCAGGGCGGACATCACCATCGGGCCGCGCCAGATGACGGGAGTCTCGTCCTCGATCAGGAAGCCGATCGACATGATCTTCAGGCCGTAGCGCTCGAGCGGCTTCATGATCTTGCCCTCGAGGATCTCGGGCTTCTCATGCAGCCCGAAGAGCTTGGGCATGGACGGGCCGTAGATGTCGGCGTCGAGCACGCCGACCTTGAGGCCGCGGGCCGCGAGCCCAAGCGCCAGATTGGCGGCCGTCGTCGACTTGCCGACGCCGCCCTTGCCGGACGCGACGGCGATGATGCGCTTGACCCCCGGCACCCCGGCGCGCGCCGTGGCGGCCGTCGCGCGCGGGCCCGGAGAGGCCGGGCCCGGAGAGGCGCCCGCGGCTCCCGGCGCCCGCTCGGCCGTGAGCGTGGCCAGCACGGCCTCGACGCCGGGAAGCGCCTTGACGGCGGCTTCCACCGCCTTTCGCATCGGCTCGGCGGCGGCGGCGCGGGACGGGTCAGCCGCCAGCGAGAGGTACACTTTCGCGCCCTGGATCGAGAGGCCGGAGAGCGCGCCGCTCTGGGTGATGGGCGTGCGCCCGTCGGGTCCGGGAACCCGCGCGAGCGCGGCGAGGACGTCCTTCTCGGTGACCAACGGCTGACTCCTCACGGCGAATTCGGCTTGGCGCCCCACCGGGGGCGCTGCGATCGGCGGCCCGCGCCCGCTCTGGGGTCCCGACGCCGCCGCCTCTATGTAAAGATCGGCCGGAGCCGGTCAATGACGCGGCGCCGCACGAACAGGAGTCGGCCATGGAGAGCGAGAGCGGGTCGCAGCGCGCGCCCGAAGCCGTGCTGGGCGTCATCCTGGCCGGCGGGCTGTCGTCCCGGATGGGGCGCGAGAAGGCCTTCGTGGAGCTGGGCGGCCGGCCGCTGCTGGCCCATGTGATCGAACGGTTCGAACCGCAGGTCGACCGGTTGGCGCTCAACGCCAATGGCGACCCCGCTCGTTTCGCGCCGTTCGGACTGCCTGTGGAGCCGGACCGGCACGGCGAGAATCCCGGGCCGCTGGCCGGCGTGGCCGTCGCGATCGCGCTGGCCCGGCGCGACGGCTATTCGGTCGTGGCGACCTGCCCGTCGGACGCGCCGTTCCTGCCGCTGGACGCCGTCGCGCGGCTGCGGGACGCCCTGACGGCGGAGGTCGACGTCGCGATCGCCGGCGGCCCGAACGGGCTGGAGCCGCTGTTCGGGCTCTGGCGGATCCGGGCCGGGGCGGCCGTGGAGGCCGCGCTGGCGGAGGGACGGCGGGCGGTCCATCGCGTACTGGCCCGCCTCGCGCACCGGATCGTCGCGTTCCCGGCGGGCGACGGCCCGGACCCGTTCTCCAACCTGAACACCCCGGAGGAGCTGTCGGCGGCGCAAGCGCTGCTGGCTTCGCAATAAACCGCATTGCCGCGTCCATGGCGCTGCGCATAATGCCAGCGCAATCGTGAGCCCGGCCGGGCCGCCGTTTTTCAAAGCAGAGCCGTGAACAAGAGCCTGCCCATCGCCGTCCTGGCGGCCCTGCTCGCAGGCGCCCCGATCCCGTCGTCGCGCGCCGCGGACTGGGCCACCATCCGCATCGCCACCGAGGGCGCGTATCCTCCGTTCAATTTCGTCGAGGACGACAAGCTGCAGGGCTTCGAGATCGACGTCGCCAAGGCCCTGTGCGAGCGCATGAAGGCGGAGTGCGTCTTCGTGCTGGACGACTGGGACGACCTCATCCCCGATCTGAAGAAGCGCAAGTTCGACGCCATCGTGGCCTCGCTGGAGATCACCGAGGAGCGCCGGCAGAAGATCGCGCTGACCAAGCGCTACTACCGCACGCCCGCCGTCTTCATGGCCCGCAAGGACACCGACCTGGCCGACGTCACGCCGCAGGCCCTGAAGGGCCGCAAGCTCGGCGCGATGAGCGGGACGGTGTACGCCACCTATCTGGAGGATCTCTACAAGCCCGGATCGGAGATCAGCCTCTACGCCAACCAGGACGAGGCGAGCCTCGATCTCGCCCTCGGGCGCCTCGACGCCGTGCTGGGCGACAAGATCGCCCTGACCGAATGGCTGAAGCGCGGCCAGGAGGCGAGCTGCTGCGCCTTCCTGGCCGACGCGCCGGACGACGTCTCCTATTTCGGCGAAGGCTACGGCATCGGCCTGCGCAAGTCCGACGGCGACCTCAAGCGCCTGTTCGAGGAGGCGCTGGACGGCATCCAGGCTGACGGAACCTATGCGCGCATCCGTGCCCGGTACTTCCCCTTCGACGTGAAATAGCGGGCAGGCTTTGCCCGACAAATCAGCGGCTTCCTCCGGCAAGGCTGTTGCGTCGCGCAAAGCGGCGGTGTCCAATGCGCCACCATCGTCCCAATAAGGTCAAGCTGGAGGCGCGCTGCGCCCCTGGAGCAAGACGGGACGGTCGAACGAGCCCCGCGCACAGCGGGACCACTGGAGGGTTTTTGATATGAAGACCATTCGCATCGCTGCCGTCGCCGTCGCGGCTATTTTGGCCGCCGCGGGCATCGCGCAGGCGCAGCAGAAGGAATGGAAGGAAGTCCGCGTCGGGACGGAAGGCGCCTACCCGCCCTTCAACAACCTGAACGCCAAGGGCGAGCTCGAGGGCTTCGAGATCGACTACGTCAACGCCCTTTGCGACAAGATGAAGATCAAGTGCACCTGGGTGGCGCAGGACTGGGACGGCATCATCCCGGCGCTGCTGTCGGGCAAGTACGACATCATCGCGGCCGGCATGAACGCCACGGACGAGCGCAAGAAGAAGGTCGACTTCACGGCCGTCTACACCCGCACGCCGATCTCGGTGATCGCCGCCAAGAGCGTGACCAGCACGGACACCTCGCCGGCCGCCCTGAAGGGCAAGTCCATCGGCGCCCAGAGCTCGACGGTCCACGCCAACTACCTGGAGAAGTTCTACTCCGGTTCGTCGGTGAAGCTCTACCCGACCCAGGAAGAGGCCAATCTGGACCTCAAGAACGGACGCCTCGACTACATCGTCGCCGACATGCTCTCGCTGGAGGACTTCATCAACGGCCAGGGCAAGGATTGCTGCAAGTTCGTCGGCGAAGTGAAGCGCGACCCGGCCATCCACGGCCCGGGCGTCGGCATGGCGGTCCGCAAGGAGGACACGGCGCTGCGCGACATGTTCTCCAAGGCGATCGAGGAGTCGCTCAAGGACGGCACGCACAAGAAGATCGCCGACAAGTACTTCAAGATCAACATCATGGTCGACTGAGGCTCACGGCCTCGCCTGACGCGACCCGACGTGGAGCGGCCCAGCGGGGCCGCTCCATCCGCCTGACGCCGGCCGGTCCCGACCGGCGTCCCCTCCCCGCCTGACCTGCGCGGCGCCATGGATTACTACCTGAACCTCCTCGCCTGGGGCGACAAGGGCTGGGGGGACGAGCTGGCCCGCGGCGCGCTGGTGACCATCACGCTGGCGCTGGCCACGCTGCCGTTCGGGGTGGCGCTCGGGCTGCTGGTCGCCCTGGCGAAGCGATCCGACAACCGGGTCCTGCGCGCGTTCGGGACGTTCTACACCACCGTCTTCCGCGGCGTGCCGGAGCTTCTCACGCTCTACATCGTCTATTTCGGCCTGCAGCTCGGCCTGCAGAAGCTCTGGAAGACGGTCGGCCTCTCCGGCAACATCGAGATGCCCGCTTTCGTGGCCGGCATGATCGCGCTGGGCCTGGTGCTCGGCGCCTTCTCCTGCGAGGTCTGGATCGGCGCGCTGAACGCCATCCACAAGGGCCAGCGCGAGGGCGCCTATGCGCTGGGCCTGAGCAAGGGGCTGGCGTTCCGCCTCGTGGTGGCGCCGCAGCTGCTGCGCGTCGCCCTCCCCGGCCTCGGCAACAACTGGATGGTGCTTTTGAAGGAGACCTCGCTGGTGTCCGTCATCGCCCTGCCCGACCTGATGTTCTGGACCGGGCGGGCCAATGTGGTGACCAAGGAGCCCTTCCTGTTCTTCGGCGCGGCCTGCCTGATCTACATGCTGTTCTCGGTCTCCTCCGCCTGGGGGATCTCCAAGCTCGAGGACCGGACCAATCGCGGCTTCGTCTCCGGCGCGGGGCGCGGCTGATGAACTGGTGCCAGTATCCCGGCTACGTCATCGGCAACGAGGCCCTGACCAATTACGGCTGCCGCATCTTCGGCGGGCTCGGGACGACGATGCAGCTCGTCGCGATCTCGATCGTGCTGGGCTCGGCCCTGGGGCTCGCGATCGCGCTGGTGCGCCTCTATGGCGGCCCCGTCACGTCCGGGATCGCCACGGCCTACACCACCTTCTTCCGCGGCACGCCGCTGCTGGCGCAGCTGTTCCTGTGCTACTACGGCGCCGGCCAGTTCCGCCCTTTCCTCGACAGCATCGGGCTGTGGACCTATTTCCGCGAGGCGTTCTTCTGCGCGGCCTTCACCTTCACGCTGAACACCGCCGCCTACCAGGCCGAGATCTACCGCGGCTCCATCCAGTCGGTGCATCGGGGCCAGTGGGAGGCGGCGCGCGCGCTCGGCATGAAGGCCCGCCACATCTTCTGGAAGGTCGTCGCGCCCCAGGCCGCCATGGTGGCGCTGCGGCCGCTGGGCAACGAGCTCGTCATCATGGTGAAGTCCTCGGCCGTGGCGTCGCTGGTCACCATCCTGGACCTGATGGGCTCCACCCGCTTCGCTTTCGCGCGCTCCTTCGACCTGATGGTCTATGTCTTCGCCGCGGTGCTCTACCTGCTGATCGTCGAAATCATCCGCCGTGTGTGGGACGTCGCCGAGCGGCGCTTGACGCGGCACCTGTCTCACGCCTGATATCGGCCGCCCGGTTCCGGCCGGCCCTGATCCCTCACCGTCTCCGGGAGCGCCGCTGCGCGCCCCGCGCAGGAGTTTCGATATGGCGAAAGTCGCGTTCCTCGGCCTCGGCGTCATGGGCTACCCCATGGCCCGCCACCTCAAGGCGAAGGGCCATGAGGTGACCGTCTACAATCGCACCTTCGCGAAGGCGCAGACTTGGGTGAGCGAGAATGGCGGCATGGCCGCCCGCACCCCCAGGGAGGCGGCCGCCGGGCAGGAGATCGTGTTCGCCTGCGTGGGCAATGACGACGACCTGCGCTCGATCGTGCTGGGCGACGACGGCGCCTTCGCCGGCATGGAGAAGGGCGCGACCTTCGTCGACCACACCACCGCCTCGGCCGAGGTGGCGCGCGAGCTCTACGCCAAGGGTCGGGAGCTCGGCCTCCATTTCATCGACGCTCCCGTCTCGGGCGGCCAGGCCGGCGCCGAGAACGGCGTGCTGACCGTGATGTGCGGCGGCGATGAGGACGTGTTCGCCAAGGTCGAGCCCGCCATCATGAGCTTCGCCCGCGCCTGCCGCCGGCTCGGCCCCTCGGGCGCGGGCCAGCTCACCAAGATGGTCAACCAGATCTGCATCGCCGGCCTCGTGCAGGCGCTGTCGGAGGGCGTGCATTTCGCCAAGAAGGCGGGCCTCGACGTGGAGGGCGTCATCGAGACGATCTCCAAGGGCGCGGCGCAGTCCTGGCAGATGGAGAACCGCTACAAGACCATGAACGCCGGCAAGTTCGAGTTCGGCTTCGCGGTGGACTGGATGCGCAAGGACCTGTCGATCTGCCTCGCCGAGGCCCGCCGCAACGGAGCGCACCTGCCCGTCACGGCGCTGGTCGACCAGTTCTACTCCGAGGTGCAGAAGATGGGCGGCTCCCGGTGGGATACGTCCAGCCTCGTGGCGCGCCTCGAAAAGTAAGACGGGTCACTCCCGCGACGCCAGCGCCGCCCAGGGCCGCGCCGCCGCGTCGCGGGACCGGAACGCCTCGATGGCGGGACGCTCGGCCAAAGTCAGGTCGATGTCGTCCCAGCCGTTCATGAGCTGGGTCTTCCACACCGGGTCGATCGCGAAGGGCACGACCAGGTTGCCGGCCGTCACCGTCTGGGCCGCCAGGTCGACCCGGACCAGGCGGGCCTCCTGCACGGCCGAGGACGCCAGCAGGGCCTCCGCGTCCTCCTCCGAGACGAGCGCCGGGACGAGGCCGTTCTTCACCGCGTTGGAGGCGAAGATGTCGCCGAAGCTCGGCGCCACGACGCAGCGCACGCCGAAATCGCAAAGCGCATAGACGGCCGCCTCGCGCGACGAGCCGCAGCCGAAATTGCGCCGCGCCACCAGCACGGCCGCGCCGGCGCGGCGCGGGTCGTCGAGAGCGGCGGCGGCCGAGACCTCGGCGCCGGCGCGCAGATCGTGCAGGAGGAAGGGGCCGTAGCCCTCGCTGCGCGGCCGCTTCATGAAGCGGGCCGGGATCAGCTGGTCGGTGTCGACATTGGCCAGCGGCAGCGGGACGGCGGGCGTCTCGATGATCGCGACGGGGGTCATGAGCGGCCCTCCTGCGGGAACGCGCGCCCCGCCAGCAGGTCGCGCGCGTCGGCGAGGCGGCCCGCGACGGCGGCGGCCGCCACCATGGCGGGCGACATCAGGTGGGTGCGCGAGCCCGGGCCCTGCCGGCCCTTAAAGTTGCGGTTGGTGGTGGAGGCGCAGCGCTCGCCGGGCGGCACGACGTCGCCGTTCATGCCGACGCACATGGAGCATCCCGAGTCGGCCCATTCGAGGCCGGCGTCGCGGAAGATGCGGTCGAGCCCCTCCTCTTCGGCCTGGCGCTTGACGGCCGAGGAGCCCGGCGACACCAGCCCGGGGACGACGGCCTTGCGGCCCGCCAGCACGGCCGCGGCGGCGCGAAGGTCCTCGATGCGGCCATTGGTGCAGGAGCCGATGAAGGCCCGGTCGATGCGGATCGAGCTGAGCGGCGCGCCGGGCCTCAGATCCATATAGGCGAGCGCGTCCCGCACGACCTGCGCGCGGCTCTCGTCGGCGATGCGGGCGGGGTCGGGCACGACGCCGTCGATGGGCGCGGCGTGCTCGGGGCTGACGCCCCAGGTCACCGTGGGGGCGATGTCGGCGCCGGCCAGGGTCACCTCGCGGTCGAACGCCGCGTCGGCGTCGCTGGCGAGCCTGCGCCAGTCCTCCACGGCGGCGTCGAAGGCGGCCCCCTGCGGGGCGAACGGGCGCCCGCGCAGCCAGGCGAAGGTGGTCTCGTCCGGGGCGACGAGGCCGAGCCGGCCGCCCGCCTCGATGGAGAGGTTGCACAGGGTCATGCGCCCCTCCATCGACAACGCCCTGACGGCCGAGCCGGCGTATTCGATGGCGCAGCCCTGGGCGCCGTCGGCCCCGATCCGGGCGATGATGGTGAGGGCGATGTCCTTGGCGGCGACGCCCGGCGCCAGCGGGCCGTCCACCGCGATGCGCATGCGGCGCGGCTTCTTCTGCCAGAGCGTCTGCGTCATCAGCACATGCGCGACCTCGGACGCGCCGATGCCGAATGCGTAGGCCCCGAAGGCGCCGTGCGTCGAGGTGTGGCTGTCGCCGCACACGACCGTGAGGCCCGGCAAAGTGAGCCCCTGCTCCGGAATGGCCACATGCACGATGCCCTGGCGCGGGTCATGCAGGCCGATCAGCCGGACGCCGTGGCGCGCGGCGTTGGCGGCGAGCTGGTCGACCATCCGGGCGATCTCGGGATTGTCCGGCCGGCCGGCCCGGCCGCGCGTCGGCACGTAATGGTCGGCGATGGCGAAGGTGAGCTCCGGATGGGCCACCGACGCGCCGCGCCTCTCCACCTGGTCGAAGGCGTGGAACGAGCCCTCATGCAGCAGATGGCGGTCGATCCAGAGCAGGCTGACGCCGTCCTGGCGGGTGAGGACCACATGGGCGTCCCAGAGCTTGTCGATGATGGTGCGGCTCATGGCGGGGTCTTCCGAGGTCTGCCGGGCGTCCGTCCGAAAGGCGCTTGACGGCTCCATGTTGTATCATACTGTAGACAATTAGAAGTCCTATCGAGAGGGTGAATTGGCTGGAGTCGAGCTGCCCAAGGCCCGCCAGGTCTATCTGGTGCTGCGCGAGCGGATCGCCAGCGGCGGGCTCTCGTCGGGCGACGCCCTGCCGGGGGAGCAGGCGCTCGCGGCCGAACACAGCGTGTCGCGGATCACGGTGCGCCGCGCGCTCGCCGAGCTGGAGCGCGAGGGACTGATCGACAGGCGCCGGGGCGCCGGGACCTTCGTCACCTCCCGCCATGCGGCCAAGCCGGTCGTGGCGGACCTCGCGGACGTCCTCACCAACCTCATCCAGATGGGCCGCTCCACCGACGTGCGGCTGCTGGCCTTCGGCTATCAGGACCCCTCCGCGGCGGTGGCCGAGGCGCTTCGCCTCGCGCCCGGCGAGCGGGTGCAGCGCTCGGTGCGGGTGCGCATCATCGACGGCGAGCCGTTCAGCTTCCTGACCACGCAGGTCCCGGAGCGCATCGGCGTCACCTATTCGGAAGGCGAGCTCGCCTCCCGGCCGCTGCTGGCGCTGCTGGAGCGCTCCGGCGTGCTGGTGGACCGGGCGACGCAGGAGATCAGCGCCGTGCTGGCCCCGCCCGAGGCGGCGGCCGCGCTCGGGGTGGACATCGGCTCGGCCCTGATCGCGCTGACACGCGTGGTCTATGACGGCGACGGGCGCGGCGTGGAGCATCTTGCGGCCCTGTACCGGCCCGACCGCTACGCCTTCCGGATGGACCTCACCCGCACGGGCGCGAATGGCGGGCGGCGCTGGGCGCCGACGAGCGTGGCCAACGACGCCGCGCCGGCCGAGACCAAGTCTTCATCGAGGAAGCGGGGACCCAACTCCCGCGTTTGACGCACGACCATTTGGCGAGGGGAACAGGACATGGACAAGCTGATCAGCGGACTGACGCGTCGCGACGCCCTCAAGGCGGGCGCGGTTCTGGCGGGCGCCGTCGCGGCCCCGGGCGTGCTGCGGGCGCAGGCGGCCAGCGTCAAGGTGGGCGTGCTGCAGCCCCTCACCGGCGCGCTGGCCTTCGACGGACAGGCCGGGCAGCTGGGCGCGGAGCTCGCCATCAAGGCCGTGAACGCGGCCGGCGGCATCAAGTCGCTCGGGGGCGCCAAGCTCGAGGCCGTGATCGCCGACGCGCGCTCCACCCCGGAGGGCGGCAGCAGCGAGGTCGAGCGCCTCGCGGCCGAGAACGTCAGCGCCATCGTGGGCGGCTTCGCCAGCCCGATCTGCCTCGCCGCCACCCAGGCGGCCTCGCGCTACGACCTGCCCTACATCGTCGATGTCGGCGTCAACGACCAGATCGTCAGCCGCGGCCTGAAGAACACGTTCCGCTTCGCGCCCGGCTCCTCCATCGTCAGCGCGCAGGCGCTGGACAACCTCGTGAAGCTCAACGAGGCCGCCGGCAAGCCGATCAAGACCGTGCTGCTGGTGCATGAGGACGGGCTTTTCGGCTCCGGCCTCGCCAAGCTTCTGCAGGCGGAGCTGCCCAAGCGCGGCTTCGAGGTGATCGACACGATCGCCCACCCGACCCCGGCGCGCGACATGTCGAACGTCGCCCTGCAGATCAAGGCGAAGAACCCGGACCTGGTGATCCCGTCCAGCTACTACGGCGAGTTCGTGCTGCTCGCCCGCACCATGCAGCAGCAGCGCATCAAGCCGAAGGCCGTCTACGCGGTGCTGAACGGCGCGGCGTCGAACTACCGCTTCGTCAAGGAGTTCCCGGACGCGGCGCAATACGTCATCGACACCAACCACTGGTACGACCCGCGCAACGAAGTCGCCATCGCCCTCAAGAAGGAGGTCGACGGCATGGGCAAGTTCTTCACCTACAACGTGGCGCTGAACTACTCGGCCGTGCTCCTGCTCGCCGACGCCATCGAGCGGGCGGGATCGGCCGACCGGGCCAAGATCATCGCCGCGCTGGAGACGTCGACCTTCGACAAGCACATCATGCCCTACGGGCCGACCAAGTTCGTCAATGGCCAGAACACGGGCGCGGCCCCGGTGAACACGCAGGTCCAGGGCGGCGACATCAAGGTGATCTTCCCCGAGAAGTTCGCCGATGCGAAGCCCGTGTTCCCGATCCCGGCGTGAGGCCGGCGCCCCGCGCTCCGGCGCTGGGCGCCTTTTGCGGAACCCTTCTGGATCCCCTTCCCCTCCGCGGCTGCGCCGCTCCGGCCGGGGATGACGGGGAGAGGGAAGCACGTGGATAGGTTCAAGAGCCGAGAACTCTCCGCCGTCATCCCCGGCGGCGCGGAGCGACGGGAAGGGGATCCAGCCGGGCGCCGTCGGAGAGGCCTGGATCCCCTTCCCTTCCGCAGCTGCGCCGCTCCGGCCGGGGATGACGGGGAGAGGGTGACGTCGTCAGGGTCGAGCGGGGCCGGCGGGCCGGGATCGCCAACACGGGATGCGCATGTTTTCGCCTGAGATCGTCATCGCCGCCGTCATCAACGGGCTTCTCACGGGCGCGGTCTATGCGCTCGTGTCGGTGGCGCTGACGCTCGTCTACGGCGTCCTGCACATCATCAACTTCGCCCATGGGGCGATCCTGACGGCGGCGATGTTCGCGGCGTTCTTCGCCCAGCAGGCCGGGGTCGATCCGCTCATCGCGGTCGCATTCATCGCGCCGGCGTTCTTCCTGCTGGGCTACGCCATGCAGCGCTGGATCATCGGGCCGGCCAGCCATGGCGACGACCGTAACATCCTCCTGGTGACGCTCGGGCTCTCCATCGTCATCGAGAACGCCCTGCTGGCGGCGTTCCGCTCCGACACGCGCAGCATCGACGTGCCCTACGGCTTCTCGAGCGTGGATCTCGGCTTCGTCTTCCTGCCCATGCCGCGGGTCATCGCCTTCGGGGTCACGTGCGGCGTGGCGCTGCTCCTCTGGGCGCTGCTGACGCGCACCGACGCCGGCAAGGCGATCCGGGCGGTCGCCAAGGAGAAGCTCGGCGCCGCGCTCGTCGGCATCGACGTGCCGCATGTCTACGCGCTGACCTTCGGCATCGGGGCGGCGTGCCTGGCGGTCGCGGCCTGCGTGCTCCTGCCCAGCTACTACGTGCATCCGCGCGTCGGAAACGCCTATGTGCTGATCGCCTTCACGGTGGTGGTGCTGGGCGGCATGGGCTCGGTGCCGGGCGCGATGATCGGCGGCCTCTTCATCGGCGTCGTGGAGAGCCTGTCGGGCCTCTATTTCGGCGAGAGCCTCGGCCAGCTCGGCGTGTTCGTGATCTTCATCCTGGTGCTGCTGGTGCGTCCGACGGGACTGTTCGGAGCGCGCGCATGAGCGCCCCGCGCAAGGCGTCCGCCCGCCAGGGCCTGCTGGCCGCCTATGGGCCGATCCTGGCGGTCGCGGCCGTCCTGGCCCTGCTGCCGCTCGCGACCTCGGCCAACACGGTGCTCAACGCCATGGTGCTGGCCCTGCTGATCGCGCTCGCCGGCCAGGGCTGGAACATCCTGGGAGGCTATGGCGGGCAGTTCTCCTTCGGGCATGCGGCGTTCTTCGGCACGGGCGCCTACCTCACCGCGATCCTGCAGGCGCGCTTGGGCGTCAACGCCTATGCGGCCTTCGCGGCCGCCGTCGCGACGGGAGCGGCCGTGGGCGCGGCGATCGGCTATCTCAGCTTCCGCTCCGGCCTGCGCGGCTCCTACTTCGCGCTCGTGACCCTGGCCTTCGCGGAGGTGTTCCGGATCATCGCCAATGCGGCGCCGTTCACCGGAGGCGCCGCCGGCACGCTGATCAAGCTCGACGTCCGCCCCGAGACCTTCCAGTTCGCGAGCCGGGCCGTCTATTTCTGGATCGCGCTCAGTCTCGTGACGCTGGTCCTGGCCGCGACGCGGGCCATGGAGCGCTCGCGCTTCGGCGCCTATCTGGTGGCGATCCGCGAGAACGAGGACGCCGCCAAGGCGCTGGGCGTGAACACGCTCGCCGTCAAGCTTAAGGCCATCACGGCCTCGGCCGCCATCACGGCGGCGGCGGGGGCCTTCTACGCGCAATATTTCCTGTTCGTCGACGCCAGCATCGCCTACGGGTCCTGGATCTCGGTGGAGGCGCTCCTGGTGCCCATCGTGGGCGGGCTCGGCACGGTCTTCGGGCCGCTCATCGGCGCGCTCGCGCTGCATGGGCTGGCGGAGGCGACGAAGGCGGCGGCCGGCCGCATCCCGGGCCTCGACCTGGCGCTTTACGGGTCGCTGCTGGTGCTGGCCATCGCGTTCGCGCCGAACGGCGTGCACGGCCTGCTGGCGCGGCTGCGCGGCGGCCTCGCCTCGCGGAGCGCGTCATGAGCGCCCCGCTCCTCGCCGTCGAGGCGGCATCCAAGCGGTTCGGCGGACTGCTGGCGGTCGACGGCGCGTCGCTCGCCGTGCCGGCGGGTAGCATCACCGGGCTGATCGGCCCCAACGGCGCCGGAAAGACGACTCTGTTCACGTTGATCTCCGGCTTCGAGACGCCGACCAGCGGGCGCATCGTCTTCCAGGGCCGGGACGTGGGCGGCCTCGCGCCGCACCAGCGCGCCGCCCTGGGCGTGGCGCGCACCTTCCAGATCGTGCAGCCCTTCGCGGGGCTGAGCGTCCGCGAGAACATCGCGGTGGGAGCCCATCTGCGCCACCCGGGCCGGGACGAGGCGCTCGACCGGGCCGAGGCGGTGGCGCGGCTCGTCGGCATCGACGAGCGCCTCGACGCGCCCGCCGCGGGGCTGACGGTGGCCGGGCGCAAGCGGCTAGAGCTGGCGCGGGCGCTCGCCACCGAGCCGAAGCTGCTGCTGCTGGACGAGGTGCTGGCCGGGCTCAATCCGTCGGAGGTGCGCGACATCGTGCCCGTCATCCAGGAGATCCGCCGCGCCGGCGTCACCATCCTGATGGTGGAGCATGTGATGCAGGCGGTGATGAGTCTGTGCGACGACGTCTATGTGCTGGCCCAGGGCCGCGTCATCGCGGCCGGCCCGCCCGCCGTGGTGACCCGCGACCCCAAGGTGATCGAAGCCTATCTGGGCCACGGCGCCGCCGCGCGCCTGGCGGCCCGGGAGGCGGCGCATGGGTGAGCCGCTGCTCAGCGTGCGCGGGCTCGTCGCCGGCTATGGGCGGACGCAGGTGCTGCGCGGCGTCGATCTCGACGTGGCGGCGGGCGAGATCGTCGCGGTGCTCGGCTCCAACGGCGTCGGCAAGACGACGCTGAACAAGACGCTCTCGGGCGTCGTGCGGGCCCAGGCGGGCGGGATCCTGTTCGACGGAGCGCGCATCGACGCGCTCGCGCCGCCGGCCATCGTCGCCGCGGGACTGATCCACGTGCCGGAAGGCCGGCGCATCTTCCCCGACATGAGCGTGCGCGAGAATTTGGAGCTCGGCAGCTACCGGCGGGGCAAGGCGGATCGCGCCGCCAATCTGGAGAAGGTCTTCCAGATCTTCCCGCGCCTGCGCGAGCGGCGCCGGCAGGCGGCGGGCACGCTCTCCGGCGGCGAGCAGCAGATGCTGGCGATCGGGCGCGGCGTGATGGGCGAGCCGAAGCTGCTCATCCTCGACGAGCCGTCGCTGGGCCTCTCGCCGCTGCTCGTGGAGGAGATGTTCGCGCTCATCGCGCGGCTGAACGCGGACGGCCTCGCCATCCTGCTCGTCGAGCAGAACGTCATGCAGTCGCTGGCCGTCGCGGCCCGGGCGCATGTGCTGGAGAACGGGCGCTTCGTGCTCTCCGGCGCCGGCGAGGACCTCGCCCGCAATCCAGACCTCGAGAAAGCCTATCTGGGGATGTGACGATGACGCACGACCTGCGAACGGACCCGGCCGCAGCCGGGACGCCCGGCCTGAAGCGGCGGATCGGCGGCGGCGGCATCGTGATCGCGCCGGGCGTGTATGACGCGCTGACGGCGTCGCTGGCCGCCTCGGCCGGGTTCGAGGCGCTGTACCTGTCGGGCGCGGCGATCGCCTATACGCGCCTCGGCCGGCCCGACATCGGGCTCGTCTCCATGACGGAGGTCGCCGAGGCGCTGGCGCATGTCTGCGAGCGGGTCGACACGCCGGTGATCGTCGACGCCGACACGGGCTACGGCAACGCGCTCAACGTGCAGCGCACCGTTCGGCTGTTCGAGCGCGCCGGCGCGTCCGGCGTGCAGATCGAGGACCAGACCTTTCCCAAGCGCTGCGGCCACCTCGCCGACAAGGGCGTGATCCCGGCGGGCGAGATGGTCGGGAAGATTCGCGCCGCCGTCGACGCGCGCAGGAGCGAGGCCACGATGATCATCGCCCGCACCGACGCCGTCGCCGTGGAGGGCTTCGACGCCGCCATCGAGCGCGCCGGGCGCTATGCGGAAGCCGGCGCGGACATGCTGTTCGTCGAGGCGCCGCGCACCCGCGACCAATTGGGCGCCGTCGCGGCCGCCCTGCAGGGCCGGGCGCCGCTGATGGCCAATATGGTGGAGGGCGGCCAGACCCCCATCCTGTCCGGCCCTGAGCTGGAGGCGCTCGGCTTCGCCCTCGTGATCTTCCCGGGCGCGATCGTGCGCGCCCTCGCCCGGGCCGCGCAGGACTTCTACGGCGTGCTCAAGCGCGACGGCACCACCGACGCGTTCCGCGACCGCATGTTCGACTTCGCGGCCATCAACGCCATCGTGGAGACCGAGGCGACGCTGGAGCGGGGACGCCGCTACGAGGGCGACGGCCCGGCCGCAAGTCGCGCGGGAGCCCTCTGATGGCCGGGCTCGACGCCGTCACGCTCGCAGTCCTGAAGGGGCGGCTGGAGCAGATCGCCGACGAGATGGACGCGACGCTCTACCGCTCGGCCTTCAACCCGATCATCGCCGAGGCCCGGGACGCGTGCCACGGCCTCTACCACGCGCGCACGGGCGCCACGCTGGTGCAGGGCACGACCGGGCTGCCCATCTTCGTGGGCGCCATGGCCTTCGCCGTGAAGGCCGTGATCGACAAGGCGGCCCGGGACGGCGGGCTGGCCGAAGGCGACACCTTCCTGTTTAACGACCCTTACGACGGCGGCACCCATCTCAACGACTTCCGGCTGGTGCGGCCGGTGTTCCGCAACGGCGAGCTCTTCTGTTGGCTGGCCTCTGTGGGGCACTGGCTCGACATCGGCGGGAACGTGCCGGGCGGCTTCAACGCCCGCGCCACCGAGAGCTTCCAGGAGGGCGTGCGGATCCCGCCCGTGAAGCTGATCGCGCGCGGCGTCCTGAACGAGGACATCGTGGCGATCCTGTCCGCCAACAGCCGCGTGCCCCGCTCCAATTACGGCGACCTGAACGGCCAGCTGAATGCGCTCGATCTCGGCGAGAAGCGCCTCGCCGGCCTCCTGGACGACTATGGCGAGGCGACCGTGGCGGCGGCCTTCGACGCCTTCACCCAGCTCGCCGAAGCGATAATGCGCGAGAACATCGCGGCGCTGCCGGACGGGACGGTGAGCTTCGAGGACTTCCTCGACAATGACGGCGTCACCGACGAGCCGCTCAGCATCGCGCTGGACCTCACGGTGACGGGCGACCGCATGCGGCTCGACTTCTCGCGCTCCGCGCCGGCCTGCGCGGGACCGCTCAACATCGCGCGCTCGACCGCGGTCGCCTGCTGCTACGTGGCGCTCAAGCACGTCTTCACGGACGTGCCGGCCAATGCGGGCTGCCTCGCGCCGATTGACTTCGTGATCCCGGACACGACGCTTTTGGGCGTCAGCGCGCCCAAGCCCGTGGGGGGCTACACCGAGACCATCCTGCGCGTCATTGGGGTGGTGTTCGGGGCGCTGGCCAAGATCATGCCCGAGCGCGCTACGGCGGCGCCGTTCGGCACCATCAACGCGCTGTCGCTGGCGGGCCACCGCTCCAACGGGCGACGCTGGGTGATGTTCTCGTTCTTCGGCGGAGGATTGGGCGGCAATCCGGAGACGGACGGGCTCAACCACGGCAACAACCCGATCTCGATGGCGACCATCCCGCCCGCCGAAATCCTGGAGGCGTCCTACCCGGTCATGTTCAGCCAATGGGCGCTGCGGCCCGACAGCGCCGGAGCGGGCCTCCACCGCGGCGGGCTGGGCGCGGTCTACGAGATCGAGGCGCTGGCGCCGGGCGGCGCGGACGTGTTCCTGCTGGGCGAGCGCGGCCGATTCGCGCCGTTCGGGGTGAATGGCGGCGGCCCGGCCGCGTTGAACCGCTTCTCCTGGAACACGGACCAGGGCGACGCCGTCCCGCCGCTCGCCTCCAAGGTGACGGACGTGAAGGTGAGGCAGGGGCAGCGCGTCCGGCTGGAGACGCCCGGCGGCGGCGGCTGGGGCGATCCGCTGCGGCGCGAGCCCGCGCTGGTCGCGCGCGACGTGCGGCTCGGCTATGTGTCGCCCGCCGCCGCCGCGGCGGATTACGGCGTCGTGGCGTCGGCGGACGGCGCGCTCGACGAGCGCGGCACGGCCGGGCTCCGGGCGGGGCGCCGGTCATGAGCGCGCGCGGAACGAAAGGCGCCATCGTGGGCGTCGACGTGGGCGGCACGTTCACGGACCTGTTCTATTTCGACGAGGCCTCGCGCCGGTTCGCCACCGCCAAGGCGCCCTCCAACCGCGGAGACGAGGCGGTGGGCTTCATGGAGGGCCTGCGCCGCCTGGGATCCGTGGCGGAGTTCGGCTCCATCGTGCATGGCACGACGGTGGGCACCAACGCCCTGCTGGAGCGCAAGGGCGCCCGCATCGGCGTGATCACCACGCGCGGCTTCCGCGACGTCCTGGAGATGCGACGCCGCGACCGGCCCCGGACCTGGGGCCTGTGGGGCGACTTCGTCCCCGTCGCCGACCGCGACATGCGCATCGAGGTCGACGAGCGCACGCTGGCGGACGGCTCGATCCGGACCGCATTGGACGCCAAAGAGGCGCAGGACGCCGCCCGCGCGCTGCTGGCCAAGGGCGCGCAGGCGGTGGCCATCGCGTTCATCAACGCCTACGCCAACCCGGCCAACGAACGGGCCGCGGCGGCCGCCGTCAGGGCGGTTTGGCCCAACGACCATGTTGCGATCTCGTCTGAAATACTGCCCGAAATCCGTGAGTTCGAAAGGACTTCCACGACGGCGCTCAACGCGTACTTGCAGCCGATTGTGGGCGCCTATCTGGGCAAGCTCACCGACGCGCTGCACGAGGCGGGGTTCGCGGGCCAGTTCCACATCGTCCAGTCCAATGGCGGGGTGATGTCCACCGCGACGGCGCGACGGCTGCCGGTGAGGACGGCGCTGTCCGGGCCGGCCGCGGGCGTGATCGCGGCGGCCGCCATCGCTCGCGCGGCGGGCTTCGAGAACGTCATCACGGGGGACCTCGGCGGCACGTCCTTCGACGTCTCCCTCATCGCCAACGGCGAGTCCACGCTGACGGCGCAGACCACGATCGATTTCGGCATGGTGATCCGCACGCCGATGATCGAGATCACCACCATCGGGGCCGGCGGCGGGTCCATCGCGCATGTCGACAAGGGCGGCCTGCTGCAGGTCGGACCCGAGAGCGCCGGGTCGAGGCCGGGGCCGGTCTGCTACGCGGAAGGCGGAACCCGCCCCACCCTCACGGACGCCAATGTCGTGCTGGGACGCATCAACGCCGAACGGCCGATCGGCGGCAAGCTCGCCCGCCTCGACGCGCAGGCCGCGCGCGCCGCCATCGAGGAGCACGTGGCGCGGCCGCTGGGGCTTGGCGTCATGGAGGCGGCGGAAGCGGTCGTGCGGATCGCCAACGCCCGGATGGCCGGCGCGATCCGGCTGGTCTCGATCGAGCGGGGGCACGATCCGGGCCGCTTCGCGATCATGCCCTTCGGCGGAGGCGGCGCGCTGCACGCCGGCGCGCTGATCCAGGAGGTGGGGCTCTCCGGCGCGCTGCTGCCGCGGTTTCCGGGCATCACCAGCGCGCTCGGCTGCGTCATCGCCGACCTGCGGCACGACCAGGTCCTCACCGTGAACCTCGATCTCGCCGGCCTCGACGCGGCCGCGCTGGACGCCCGCATGGTCGAGGCCGGCCGTGAGGCGAAGGCCGTCGTGGACGCGGCCGGCGTCGCGGTGGACCGCGTGGACGTGCTCTACGAGCTGGACATGCACTACCAGGGCCAGACCCACACGGTCTCGGCGCCCTTGCCGGTCACGCTGGGCGAGCATGGCGTGGGCGTGACGGAGGCCATCGTGCGCGGCGCCTTCGAGGCGGCCTACCGGCGCCAGTTCAGCCGCCTGCTGCCCGACATCCCGGTGCGGATCGTGTCGCTGCGCACGGCCGCGGTCGGCCGCAGGCCGGCCTTCGACCTCGGCGCGCTCGCGCCGGCGGCCGACCTCACGCTGGAGGGCGCGAGGCTCGGCGCGCGGCCGGTCTGGTTCGCCGGAGGCTGGCGCGAGGCGAGCGTCTGGGCCAGGCTCGACCTTCCCGTCGGAGCCGTCGTGGACGGACCGGCGGTGCTGGAGCAGCCGGACGCCACCACGGTGATCGATCCCGGGCTGCGCGCCCGGGTGGACAAGCTCGGCAACATCGTCATCGAGAGGGCGCCGGCATGAGCGGACGCGACATCCCGATCTCGCGCACGGCGCTGCTGATCTGCGACCTGCAGAACGACTTCATCCACCCGAAGGGCGCCTATGGCCGGGCCGGCCAGACCGCGCCGGAGATCGCCGCCGCGCCGGGCCGGGTGAGGCCGCTCGCCGACCTCATGCGGCGCAAGGGCGGCTGGATCGTCTCCACGCATTTCACGCTCGTGCCCGGCAAGGGCGGCGAGCCGATCGTCAGCCCGCATCTGAAGGCGCTGCGGCCCTTCCTGGCGAAGGGGGACTTCCAGCCGGGGACCTGGGGCCACGCTTTGGTGGACGAACTGGCGCCGGCCGACCTCAGCGTCGAGAAGGTCGCCTATTCGGCCTTCTACATGACCCGCCTCGAATGGGTGCTGCGCAAGAGCGGGATCGAGAAGCTCTTTGTCTGCGGGATCGTCACCAATGGCGGGGTCGCGTCGACGGTCCGGGACGCGCATGTGCGCGACTTCGAACCCATCGTCCTGTCGGATGGCTGCGCGGCGTTCTCGACGCGCACGCATGACGTCGCCATCGAGGCGTTGCGCCCGGTCTGCGCCGTCATGACGGTCGAGGAGGCCATCGCCTCCCTCGAGGCGTCATGAGCAGGGTCGAGAGCGCGGCGGGCGTCGCCTTCGACGCCGAAGCGCCCGTGCTGATCGTCGGCGCCGGCGCGGCCGGGCTGTGCGCGGCGCTGGCGGCGATCGAGGCGGGCGCCGAGGTCGTGATGCTGGAGCGCGACCCGGTCCCGCGCGGATCGACGGCGCTCTCGGCCGGGCTCGTGCCGGCGGCCGGAACCCGCTTCCAGGCGGCGCTGGGCGTGGCCGACAGCCCGGGGCTGTTCGCCGCCGACATCCAGCGCAAGGCCGGGGGCGAGGCGGATCCCGCCACGGTCGACGCGGTCGCGGCCGGAGCCGGGCCGGCCGTCGAGTGGCTGGCGGACGCCTATGGGCTGCCCTTCTCGGTGGTGGACGACTTCGATTATCCGGGTCACTCCGCGCGCCGGATGCACGGCCTGCCGTCACGCTCCGGCGTCGAGCTGGTGGACCGGCTGCGGGGCGCCGCCGAGCGCGCCGGCGCGGTCCTCCTCACGCAGGCGACCGCCACGACCCTGTTCGCCGATCCTGACGGGACGGTGCGGGGCGTCGCCGCCGAGCGGCCGGACGGCGGCGTGGAGCGGATCGGCTGTCGGGCTCTGATCCTGGCCTGCAACGGCTATGGCGGCGCGCCGGACCTCGTGCGCCGTCACATTCCCGAGATGGCGGGCGCGCTCTATTTCGGCCACCCCGGCAACCGCGGCGACGCGGCGCTGTGGGGCGAGGCGCTCGGCGCGGAGCGGCGCTTCATGTCGGGCTACCAGGGGCACGGGTCGGTCGCCCACCCCCACGGCGTCCTGATCAGCTGGGCCGTCATCATGGAGGGCGGCTTCCAGGTCGACGCGACGGGCGAGCGGTTCTCGGACGAGACGCACGGCTATTCCGAACAGGCCGCCCGGGTGCTGCAGCGCCCCGGCGGGATCGCGTTCGACGTCTTCGACGAGCGGATCGCCGCGGTGGCGCGGCAATTCGAGGATTTCAAGCAGGCCGAGGCGGCGGGGGCCATCCTGTCGGCGGACAGGCTGGAGGACCTCGCCGCGATGGCGAAGCTGCCCGCCGACCGCCTCGCGCGGACCTTCGCCGAGGTGGAGCGGCTGAAGGCGTCTCATCGAAAGGACGCGTTCGGGCGCACCTTCTCGGCCGGGCAAAGGTTGGTCCCGCCCTTCAAGGCGATCCGGGTGACGGGCGCGCTGTTCCACACGCAAGGCGGGCTGGCGGTGGACGGCTCCGCCCGGGCGCTTCGGCCGGACGGAACGCCTTTGCCGAACCTCTTCGCGGCGGGCGGCGCCGCGGCCGGCGTGTCGGGCTCCACCGCCGCGGGATACCTGTCCGGAAACGGGCTGCTGACGGCCGTCGTGCTCGGCCGCAACGCCGGGCTCGCCGCCGCGCGCCTCATCTGAGCCGGCGCGCCTCAGTCCGCCCCGATCGCCGCGGCGGCTTCGGCGCGCAGGACGGGCAGGAGATCCTGCGCGAACCATGGATTGCGCTTGATCCAGGCCGTGTTGCGCCAGGAGGGGTGGGGAAGCGGGATCATGCCGGCCTGCCCATGGATGCGGGCCCAGTTCGCCACCATGGCGTCGAGCGTCGGGGCGAGAAGGTCGCGCCGACCCAGCCGCGTCAGGTGCCACTTCAGCGCGTGCAGGCCGAGGCCGACGGTGAGCCTGGGCGGCGGCATCAGCGCCAGCAGCCGCTCGCGCCAGGCGGCCGCGCATTCGGGCCGCGGCGGCAGGTCGCCGCCCTTGGCGTCCTGGCCCGGAAAGCAGAACCCCATCGGCAGGATGGCCACGCGGGCCGGATCGTAGAAGGCGTCCTCGCCGATCCCGAGCCATTCGCGCAGCCGATCCCCGGACGCGTCCGTGAAGGGCCGCCCCGAGGCGTGCACCTTCGTGCCCGGCGCCTGGCCGACGATGAAGAGCCGCGCGCCGGAGGAGGCCTGCAGCACCGGGCGGGGCTCGTGCGGCAGGGGAGCCTTCCAGGGCGCGTCGCGGCAGATCCGGCACAGCCGGATGGCGGCGAGCAGATCGTCGAGGTCCTGCGCGCTCATCGCAGACCCTGCCCCGCTCGCGGCGGGGTCAGGCCGAGGCCGACGGCCTGGACGACACCTCGGCTTTCCAGCGCTTCAGGTTGACGAGTTCGTCCGGCACGGCGATGCGGGTCGGACGGAGGAAGTCGATCGCGCACAGGGCGGTGATGTCGGCGATGGTGAAGCGGTCGCCGGCGATATAGGCCCGGTCGGCGAGCTCCCGGTCGAGATAGGCCAGCTCCGCCATGAGGCGCGGCTTGTTCGCCTCGCCCCATGCGGGGCATTGGTCCTCGAGCTTCGCCATCGCCGGGTGGAGATGGCGGAAGACGGCCTGCACGGTCGCGAGCAGCCCCAGCTCCACGCGGCGCTGCCACATCTCGGTGAACGCGCGCTCCCGGGGCGACGCGCCGAACAGGCAGGGCTCGGGATGCAGCTCCTCGATGAAACGGCAGATCGCCACCGACTCGCTGAGGGCCGCGCCGTCGTCCAGCACCAGCACCGGAACCTGCTCGCGCGGGTTGAGGGCCCTGAACTGATCGCCGCGATGCTCCATCCTGCCGAGATCCACGGCCTCGGTCGGGATCGAAAGTCCCTTTTCGGCCAGAAAGATGCGGACCCGGCGCGCATTCGGCGCCGTGGGGCTGTCATAGAGCTTCATCGCGGGCCTCCCGTCAGGACTGGTATCGATCACGAGCGATAGCCGTGGGTCAATGCGCCTGGCCGATGCAGCTTGCGATCAAGGCCTTGGATGCCTCGCCCGCCAGTCGGCCGGGCGCTCGAAGCGGGAGCCCCAGACGCCGCGCCCGGCGCGGTGCGCCTCGGCTTCCTCGGTTTCATAACCGCCATACGACATCGCCTGCCCGGCCAGGACCATCGCCCGGTTGATGTCGACGTCCCCGGCGCGGCACACCGCCAGCTTGCGGCCGTAGCGATCGGAGCCATGGGAGACGCAGACCAGCGCGCCCGCCCCGATGAGCTGAACGAGGGCCGACCTGGCCTGCTTCCCGCAGGGCTCCTCGCGGTCGCCCCTCCAGCAGGTCTGCCGGTATTCGGGCGCGTCGATGCCCTCCAGGCGAATCTCCTGGCCATCCAACCTGAGGCTGTCGCCGTCGATCACGGCCACGCGCCCGGTCAGGGTCTCGGCGCGCCAGGCCCGGACGGCCTCGCGGCCCATGGCGAAAAGCGCGGCCGTGATGGCGAGCGCGAGCAGCCCTGGGAGGCCCCGGCGAAGGCTGCGCGGCCCGGACGCGTAATACGTCATACGGCGAATCTCTCCCTGCGCGTCAGGCGCAAGTTAACTGTTTCCGATCAAGATGCAGCCTTACCTCGCCGCCGAGTCCCGCGTACCTCGTCCATGTCAGAACTGACGCCCGAAATCATCCAGCGAGGCCGTGGCGCGGACCCGATCGAGGTGGCGCGCCGCCGCCGCGCCAACCGGGAGCTCCAGGCGACGCGCGAGAAGCTGACGTCGACCTCCGGGCTGGAGCGCGCGTTCGACTACGAGATCCTCCGGCAATTCGCCGAGACCCGGCGCAACGCCGTGGTGGTGATGTATCTCCTGACCGGGATCATCGGCGCCGCCTCGGCGGTCTGGGTCAGCGCTCCGCTCGTGTTGATGTGGACGGCGCTCATCATGATCGCGATGAGCGTGTCCTTCGTGTTCACCTCGCGCTACCTGAAGCTCGATCCGGCGACGGTCGTGGTCGGCGCGTGGCGCCTGCGCTTCGTCATCGGAGAGTTCGTCCAGGGCGTCGCCTGGGCGGTGCTTCTCGTCGCTCTTTACCAATCGGGGGCGCAGGGCGCGCAGACCTTCCTGCTCTTCCTGGCGCTGCTGATCACGGCCGTGACGGCGATGCTGGCCGCCAACGTGCCGGCGGCGGTCTATTTCGGCGTCGCGCCGCTCTCGGGCGCGATCCTGGCCAGCATCGGGTCGCTGCACAACATCGAGTGGCTGACCATGGCGATGGTGGCCGCGGGCGGACAGCTCTATTTCGCCATCCTGGCGAACCGCCTCTATTCGTCGACGGTGGCGACGCTGGAGTTCCGGGCCGAGAAGGACGCGCTGATCGCCGAGCTCGAGCAGGCCAAGGCCAACTCGGACGAGGCGCGGCGCCGGGCCGAGGAGGCCAACATCGCCAAGTCGCACTTCCTGGCGACCATGAGCCATGAGCTGCGCACGCCGCTGAACGCCATCATGGGCTTCTCGGAGGTGATGAAGGGCGAGCTGTTCGGCAAGCACCACGTGCCGGCCTATCGCGAATACGCCAACGACATCTATTCCAGCGGCAAGCTGCTGCTGGACATCATCAACGAGATCCTCGACCTGTCGCGCATCGAGGCCGGACGTTACGAGCTGAAGGAAGAGGCGGTCAGCCTCGCCCATGTGGTGGAGGACTGCCACCACATGCTGCAGATGCGGGCCAAGAACCGCTCCATCACCATCCGCGAGACGATCGAGCGCAACCTGCCCAAGATCTGGGCCGACGAACGCTCGATCCGGCAGGTGGCCCTCAACCTGCTCTCCAACGCGATCAAGTTCACGCCGACCGGCGGAGAGGTCACCATCAAGGTCGGCTGGACGTCCTCGGGCGGGCAGTATCTCAGCGTCCGCGACACCGGGCCGGGCATTCCCGAGGAGGAGATCCCGGTGGTGCTGCAATCCTTCGGCCGCGGATCGCTGGCGATCAAGACGGCCGAGCAGGGCACCGGGCTGGGGCTGCCGATCGTCAAGGGGCTGATCGACATGCATGGAGGCCAGCTGATCCTGAACTCCAAGCTGCGCGAGGGCACGGAGGTGATCGTCACCCTGCCGCCGTCGCGCGTGATGGACACGCTCGCCCCCATGGACGAGTCCGGCCTGGAGCCCGCTCCGGCGCAGGCCCCGCGCACGGCGCGCCGCGCCGCGGCCTGATCAGCCCGCCTGCCCGTGGTCCGGCCGGTCGTCGACGCCGGCCTGGGCGAAGGTGGCCATGCCGGCGTGGCAGGCGGCGGCCGCCTTGATCACGCCCATCGCCAGCGCGGCGCCGGAGCCTTCCCCGAGGCGCATGCCGAGATCGAGGAGCGGCGGCTTGCCGAGCCGCTCCAGCACCTCGCGGTGCGCACCCTCGGCCGAGACGTGGCCGGCCACGCAATGATCCAGCGCCGAGGGATCGAGCGCGTGCAGGACGGCCGCCGCGGCGGTCACCACATAGCCGTCGAGCACCACCGGAATGCGGTTGAGGCGCGCCGCCAGGATGGCGCCCGCGATGGCGGCGATCTCGCGCCCGCCCAGGCGGCGCAGCAGCTCCAGCGGATCGTCCAGATGCCCCGCATGGACCATGATGGCGCGCTCGACGGCGGCGGTCTTGCGTTTCAGGCCCTCATCGTCGAGGCCCGTGCCGCGGCCGACGAAGCGGGCGGGATCGCCGCCATACAGGGCGGCGTAGATGGCCGCCGCGATCGTGGTGTTGCCGATTCCCATCTCGCCGAGGCCGAGCAGATCGGTCCCGCCGGAAATCGCCTCCATGCCGAAGGCCATGGTGGCGACGCAGCTCTTCTCGTCCAGCGCGGCTTCCACGGTGATGTCGGCGGTCGGGATGTCGAGGGCGAGATCGAAGACCTTGAAGCCGAGATCGTAAGAGGCGCAGATCTGGTTGATGGCCGCTCCGCCCGCCGCGAAGTTCTCCAGCATCTGGCGCGTGACGCTCTGCGGATAGGGCGAGACGCCCTGCGCGACGACGCCATGGTTGCCGGCGAAGACGCAGACGAGGGGGCGGGTGATCTGGGGCGTGGGCTTGCCCTGCCACTCGGCGAGCCAGACGGCGACGTCCTCGAGGCGGCCGAGGCTGCCCGGGGGTTTGGTGAGCATGGCGTCGCGCGCCCGGACCGCGGCGGCGGCGCCCAGGTCGGGGCCCGGCATGACGGCCAGCAGGCTGCGGATGTCGTCGAAGGGAAGGCCGGTGGCGTTCGTCGCCATGTTCGCTCCTGTGGCCTGAGTCCCGTCCGGCGGGATTCGCTGCGCGAGGCCTGCTATAGCGGTTGCGTCACCCTGCGGGAAGCCAGCGGACCACGATGTCGATCGCGCCCACGAATGACCGCCCTCCCCTGCTCTGGCGCGCCCTCGCGCTGGAGACGGCGCAGTGCCTGCGCTTCTACACGCGGCTGCCCACGCCGAGGCTGGCCGGGGAGGCCGAGCCGCACGCCGCGCCGGATTTCACCCGGATCCCGCGAATGCTGCCGGTGGCCGGCGCGATCGTGGGAGGGGTCGGGGCGGCGGCGCTGCTCGCCGCGTCGTGGCTCGGGCTGCCGCCGACGGTCGCCGCCGCCATGACGCTCGCGGCCCTGGCCATCGCGACGGGGGCCCTGCACGAGGACGCGCTCGCCGACATGGCCGACGGGTTCTGGGGCGGCTCCACCGCGGCGCGCCGCCTCGAGATCATGGCGGACAGCCGGATCGGCTCCTACGGGGCGACCGCGCTCGCGATCGTCCTCCTGCTGCGCTTCTCGGCGATCGCGGGCCTCGCCGCGCAGGCGGGCCCCGGCCGGGCCGCGTTGGCGCTCGTGGCGGCGGCGGCGATCGGGCGCGTGGCCGGCCTGTTCCCGCTCTGGGCGCTGCCGCCCGCAAGGCCGGGCGGCAAGTCGGCCGCCGTCGGCCGGCCCACCGACCGCACCATGGCGACCGCCTGCTCGATCACGCTCGCGCTGGCCGTCCTGCTGCTGGCGCCCGGCTTCGGCGTCGTCAAGGCGGCGCTCGCGCTCGCGCTGGGCGGCCTGACGGCCTGGCTGTGCGTCAGGCTCGCGCGCGCCAAGATCGGCGGCCAGACGGGAGACGTCGCCGGAGCCGTCACGCTCATCGCCGAAACGGCGGCGCTGCTGGGCTTGCTGACGAGGATCTGACGCCGAGCCGGGCCGTCAGGCCGCCTCGATGCGCCCCGGCGCGGCGTCCTGGCGCGACACCATCGCGACCGCCGCCCGCAGCACGTCGAGGCCCGCGCCGGGCTTGACGGCCTCCGTGGCCAGATGACGGCGGAAGGCGCGCGCTCCGGGCCGGCCCTGGAATAGTCCGAGCATGTGGCGCGTGATCGAGGACAGCCGCACGCCTTCGGCGAGCCGCATCGCCACATAAGGTTCATAGGCTTCGACGGCCTCGAAGGCGTCCGCGACGGGCGCGGCTTGCCCGAACAGCGCGGGATCCACGTGCAGCAGGATCTCCGGGTCGTGATAGGCGGCGCGGCCCAGCATGACGCCGTCGACATGGGCGAGCTGCTCGCGGCAGTGATCGAGCCCGGTCAGCCCGCCATTGATGGCGATGGGCGTCGACGGCAGCCGCCGCTTGAGGCGATGGACCCGGCCATAGTCCAGCGGCGGCACGTCCCGGTTCTCCTTGGGGGAGAGCCCCTGCAGCCAGGCCTTGCGGGCGTGCACGATGATGGCGTCCGCCCCGCCGGCGAGGACCGCGTCGGCGAGCCGGTCCAGCGCCTCCTCGGGATCCTGATCGTCGACGCCGATGCGGCACTTGACCGTGACCGGCACGGCGACGGCCGCCTTCATGGCGGCCACGGCCTCTCCGACGAGGGCGGGCTCGCGCATCAGGCACGCGCCGAAGCGGCCGTCCTGCACCCGGTCCGACGGGCAGCCGACATTCAGGTTGACCTCCGCGTAGCCCTCGCCCTCCGCGATGCGGGCCGCCTGCGCGAGGTCGGTCGGCTCGGAGCCGCCGAGCTGGACGGCGACGGGATGCTCCGGCGCGGAGAAGCCGAGGATCCGCCGCCGGTCGCCATGGATGACGGCGCCGGTCGTGACCATCTCGGTATAGAGCAGCGCGCGCCGGCTCATGACGCGATGGAGCCGCCGGCAGTGCCGATCAGTCCAATCCATCATGGGCGCGACCGAGAAGCGCCAGGGGCTGGGGGGCGTGAAAGGGTCCGTCATCGCTCTGGGATCGTGGGCAGGCCGATCGCATAGCCGGATTGGGGCGCGGCGCCAACCGTGGGCGGGGCGGCGCGCCTTTCATTCCCGCGCCAGCCTCCCATATCGTGGGCGTCGGGAACGAGACGGAGCGGACGGATGCGGATGGTCACCCTGGTCACCGGCGCGTCCGGCGGCATCGGCCTGGAGCTCGCGCGGGCGTTCGCGGCGGGCGGCGACGACGTGGCCGTCACGGCGCGTTCGCAGGAGGCGCTGTCGCAGCTGGCGAACGAGATCGAGGCTGCGGGCCGGCCCCGTCCCATTGCGATCGCGCTCGACCTCGCCGAGCCGGGCGCTGCGGACCGCCTCCTGGACGCCATCGGCCGCGAGGGCGCGCAGGTGCGCCGGCTCGTCAACAACGCCGGCTTCGGACTGAACGGAGACGCGGCGTCGCTGCCGCGGGCGGAGCAGGTCGCGATGGTCGACCTGAACGTGCGGGCGCTGACCGACCTGACGCTCGCGGCGCTGCCCTCGATCGTGGCCCTCAAGGGCGGGGTGCTCAACGTGGCCTCGACGGCGGCGTTCCAGCCGGGGCCCGGCATGGCCGTCTACTACGCCACCAAGGCCTTCGTGCTCAGCTTCTCGGAAGCGCTCGCCTATGAGCTGGCGCCGGGCGGCGTGACCGTGACGGCGCTGTGCCCGGGGCCGACCTCCACCGGGTTCCAGGAGCGGGCGCGGCTCAATTCGGCCCTGTTCGACGTGATCAAGCCCATGGACGCGGCCGAGGTGGCCCGCTACGGGCGCGAGGCTTTCCTGCGGGGCGACCGCGTCGCGGTGCCGGGCCTGATGAACCGGATCATGGCCGGAACCGCGGGGCTGACCCCCAGGGCGCTGTCGCTGGCGGTCATCTCCCGCCTGCAGTCCAAGCGGCGAAGCGGCTCGGGCGGCTAGCGTCAGATTTCGCCGGTCTCGAAGAAGCGCTCGATCCTGGCCTCCCAGGGCGCCAGCTCGATGCCGCGGGCCGCGAGCCAACCGTCGTTCAGGCATGTGCTGCGGTAGCGCTCGCCGCTGTCGCACAGCAGCGTGACGATGGATCCCGTCTCGCCCCGCGCCTCCATGGCGGCGGCCAGATGGGCCGCAGCCCAGATATTCGTGCCCGTCGAGCCGCCGCAGGAGCGCCCGATCCGGCGCGACAGCACGCGTGCGGCCGCGATGCTCGCCGGATCCGGCACGGCGAAAGCCTTGTCAATCAGGTCCGGCATGAAGGACGGCTCGCAGCGCGGGCGCCCGATTCCCTCGATGCAGGAGGGCGGGCCCGACGCCGTGCAGACGCTGCGGTCGGCGAGGTGGCGATGGAAGACCGACGCCTCGGGATCGGCGAGGCAGAGCCGCGTCGGCAGGCGGCGGTAGCGGATGTACCGCCCCAGCGTCGCGGAGGTGCCGCCGGTGCCCGCGCCCACCACGATCCAGGCCGGGATCGGGTGCTGCTCGCGGCTCATCTGGCCGAAGATGGACTCGGCGATGTTGTTGTTGCCGCGCCAGTCGGTGGCGCGCTCGGCGAAGGTGAACTGGTCCATGTAGTGGCCGCCGAGGTCGGCCGCGAGCCTTGCGCTCGCCTCGTACATCTCGCCGGAGCTGTCGACGAAGTGGCTTTCGCCGCCGTAGAAGGCGATCTGCTCCACCTTCTCGGGCGAGGTCGTGCGCGGCATCACGGCGATGAAGCGCAGCCCCAGCATCCGGGCGAAATAGGCCTCCGACACCGCGGTCGACCCGCTGGAGGCCTCGATGACGGGGGTCTCGGGCCCGATCCAGCCGTTGCACAAGGCGTAGAGGAACAGGGAGCGGGCGAGCCGGTGCTTGAGGCTGCCCGTCGGATGGGTCGACTCGTCCTTCAGGTAGAGCGCCACGCCCGACACGCCCGGCAGCGGCGCCCGCAGGAGGTGGGTGTCGGCCGAGCGGGTGAAATCCGCCTCGATCAGCTCGATGGCGTGCGCCACCCAGGCGCGGCTGGGACTGGTCTGGGGCATGGTCGCGGCTCCTTCGCCTCCGTCCTGATCCCGTTTTCCTCGTCTGTCGAGCCCGGATCGGGCGGCGCCCCGTTGCGCCGTGAGATCGTCACTTCTCCGCCACGAGCGGCGGGCATAGGCTACGCCGATCCTGCCCCAGTCCGAATGCCATCCGGAGCTCATGATGACGTCCTCTTCGACCCCGTCCGCGAACGCTGGACCCTCCGCGGCGCAGGCCGTATCGCGGCGTCAGGTCGTTTTGGGCGCCGGCGCCGTCCTCGCCGCGGGGGCGTTGGCCGCAGGTCCCGCGCAGGCGGGCTCGTCCCGGGTCAGGCTGAGGCTGCTGGGGACCACGGACCTGCACGTCAACGTGCTGCCCTACGACTACTACCGCGACAAGCCGGACGACATGGTGGGCCTCGCCAAGACGGCGACGCTGGTCAAGGCGGCGCGCGCCGAGGCCAAGAACAGCGTCCTGTTCGACAATGGCGACCTGCTGCAGGGCAGCCCCATGGGCGACTACATGGCCTACCGGAAGGGCATGAAGGCCGGCGACGTCCACCCGATGGTGGCGGCCATGAACGGGCTCGACTACGCCTGCGGGACGCTGGGCAACCACGAATTCAATTACGGCCTGAGCTTCCTGGGCTTCTCGCTCGCCGGCGCGGCCTTCCCGGTCGTGTGCGCCAACCTGCACAAGGCCGACGGCGCGCATCTGGTGCGCCCGACGCTGGTCATCGACCGGGACGTGGAGGACGAAGCCGGGGTCCGGCAGCGCCTGCGCATCGGCGTCATCGGCTTCGTGCCGCCGCAGATCATGCAATGGGACGAGGCCAATCTCGCCGGCAAGGTGCAGACCATCGACATCGTCGACGCCGCCCGCAAGCACGTGCCGGAGTTGCGGCGCCAGTGCGACGTGCTGGTCGCGCTGTGCCATTCGGGGATCGAGGGCGGCGAGCGCCGGGGCGGCGAGGAGAACGCCGCGCTGCATCTGTCGGCCGTTCCGGGCATCGACGTGATCTTCACCGGGCATCAGCACAAGGTGTTCCCGGGCGGGAAGGACTTCGGCGGCATCCCCGGCGTCGATGTCGAGCGGGGGACGCTGAACGGAGTTCCGGCCGTCATGGCGGGGTTCTGGGGCAGCCATCTGGGCGTGGTCGACCTCACGCTCGACAAGACCGCCGAGGGCTGGAAGGTCAGGGAGTTCAAGACCGAGGCCCGGCCGATCTACGAGCGCAAGGACCGCCAGATCGTCTCCAGGGCCGAGGCCGACGGCGCCGTCGCGGCGGCCGTCAAGGCGGAGCACGACGCCACCCTGGCCTATGTCCGCCAGCCGGTCGGCGAGTTGAAGAACCCGATCAACTCCTTCTTCGCCCTGGTGGCGGACGACCCCTCCGTGCAGGTCGTCTCGCAGGCGCAGCTCTGGTACGTGACGAAGCTCGCGTCCACCATCCCGTCGCTAAAGAACCTTCCGATCCTGTCGGCGGCGGCGCCGTTCAAATGCGGCGGGCGCGGCGGGCCCGAATATTACACCGACGTGAAGGCCGGCCCGATCGCCATCAAGGACGTCGCCGACATCTACCTCTACCCCAACACCGTCCGTGCCGTGAAAGTGACCGGAGCGCAGGTCCGCGAGTGGCTGGAGCGCTCGGCCGGCATGTTCCGGCGCATCGACCCCGCCGTCACGGACGAGCAGCCGCTGATCGACGACGCCTTTCCGACCTACAATTTCGACGTCATCGACGGCGTGACCTACCAGATCGACGTCACACAGCCGTCGCGCTACGACAACAATGGCAAGGTCGTCGCCCCCGAGGCGCACCGTATCCTCGACCTGCGGTTCAAGGGCGAGCCGATCGACGAGCGGCAGGAATTCATCGTCGCCACCAACAATTACCGGGCGGGCGGCGGCGGCAACTTCCCCGGAGCGGACGGCAAGACGGTGGTGATCGACGCGCCGGACACCAACCGCGACGTCATCGTGCGCTACATCGTGGAGAAGAAGGCGATCGACCCCGTCGCCGACCGGAACTGGCGCTTCGCGCCCATCGCCGCGCCCGTGAACGTGACTTTCGTGACCTCGCCGCGGGCCGCCAGGGAGCTGCCGAAGGACCTTCGGGCCACCGCGGCGGGCGACGCCCCGGACGGCTTCGCCAAGTTCAGGCTCGACCTCGGCGCCTAGCGGGGCCGCGCAGGCCCGGTATCGGAGATTGCAAGCCGGGGCGGCTTCCGCTTCGATGGCGCTTTCCTGGAGCGCCGCCCCGTGACCGACATCGCCGACCTGACCGCCGTCGAACTCCTGCGCCATTACCGCAGGCGCACCTTGTCTCCCGTCGAGGCGGCGCGGGACGCGCTCGCCCGCAAGGCGAAGCACGAGCCCGCCGTCAACGCGTTCTGCGGGGGAGACGAGGACGACGCGCTGGCGATGGCCCGCGCCTCGGAGGCGCGCTGGGCCAAGGGCGAACCCTGCGGGCCGCTCGACGGGGTGCCGACCACCGTCAAGGACAACATCGCCGTGAAGGGCTGGACCTGGTTCAAGGGATCGGCCGTGACGTCCAAGGCGCCGGCCGAGGAGGATGCGCCCGCGGTGGCCCGGCTGCGGGAGGCGGGCGCGGTGTTCCTGGGCAAGACCTGCATGCCGGAATTCGGCTGGAAGGGTCTGGGCGATTCTCCCCTGACCGGGATCACGCGCAATCCCTGGAAGCTCGACCGCACGCCCGGCGGATCGTCCTCCGGCGCGGCGGCCTGCGCGGCGTTGAACATCGGCTGCATCCATATCGGGACGGACGGAGCCGGATCGATCCGCATCCCGGCCGCCTTCACGGGCGTGTTCGGCATCAAGGCGAGCTATGGCCGGGTCCCGGCCCGGCCGATCTCGACGATGGGCTTCCTGGCCCATGTCGGCCCGCTCACCCGCACGGTCGAGGACGCGGCCCTGGCGCTGTCGGTGATCGGGCGGCCCGACAGCCGCGACATGACGGCGATGACCTCTCCGGCGCCCGACTACCGCATCGGGCTGGCCGACGGCGTGCGCGGGCTACGGATCGCCTGGTCGCCGCGGCTCGGCCACGTCAAGACGCTGGACGCGGAGATCGAGCGGCTCTCGGCGGCTGCGGCGCGCCGCTTCGAGGAGCTCGGCGCCGTGGTGGAGGAGGTCGACCCCGGCATCCCGGACCCTCTCGAAACGCTCACCACGTTGTGGACCGCCGGCGCGGCGCTGGCGCTGCAGCCGTTCGGCCCCGAGGAGCGGGCGCGCATGGATCCGGGCCTCGTCGAGGCCGCCCGGCATGGCGAGCGGCTCTCGGCCGCCGCCTATGTGGACGCCTTCCTGAACCAGCGGAACGCCGTTGCGGCGCGCATGGCGGAGTTCCACCAGCGCTACGACCTGCTGCTGACGCCGACGCTGGCCACGGAGGCCTTCGAGGTGGGGCGGCTCACCCCGGCGGACGGCCGCTTCGGCGAGGACTGGACCGCGTGGACGCCCTACACCTATCCGTTCAACATCAGCCAGCAGCCGGCCGCGTCCGTCCCGTGCGGCCTGACCGCCGCGGGCCTTCCGGCCGGGCTGCAGATCGTCGGGCCCTTCGGCTCCGATGCGCTCGTGCTGCGGGCCGCCCGCGCCTATGAGGCCCTGGCCGGGTGGGAGACGCTCAGCTCTCCGAGGGCGTAGGCGCCTCGAGGGCGTCGAGGATCGCCGGCAGCTCTCCCAGATGCGCGATCTCGCGGAACCGCGGATGCGCCACGGGGGCGGCGGCGAGTTCGTAGTCCCATGTCAGGTCGTGCGGCGCATGAACGGCCCATGCGCCGGCCGCCAGCGCGGGGAGGATGTCGGACCGGATCGAGTTGCCCACCATCAGGCTCAGGGCCGGGCCGTCGCCATGGCGGGCGAAGATCCGCTCATAGGTGGCCGCGTTCTTGTCGCTGACGATCTCGACGGCGTCGAAGAGTTCGCCGAGCCCGGACGCGGCGAGCTTGCGCTCCTGGTCGAAGAGGTCGCCCTTCGTGATCATGACCAGCCGGTAGCGCCCGGCGAGCGCCTGCAGCGTCTCGCGCACATGCGGGAGCGTCTCGACCGGATGGGCCAGCATGTCGCGCCCGACGGCCAGGATCTGGCCGATGACGCTGGCCGGAACGCGGCTGTCCGTGATCTCGACGGCGGTCTCGATCATCGACAGCGTGAAGCCCTTGATGCCGAACCCGTAGATCCCGAGATTGCGCTTCTCGGCGTCGAGAAGCCGGCGCGACACGTCGCCCGGATCGGCGTGTTCGGCGAGCAGCGCGGCGAAGCGCTCCTCCGTGAGCCGGTAGAAGCGCTCGTTGTGCCAGAGCGTGTCGTCGGCGTCGAAGCCGATGGTGGTCACCGCACGGGTCATGTCTCGCGTCTCTGGCTGTCATGGGCCCCCGCGCCGCGCCGCGCCATGGCGTCGGCCAGATGGAGCGAGGCGGCCACGAGCTCCCGGGTGTAGGGATGTCGGGGGTCGTCCAGCACCTGCCCGGTGGGGCCCTGCTCGACCACCCTCCCCCGCCACATCACCAGCACACGGTCGGTGATGGCGCGCACGACCGCAAGGTCATGCGAGATGAAAAGGTAGGCCAGCCCCAGCCGCGCCTGCAGGTCGGCGAGAAGGTCGAGGACCTGGGCGCGGATCGTCACGTCCAGCGCCGAGACGGGTTCGTCGAGCACGATCAGGTCGGGGCGCGTGATCAGCGCGCGGGCGATGGCGAGGCGCTGGCGCTGGCCGCCGGAGAATTCATGCGGATATTTGTCCGCGTCGGACGGATCGAGGCCCACCTCGCGCAGGGCCTGGGCGACGCGCCCCGCCCGGTCGCTCACCTCGCCGAGCAGCCGAAGCGGCTCGGCCACGATGCGCCCGGCCTTGTGACGGGGATCGAAGGAACCGTACGGGTCCTGGAAGACCATCTGCACCCGGCGCCGGAAGGCGCGGAGCTCCTCCCCGGAGAGGGCGGCGACGTCCCGGGCGCCGAGCCGGATCGCGCCCCCCTGGGGAGGCTCGAGCGCCAGCGTCGCCCGGGCGACCGTGGACTTGCCGGAGCCCGATTCCCCCACGAGGCCGACGCTTTCCCCGCGGCCGATGGCGAAGCTGACGCCGTCCACCGCCCGCTTGCGGGGGGCCGCGCGGAACGGGTTGGCGCGCGGCGTCACGTAGTCGCGCACGAGCCCCTCGACCTGGAGCAGCGGCTCCGGCGCGGCGGGCGGCGCGGTCCTTCGGGGGACGTGGCGCGAGGCGGCCAGCAACGCCCGGGAATAGGGATGCCGCATCGCGCCGAAAAAACCAGCGGCCGGTCCGGCCTCGACGACCGAGCCGCGCTGCATGACCGCCACCCTGTCCGCCATGGCCCCGATCACCGCCAAGTCGTGCGTGATCAGGAGCAGGCTCGACCGGTTCTCGGCCACGAGCTCGCGCAGCAGGGCCAGGATCTGCGCCTGGGTGGTGACGTCGAGGGCGGTCGTCGGCTCGTCGGCGATCACCAGCCGGGGCGAGAGCGCCACCGCCATGGCGATGACCACGCGCTGGCGCTGCCCGCCCGAGAGCTCGTGCGGATACCGGTCCGGCGGGACCTCCGCGGCCGGCAGCCCGACGCGCTCCAGGATGCGCTCGGCCCTGGCGGCGGCCTCGCGCCGGCCCAGCCCGAGATGCAGCCGGAAGCCTTCGGCGGCCTGCTCGCCGATCGTCTTCAGGGGGTTCAGGGCGGTCATCGGCTCCTGGAACACCATGCCGATCCCGCGGCCGCGCAGGCCGCGCATCTCGCGCTCGCTCCGCGCGAGGATGTCGGCCCCCTCGAACAGGATCGAGCCCGACGCCTTCGCGCCGCGCGGCAGGAGCCGCATGACGCTGAGCGCCGTCAGGCTCTTGCCGGAGCCTGACTCGCCCACGAGCCCGAGCACCTCCCCCTCGCCCACCGCGAGCGAGATCCCCTTCAGGATGGGCGCGCCGTGGATCGACAGGTCCAGCCCCGCGATGTCGAGGACCGCCACTCAGCGCTCCCTGGCGAGGCGGGGGTCCAGCACGTCGCGCAGCCCGTCCCCGAGCAGGTTGAGGCCGAGCACGGTGACGATGATGGCCAGGCCCGGAATGAGCGCGAGGCGCGGCGCCAGGGCCATCAGGGTCTGGGCTTCGTTCAGCATCCGCCCCCAGCTCGGAGCCGGAGGCTGCACGCCGAGCCCCACATAGGACAGCGCCGCTTCGGCCAGCACGCCGAGCGAGAGCTGGATCGTCGCCTGGACGATGATCAGGCTGGCGATGTTGGGCAGCACGTGCTCGGCCGTGATCCTGGCGGCGCCCTTGCCGGCGACGCGCGCCGCCAGGATGAAGTCGCGCGTCCAGATGGGCAGCGCGGCCCCGTAGGCGACGCGGGCGAAGACCGGGATGTTGAAGATCCCGATGGCGACCATGGCGTTGACCGCGCCCGGGCCGAACAGCTCGCGCAGCATGATGGCGATGAGCAGGGCCGGAAAGGCGAAGATGAAGTCGTTGGCCCGCATGATGGCCTGGTCCGCAGCGCCCCTCTGCTGGGCGGCCAGCAGGCCGAGCGGCGTCCCGATCACGGCCCCGATCCCGACCGCCACCACCGAGACCGCCATCGAGGTGACGGCGCCGCGCATGATCATCGACAGGGTGTCGCGGCCGAACTGGTCCGTCCCGAACCAATGCTCGGCGGAGGGAGGCTTGAGCTTGTTGGGGATGTCCAGCGCGGCCGGATCCCACGGCGTCCAGACCAGCGAGACGGCCGCGACGGCCGCGACCGCGCCGGCGATGGCGGCGCCGACCAGGAAGCTGCGGTGCCGGACGGCCCGGCCGGCCCAGCCGGAGGGCGCGCGCTCCAGGGCGGCGCTCACGCGCGCCTCCTCAGCCGGGGATCCACGACCGCATAGGCCATGTCCACGGCGAAGTTCACGACGATCACGCTGGCCACGAGGACCACGACCACGCTCTTCACCACCACGAGATCGCGCTGGTTGATGGCCTGGAACACCAGGCGCCCGAGGCCCGGCAGGTAGAACACGTTCTCGATGATGATCGTCCCGGCCAGCAGGAAGGAGAACTGCAGGCCCATGATGGTGAGGACCGGGATGAGCGCGTTGCGCAGCGCGTGCCGGCGCAGGGCCTGTCCTTCCGACAGCCCTTTGGCCCGGGCGGTGCGGACATAGTCCTCGCCCAGCGTGTCGAGCAGCGACGAGCGCATGACGCGCGCCAGGATGGAGGCCTGCGGCAGCGCCAGCGCGACGGCCGGCAGGATGAGCGCCCTGAAGCCCGCCCACGGCCCCGCGGACCAGCCCGGAAAGCCGCCGGCCGGCAGCCAGCGCAGCGTGATGCTGAAGAGCAGCACCAGCAGCATGGCGAACCAGAAGTTCGGCGTCGCGACGCCGACCTGGGTGGCCGTCATGACCCCGAGATCGGCGGCGCCGTTGCGGTTCGCCGCCGCCCAGGCGCCCAGCGGGATGGCGATCGCGGTCGCGAGGGCGAGAGCCAGGAGCGCGAGCGGCAGGCTCACCAGCAGGCGCTCGCCCAGGAGCTCGGAGACCGGGGTGGAATAGGTGTAGCTGACGCCGAAGTCGCCGCGGAGCAGGCCGGCCACCCACGCCAGGTAGCGTTCCGGCGCCGGATGGTTCAGCCCGAGCTTCTCGCGCAGCGCCGCCAGGGTGTCGGGCCGCGCCTCGGTGCCGAGCATCACCTGGGCGGGATCCCCGGGCAGCACCTCCATGACGGTGAAGACGATCAGCGTCGCCGCCGCAAGCGTCGCGAGAAGGGCGAAAAGCCGGCGCAGCGCAAAGGCCGCCATGGGTCAACGCCCTCCCGCGAGGCCCGCTTTCACCCCTTCCAGCTCACCTCGGTGAGGTCGTTGGCCGGGATCGGGGCGTTCTCCCACAGCCCCTGCAGCTCGGCGCTCCACACGCCGCTCTTGGGCAGCAGGAACAGGAACACGTTGACGGCGTCCTCGGCGATCTGCTCCTGGGCCTTCTTGTAGAGCTCGACGCGCTTGGCCTGGTCGGCGGTCGCCGCCAGCTCCGCGTAGATCGCCCTGTAGGCGGGGCTCTTGTAGTCGAAGTAGTAGTCGTCGCGCGCATAGATATCGAGGTCCAGGGGCTCGACATGCGAGATGATCGTCATGTCGTAGTTCTTGCCCTTGAAGACGTCGGAGAGCCACTGGGCCCACTCCATGGGGACGATCTCGACCTCGAGGCCGACGGCCTTGAGCTGCGACGCGATGATCTGGCCCCCGCGCCTCGCATAGTCGGGAGGCGGCAGGACGAGCCTGAGCTTGGTCCCTTCCGCCACGCCGGCTTCCTTCAACAGCGCCTTGGCCTTGGCGACGTCGTGGGGGTACTTGCCGGTGAGGTCCACATAGCCCGGGTCCTGCGGGGCGAAATGCGAGCCGATCGGCTTGCCGATGCCGAACATGGCGCCGTCGATGACGGTCTTGCGATCGATCGCGTGCGACAGCGCCCGGCGCACGCGGATGTCGTCGAACGGCTTTCGGCCGTTGTTCAGCGCCAGGATCGTCTTGCCCTCGGTGTTCCCGACCACGACCTTGAAGCGCGGATCGGCGCGGAACTGGTCCAGGTTCTCGGGCGCCGGATAGATCGGGAACGCGTCGATGTCGCCGGCCATCAGGGCCGCGAAGGAGGCCGACGAATCCCCGATCACCTTGAACACGATCTTGTCGAGCTTGACGGGCGCGCCCCAGTGCTTGTCGGCGCGTGCCAGTTCGACGCTGGATCCCTTGGCCCAGCCGACGAACCGGAAGGGGCCGGTGCCGACGGGCTTCGTCTTGGCGTCCGCCGCGGTGGCGGGCGACAGCATGACGGCCGCCGGCCAGCCGAGGCCGAAGAGGAATCCGCCTGTCGGCTGCTTCAGGCTCACCTTCACGGTGGCCGGGTCGACGACGTCGACGGCCTCGATGGCGGAGAAGAGCGTCTTCTGGGGATTGACGCTGTCGGGCGCGCGGGCCCGGTCCAGGTTGAACTTCACGACGCCGGCGTCGAACGGCGAACCGTCATGGAACGCCGCCCCGGCGCGCAGCTTGAAGACGTAGGTCTTGCCGTCCTCGGAGATCGTCCAGCTCTCCGCCAGCGCGGGCTTGACGGCGCCGGCCCGGTCGATCCGGGTCAGGCCCTCGAACAGATTGGCGTAGACGACCTCGCCGATGGCGGCGGCTGCGCCGGCGGTCGGATCGAGATGGGGCGGCTCCAGGCGAATCCCGACGATGACGTCCTTGCGGGCCGCCGCGAACGCGACGGGCGCGCCGCCCAGGGCGCCGGCGGCGACCATCGAGGCCAGTGAGCCGGCCAGGAAAAGCCTTCGATCGAACAGCATCTGCATTCACTCCCGCCGGTCCCAGAGCCGGGCCGCGCCCGTCCATGCTAGACGCAGGACGGCGACGGCGTCGAGGGGAACGCGGGCGCGGCCGTCACGGGCCCCGTTGCCCGGCTTGCGCTTCGCCCATACGGTGCGGCTGACCGCCGACCGTCTCGGCCTTTCTCCTTCCCGCGCCGGAGCGCCCCATGTCTCTGTCTCTCTTCGACCTCACCGGACGCCTCGCCCTCGTGACGGGATCGAGCCAGGGCATCGGCTTCGCGCTGGCGGGGGGCCTGGCGCGCGCGGGCGCGCGCGTCGTGCTGAACGGGCGGGACGCCGCCAAGCTCGCCGAGGGCGTCGAGCAGCTGGCGAGGGAGGGACTCAACGTCTCGGCGAGCGTCTTCGACGCGACGGATCCGAAAGCCATCGAAGACGCCGTGGCGAGGATCGAGACCGAGGTGGGGCCGCTCGACATCCTCATCAACAACGCCGGAAAGCAGCATCGCGGGCCGGCCGAGGACTTTCCCGACGAGGCCTGGCGCGACATCTTCCGCACCAATGTGGACAGCGCGTTCTTCGTGTCCCGCTCGGTCGGGCGGCGCATGATCCAGCGGCGCAGCGGCAAGATCGTCAATATCGGCTCGGTGCAGAGCGAGCTCGGCCGGCCGACCATCGTTCCCTACACGGCCACCAAGGGCGCGGTGAAGATGATGACGCGGGGCCTGGCCGCCGAATGGGCCAAGCACAACATCCAGGTCAACGCGATCGGGCCGGGCTATTTCGACACGCCCCTCAACGCCGCGCTCGTCAACAACCCGGAGTTCAGCGCCTGGCTGTGCGGCCGCACGCCCGCGGGCCGGTGGGGCAAGCTGGAGGAGCTCATCGGCGCGGCGATCTTCCTGTCGTCGTCGGCCTCCGACTTCGTCAGTGGCCACATGTTGATGGTGGACGGCGGACTGACCGCCTCCGTCTGACGATCGATCTGCATCAAAGGCTGGACAACGAGCCGCATCGGGAGACCTGACATGCCCAAGCCCATCATCGATCCGCCCTACGAGGTCCTGGACCCGCGCGCCAAGGGGCTGTTCAACAAAACCGCCAAGCTGGAGCGCCTCTACGAGGGGTGCCGCTGGGCCGAGGGGCCGGCCTATTTCCCCGCCGGGCGCTACCTGGTCTGGTCCGACATCCCCAACAACCGGATGATGCGCTACGACGAGACGGATGGGAGCGTTTCTGTCTTCCGCGAGCCGTCCAACAACACCAACGGGCATACGGTCGACCGCCAGGGCCGGCTCGTGTCCTGCGAGCATCTGGGCCGGCGCGTGACGCGCACGGAGTTCGACGGGACCATCACGGTGCTGGCCGACCGCTGGCAGGGCAAGCGCCTGAATTCGCCCAACGACGTCGTGGTGAAGTCCGACGGCTCGATCTGGTTCACCGACCCGGCCTACGGCATCGACTGGGACTATGAGGGCGCCCGCGCCGAGAGCGAGATCGGGGCTTGCCACGTCTACCGGATCGACCCGGGCAGCGGGGCCGTGGACATCGTGGCCGACGACTTCAAGCGCCCGAACGGGCTCGCCTTCTCGCCGGACGAATCGAAGCTCTACATCGCCGACACCGGCGCGAGCCATTTTGAGAACGGGCCCCGTCACATCCGCGTCTTCGACGTCCAGGACGGGCGCAGCCTCAAGGGCGGCGAGATCTTCGCCACCTGCACGAACGGCATGTTCGACGGCTTCCGATGCGACGAGGACGGGCGGATCTGGACGTCGGCCGCGGACGGCGTGCATGTCTACGATCCGGACGGGACCATGATCGCGCGGATCAACGTCCCGGAAATCGTCGCCAATGTCTGCTTCGGCGCGCTCCGGCGCAACCGCCTCTATATCTGCGGGACCACCTCGCTTTACGCCTATTACGTGCTGGTGCGCGGGGCGAAGACGTTCTGACGGAGGCGCTCTGCTCAACGCAGCACACGCAAAACGCGGCTAGGCGCGTCCCCCCGAAGGAGGCATAGTTCTCCACTCGGAGCCGCAACAATTAAGCGCGGCCCTGACAAGGGGGAAACGCCATGCTCGACACGACGCCAACGGCGCGCGTGAACGCGATCCTGTCCCGCTTCGACGAGGCCTTGCAGGCCGGGGACATCGACAAGGCCGTCAGCTTCTTCGCGCCGGAATGCTACTGGCGCGACCTCGTCGCCTTCACCTGGAACATCAAGACGCTCGAGGGCCGCGATCAGGTCCGCGACATGCTGGCGGCCTGCCTGGCCCGGACGAAGCCGTCCGGCTGGCGCGTGGCCGACAACGAGCCCGCCACCGAGAATGGCGGCATGCTGGAGGCCTGGATCGCCTTCGAGACCGGCGTCGCCCGCGGCTATGGCCTGGTGCGCTTCAAGGACGGCCTGATCTGGACGTTGCTGACCACCATGGTCGAGCTGAAGGGTCACGAGGAGAAGGCGGGCTTCACCCGGCCGCTCGGGGCCAAGCACGGCGTCAATCCGGGCGCCAAGAGCTGGAAGGAGGAGCGCGAGGACGAGGCGGCGACGCTGGGCTTCACCCGGCAGCCCTATGTGGTGATCGTCGGCGGCGGCCAGGGCGGCATCGCGCTCGGCGCGCGGCTGCGGCAGCTCGGCGTGCCCACCATCATCGTCGAGAAGAACGAGCGGGCCGGCGACAGCTGGCGCAAGCGCTACAAGTCGCTCTGCCTGCACGACCCCGTCTGGTACGACCACCTGCCCTATCTCGACTTCCCGAAGACCTGGCCGGTGTTCTCGCCGAAGGACAAGATCGGCGACTGGCTCGAGATGTACGCCAAGATCATGGAGCTGAACTACTGGACCAGCGCCACGGCCAAGAGCGCCACGTGGGACGAGGCCAAGAAGGAATGGTCCGTCGTGGTCGAACGCGGCGGCCAGGAGATCACGCTGCGGCCGAAGCAGCTCGTCTTCGCGACGGGAATGTCGGGCAAGGCCAACATGCCCCGCTTCAAGGGCATGGAGCGCTTCAAGGGCGAGCAGCATCACTCGTCCCGCCATCCGGGGCCCGACGGCTACGTCGGCAAGAAGGTGGTGGTGATCGGCTCCAACAACTCCGCCCATGACATCTGCGCGGCCCTCTACGATGCGGGCGTCGACGTCACGATGGTGCAGCGGTCTTCGACGCACATCGTCAAGTCGGACTCTCTGATGGAGGTGGGGCTTGGCGATCTCTATTCCGAGCGCGCCGTACAGGGCGGAATGACGACCGCGAAGGCGGACCTGATCTTCGCCTCCCTGCCCTACCGCATCCTTCACACGTTCCAGATCCCGGTCTACGAGAAGATCAAGGAGATGGACGCGGACTTCTACCGCGACCTGGAGAAAGCCGGCTTCAAGCTGGACTGGGGCGCGGACGGCTCGGGCCTGTTCATGAAGTATCTGCGCCGCGGCTCCGGCTACTACATCGACATCGGCGCCTCGCAGCTCATCATCGACGGCAAGATCAAGCTGAAGTCGGGCCAGGTGGAGGAGATCACCGAGCACGGGGTCAGGCTCGACACGGGCGAGGAGATCCCGGCGGACGTCATCGTCTACGCCACCGGCTACGGCTCCATGAACGGCTGGGTGGCGGACCTGTGCGGGCAGGAGATGGCCGACAAGGTCGGCAAGGTCTGGGGCCTGGGCTCCGACACGCCCAAGGATCCCGGCCCGTGGGAGGGCGAGCAGCGCAACATGTGGAAGCCGACCCAGCAGGAGGCTTTGTGGATGCACGGCGGCAACCTGCACCAGTCGCGCCACTACTCGCAGTTCCTCGCTTTGCAGCTGAAGGCCCGCATGGAGGGGATCCCGACGCCGGTCTACGGCCTGCAGCCCAGCCACCACGCATCGTGAAGCCGCTGCGGCGGGTCCGGGGCGGCCCGCCGCAGGTTCGCGCGCAGGCCGCGGGGAATCAGCCCAGCATGGCCAGGGCCTTGCGGAAGAAGTCGCGGCCGCCGAAATTGCCGGACTTGAGCGCCAGCGCCATGCGTCCGCCGTCGGCGGCCAGGGTCCACGGCACGCCGGGATCGATCTCCGGACCGATCTCGAGCATGGAGACGCCGAGCGCGCCCACGACGGCGCCGGAGGTCTCGCCTCCGGCCACGACCATTCGGGTGACGCCGGCGGCCGCCAGGCCCTGGGCGACCTCGCCGAGCAGCCGCTCCACCAGCGCGCCGGCGACGTCGCGGCCGAGCTGGCTCTGGGCCTTGGCCACCGCCTCGGGTTCGGCGGTGGAATAGACCAGAACGGGCCCGCGACCTAGGCGGCCCCCGGCCCAGCCCAGCACGTCGTCGGCCGTCATGCGGCCTTCCGCGATGGCGACCGGGTCGAGCGCGAAGTGCTCCATGCCGGACTCGATCGCCGCCGCCACCTGGCCGCGGGTGGCGGCCGAGCAGCTGCCGGCCAGCACCGCCTCGCGCCCCGCCGGCGCATGGAAGGGGCGCGCCTCGCCCTTGGGGTCCAGCAGGCCGGCCCTGCGGAAATTATCGGGCAGCCCCAGCGCGACGCCGGACCCGCCCGTCAGGAGCGGTTGTCCCGCGAACGCTTCGCCCAGGACGCGCAGATGCGCGTCGGTGATGGCGTCGCCGATGGCGATGCACGGGCTATCCTGGCCCAGCGCCTCGAAGGCGGCGCGCGTCGCCGCCGCGCCCTGCTCCACCACCTGCACGGGGACGAGGCCCACCTTGACCGACGTCTGGCGCTGCAGCACGCGCACCAGGTTGGAGTCCCTCATGGGGGTGAGCGGATGGTCCTTCATGGGGCTGTCGGAGAGGAGCTGGGCGCCGACGAAGAGGTGTCCCTGGTAGACGGAGCGTCCATTGGCCGGGAAGGCCGGGCAGGCCACCGTCCAGCGTACGTCGAGACGCCGCATCAGCGCCTCGGCGACCGGGCCGATATTGCCCTGGTCCGTTGAATCGAAGGTCGAGCAGTATTTGAAGAGGATCTGCCGCGCCCCGGCGCCGACCAGCGCGTCGCAAGCGGCGAGCGACCATTCGACGGCCTCGGCCGCCGGATTGGTGCGCGACTTCATGGACACGACGACCGCGTCGGCTTCCGGCAGGGCCTCCGCCGAGGCGGGAACGCCCACGGTCTGGATCACCCTCATGCCTTCCCGCGCCAGCATCAGGGCGACGTCCGTCGCTCCCGTCAGGTCGTCGGCGATCACTCCGAGCAGCATGTTGCGTTTCTCCGGCCGCAGGCGTTGCAGCTTCGTCCCGCCCGGGCGGAAAGGGAAGCCCTCACCACTTCGCCGCGAAGGCGGCGCGCAAGTCCTGGATCTGGCTTTCGTCCAGCGGCGCCTGGCAGGCGCCGCGGGTCAGGAAGACGAGCCGCGCGGTCTCCTCGGCCTCCTCCAGCGCGGCGCACGCGCCGGCCACCGTCTCGTGCCAGAAGGTCGGCCCGATGCGCGACAGCATCACGCCCCGGCAGGTCGCCACATGGGGCGTCACGAGCCCGACGACGTCCGGGTCGCCCGGCCGCCGGTAGGGAATGAGCGGGATCCGCCCGGCCTTCATGACGTGGTACGGCGTCAGCGGCGGGACCAGGTTGGCGGGGTCGACGCCGGGCGTCAGCGACAGCGCGACGAGATGCGTCGAATGGGTGTGGACCACGCCGCCCAGCGTCGGGTCGGCGTCGTAGACGGCCCGATGCAGCAAGATGGTCTTGGAGGCCCGGTCGCCGGAGATCTGGGTCCCGTCCGGCCCCAGCCTGGCGAGGCGCGCGGGATCGAGGAAGCCGAGGCAGGCGTCCGTCGGGGTGATCAGATATCCGTCCGGAAGGCGCGCCGAGATGTTGCCGGCGGAGCCCACCGTGTAGCCGCGGGCGTAGAGGCTCGCGCCGACGCGGCAGATCTCCTCGCGCAGGCGGGTTTCGTCCGCGCTCACCACGTGAGGAAGGCCATGTCGGGCGACATCGTGAACCTCCACTGGCGCACAGGGCCCGCCATTACGTTGAGGTAATAGAGGTCCACGCCATGGGGGGCGCCCACGGGGTGGTATCCGCGCGGCACGAGGACGACGTCGCCGTCCGACACCGCCATGGTCTCGTCGAGCGATCGGTCGTCGGTGTAGACGCGCTGCAGCGCGAAAGCGGTCGGCTGGGCGAGGCGGTGGTAATAGGTCTCTTCCAGATAGGTCTCGCGCGGGACGTCGTCCGTGTCGTGCTTGTGGGGCGGGTAGCTCGACCAGTGGCCGCCGGGCGTGATCACCTCCACGACCAGCAGGCTTTCGGCGTAGGGCGACGTGTCGGGCAGGATGTTGCGGACATGCCTGACATTGGTCCCGGTCCCGCGGGTCTCCCGGCCGACCTCGTCGGGCGGGATGACGCGCGCCTGCAGAAGGCCCTTGGCCGGCGCGGAGCAGACCGCGATCTCGCAGTCGTTCTCGGCCTCGGCCGACCAGGACGAGCCGGCTGGCGCATAGAGGGACCAGGGGCTGCCCTCGAATGGGCTCGCGCGGCCGCCGATCACCCCGAAGTCCCTGCCGCCGGAGCCGACCCGGGCCTTGCCGGACACCATCACCAGGCAGGCTTCCTCGCCCAGCGTGTCCTTGGCGATCCGGGCTCCGGCGGAGAGCCGGTAAACCTCGAACCCGACATAGCGCCAGCCGGCGCTGGCCGGCGTGACTCGATGCACTGCGCCCTGGGCGTCCGGGGGAGACGGCCTGACGAGAAGATGGGACATGGCGGCGCTCCAGTCTGGTGCGGCGGCGAAGCCTAGCGCAGGCCGGCCTCGGCGAGGGCGGCCCTGAGATGGGCGACGCCCCGCTTGGCGTATTCGAGCGGATTGGCCTTCTCGGGATCCTGCTCGGCTTCGACGACCACCCAGCCGGAATAGCCGGGAAGTTCGCGGAAGACCGACACATAGTCGACCATGCCGTCGCCCGGGACCGTGTAGACGCCGAGCTCGGCCCCCTCCCCGAGGACGGCGTCGAGGAAGCTCCAGCCCTGTGCGCGCGCCTTCTCCATCACGGGGCGGCGCACGTCCTTGGCGTGGACATGGCTGATGCGGCTCCTGTAGCGGCGGGCGAGGGCCGCCGGGTCGGCGCCGCCCCAGGCGGCGTGGCCCGTGTCGAGCAGAAGATGCACGGAAGGGCCGGTTGCCGCCATGAGGGCGTCGATATCGGCCTCGCTCTCCACGATGGTGCCCATGTGATGATGGTAGACCACGCGCACGCCCTCGGCGAGAGTCCGGTCCGCGACCTCGGTCAGCCGCCGGCCGAACCCGGCCCAGTCTCCGGCCGCCATCACGGGGCGGGCCGACAAGGGCCTGGACCGGTCGCCATGGATGGCGTTCGACGTCTCGGCGAAGACGAGCACGGTCGAGCCCATCGCCTTCAGCAGGTCGAGATGAGGACGCAGGCTGCGCATCTCGGCGTCGGCGTCGCGGGTGAGGAGTTCGGCCGAATACCAGCCCGAGACGCACGCCATGCCGAAGGGCGCCAGCGCCGCCTTGAGGGCTTCCGGCTCGCGCGGGAACTTGTGGCCGAGCTCCATGCCTTCGAAGCCGGCCTCCTTGGCCTCGCGCAGGCAGGTCTCGAGCGGCGTCTTTCCGCCGATGTCCTGGAGGTCGTCGTTGGACCAGCCGATGGGGTTCGCGCCGAGGCGGATGGGCATGGGAGTCTCCGGTCTGGTCTGTCGTCAGTCGCCGATGCGCTGGCCGCGCAAGGCCTCTTCATAGCGGGCGCGCGCGTCGCGGACTTCGGCCCGGTCCGAGACTTCCGGAACGGCCACGTCCCACCAATGGCCGCCGGCGTCCGTGGAGGCGAGCGGGTCGGTGTCGATCACGATGGCGCTCACGCCCGGGCGGCCCCGGGCGCGGCGGAGCGCCTCCTCGAGGGATGACAGGCCGTCGACCTTCTCGGCCGCGGCGCCGAGCGAGGCCGCGTGCGCGACGAAGTCGATGGCGGGCAAGCGCTCATGGCGCGCGTCGGCCAGGAGATTGTTGAAGGAGGCGCCGCCCGTCGCGCGCTGGAGCCGATTGATGCAGCCGAAGCCCCGGTTGTCGAGAATCACGATGGTGAAGCTGACGCCCAGCATCACGGCCGAGGCGATCTCGGAGTTCATCATCAGGTAGGAGCCGTCGCCGACCATCACGGTCACGCGCCGGTCGGGCAGCGCCATGGCGACGCCGAGGCCGCCGGCGATCTCATAGCCCATGCAGGAGTAGCCATACTCCATGTGGTAGCCGCCCGGCTCGCCCGCGCGCCAGAGCTTGTGGAGTTCGCCCGGAAGGCCGCCGGCGGCGCAGACCACGACGTCGGAGCGCTCCGAGGTCCGCTGCGCCGCGCCGATCACCTGGGCGTCGCTCGGCAGATCCGCGTTGGAGGCCTGCGTGTAGCGGGCCGCCGTCGGCGCCCACGCCGCCTTCTCGGCGGCGATGCGCTCGCGCCAGACCGCAGGCGATGCGGCGCGGCCCAGCGCGGCGTCGAGGTCGTCCAGCCCCGCCAGGGCGTCCGCCACGAGCGGCTGGGCGCGGTGCTTGCCGGCGTCGAAGGGCTGGGCGTTCAGCCCGATGATGCGCCGCGCAGGGTTCCTGAACAGGGACCAGGAGCCGGTGGTGAAATCCTGCAGCCGCGTTCCGACCGCCAGGATCACGTCGGCCTCCTCGGCCAGCGCGTTGGCCGCGCCCGTGCCGGTGACGCCCACCGCGCCGAGATTGAGCGCGTGATCGTCCGGCAGCGAGCTCTTGCCGGCCTGCGTCTCGACGACCGGGTAGCCGCGCGCCTCGCAGAACGCCCGCAGGCGCTCCTCGGCTTCGCTGTAGAGCACGCCGCCTCCCGCGATGACCAGCGGCTTCTCGGCCTTCGCCAGCAAGGCGGCGGCCGATCTCAGCTCGCCCGCATCGGGACGGCTGCGGCGGCTGGTCCAGACGCGCTCCTCGAACAGGCTGGCCGGATAGTCATAGGCCTCGGTCTGCACGTCCTGGCAGAGCGCCAGGGTGACGGGGCCGCACTCGGCCGGATCCGTGAGCACCGCCATGGCGCGCTCGAAGGCCGGGATCAGCTGCTCGGGCCGCGTCAGGCGGTCGAAGAAGCGGGACACCGGGCGGAAGCAGTCATTGGCGCTGACGGTGGCGTCCGAGAAGGATTCGATCTGCTGCAGCACGGGGTCGGGACGGCGCGACGCGAAGACGTCGCCGGGCAGAAGGAGCACCGGCAGGCGGTTGACATGGGCGACGGCGGCGGCCGTCACCATGTTGGTCGCGCCCGGCCCGATCGAGGTGGCGCACGCCATCATGCGGCGGCGCCGCGAAGCCTTGGCGAAGGCGATCGCCGCGTGCGCCATCGCCTGCTCGTTGTGCGCGCGGAAGGTCGGCAGGCTCTCTCGCGCGCCATGCAGCGCCTCGCCCAGGCCCGCGACGTTGCCATGGCCGAAAATGGCCCAGACCCCGGCGAAGAGGGGCGTCCTCGCGCCATCCATCTCCACCTTCTGAGCAACCATCGCGCGCACGAGCGCCTGCGCCATGGTGAGCCGGATGGTCGCGGTCATGGGCGCCTCCTTCGGCATGTCTAGGATGTCGTCCGACGATCAGGATCGCCGGCGTGGCGCCACGCCGTCATGGGGCCGCGCTCCGCCACGCCTGCACGAGGCGGCCGAAATTGCCGGCCATGGCGGCGACCGCCGCCTCGTCGTCCATAGCGCCCGCGAGCCAGGCCCTCGCCGGTTCGGCGAAAATGGTGCGTCCCACCGCGAAGCCCTTGACGCGCGGGCAGGAGGCGGCGAGCCGGAAAGAGCGGGTCAGTTCGGCCTCGGGCGCGTCGAGTCCGAGCAGCACGATCCCCCGGCAGAGCGGGTCGTTCGCGTCGATGACGCCCGAAATGGCGGCCCAGGCCTGGGCGTCGGGCTGGGACTCCAGCTTCCACCAGTCGGGCCTGACCCCGATCTCGTACAGGCGGCGCATGACGGCCGCGGTGCAGCCGCTGTCGAGCGGGCCATGCTTCGACGCGATGATCTCCACCAGCAGCTCGCGGCCGACGCTGCGGCAGGCGTCGAAGATGCGGCGCAGCTCGCGCTCCTGGCGGCGCTTCATGTCGCCGGGGTCGTCCGGGTGATAGAAGCACAGCACCTTGGCGGTGTGCGTGACGGGCCATTCGGCGAGGTGGGCGCCCAGCGACGCCATGCCCTCCACTTCGAGGTCGAGCGGGCGGGAGCCCGGCTTCTCCACCGGCCTACCGATCCAGAAGCCGTGATCGGCGGCGCGAAACAGCGCCTCGCGGCCATAGCCGCCGTCCAGCAGCATGCCGAAGCCGGCCTCGCCGCGCGCCACCTGGGCGGCGGCCCGGACGGCCAGGACCTTGAACGCGCTGATCCGCTCGCGCGGCGCGCCGACCTTGTCGGCCATCTCCTCCAACTGGGCCCGATGGTCGATCGCCAGCGCCATCAGGACGTCGGGCTGCGGGCGGCGCGTCGTCGACCAGTGAATGTCGTTGAGGACGCCGTCCTTGCGCAGCGCCCGCTCCGGCGAGCCGTGGGCGAGGAAGTGCTGCAGCTCGCGCCAGGTGGGGTATTCGGGAGCGCACATCAGGCGCGACACCGCGAAGGCGCCGCAGGCGTTCGCCCAGGCGCAGCATGTCGCGATCGGCTCGTCCATCAGCCAGCCGCGCAGGAACCCCGCCATGAAGCCGTCCCCAGCGCCGAGCACGTTGTAGACCTCGACCGGGAAGCCCGGGCCTTTCTCGCCGTCCTCGATGTCGTCCGGGATGCCGCCGGCGAACACCACGCAGCCCATCGGACCGCGCTTGCACACGATGACGGCGGACGAGAGCGCCCGCACCGCCCGGATGGCGGCGAGCGTGTCGGTGGTCCCGCCGGCGATGTGCAGCTCCTCCTCGGTGCCGACGATCAGGTCGCACTCGGGCAGGACGTCCTGGAGCATGCGGGTGACCTGGTCGGAGCCGATATAGCGCTCCTCGCCCGCGCCGTGGCCGGCCAGACCCCAGAGGTTGGGGCGGTAGTCGATGTCGAACGCCACCCGGCGGCCATGGCGACGGGCGAGCCGCATGGCCTTGCGCTGGGCCGCATTGGCGTTGGCCTTGGAGAAATGCGTGCCGGTGACGACCACGGCCCTGGCCGACGCGACATAGGCCTCGTCGACGTCGCTTTCGTCGAGGGCGCCGTCGGCGCAGTCGGTGCGGTAGAAAATCAGCGGGAAGCTCTTCTCGTCGCGCACGCCCAGCACGACGAGCGCGGTCAGCCGGTCCGGATCGGTGCGGACGCCCGCGGTGTCGACGCCCTCGCGCTGGAGCTGCTCGCGGATGAAGCGGCCCATATGCTCGTCGCCGACGCGGGTGATCAGGCCGGGCTTCAGGCCGAGCCGCGCGACCCCGATGGCCATGTTGGTGGGGCTGCCGCCGACGGCCTTGACGAAATTCGCCATGTCCTCGAGCCGGCCGCCGATCTGCTGGCCGTAAAGGTCCACGGACGACCGGCCGATGGTGATGACGTCGAGGGTCGGCTCGCTCATGGCGGCTCTCATGCGGGCCGCGACGGCTGCGGGGCGGATTCCCAGCACCCGAGGACGGATTGGTCGAGGTCGATATTGGCCCCCGTCATCAGGCCGGATTCGGCTGAGGCCAGGAAAGCCGTCGCGCTCGCCACTTCGGCCGGATCGACGAGGCGCCCGAAAGGCTGCCCGGCGGCGGCCTTTTCGAGCCAGCCGTCCTGCGCGCCATGGTGGCGGCGCATCACCGCGTCCTCGCCGGGCGTCGACATCCAGCCGATGTTCAGGCCGTTCACGCGGATGCGCCAGGGCATCAGCGAGAAGGCGGCGTTCTTGGTCAGCGTCGCGAGCGCGCCCTTGGACACGCTGTAGGCGCAGATGAAGGGCTGCCCGCCATGGGCGGACATCGACTGGATGTTGACGACGGCGCCCTCGATCCCATCGCGCCGCATCAGCCTGGCGGCGTCCTGGATCAAGAAGAAGGGCGCCTTGACGTTCACCGTCATGAGCCGGTCGTAGAGCTCGGGGCTCGTATCGAAGATCGTGCCCCGGTCGGTGTCCCCCGCCGCGTTGACGAGGACGTCGACGCGGCCGAAGGCCTCGTCGGCCGCGGGCGCGATGCGGGCCGTCTGGGCGTGGTCGGCGAGATCGGCCTCCACGAACACGGTGCGGGTTCCGGCTTCGGTCAGGCTGCGGGCGACGCGCTCGCCGCGCTCACGGTTGCGACCCGTGATGACGAGGCCAGCCGCGCCCTCGGCGGCGAAGCGGCGCGCGATGGCCTCGCCGAGCCCTTGCGTGGCCCCCGTCACGATGGCGATCTTGCCGGAAAGGCGCTGCGTCCGAGACGATTCGCTCATGGTCCTCCCCTCGAACCCGCCATGGCCCCGGCGCGTTTCGGTCCGGCGACCTTGGCCGGATGAAACAAAAATTCGAATGGCGCGTCAATTCGGAATATGTATTCTGGCGCGCGATCCACGGCCGTCCGCGCGCCGGATCGCCTGATTTCGGATAGGATGTGAGGAGCCCCAGATGCTGCGCGTAGGTCTGCTCGGCGCCGGCCGGATCGGCCGCATTCACGGCGGAAATGTCGCCGCCCACCCCAAGGCGCAGCTGGTCGCGGTCGCCGACGCCTCGCTGGAGGCGAGCCAGACGGTGGCCGCCGAGACCGGCGCGATGGTGGGGACGATAGATGGGATCCTGCAGGACGGCGGCATCGACGCGGTGCTGATCTGCACGCCGACCGACATGCACGCCGACCTGATCGAGAAGGCCTGCCGGGCCGGGAAGGCCGTGTTCTGCGAGAAGCCCGTCGACCTCGACGCGCAGCGCATCCGCGCCTGCCTTAAGGTCGTGGAGGACTGCGGCGGCCAGCTGATGATCGGCTTCAATCGGCGCTTCGATCCCAACTTCGCCGCGCTGCGCCGGCGGCTGCGGGACGGCGAGGCCGGCGAGGTCGAGATCGTTTCGGTGATCTCGCGCGACCCCGCGCCGCCGCCGGTGGACTACGTGAAGCGGTCGGGAGGGCTGTTCCGGGACATGATGATCCACGACCTCGACATGGCGCGCTTCCTCCTGGGCGAGGAGCCCGTCGAGGTCTACGCGGTCGGCTCGGCGCTGGTCGATCCCGCCATCGGGGCGGCGGGGGACGTCGACACTGCGGCGGTGCTGCTCAAGACCGCGAGCGGGCGCATCGCCCAGATCTCCAACTCCCGCCGGGCGACCTATGGCTACGACCAGCGGGTCGAGGTGCATGGCTCCAAGGGCATGATCCGCGCCGGCAACGTCCATGAGAGCACCGTGGAGGTCGCCACCGCCTCGGGCTTCCAGGCCGATCCGGTCCAGAACTTCTTCCTGCAGCGCTACGCCGAGGCGTATCGGCTGGAGCTCGACGCCTTCTTGACGTCGGTGACGGACAAGACGCCCTTCTCGCCGTCGGGCGAGGACGGCCTCAAGGCTCAGATCCTGGCGGACGCGGCCACCGAATCGGTCAGGATCGGAGCGCCCGTCAGGGTCGGCTGAGCGGCCTTACGGGACGACCTGTTCGACGAGCCTGAAGCGCACGATGCGCAGCACCTGCGCGAGGGCGGTGAGCCGCTCCTCCGCCATGGTTCCGCCGACCCGGTTCTCGAAGGCCTCGAGGATCTGGGTCTTGCCCGCCCCCTTCACGGCCAGGATGAAGGGGATCCCGAACCGCGCGCGGTAGGCCTCGTTGAGCGCCGTGAACCGGGCGAACTCCTCCTCGCTCAGGCCGCCCAGCCCCGCGCCGGACTGCTCGCGGGCCGACTCGCGCGTCAGCCGCCCGGCGACGGCGGCCCGCCCGGCGAGGTCGGGATGGGCCTGGAGCAAGGCCGTCTTCTCGTCCTCCCCGGCCTGCAGGATCGCCGCCTGGAACGCCGTGACCATGGCGTTGACGGAGGCGTAGGGCCGCGCCGCTTCGGCGCGCTCGGCGACCCAGGCGGAGTGCTCGGCGACGCCGCCGAAGGCGGCCACGAAGTCGCCCGGGCTCAGCGCGTTGACGTCCGCGAGGGTCATGGCCTGGCCTTCAGCGCTGGGCGAGCCAGGCGCCGAGGGCGGCCCGCTCGGCGTCTGTCATGTGAGTTTCGTTGCCCAACGGCATCGCCCGGCCCTGCACGGCCTGCGCGACGACCTGGGCGGAATGGCGGCGGATCGCGTCCGGCGTGTTCAGCACGACGCCCTTGGGCGGCTCGCCGCCGCGGAAGGCGTCATGCGTGGGCCTCGGCGCATGGCACATTACGCAGTGCGTCTGCGCGATCCTGAGCGCGTCCGCATCCGTCACCCCGGCCGTGTGCGCGGCCCCGCGGGGCGCGGTCCACACGATCGCGGCGACGAGCGCCGCGGCGGCCGCCGGAAGCGCCCAGGCCACCTTGGACGGGGCCTCGCCCGCGTCCACCCGGTTGAGGAAATGCCGCACCATGCCGCCCGCCAGCACGATGAAGGCCGCCACGAGCCAGGACTGCGGATGCGCATACAGGAACGCGTAGTGGTTGGAGACCATGAACAGCAGGACGGGCAGCGTCAGGTAGTTGTTGTGAAGCGAGCGCTGCTTGCCGATCTTGCCGTATTTGGGATCCGGCGTGCGGCCGGCCAGAAGGTCGGCCGTGATGATCTTCTGGTTGGGGATGATCACCTGGAACACGTTGGCGGCCATGATGGTCCCGACCATCGCGCCGATGTGAATGAAGGCGCCGCGCCCGGAAAACACGTTGGTGAAGACGAAGGACGCGAAGACGATCAGCCCGAAGACGGCCAGCGCCAGCCACTCGGTCCGATCGCCGATCGGGGAGCGGCACAGGGCGTCATAGGCGAACCACCCCGCCGCGAGCGTCAGGACGGAGATGATCACCGCCTCGGGGCCGGAGATGTTCAGGACCGCCGGGTCCACCATGAAGGCGCTGGCGTTCCAGTAGTACTGGATGACCAGCAGGCCGAAACCGGACAGGAAGGTGAGATAGGCCTCCCACTTGAACCAGTGCAGGTCCGGCGGCAAGGTCGCGGGCGCGATCAAGTATTTCTCGACATGGTAGAAGCCGCCGCCATGCACCATCCAGGACGTGCCGAGCACGCCCTCGCTCATGCTCTCGCGCCGTCGCAGGCTGAAGTCGAGCCAGATGAAGTGGAAGCTCGCGCCGATCCACGCGATGCCGACGATCAGGTGGAACCACCTGAAGCCGAGATTGATCCAGTCGACCGCGAAACCGCCCATGTCCTCGCCCCCCGGCGTCCCGCCTCAGTACTGGACCTTGTCCGGCTTGGCCAGCCAGGCCGCGAAGGCCGCAGCGGCTTCGGGCGTGGGGCGGTGCTCCATGACGATGGCCCGCTCGGCCGGCGCCTTCGGCATCTCGTCATAGATGAAGGCGTCGTCGAACCCGATCGCGGCGGCGTCGTCCCGCGTGTTGGCGTAGACGATGCGCGCGATGCGCGCCCAGTAGGCCGAGGCCAGGCACATCGGGCACGGCTCGCAGCTGGTGTAGAGGGTGGCCCCCGCCAGGCTGAAATCGCCCACGGCCCTGCAGGCCCGGCGGATGGCCGAGACCTCGGCGTGAGCGGTCGGGTCGTTGCTCGAGGTGACCTCGTTCCAGCCTTCCGCCAGCACGTGTCCGTCGCGCACGACCACGGCCCCGAACGGTCCGCCCAGATTCGCCTCCATCCGCTCGCGCGAGAGCGCGACGGCGCGGCCGAGATGGGCGAGGTCTTCGGGGCTCGGCATCGTTTCTCCTGTCGTTGCGCTCAGCGGGCCTTGGCGAGCCACTCGTCGAAGGCCGCGCTGGCCTCCGGCATCGGCACATGGATGCACGGGATGGCCCGCTCGGCTTCCGGCTTGAGGTATTCCTCGTAGATGATCTCCGTCTGGGCGCCGATGCGCGACGCTTCCTGGCGGGTGGTGGCGTAGACGCATCGCGAGACGCCGGCAAGATACATGGCGCCCAGGCACATCGGGCAGGGCTCGCCCGAGGCGTAGAGGGTCGACCCGGTCAGGTCCCCATGGCCCAGCACCTTGCAGGCGCGCCGGATCGCCATCAGCTCGGCGTGCGCCGTCGGGTCCTTGGAGGCGAAGATCGAATTCCAGCCTTCCGCGACCGGCTTGCCCTTCATCACCAGGATCGCGCCGAAGGGGCGCCCCTCGCCCGAGCGCATGTGGTCGTAGGAAATGTCGACGGCCCGCTTCAGAAAGCCGTGGTCGGACGAGTCGATGTTCATGCAGGGTCCCCTCAACTACGCCGCGCGCGGCCTGCGCCCGCGACCTTCAGCCAATCCGCCCCGCCATGGGCGATTCGCAGGGCTGCGTCACGCCATTGCAGGAGTTGCGCCGCCGTCATGGCGGCGATGACGGCCGGCTCCTTCCCGGAGACGCCCGGCGCCCCGATGGGGCAGACCAGACGCGCCAGAGCCGCGTCCGACAGGCCCGCCTCGCGCATGCGCTTCAGGAACCGGGCGCGCTTGGTCGCCGATCCGATCAGGCCCACCGGTCCGAGCTCGGTCCTCCTCAGCGCCGCGGTCGTCACCGCAAGATCGAGCGGGTGAGAATGAGTCATGACCATGACGAAGGCGCCCGGCGGCGCGGCGGCGACCTCTTCCACGGGGTTGTCGGCGACCCGAACCGTCGCGTTGGCGGGGATGTGCGCCGGAAATTCGCCGGCGCGCGAATCGATCCAGGTGAGGCGGAACGGCAGCGGAGCGAGAGCGATCGCCAGGGCGCGGCCGACATGGCCCGCGCCAAAGAGCAGGACCGGCGCGCCATCGTCGCCGAAGCGCTCGACGACGCCCTCGGCGGGAGAGCGGTCCGCGGATGAGAGCACGCCGCGGACGACGCGGCCGTCTTGTCCAAGACGCGCGGCGACGTCGAACCGCCCCGCCGTCTCCAGCGCCGCGAAACGGGCCAGCATGTCGCGGTCGCGCGCGTCGAAGGTCTCTACCCAGGTCGTGACCCGCCCGCCGCAGCACTGCCCGAGGTCCGGGCCGAGCGGCCAGTCGCGCACCTGCACGGGGCCTCTGCCGGCTGCGAGCGCGGCGCGCGCCTCGCCGATGAGGCTCCACTCCAGCTGGCCGCCGCCGACCGTGCCCCAGAAGCCGCCGTCCGGCCGCAGCACCAGGCGCGCCCCGGCCTCGCGCGGAGCGGACCCGGCCACGGCGACCACGCTCGCCAGGGCGGCGATGCCCTGGGCGTCGACGGTCTCGAGGAGGCGGATCCAGACGAGGTTCACCTGAACTCCTGGATGAAGCGCTTCAAGGATCGATTCAATCCGGCCCTGCCCGCCTTCGACATCGATTCATCCGGCCGTCGAAAGCGCCTGAACCGCCTTGAGGATCGCCTCGGGCGTGGCCGGCGCGTCCAGCGGCACCGGCCGGCCCGGAGCGAGCCCGTGCAGCGCGTCGGCCAGCGCGGCGAACACCGAGATGGCGAGCATCAGCGGCGGCTCGCCCACCGCCTTGGACCGGTAGATCGTCTCCTCTCGGTTCTCGCCCGGGAAGAGCGCGACGCGGAAGTCGGCCGGCACGTCGGAGGCGACCGGGATCTTGTAGGTGGAGGGCGCATGGGTGCGCAGGCGACCATGCGGGTCGAAGACGAGCTCCTCCGTGGTCAGCCAGCCCATGCCCTGGACGAAGCCTCCCTCGATCTGGCCGATGTCCAGCGCGGGGTTCAGGGAGCGACCGACATCGTGGAGGATGTCGACGCGCGTCACGCGGTTCTCGCCGGTGAGCGTGTCGAGCACGACCTCCGAGCAGGCCGCCCCGTAGGCGAAGTAGAAGAAGGGCCGCCCGGTCCCGTTCGGGCGGTCCCAGTGCAGCTTGGGGGTCTTGTAATGCCCCGCCGCGGAGAGGTGGATGCGGGCCGCATGCGCCCGCTTGGCCAGTTCGGCGAAGGACACGCTCTGGTTTCCGGCGAACACGCAATCGTCCCGGAACGCCACGTGCGAGGCTTCGACGCCGAAATGCTCCGCCGCGAACGCCGCCAGCCTGTCGCGGATCTGCCGGGCCGCGATCATCGCCGCCATGCCGTTGAGGTCGGATCCGGAGGACGCCGCCGTGGGCGAGGTGTTGGGCACCTTGTCGGTCGTCGTGGCCGTGATCCGGACGCGGTCGAGCCCGACGCCGAACTCCTCGGCGGCCACCTGGGCGACCTTCTGGTAGAGCCCCTGCCCCATCTCGGTCCCGCCGTGGTTCAGGTGCACGGAACCGTCCGAATAGACATGGACGAGCGCGCCGGCCTGGTTCAGCTGGGACAGGGTGAAGGAGATCCCGAACTTCACCGGCGTCAGCGCGATGCCGCGCTTGAGGATGGGGGATGTGGCGTTGAAGGCCTCGATCTCGGCCCGCCGGGCGCGGTAGTCGCTGGTCCGCTCGAGCTCGTCGAGGATCGCGGAGCCGACGTCGTGGTCCTCCACTGTCATGCCGTAGGGCGTGAGGTCGCGGTCCGGTCCGTAGAGATTGGCCTTGCGGACATCCAGCGGGTCGCGGTTCAGCCGCCACGCGATGGCGTCGACGATGCGCTCCATGGCCAGCATGCCCTGCGGGCCGCCAAAGCCGCGGAAGGCGGTGTTGGACACCGTGTTGGTTTTCAGGCGCCGGCTTGCGATGACCAGTTCGGGCAGGAAATAGGAGCCGTCGGCGTGGAACATGGTCCGGTCGACCACGCCCTGGCTCAAATCGGCCGAGCAGCCGCAGCGGGCCAGGAACGCCATCTCGACGCCATGGATGCGCCCGTCGTCGTCGAAGCCGGCCGCCCAGTCGACCCGGAAGTCGTGGCGCTTGCCGGTCATGGCCATGTCGTCGTCGCGGTCCAGCCGGATCTTGCACGGACGCCCGGTGACGGTGGCGGCCAGCGCGGCGAGCGCGGCCCATTGGGTGGCCTGGCTCTCCTTGCCCCCGAAGGCGCCGCCCATGCGGCGGACCTCGGCGGTCACCAGGGCGTCGGGCAATCCGAGCACGCGGGCGCAGACATGCTGAACCTCGGTCGGATGCTGGGTGGAGGAGTAGACGTGGACGGACCCGTCCTCGCCCGGAATGGCGAGCGCCGCCTGGCCTTCCAGATAGAAATGCTCCTGGCCGCCGATGCGCAAGACGTCCGCGACCCTGTGCGGGGCGCGCTGGATCGCGGCCGCCGCGTCGCCGCGCCTGAAGGCGTAGTCGGGCAGGACGGTTTCGTTGCGCTTGTGCGCATCCTCGACGGTGACGGTCGGCTTCTCCTGCACGATCGTCATGGCGCCCAGGCGCGCGGCGCGCCGGGCGACGTCGCGGCTCTCGGCCACGACGGCGAAGACGGGCTGGCCGTGGAACAAAACCTGGCCCTCAGCCAGAAGGGGTTCGTCCGCGAAGGCCGGGGCGATGTCGTTCTTGCCCGGCACGTCCTCGGCGGTGAGCACCGCGACGACGCCGTGAATGGCGCGCACCCGCTCCAGGTCCACGGCGATCAGCTTGCCCCGCGCATAGGGCGACCCGCCCACCGCGATGTGCAGCACGCCCGCCGGTTCGGGCATGTCGTCGATGTAGAGCGCGGCCCCCTGCACGTGCTTGACCGCGCTGTCATGCGGCAAAGGCTGCCTCACATGGCGCAGGGCCTGCTCGTCGCTGTCCTGGACGGCGCTCATGAGGCGAACTCCGGCCGGGCCACGGGACCTGACGGCTCCAGCGGGGGCGGCGAACGGTGGCCGATGATGCGCGTCGCCGAGGTGGGCGCGCCGGCGATCTCGGCGAGCGCCTTGACGACGAGGTTCTTGGCCACCTGCAGGCGGTAGGCCGCCGAGGCGCGGTGGTCGTCCACGGGGGTGAAGTCCCGCGCCAGGGCTTCGGCCGCCACGGCCCAGACGGATCCCTCGCCGATCTGCGAATCCAGCAAGGCGTGCTCGACCGCGTTGGCCCGCTTCGGCGTCGCCGCCATGCCGCCGAACGCGATGCGGGCTCCGACGATGCGGCCCTCCTGGATGGTGAGGCGCATGGCCATCATGACGGCCGAGATGTCCTCGTCGAAGCGCTTCGTGACCTTGAAGATCCGCACGTGGTCGGCCGGGCCGGGCTTGGGCACGAGGATGCTGCGCAGGTATTCGGCGTGCCGCTTGTCCTGCCGGCGATAGGCGACGAAGAAGTTCTCCAGCGCCAATGTCCTGCGATTGGGACCCTGCCGGAGCTCCAGGATGGCGCCCATCACGATCAGCGCCGGCGCGAGGTCGCCGATGGGCGATCCGTTGGCGATGTTGCCGCCGACCGTGCCCGAGACCCGCACCTGCTGCGCGCCGAAGCGGCGCATGAGTTCGCCGAGGTCCGGATCGATGGCGGCCAGGGACGGGAGCGCGCGCGCATGGCTCACCATCGCGCCCAGGCCGAGCACCTCGGGGGTGTCGTGGATCTCGTCCAGGCCGCGCACCCGGCCGAGCCAGATGAATTTCCGCAGCGGAGCCAGCGCCTTCGTGAGCCACAGGCCGACATCGGTGGCGCCGGCCAGCAGCGTGGCCTCGGGATGCTCGGACAGCAGCGACGCGAGCGCGTCCTCGCTGGCGGGCGCCGCGAAGAAGGAGCGATCGTCGCCGACGAACAGATCCTCCTCGCTCGCCAGATCGGCGAGCGCCTGGACCGTCGCCTGCCGGCGTTCGGAGAACACGTCGTCGGCCTCCTGGGCGCAGGCCTCGAGCGCCGCGTCGATGATCGGCCGATAGCCGGTGCAGCGGCACAGATTGCCGGCCAGCGCGTCGCAGACCCCCTCGCGCGTCACCGGCCGGGCGCCCTCGTGATAGAGGGAGAACAGGCTCATCACGATGCCGGGCGTGCAATATCCGCATTGCGAGCCGTGATGGGCCACCATGGACGCCTGGACGGGGTGCAACTCGCCGCGATGCGCCAGGTCCTCGACGGTGATGAGCTCCGCCCCGTCGATCTGGCCCAGCAGCAGGATGCACGCATTGACGGGCTCGTAGACGAGCCGCCCGTCGCGCACGCGCCCGAGCACCACCGTGCAGGCGCCGCAGTCGCCCTCGGCGCAGCCTTCCTTGGTTCCGACGGAGCGGTTCTGCTCGCGCAGCCAGTCCAGCAGCGTCGTCCTGGACGAGAAGCCTCCGACCTCCACGACACGGCTACGGCGAAGGAATCGGATCGTGCTTCTCGCCATGCTCAGCTTCCCCGATAGGTGGAGTACGCGTAGGGCGAGACGAGAAGGGGGATATGGTAATGGGCGTTCTCGGCCGCCCCGAAACGCACCGGGACCAGGTCGAGGAAGGGCGGCTCGAACGTCGCCGACCCCGTTCGGCGGAAATAGTCGCCGACATGGAAGACGATCTCGTAGGGGCCGGGCTGGGCGGATTCGGACGCCAGGAGCGGCTGGTCGACCCGGCCGTCCTGGTTGGTGAGCACGTCGGCGATGACGACGCCGTCGCTCAGGCGGGTCAGAACGATGCGCAAGCCTGCGGCCGGACGGCCAAGCGCGGTATCCAGAACATGAGTGCTCAGCTTCATGCCGGCATGATGTCGCAACTTGCGCGACCGCAGAAGCGCCAAGTTGCGGCCCGGACCCCGTATGGCCCGAGAAGCCGCAAAAGGATGTGGGTTACTCGGGGGGATTCTCCGGCAGGCCGTAATTCGCGGCGATTTCCGGACTGATCAGGACGCCGCTGCGCTGGGCCTCCGCCCTCAGCGCGAGGCGGCGCGCGCCGCTCAGCCTTGCGCCCTCCTGGCCCTCGATGGCGGCCGCCAAGGTCGTCATCCGCTCGGCGAAGGCGTCGGCCCCGGCGAACGCGGCGGGGTCGATGGCCAGGAGAAGCTGCCCGGTGCGGGGCGGGCCGCCCTTGTCGTCGAGGAACGACGACGCCTCTGTGGCGAATCGCGCGCCCACGAGGGCGGCCGCCAGCACCTCGACCATGAAGGCCAGCGCCGCGCCCTTGGCGTCGCCCATGGCGATCATGGTCCCGGCGAGCGCGGCGGAAGCGTCGGTCGTGGGGCGGCCGTCCGGATCCAGCGCCCATCCTTCGGGAATCGCTTCGCCGCGCTGCTTGGCCGCTACGATCGGGCCACGGGCGACCTTCGACAGCGCGAGGTCCACGACGGCCGGCGGGCGTCCCGGCAAGGGCGCCGCGAAGGCGATGGGATTGGTGCCGAACACCGCCTTGCGGCCGCCCCAGGGAGCGATCGCCTCGGGCGTGTTGGCGAACAGCAGGGCGACGAGCCCCTCCCCGGCCAGCCTCTCCACATGGAGGCCGGCCGCGCCGCAATGATTCGAGTTGCGGATCGGGGCGGCCGCAACGCCCTGCCCGCGCGCGACGGCGGGCAGCTCGGCGATGGCGAGGTCGATCGCCGGATAGGCGAAGCCGTCGCGCGCGTCGACGGCCAGGACGCCGGGGCGCGGCCGCGTGGCGACAGGACGGGCCCGTCCGTCGATCTTGCCGGCCTTGAGCATGGCCAGATAGGTGGGAATGCGCGACAGGCCGTGGCCCTTGAGGCCGTCCGCCTCGGCGCCGACCAGGGCGCGCGCGACCGACCGGGCGGATTCGGGGGACGCGCCCCCGGCTTCGAACAGGCCGGCGACCCAGGTTTCGGCGCGATCGAGCGGCAGTCGGGTCATGGGCGAAGCATCCTCGTCAGAGCCGTCATGCGCCGGCGCGTTCCAGTTCGTGCAGCACGTTGGCGGCGGTGAGGCTGGAGACGCGGCCATTGGCCTCTTCGGTCAGGCCGGCGATGTGCGGCGTCAGGATCAGGTTGGGGCAGCCGGCGAAGATCGCGGCCTTGTCGGCCGGGAGCGGCTCCACGTCGAACACGTCCAGCGCGGCCCCGCCGATCCGGCCCGCCCTCAGGGCCTCGGCGAGGGCCGGCTCGTCCACCACGCCGCCCCGGGCGGCGTTGATGAGGATCGCGCCCCGCGCCATCCGGGCGATGGCGGCGGCGTCGAGCAGGGACCGAGTCTGGTCCGTCAGCGGCACGTGCAGGCTCACGACGTCGCTGGCGGCGAGCAGGGCGTCGAGGCTTTCCGGCCGGGCGCCGAGTTCGCCCCAGACGGGGGCGTCGGTCGGCACGAAGGGGTCGTGGGCGACGATGCTCATGCCGAGCGCGCCGGCGCGGCGCGCGGTCTCGCGGGCGATGGAGCCGAAGCCGATCAGGCCGAGGCGCTTGCCGCTGATCTCACGGCCGTTCATCAGCGCGTTTCGGGGCCAGCGGCCGGCGACGACGTCGGGCGTCGCCCCATAGGCTCCGCGCAGCAGGAGCATGGCGCTGGCGATCACATATTCCGCCACCGAGACGTCGTTCGCGCCCGTGGCGGGGCGGACGACCACGCCGCGCGCCGCGCAGGCGGCCATGTCGATATTGTCGAGGCCGACGCCGAGCCGCCCGACCACGACGAGACGCTGCGCGGCGGCCAAAAGGTCGCCGCGAACCTGCGTCCTGTTGCGGACCACCAGGGCGCGGCAGTCCCGGGCCGCCGCCAGGAGATCCGCCGGGCGGTCGACCAGCCCCGGGTCGTAGAGCGTGTCGCGCCGCGCCGCGAGATCCGCGACGGCGGCCTCGTCCATGAACTCGGTGATGACGATGTCGGCCACGGGGACCTCCTATCGATGCAGGACGAGGAGGCCGGCGATCACCGTTCCCAGGATCACGGCCGTGGTTCCGCACACCACCGCGACGTGGCGCCAGCCGACGCGCAGGATGGCGGTGACGGAGGTTCCAAGCCCCAGCGCCGCGATGGCGACGAGGAGGCCCCAGCCGGAGACCTGGCCCACGGCCGCCCGCAGCCCGGCGGGCACGACGCCGGTCGAATTGAGCAGAGCCAGCGCGAGGAACACCAGCGCGAACACCGGCACGGGAACGCGCGCGTTCTCGGCGTGGCCGCCCCGGTCAGAGAACCACCAGCCGATGCCGACGACCACCGGCAGCAGCAGGAAGACGCGGAACAGCTTGACGATGAGGGCGGACGCGCCCGCCGTCTCGGAGACCGAATAGCCCGCGCCGACCACCTGCGCGACGTCGTGGATGGTCGCGCCGAGCAGGATCCCGGTCGTCCTGTCGTCGAACCCAAGCACGGGGCCCAGCGCCGGATAGGCCACCATGGCGAGGGTCGAGAGCGCGTTGACGGCCACCACGGTGAACACCGTGTCGGCGTCGCGGGTCTTGTAGTCCGGCAGGACAGTCGAGGTCGCGAGCGCGGCGGAGGCTCCGCACACCGCCGTCGCGCCGCCGGCCAGCGCCCCATAGGCGGCGTCGCGTCCGAGCAGCCGGGCGAAGGCCATCCCGCTCGCGACCGTCACGGCCATCGCGACCACCACGATCACGACCGTGCCCAGCCCCAGCGCGACGATGTCTCCCAGCGCGATGCGCAGGCCGAGCAGCGCGATGGCGAAGCGCAGCAGCTTCTTGACGCAAAACGCCATGCCGGGCTCGAAGGCAGGCCTCGCGGCCGCCCAGTGCAGGGCCATGCCGAAGAGCAGCGCGAGCACGACGGCCGGCACGACGATGGCGCGCCCCGTCCAGTCGTGGATCATGCGGCCCGTCAGGGGCTCGGCCATGCTCGCCGCGATCGCGACGAGGGCGGACAGCGCGACGCCGGGCAGCAGGCGGCGCGTCAGCCGCAGGGCTCCGGCGACCCGGATGGACCTCGTACTCGCGGCGGAAGAGGCCTGGTTCGCCATAGGGACTCGAGCTTGTCTCAGGAGGGAGCCGGACGCGCAAGGCGTCCGGCCCGAGGCGTCAGGCGCTGCGGTAGAGCTTGGTCATGACGAACTCCCGATGGCCGAGAGCCTCGGCCGCGGTGAGGCGCCCATTGGCCGTGCGCACGATCATCTCGATCAGCGCGTCGCCCGCCTGGGAGATCGTCATGTCGCGCCGCAGGATGCCGGAGACGTCGAGGTCGATGTGCTCGCCCATGGTCCGGATCGTGCGGGGATTGCCGGAGATCTTGATGACCGGCACGATCGGGTTGCCGATCACGTTGCCCTGGCCCGTCGGGAAGGTGTGCACCACATAGCCGCCCGCCGCCATCAGGGTCACGCATTCGGCCGCGGCCGAGGACGTGTCCATGTAGTACAGGCCGGGGCCGCTGGCCGGCGTCTCGGCCGGCTCCAGGATGTCGATGTAGCGCGAGTTCCGGCCGATCTTCTCCAGGTTCCCCATCGCCTTTTCCTCGATGGTGGTGAGGCCGCCGGCGATGTTGCCCTTGGTGGGCTGGCTGTCGGAGAGGTCGTCGGTCTTGTGCGCCTCGATCACGTCGTCCTGGTAGGCCTTCCACATCTTGTACCAGCGCTCGCCCACCTCGGGGGTGGCAGCGCGCGCCTTGCACAGGTGCTCGGCGCCGGTGATCTCGGAGGTCTCGCCGAAGACGCCGTAGACGCCGCGCGGCAGCAGCTTGTCATACATGTTGCCCACGGTCGGGCAGGACGACAGGCCGGTGGTGGTGTCGGACTCGCCGCATTTGGTCGAGATCCACAGCTCGGAGATGTCGACCTCCTCGCGCTGCAGTTCGGTCGCCCACTGCACCATCTTCTTGGCCTCGTACGAGGCCTTGGCGATGGTGGCGATGTCGCCGTAGCCCTCGATGCCGAACCCGACGACCGGCTTGCCGGTCTTCTTGATCCCCTCGACGACGCGGCTGGTCCAGCCGTCCTCGATGCCGATCACCACGACGGCGGCGACGTTGGGGTTCGATCCCGTCCCGATCAGCGTGCGGAAGTGCAGGTCGAGGTCCTGTCCGAACTGCAGGCGCCCGTAGGCGTGCGGGAGGGCCATCGTGCCCTTGATGTTGTTCGCCACGGCCTCGCAGGCCGCGTTGGACAGATCGTCCAGCGGCAGGATCACCACGTGGTTGCGCACGCCGACGCGGCCGTTCTCGCGGCGCCAGCCCATCACCTTCAGATTCGCGCCGGAGCCCCCGCCGGCCTCGCTCGTGCTCGTCGTCATGGCCATTGCGGGATCCTCACCAGCGCTTCGTTTTCACGTTGTGGACATGCAGGTGCTCGCCCTTGCGGATGTCGGCCACGGCTCGCCCGATGTCCTCTCCATATTTCACGATCGTCTCGCCCGACTTGATGTCGCGGAGCGCGACCTTGTGGCCGATCGGGATCGCGGATTCCGCCTTGAGGCGGAAGGTGGTGTCGTTCTCGGTGATCAGGCACAGCATGTCGGTTCCGGCCTCGAGGCCTTCGACGACCACGACGCCGACCGTGTCCTTGGGTCCGTGGACGAGGCAGTGGGGTATGCTCATCGCGCGCTTCTTCCTCCAGGCATGGCGTTGGGGCCAGGGCTCGCCAGCCCTGGAGCCGGGCGCCGGCGCGTTCGCCCGAAAGTCGCCCTTGCGTCTCGCCGCGCGGGAGGGCGGAATGATCCATCATTCCGTGGCCCGAGCGGACGTTCTAGCGCCTTCCGGTCTTGTATAAGACTCACGAGGGGGTATCGTGTCAACGATGTCAGACGACGACGCACCGATGGCGCCCGCCCGTGGCGCGTATCGGCCCCTCTACGCCCAGGTCCGGGATGCGCTGGTGAAGCGCCTCGTCGACGGCGTCTGGCTGCCCGCCCAGATGCTTCCGAGCGAGTTCGAGCTTGCGGGCGAACTCGGCGTCAGCCAGGGCACCGTCCGCAAGGCGCTGGACGCGCTGGCCGCCGAGAATCTCGTCGTCCGCCGCCAGGGGCGCGGCACTTTCGTCGCCGAGCATGACGAGGCCCGCATCCTCTTCCAGTTCTTCAAGCTGCTGCCCGACAGCGGCGAAGCTGCGTTCCCGGAGAGCAAGGTGGTCTCCGCCCGCCTCGCGGCGGCGACGGACGACGAGGCGCGCGTGCTGGGGCTCGAGGCCGGCGCTGACGTCTACCGCATCGGGCGGGTGCGGTCGCTGGGGGGCCGCCCCATCATCGCCGAGCGCGTGACGCTGCCGGCGGCGCTGTTTCCGGGCCTCATCGAGGGGAGCGTCCCGAACAATCTCTACGGGCTCTACGCAAGCCGCTACGGCGTGACGGTGGCGCGCGCCCACGAGCGGCTGAAGGCCGTCGCGCTGAGCTCCGAATCCGCCCTGCTGCTGGAGGTGGACGAATCCAGGCCGGCCCTGCTGATCGACCGCGTCGCCTTCGCGCTGAGCGGCGAGCCGGTCGAATGGCGCGTGAGTCATTGCCTGACGGACGATTTTCACTACAGTTCCGACCTGAAATAAAGCAAGAAGTCGGGACTTCAGCCCCAAGGGAGGACAAGAATGGCCGCCACCGTTCGCGGACGTCTCCGCCATGCCGCCGTCGCTGTCGCCGCCGGGTTCGGCATGGCCCTGCTCGCGCCCCTGGGCGCTGGCGCGCAGGACTATCCGGCGAAGCCGATCACCCTCGTGGTCCCGTATGCGGCCGGGGGACCCTCCGACGTCATCGCCCGCCTGGTCGGGCAGAACATGTCGGCCAGCCTGGGCCAGCAGATCATCATCGAGAACGTGGCGGGAGCGGGCGGCACCACCGGGGCCGAGCGGGTCGCGAAATCCGCGCCGGACGGCTACACGCTGCTGATCCACCACGTCGCGCTGGCGGCCGGAGCCTCCATGTACAAGCTGCGCTACGACACGACGGCGGCCTTCTCGCCCATCGGGCTCATCAATTACGGCCCCTTCGTGCTCACCGCGCGGGCGGACTACCCGCCCGGCACGGCGGCCGAGATCCTGGCGAAGCTGAAGGCGGACGGACCCAAGGTGAACGTGGCCCATGCGGGCGTGGGCTCGGGCTCGCACCTGTGCGGCCTTATGCTGAACCAGGCGCTCGGCGTCAGCTTCACCTACATTCCCTACAAGGGGACCGGCCCGGCGATGAACGACCTCGTCGCCGGCCAGGTGGACGTGCTGTGCGACCAGACCACCAACGCCATCCCGCAGATCGAGGGCGGCAAGATCAAGGCCTATGCTGTCACCTCCGGCAAGCGGCTCGAGCAGCTGCCGAAGCTGCCCAGCCTCGCCGAAGCCGGCTTGCAGGGCTTCGAGGTCACCGTCTGGCACGGGCTCTACGCGCCGGCCCAGACGCCCGCGCCCGTGGTGGCCAAGCTCAACGCAGCGCTCCAGAAGGCGCTTGCGGACGAGACCATCCTGAAGCGCTTCAGCGACCTGGGGACGCTGACGTTCCCCGCCGACCAGCGCACGCCCGCCGCGCTCGACGCCTATCTCAAGGGAGAGGTGAAGAAGTGGGCGGACGTGATCCAGAAGGCCGGCTTCAAGGCGGAGTAGCCGCCCGCCAGACAGCGTCCACCTTCGGCGCCCCGCCGGTCTCCGCCGTGCTGCGCACGGCCGGGCCGAGCGGGATCGCGGCGCCCTCCCGGGCGAAGACGGCGATCTCGTCCAGCCGCAGCGCGAGGCGCAGCACGCGGCCGCCGTCCAGCGGCGCGCCGCCCCCCGGAAACCGGGTCCATCGCCCGTCCGGCAGGTAGACCTGCACGACGCCACCCGGCCGCGGGCAGGCGGCGACCAGAAGGTCCGGGCCGCACATCCACTGCTCCTCGAAGGCCCATGCGGCCGGGTCCTGCGGAAAGGCCAGGGCCATGGCGCGCTGGACGGGCATGCCGCTGCGCGTCGCCTCCTGGGCCGTCTCCCACAGGTAGGGCAGCAGCCGGTAGCGCAGGTCCAGCGCCGCCCTGACGGCCGCGTCGGCCTCCGGTCCGTAGCTCCAAGGCTCCCGCGCGCCGATGCCGTGGAACCGGAGATGGGAGATGAAGATCGCCGCCTGGGTCCAGCGAACATAGAGCTCGGGATCGCGACGGTCCTTGTAGAAGCCGCCGATGTCGCTGGCGTGGAACGGGCCGCCGCTGAGGCCCCAGGACAGGCCGCCGCGGATCGAGGCGGCCATGCCCTCCCAGTCCGCCTGCGGGTCGCCGCCCCACTGGACCGGATAGCGCTGCGATCCCGCCCAGCCCGCGCGGCCGAACAGGAAGGCGCCGGTCCGGCCGTAGCGTTCGGCCGCCTCGTAGACGCAGGCGTTGTAGAGAAGCGGATAGACGTTGTGCAGCCGCGCGCCCTCGTCGCCGTTATGGGCGAGGCAATCCGGCTCGACCTGCTCGCCGAAATCCGACTTGATCATGTCGACGCCCATCGCGAACAGCGTCTCGTGGGCGTCGCGCCACCAGGCGTAAGCGTCGGGATGGGTGAAATCGACGATGCCGGAGACGGGGAGCTGCGTCAGCACCTGCCCGAACGGCTCGGGATCGAAGGCGTAGCGATAGGGTTCGCCGCTGCGGCGGTCGCGCAGCAGCCAGCCTTTTTCGGCGAAGTCGGCGAAATGGGGGCCGTCGACCGAAACCAGCGGGTATTCCCAGACGCAGACCTTGAAGTCCAGGGCCTTCAGTTCGTCGAGCAGCCCCTTCGGGTCGGGATAGCGCTTCGGGTCGAACCCGAAATGGAACCGGCTGTCGGTGTCCTGCCAGGCCCGTCCGTCGAAGGTGATCACGTCGCACGGCATGCCGCGCGCCCGCACGGCGCGGGCCGCCTCCAGGATCTCGTCCCCGGTGCGATAGTAGGCTTTGGAGAGGATCGCCCCGAACGACCAATAGGGCGGCGTGGGGGCGCGGCCGGTCAGGTCCGTATAGGCGCGCAGGAGGCTCGCCCCGTCCTCGGCGGCGAGCAGGAACAGGTCGAGGCGCGGCTCCTCGACGACGAGCCCATAGGCGCGCTGCGACCAGAGGGGGTGGCCGACCGCATGCATCACGCAGGCGGGCGTATGGACGAACAGGCCCCAGGCCGACCGCCCCGGCGCGCCGGGAGACCACGCGAAGGGCGTGTTCTTGTAGGCGCGCTCGCCATTGACGCCGAGCGCGTCGAACACCTCGGAGCGGACCCATTGCCCGCGCTTGTCGAGGCGGCCCCACTTCTCGCCCAACCCGTAGACGGGTTCCGGCGAATGAAGGTCGAGCGCGACGAACCAGCCGCGCTCCAGCCTGGCGAAGGGCGGCAGGCGGTGCTCGCGCACGAAGTGCCCGTCCGTGGCGCTGCCCTGCACCGGAACGCCCCCGCGCTTCAGCTGGAAGGCCAGCGGCGCGTCCGAGATCTCCAGCTCGAAATCCGCCCAGCGCAGCACCGATGCGTCGCCTCGCCGGGACAGCTCGGCGGGGTGCTCCTCAGGGTCAGCGACGAGGATGGGGTAGCGCGGCAGGTCGGCGGGACCGATGCGCAGGCGCACCCCGTCCTGCAGCGCCGTCACCAGCAGAGGCCCCTCCCCGGTGGGGATGCGGAACGCGCCGGCGCCGACGCGCTCGGCCGCGCCGGCGACCCTTAGCGGCGGCACGCGGGACCAGAGCGGCTCCGCCGGGGCGGCCAGGGCGGATGGGTCGGTCGTCACGGGACGGCTCATGGCGTGAGCTCCAGCACGGGAAGGCCCAATTCCGCGGCCATCGCCCTCAGCGCCGGGCGGCGCTCGCCATAGACGAGCGCGACATGGTGCTCGAGAGCCTCGTCCATCATGGCCGACATGACGTCGCCGGCGGAGGCGTCGAAGCGCACGACCCCGGACGTGCCGGTGAAGCTCATCGGGGCGCGCAGGACCTGCGCGCCGGCCAGCACCAGCTTCGGCTCGTTCCGGGCCTGGCTGATCCGGGCCACCGTGACGCGGCCGGGCTTGAGAGTGAACTCGGCCAGGAGCGGCATGCGGCGGTTGGAATGGATCTGGGCGCGCGGCCGGACCTGCGGATCGGCCATCTGGAGGGGAGCGGAGCCGCAATGCCACAGCACGGCCGTGTCGTCCTGGGCGTCGATGTCGACGATGTCGACGAGCCAGGAGGGCTCGCCGGCCACGCCCTGCAGCATCAGTGCGGTCAGCGCGCCGTAGACGTCCGCCTCGCAGGCGCAGGGCACGCCCTCCCCGCTCAGCAGGCCGGACGGGCCGCAGGCGGCGCAGCCATAGTCGGTGAACATCTCCGGCCAGCAGCGCAGGGCGAGGCCTTGCAGGCCCTGCTCGCGCGCCATCCCGGCCAGCGCGTCATAGACCCGCAGCGAACGCTCGAGCTGCGGCTGGTCCAGATCGGCCAGTCCCGAGACGCTCCCGTCGAGACGGGCGCGCAGGGTCGCGACCTCGCCTTCATCCGCCGCTTCAGCGCGGGCGAAAAGGTCCGGCAGGGCAATGCGCTGCACCTCGACGCCGAGAAGCCGATTCAGCTCGGCCGGGTCGTATCGGCATGTGTCGAAGCCGGCCGGGTGCTCGCCGACCAGGCCGACGCGCACCCCGCGAAGCCGTCCGAGCGCCTCCGCCGCGCGGGCCCGGTCCTCGTCGCTCGGCTCGCGGCGCAGAGCCGCGGGGGCGGTCCGGACGGCCTCCCGCCCAGCCGCCAGGGACGCCAGGCGCCGCGGGGCCGCGGCGTCCTCCGGGGCGGCGTAGAGCCATCCGGCCGGAAGGCCGGCGCGGCCCAGCGCATGCAGGGCCAGGTTCATGCCGCAGAAGGCGTTGAGGCGCAGACGTCCGCCGGCCCGCGGCTCCGGCAGCGCCCAGATGGCGAGCGGCGCGGACACGGCGCGCGCGATCTCGACCGCCATCGTGGCGTCCGCGAAGGTGACCTGGAGGATGAGCACGAGATCGAGCGGCTCGTCCTGCAGCCGGGCCAGCGCGGCCCGGGTCGCCGCGGCGTCGAAGAGCAGAGCCCGATCGCCCGAGAGGGCGAAGCCGGCGGCCTCCAGGGCGGCGAAGGCGCGCGCCGCCATCTCCTCCGCATAGGGCACGTCGAAGGTGGGTCGGGCGAGCGGAAGGAGGCCGATGCGCAGCGTCATGGCCCGAAGCCCTGGTAGTCGTGCCGGAACGAGCCGTCGACATTGGCGACCCTGACCGTTCCGCCATAGAGCGGATGGGCGAACCAGGGCTTGGCCTTGGCGTCCGTCATGGCGTTCAGCTCGCGCATGTAGGACACGCTGTCGAGCCGCAGGCCGGCGCGGATCTCCTCCCATTCGGGGAAACGCCTGAAGGGCTGCGCCCAGATCGCCCGCCCGGCGAGGTAGCCGGATGCGCCCGCCTTGTAGGCGCAGTCCAGGATGGCCTTGAACTCCTGCATGCCCGCGCCGGCCGAGAGCATGACCCAGGGGCGTCCCGCGGCCTGGCCCAACTCGTCGAAATGCTCCTGCACGGAGGGCCCGCCGGAGGCGGCGGCCAGGCAGTCGCGGGCCGGGACGGGGCTCTCCAGCTTGAACAGGTCCACCCCGTAGCGGGGATGCGCGAAGCGGCGCACGCTGTCGAGCACGAGTTCGGCCTTCTTGTCGGCCATCTCGACATATTGGGTGGTCTGGTTCGCCTCGCCGGGAAGCGGATAGACCAGGAGCTCGAACACGAACGGGATGTCATAGCGGGCGCAGGCCTCGCCGACCCGGGCGACGAAATCCTCCTGCGCCCTGCACACCTCGGGCGCGGCGTCCGGACGGTACCAGGCCAGCACCTTCACGGCGTCGCCGCCGCAGCGCTTGATCTTCTCGACTGACCAGTCGTCGATCTCGGCCGAGAGCCGCCCCCCGGGCGTGTCCTGGAAGATCGAGTCCTCCAGGGTGACGATCAGGCCCTTGGCGGGGGAGAGCAACGTCATGCCGCCCGGAAGCGCGAAATGCGGGTCGAGCAGCATGGCGCTGGATTCGCCCTGGAGCTCCTCGACGAGCATGAGCTTGAACGCCGCGACGTCCTCATAGGGCGCGGCGTCGGTCCCGCGGGCCTCCCGGATGGGGTTCTTGATCGGCGGACGCTGGTCCACCGCCGTCATCTTGAAGCGTCCCTGCGCGTCCGCCATGCGGCGGAGCCCCCACAGCTTGCCCGGCGACAGTTCCATCGCGGCGCCTCCCATGTTCGATCCAGGCGGCCTTAAGCGGCGCGCCTCATCAGCGCGTCGACCTCGTCGCGCGTCGGCGCGCCCGCGCGGCCGCCGAAGCGCGTGCATTTGATCGCGGCGGCGGCCGAGGCGAAGCGCACCGCGAGGCGCTCGCCCATGCCTTCCGCCAGCCCGAGCGCCAGCGCGCCGTGGAAGACGTCTCCCGCCCCGAGCGTATCGACAGGGGTGATCGGAAAAGCCGGCTCGTGCGCGATCCGGCCGTCCTCGGTGAAATAGACGCCCCGTTCGCCGTCCGTGACGGCGACCCAGTTGGAGGCCGCGCGCGCGGCGTCGGCGAGCGCGGCCCGCACATCGTCGCGGCCCGTCATCTCGCGCAGGGCCTGCGCCCCATAGGCCACATGCGTGGCCGCCTCCGTGAAGCCGCGCAGCGCCGGGGCGCGATCGGCGTCGAGCACGCCGATGCCGGCCGAAGCCCGGGCCGCCGCGAAGGCCTGCAGGCCGCCCTCCTCCCACCGCGTGTCGGCCATCACGGCCTCCACGCCCGGAGGAAGCCGCGGCGGGACGGCGTCCAGGCGCGGCGGCATGGCGGGATCCGAATAGCTCACCACGAGCCGCTCCCCCTTGGCGTCCACGATGACGGAGGATTGCGGCGAGCGGCGGCCCGGCGTCCGGGGCGCCAGGGAGCAGTCGACGCCCTCCTGCGCGAGGGCGGCCACGATGGCCTCGCCGACCGCGTCGTCGCCCAGCCTCGTGATCAGCATCGCCCGTCCGCCCAGGCGCGACACCGCCACGGCGGCGGTCGCCGCGATGCCGCCGCCCACGACGGCGAGGTCGCGCGCGCGATGCTTCTCGGCCGTGGCCGGCATCACGTCGACCGCGAAGACATAGTCCTGCGTTGCGATGCCCACGCACAAGACGCCCGGCATGGACCCTCCCCCATCCTGGTCCGGCGCCCTGGCCGGCCGCTCACGACACTATCAAGCCGCAGGTCTTATACAAGACTCACGCGAAGCGGTATTCCGAGATCTGCCGATACACCTCGTCGGGCCGCAGGGTCGGATCGGGGAAATGGGGCCGGTTGGGACTGTCCGGCCAGACCTGGCTTTCCAGGCACAGGCCGGCGTTCGCGCCGTAGCGGGCGCCGTCCAGTCCCGGCGCGGCGACGTCCACCTTGTGGCCATCATAGACCTGGACGCCGGGCTCGGTCGTGTGCAGCTCGAGCGTCAGGCCGTTGCGCGGCGAGCGGAGCCGCGCGGCGCGCCGCAGAAGCTGGTCGCGGGTGGGCCGGGGAGCCGAGAGGACGAAATTATGGTCGTAGCGGAACGGCGCGCCGTCCCGCCCGGCGAACCGGATCGGCCGAAGGCTGCGGAAGTCGAAGGGCGTTCCGGCGACGGCCCTCACCTCGCCGGTGGGGATCAGGTCCTCGTCCACAGGGGTGTAGAAGGAGGCGTCGACCTCCAACTCGTGGTCCAGCACCGAGGGCGAGCCGTCGAGGTTCCAGTAGGCGTGCTGGGCCAGATTGACGATCGTCGGCGCGTCGGCGACGGCCGTCAGCTCGACCCGCAGCGTCGCGGGCTCGACCATGCGGTAGACGCAGGTCGCCGTGAGCTGTCCCGGGTATCCGCCGTCCCCGTCCGGAGAGACGAGCGTCAGCGCGACGGAGGTCTCGTCATGCGCCGCGAGCCGCCACAGCCGCTTGCCGAAAGCGGCGCCGCCGCCATGCAGGGCGTGGCGGCCGGCCTGGTTGCGATCGAGCTGGCGTTCGACGCCGTCCAGCAGGAAGCGGCCGCCGGCGATCCGGTTGGCGTAGCGCCCCGCGATGGCCCCCATATGGGGCGAATGCTCGACATAGTCCTCGATCGTCTGCAGGCCCAGCACGACGCGATGGCGCCCGCCCGACGCAAGCGGGACGCGCAGGTCGCGCAGGACCGCGCCCCAGGTGATCACCTGGGCCTCGGCGCCCGCCTTCGACCGGATCGTGACCTCGTGGACGACGTCGTCGCCCAGCCGGCCGAACTCCCTCACCGTCATGCCCCCTCCCCCATGGTCTTCCGTGTCTTGAATCGAACCGCCGCTCGCGGCCCGACGGGCCGGAGCGGCGGAAGACGTCGTCACCAGCTGCCGGTGTTCTGCATCGAGGCCCAGGGCTCGGCCGGGGGCTTCGGCTCGCCTTTCTGAAGCAGCTCGATCGAGATGCCGTCCGGGGAGCGGATGAAGGCCATGTAGCCGTCGCGAGGCGGGCGATTGATCGTGACGCCGGCCTTCATGAGGCGGTCGCACAGCGCGTAGATGTCGTCCACCCGATAGGCCAGGTGGCCGAAATTGCGGCCCCCCGCATAGTCCTTCTCGTCCCAGTTGTAGGTGAGTTCGAGCAGCGGCGCCTTGCTGTCCCGGGCGCGGTCCACGTCCCCCGGCGCGGCCAGGAACACGAGCGTGTAGCGACCCTTCTCGTTCTCCGTGCGCCGCACTTCGACGAGCCCGAACTTGGCGCAGTAGAAGTCGAGCGCCTTGTCGAGGTCGCCGACGCGAACCATCGTGTGCAGGTATTCCATGGAGCGCCTCCTGTTCGGCCGTTCGGCCGGTCCGTTTCGCGCGAGCCGGCGCCGCGCGATGGCGGGACGGCTCCGATCGCCCTAGTCTTATAGGGCGATGGCGGCGGCGGACACCCCCGCACGCCAGACCCGGACGCCTCTTTCGGCGCGTCGGGGAAGGAGAGACCCATGCAGGACGACCGGGCTGACGACCGCCTCGAGGGCGACGAGGACGAGATCGAGATCCTGTCCGAACCTCCGCCGCCGCGCGTGCTGGCGCAGACCGTCGCGGTGGCGCGCGACGGAACGTCGGTGGAGCGGGACCGGACGCTGGCGGCCGAAGTCCCGGTCTCGATCACCTATAACGGGATCGCCCACGCCGTCATGATGGCGAGCCCCGTCGACATCGAGGACTTCGTGGTCGGGTTCTCGCTGACCGAGCAGATCGTCGACCGGGCGGAGGAGATCGAGGAGATCTTGATCCGGCCGATCGCGTTGGGGATGCTGGCGCAGGCGATCATCCCGCAGCACCGGCAGAAGGCGCTCTTGGAGAACAGGCGCAACCTCGTCGGCCAGACCGGGTGCGGGATCTGCGGCATCGTGGAGCTCGAGCAGGCGGTAAGGCGCTTCGGTCCGATCGGGCGACGGCCGGAGATCAGCGGCGACGCCGTCTTCCGGGCCGTCGACGCCCTCTATCCGTTGCAGCAGCTCAACCGCGAGACGGGCGCGGTCCACGCGGCCGCCTTCGTCGCGCCGGATGGCGCGATCCTGGCCGTGCGCGAGGATGTCGGGCGCCACAACGCCCTCGACAAGCTCATCGGCCACATGGCCCGGACAGGCGTTCCCGGCCACGCCGGCTTCTGCCTCATGACCAGCCGCATCTCCTTCGAGCTCGTGCAGAAGTGTCTGGCCGCCCGCATCCCGGCGCTTGCCGGAATCTCGGCGCCGACAAGCCTCGCGGTCCAGCTTTCGCAAGAACATCGGCTCACGCTGATTGCGTTGGCGCGCAACGATACTTTCCAGGTCTTTTCCGATCCGCACTCGCTTTTCGGAAGCACTCGCAACAGGTCTCCGTTCAACTTGAAGGAGAGCGCGCGGGCGGATTGACCCAGCCCGGCGGACCTTGTACCCCAGCATCGAATCCGCAGGGGGACGCCATGTCTGAGCACGCGCACGCCAAAGAGCAGGCGGCGTTCTGGTCCATCGTGGCGAGCGCCGCGCTGACGGTCGGCAAGCTCGTCGCGGGCCTCCTCTCGGGTTCGCTGGCGCTGCTCTCGGAGGCGGGCCATAGCCTGCTGGACACGGGCGCGACGATCCTCACCTATTTCGCCGTGCGCGCCGCCGACAAGCCGGCGGACGACGAGCACCACTACGGCCACGGCAAGATCGAGGCGGTCGCCGCCCTGATCGAGACGGGTCTCCTAATGGTGCTGGCCGTCGGGGTGCTATGGGAAGCCGGTCGGCGCCTCCTGGGCGAGATGGCCGTGGTGGACGCCACCTGGCTCGCCTTCGCGGTTCTGATCGTCTCGATCGTGGTGGATTTTTTCCGCTGGCGCGGGCTCACGAAGGTGGCCGAGGAAACCCGCAGCCACGCGCTCGCCGCGGACGCGCTGCATTTCTCGTCGGACCTCGTCTCGTCCACGCTGGTCCTGATCGGCCTCGCGGCGACGAAGCTCGGCTTCGTGCAGGCGGACGCCTTCGCGGCGATCGGGGTGGCGCTGTTCATCGCCATCGCGGGCTACCGGCTGGGGCGCCGGACCATCGACACGCTGGTGGATGCGGCGCCCGCGGGGCTGGCGGACCGGATCCGCGGCATCGCCCTGTCCACGCCGGGCGTGGTCGGCGTCGGCCCGGTCCGCGTCAGGCCCGCCGGAGCGCAGGTCTTCGGCGAGGTCGCCGTCGACGTGTCGCGCACGCTGCCGCTGGACCGGGTCACCGCCATCAAGGACCGCATCGCGGCCGCCATCAGCGCGGCGGTTCCTGAGGCGAGCGTGACCGTGAACTCCAACCCGGTGGCGCTGGACGACGAGACCATCCTGGAGCGCGTGCTGCTCATCGCGGCCAAGCGGCGCGTGCCCGTCCACCACGTCACCGTGCAGGAGATCGGCGGCCGCCTCTCCGTCAGCGTCGATCTGGAGGTCGATGCGCGCATGAGCCTCGGAGCGGCGCACACCATCGCCACGCGCTTCGAGTGCGCCGTGCGGGAGGAGTTCGGCGCGGACACCGAGGTCGACACCCATATCGAGCCGCTCGTGGTGGCCAGCCTCGCCGGCCATGACGTGGAGGGTCCCCTGGCGGAGCGGATCCGGACCTCCCTGGCGACGCACGCGGCCCGGCAGGGCGTCATCTCGGACGTCCACAGCATCCGCATCCGCGAGACGCCCGGGCATGGGCTGGTCGTGAACTATCACTGCCGCGTCGATCCGGCCCTCGACGTGACGACCGTGCACGACCATGTCGACCGGCTCGAGCAATGCGTGCGGGCCGACGCGCCGGCGATCACGCGCATCGTCAGCCACACCGAGCCCGTCAGGGCGGCGGCGCGCGCATAGCCTTCGGGAGAGCGGGCGCGGGTTGTGGCGCAGGCCCGAACGGTCGATAACAGCGGCCCCGATTTCAGCCGAGACCGCCATGCGCACCGATGCAGCTCCCGCCATCCGCCTCGAGGACTATCGCCCGGCGGATTACCTGATCGATACGGTCGAGCTCGACGTGCGCCTGGATCCCACCAGGACCAGGGTGACCGCCGAGCTGGGGGTGCGGCCTCATCCGGCGGGCCGCGTCGGCGCTCCGCTGGCGCTGGACGGGGACGAGCTGACGCTGGTCTCGATCGCGCTCGACGGCCTGGCGCTGTCGCCCAACGCCTATGAGGCGTCCCCTCAGGGGCTGACGCTGATCTCGCCGCCGGAGCGGCCGTTCCGGCTGACGATCGAGACGCAGCTCGACCCGACCTCGAACACCAAGCTGATGGGGCTTTACCGCTCGTCGGGCGTCTACTGCACCCAGTGCGAGGCAGAGGGCTTCCGCCGGATCACTTATTTCCTCGACCGCCCCGACGTGATGTCGGTCTACACGACCCGCATCGAGGCCGACGCCGAGGACGCGCCCGTCCTGCTGGGCAACGGCAATCCGGGCGCGCGCGGCGTCCTGCCCAACGGCCGCCATTTCGCCGTCTGGAGCGACCCGCATCCCAAGCCCGCCTATCTGTTCGCGCTCGTGGGCGGCAGGCTGGGCCGGGTGGGAGGCGAATTCACGACCCGCTCGGGCCGGCGGGTGGAGCTCGGCGTCTATGTGGAGCCGGGCAAGGAGGACCGCGCTGGCTACGCGATGGACGCGCTCATCCGGTCCATGCGCTGGGACGAGGAGACGTTCGGCTGCGAATACGACCTCGACGTGTTCAACATCGTCGCCGTGTCGGACTTCAACATGGGGGCCATGGAGAACAAGGGCCTCAACATCTTCAACGACAAATACGTCCTGGCCAGCTCGGAGACGGCGACGGACGCCGACTACGCCGCCATCGAGGCGATCATCGCGCACGAATATTTCCACAACTGGACCGGCAACCGGATCACCTGCCGGGACTGGTTCCAGCTCTGCCTCAAGGAGGGCCTGACCGTCTTCCGCGACCAGGAGTTCAGCGCGGACCAGCGATCCCGCGCGGTGAAGCGCATCGCCGACGTGCGGACCCTGCGGGCGCAGCAATTCGCCGAGGATTCAGGCCCCCTCGCCCACCCGGTCCGGCCCTCGGCCTATCGGGAGATCAACAACTTCTACACGGCGACCGTGTACGAGAAAGGCGCCGAGCTCATCCGCATGCTGAAGACCCTCGTGGGTCCGCAAGCCTTCAAGGCGGGGATGGATCTCTATCTCGACCGCTGCGACGGCACGGCGGCGACCGTGGAGGATTTCCTGGCCTGCTTCGCCGAGGCGAGCGGCGGCGACCTGACCCATTTCTCGCTGTGGTATCGCCAGTCCGGCACGCCGTCGGTGGCGGTCAGGAGCCATTACGACGCGCAGGCGCGCACGCTGCGCCTCGATTTCGCCCAGAGCACGCCGCCGACCCCGGGCCAGCCCGAAAAGTCGCCGGTGGTGATCCCGATCCGGCTCGGTCTCGTGGGCCGCAGCGGCGCGGCCCTCGCGATGACTCCGGCCGATCACGAGCCGTTGGCGGAGGGTCTCTTCGTGCTCGACCGCACGGCCGACAGCATCACCTTCCGCGACGTCCCGGAGGTCCCCGTCCCGTCGCTGCTGCGGGAGTTCTCCGCGCCCGTGAGGCTGGAGCAGGAGCTGTCGTCGGAAGACCTTCTGACGCTGTTCCGCCACGACGAGGATCCGTTCAACCGGTGGCAGGCGGCGCAGAGCTACGCCATGCGGCTGATGGTGCGCGCCGTCGAGGCGGTGCGCAGCCAGACGGCGCCGGAGCTCGACCCCGCCTTCGCGCAGGCGTTGGGTGAATTGCTGGCCCATACCGAGGACCACGCCTTCGCGGCGCAGGTGATGGCGCTGCCGAGCGAGGCGGACGTGGCGCGCGAACTCGGGCGCGACATCGATCCGGACGCCATCCTGGCCGCCCGCAAGACGTTGCGGGCCCATGTCGGCTCGGCGATCTCGGCGCAGCTCGCCCGCACCTACGAGGCCCTGGCGAGCCGCGAAGCCTACGCTCCCACGGCCCAGGCCGCCGGACGGCGCGCGCTGCGCAACGCCGGGCTCGACCTTCTGGCCGCCGGCGATCCCGAGCGGGGCGTGCCTCTGGCCGAGGCGCAATTCGCGACGGCCGACAACATGACCGACCAGATCGCCGCCCTCGGCGTCCTGGCGCAGCATCCCGGCCCCGCCCGGGAAGCCGCCTTCCAGGCGTTCGGCGAGCGTTTCTCGTCCGATCCCCTGGTGCTCGACAAATGGTTCGGCCTGCAAGCCGCCATCGCCGAGACGGGGACGCTCGACCGCGTGCGCAGGCTAATGCGGCATCCGGGCTTCTCGCTGTCGAACCCCAACCGGACCCGCGCCCTCATCGGCGCCTTCGCGATGGCCAACCTGTCCCAGTTCCACCGCGCCGACGGGGCCGGATACGCCTTCCTGGCCGACATCGTGCTCCAGCTCGACGGGGCGAACCCGCAGCTCGCCGCACGCCTCCTCGGGGCCTTCCGGACATGGCGATCGCTGGAGCCGGTCCGCCGCAGCCGAGCCGAAACGGAGCTGCGCCGGATCGCCTCCCAGGAAGGCCTTTCGACCGACGTTTCGGACATCGTCACCCGCTCGCTGGCCTAGCGTAAAGCCAAGCTTCGCCCTGGCTGAACCTTCGCGCTATGGTCGTAGTCCGGGGGTCTATACTACCCTTTGTGGCAAGCGATTTTTTTGGGCGTAATCATCCCTTAACAACTGGACAAATCAGCGCCCTCGGATTCAGATCATCCCGATTCGGAGAGATGCGGCACGTCCTTCCGAATGGGCGTTTTAGGATCCGAGGGGGTTAACGCATGGCGCGTTCATTCGCAGCCATCGCTTCCGTACGCGCGCATTCCATACCCGGCTTGGTGCGTTCGTTCGCCAACCCGGCCTATGTAAAGCTTCTCGACATCGAGCCCTGGCTTCGGCGAATCGTGCCGGTGATGGTGGGGCTCTTCGTCGTCGCGCTCGGCAGCGTGTCTTTCATGAACGCCTCGGCGACGCGCGAAGAGACGCTCGTCGACGCCGCCAACGACATCGACATCCTGGCAGCCTACGCGACCGCCGAGTTCGGGCGCCTCGCCCAGGACGCCGGCCGCGCGTCTCCTTCCAAAGTCCTCGCCCTCATCCCCGGCCATGTCCTGCATGACGGCCGGTTCGTGCTCGTCACCAACGAGGCCGGCGCCGTGACGGCGAGCCTGCCCGGCGGCCTCTACACGCAGACGACCCTGACGGACGTCCTCGGCCCGACCCAGCCCTTGACCACGTTCGCCGACAAGGCGGGCGTCATCGCCATCACGCTGGGGTCGGGCGCCAAGGCCCTCGCGACCGTCCGCAATCTCCCCGCCCCGTACGGCCAGATCGCGGTCATCCAACCGATCAACCTCGCGCTGGCCGGGTGGCGGCAGCGGACCACCTCGACGCTGATCCTGCTCGGCGCGGCCGGGCTGGTGCTCACCGCCATCAGCACCGCCTATTTCTGGCAGGCCTGGCGCGCCCGCCAGGCGGACGTGATCTGCGACAGCTTCCGCCGCCGGCTCGACACCGCGCTCTCGCGCGGCCGCTGCGGGCTGTGGGACTGGGACATCGCCCGCGGCACGCTCTACTGGTCGGACTCCATGTACGAGATGCTCGGCTACGAGCGGAGCAGCGAGTTCATGTCCTTCGGCGAGGTCAACCGCCTCGTGCACCCCGACGACGGCGATCTGTTCTCGCTGGCTGACACGCTGGCGAGCCGAGAGGCCACCACGGTCGACCACGCCTTCCGGGTGCGGGCCGCCAATGGCGACTGGGTCTGGGTCCGGGCCCGGGCCGAGCTGGTCCGCGACGGGGAGAACCGCGATCCGCACCTGATCGGCATCGCCATCGACATCACCGAGCAGCGCCGGATGGCGCAGGAGACCGCGACCGCCGACATGCGGCTGCGCGACGCCATCGAGACCATCTCGGAGGCCTTCGTCCTGTGGGACGACGACAACCAGCTCGTGATGTGCAACTCGAAATTCCAGATGCTGCACAATCTCGCGCCGGAGGCCGTGCAGCCCGGCACTCCCTACGAGACGCTCGCCGCGGCGCTGACGCCGCCTGTCGTGCAAAACCGGATCGACACGGCCCCGGACAAGGCGGGCTCGCGCAGCTACGAGGCGCAGCTGCCGGACGCGCGATGGCTGCAGATCAACGAGCGGCGGACCAAGGACGGCGGCTACGTCTCGGTCGGCACCGACATCACCATGCTCAAACGCCAGGAAGAGCGCCTCCTGGACAGCGAGCGCAAGCTCACCGCCTCGGTGGCGGACCTGAAGCGCTCGCGCCAGACCCTGGAGATGCAGGCCCAGCAGCTCGCCGACCTCGCCGAGCGCTACCTGGAGCAGAAGGCCGAGGCCGAGAGCGCCAACCGCGCGAAATCAGAGTTCCTGGCCAAGATGAGCCACGAACTGCGGACGCCGCTGAACGCCATCCTGGGCTTCTCGGAAGTGATGGAGGCCGGGATCTTCGGGTCGCTCGGCTGCGACAAATACACCGACTACTGCCGCGACATCCGCAAGAGCGGCGAGTATCTCCTGGGCCTCATCGCCGACATCCTGGACATGGCCGAGCTGGAAGCCGGCCGCGTGCGCATGAAGCGCGAGCCTCTCCTGGCCGACGAGGCCGTCAACTCGGCCATCAGCGCCATCTCGGAGACGGCCCGGTCCCGCGGGCTGACGCTCACCGCGGAATCGCTGCCCGACACGATGGTGCATGCCGACCGCCGCGCGCTGGAGAAGATCCTCGGCCACCTCCTCTCCAACGCCGTCAAGTTCACCCCCGAGGGCGGCAAGGTCATGGTCCGGGCCCGCAAGATCGGCGGTTCGGTCAACATCTATGTCGAGGACACCGGCGTCGGCATCCCCAAGGACGCGTTGCCCAAGCTGGCCCGGCCCTTCGAATGGGTGGACATGGACGCCACCAAGCCGACCGACGGCTCCGGCCTCGGCCTGGCCATCGCCCGCTCGCTCGCGGAGCTGCATGGCGGGGGCCTGCGCATCCGCTCCTGCGAAGGCACCGGCACGATCGTGCTGCTTCACCTCCCGCTGAAGGCGCCCAGCGGCTTCGAGATCGCCTCGGCCCAGGTCACCAAGCACTGACGGGCCGCGCTCAGGACAGAAGCTCCGCGCAGGCCTGCGCCACCCGGGCGCGCAGGTCGGCCAGTTCGCGCTCCAGCACGCGGAAGTCCGGCAGGCCGACGACGGCCGCCATGCGGCGCTTGAGGCCCGCGGCGGCTTGCGAGGGGGCGAAGTCCCCCGCCACGCTGAGCCGCTGCCACTGGAACAGATCCCGCATGAAGGCGTAGCCGTCGCGCAGCAGCGTCCCCGTCTCGGCCGGCAGCGCCTGCGCCTCGATGGCGGCGTCGAGAATGTCGTGGGTGGCCGTCCGCACCAGGCTGGGATGGAGCCTGCCGTGGATCAGCACGACGGTCTGCGCCACGAACTCGATGTCGAGCAGGCCGCCGCGGGCGAGCTTCAGGTCCCACCCGTCCTGGTCGCCCTTCTCCTGGGCGATCAGCGCGCGCATCGCCAGGGCGTCGCGGCGCACGGCGGCAGGCTCGCGCTCGACGGTCAGGATGGCGTTGATCGACCCCGCCACCGTCTCCATGAACAGCGGGTCGCCGGCGACGGGCCGCGCCCGCGTCAACGCCATCTGCTCCCACGTCTCCGCCTCGCCCTGCTGGTAGGAGAGGAACCCCTTGTACTGGGTGGCGGCCGGGCCCTTGTTGCCGGAGGGTCGAAGCCGCATGTCGACGGCGTAGAGCACGCCGCGGCGGGTCGGGACCGTCAGGGCGCTGATCAGGCGCTGGGTCAGCCTCGTGTAGTAGACCACCGCGTTGAGCGGCCGCGGACCGTCGCTCTCGGCCGCGTCCTCCTCGAAATCGTAGAGCACGATCAGGTCGAGGTCGGACGTGGCGGTCATCTCGCGCGAGCCGAGCCGTCCCATGCCGACCACGGCGAGCCGCCCGCCCGGCACGCGGCCATGCTCGGCGGCGAAGCGCCGCTCCACGTCGCGCAGCGCGACCCTGATGACGGCCTCGGCCAGCACCGCATACGCTTCGCCGATGCGGCTCAGCGCGAGCGATCCGGACAGGACCCGCGCCCCGACGAGGAACATCTCGTGCTGCCCGGCTTCGCGCAGCCTGTCGAGGAAATCCTCCAGCAGGTCCGGCTCTCCCACAGCCTGGCCGAGGCGGTGGACGAGTTCGTCGACGTCGCCATAGGGCCGCGCCAGCGCGGGATCGATCAGCGCGTCCAGCAGATGCGGCCGGCTCGCCACCGTATCGGCGAGGCGCGGCGCCGACCCCAGCAGGTCGGCGAACAGGCTGAGCACCGGCTTGTGGCTCTTGAGGATGGAGAAGAGCTCGACGGCGGCCGGCATGCGCCCCAGCGCCGCGTCGAAGGCCGCCAGCGCGCCGTCCGGGTCGGCGCTGCCGCCGAAGGCCGCCAGGAGCGGCGGGACGAGTTCGGTCAGCACTTCGCGGGCGCGCGGGCTGGTGACCGCCTGCCGGCGCCCGAAATGCCAGCCCCTCACCGTCTCGGCCGTGGCGGCCGGATCGGTGAAGCCCATCCGCCGCAGCGTCTGCAGGGTCTCGGGGTCGTCCTGCACGCCGGTGAAGACGAGGTCGCCTTCCGTGGCCGTGAGCTCCGCGCCTTCCTCGAACAGGCGGGCGTAATGCTTCTCGACGTTGAGCGCGTGCGCGGTCAGCGCCTTGGAGAAGGCGGCCAGGGACTTGAACCCGCAGAACCGGGCGAAGCGGCCGAGCTTGTCCTCGTCGTGGGGCAGCTCCTGCGTCTGCTCGTCGGCGAGCATCTGCAGCCGGTGCTCGACCGTGCGCAGGAACAGGTATGCGGCGCCGAGCTGAGTCTCGGCGGTCGACGAGATCCAGCCGTCCTGGCGCAGGGCGGTGAGCATATCGAGCGTCCGGCGCCCGCGAAGCTGGGGCCGGCGGCCCCCGAAGACGAGCTGCTGCGTCTGGACGAAGAACTCCACCTCGCGGATGCCGCCGCGGCCGAGCTTGATGTTGTGCCCGGCCACCGCGATGGCGTCATGTCCGCGCACGGCGTGGATCTGCCGCTTCATGGCGTGGATGTCGGCGATGGCGGCGAAGTCGAAATATTTGCGCCAGATGAACGGCGCGAGCTCGGCCAGGAACGCGTCGCCAAGAGGAAGGTCGCCCGCCACGGGACGGGCCTTGATCAGCGCGGCCCGCTCCCAGTTCTGGCCGACCGTCTCGTAATAGGCGAAGGCCGACGGAAGCGGGATCGCGGTCGGCGTGGAGGCCGGGTCAGGCCGCAGCCTCAGATCGGTGCGGAAGACGTAGCCGTCCGGCGTGCGCTCCTGCAGGAGCTTCACCACGCCCTTCAGGATGCGCACGAAGAACGGCGTCGCATCGACATTCGCGGCCAGCGGCGCCGAGACGGGGTCGAAGAAGGCGACGATGTCGATGTCGGACGAATAGTTGAGCTCGCGCGCGCCGTGCTTTCCCAAAGCCAGGATGACGACGCCGCTGCCGCGGCCCGGATCATCGGCGTGCGGCGGCGAAAACCGGCCCGCCTCGGCGCTTTGCGCCAGGAGCCACCGCACGCTGCTGGCGACCGCCGCGTCGGCGAAGTCGCTCAGCGCCTCGGTGACCTGGATGACGGACCAGACGCCCCCCAGGTCCGCCAGCGCGACGAGGAGCGCCAACTCCTGCTTGGCCCGGCGCAGGCGGCGCATCAGGTCCGTCTCGGTCTCCGCCAGCCGCCACGAGGCGTCGACCGCGGCGACGAGGCCGGCCAGCCGCTCCGCAGGGTCAGCGTCCAGCAGCGCGGCGAGACGGCCCGGGTCGGCCGTGGCCAGGCGCCACAGGAAGCCCGAGTGGTCGGCCAGCCCGGCCAGAAGGGCTTTCACGGTGCCGCCGCCTTCGACCCGCCGCCGGAGCGCGGCCACGCCCCCTTCGTCCGCCGCCGCCAGCAGTTCGGCGAGGCGCGCGTTCGCCCCCTTGGCGTCCGCAAGCTTCGGGGCGGCGCCGATCCGCCCAGCGAGCGGCCCTGCGCGGGGGTCCGGCGGAGCGCGTCCCGCGTCCGCTGCGATGTCCGTCATGGCGCTCCCGACCTCTGCGGCAGCGCGAGCACGGCGCGCAGCCCGGGCTGATTATCCTCCAAACGGAGAGTTCCGCCATGCAGGCGGGCGATGGCGGCGGCCAGGGACAGGCCGAGCCCGAAGCCCGGCTTCGTCCGGGCGCCCTCCAGGCGGATGAAGCGCTCCAGCGCGCGGGCGCGGTCGGCGGCCGCGATCCCGGGTCCGCGGTCGGCGACCACGATCTCGATCCCGTCCGCGCGCCGCCCGGCCGTCACCAGGATGGCGGACGCATCGCCCGCGCTTGCGCCCTCCAGCAATGGGAGGGCGTCGCGCCGGGCGTATTTCAGCGCATTGTCGACGAGGTTGGCGAGGGCCTGCCCGACCAGTTCGCGGGAGCCCACGGCCGTCAGGTCGGGCGGCGCCTCCAGGCGCAGGGCGACGCCGGCCTCCTCGGCCACCGGCTCATAGAGCTCGACCACGTCGCGCATGGCCTCGGCCACGTTGAAGGCCACGAAGTTTTCGCGCACGCTCCCGGCCTCGGCCCGCGCGATCATCAGGAGGGCGTTGAAGACGCGGATGAGATTGTCCGCCTCGTCGATGGCGCCCTCCAGCGCGCGCCTGAAATCGTCCGGCTTCTCGGCCGTCCGCAGCGCCTCCTCCGCGCCGTTGCGCAGGCGAGTCAGGGGCGTCTTGAGGTCGTGGGCGATGTTGTCGGAGACCTCCTTGAGGCCGGTCATCAGCTCCTCGATGCGGTCCAGCATGGCGTTGAGGTTGACCGCGAGCCGGTCCAGCTCGTCATTCGCGCCGGCGATCGCCAGACGCCCGGAGAGGTCGCCCGCCATGATGCCGCGCGTCGTGTCCGTCATGGCGTCGATGCGGCCCAGCACGCGCCGCGTCACGAACCAGCCGCCGAGCAAAGCCAGGGCGATCACGAGCGTCAGCGACCACCCGAAGGCGCGGCGGATGACCAGCCGCATGCGGTCGGCCTCCGCCAGATCGTGCCCGACCAGCAACCGCACCCGCGCGGGCAGCTCGTAGATGCGCACCAGGGCCACGTGGGGCCGCTGGTCGTCGTCATTGTGGAAATAGGAGATCTGCCGCTGCCCGGGGGTCGCCAGCAGGTCCACCGGGAGGCGGCCGATATTGCCGGCGAGCTTCTCGCCAGCTGGGCCGACGACGAGATAGAGGGAGGCGCCGGGCTGCCGCGAGCGTTGCTCGATGACGTCGACCAGGCGGCGAAGCCCGCCGGCCGCATACTGCTCGGCGAGGCCCTGCGTCTCCGCCTCCACGACCGACGCGACCTGGTCGACGATGAGCCGGCGCGCGTTGAAGGCGATGTAGCCGAGGAGGAAGAACGCAAACAGCGTGAAAATGAGGAGGTAAGCCAGCGACAGCTTGAACGCCGTCGTGCGGAAGAGCTTACCGAGCGCCGTCACGGACCATGTACCCCGCGCCGCGCACCGTATGGATCAGCGGACGATCGAACCCTTTGTCGACCTTGCCGCGCAGGCGGGAAAGATGGACGTCGATGACGTTGGTCTGGGGGTCGAAGTGATAGTCCCAGACATTCTCCAGCAGCATCGTGCGCGTCACCACCTGGCCGGCGTGCTTCATCAGGTATTCCAGCAGACGGAACTCGCGCGGCTGGAGCTCGATCGGCTTCCCGGCCCGGCTCACCTCGTGGGAGAGCCGGTCCAGCTGAAGGTCTCCGACGCGGTAGCGCGTCTCCTCGACGGGGCCCGCCCGGCGGCGGCGCGCCAGCACCTCGGTGCGGGCGAGCAGCTCGGAGAAGGCGTAGGGCTTGGGCAGGTAGTCGTCGCCGCCGGCCCTCAGGCCCTTCACGCGGTCGTCGACCTGGCCGAGCGCGGAGAGGATCAGGACGGGGGTCTCAACCTTCTGCTCGCGCAGGCCGTGGATGAGGGAGAGGCCGTCCAGCTTGGGCAGCATGCGATCGACGATCAGCACGTCGTAGTCGCCCTCGCGCGCCAGCGCATAGCCGTCGAGCCCGTCGGCGGCGTGGTCGGCGACGTGCCCGGTCTCGCGGAACGCCTTGACCAGGTAGGCCGCGGAATCCTTGTCGTCCTCGACGATCAGAAGCTTCATGTCCATGACATACCTCCAAGACGCCCGGCTGTTGAGGGGCGAACGGCGTCCGGAGCGCATTTCGAGACGAAAATGGCAGGCCGGGAGGGGGCTGAATCCCGGCCTGCCGTCTTTCCCGGCCGCATCGGTTGGAGGATGCGGCCGGGAGCGCAGGAGATCGACGCGGGGCGAGCGCGATGTCCTGCTTCGGCGCCGGAGGAACGGGGAAGCCGCCGGCGCCGATGGGGTCAGCGGGCCCGGATCAGCCGCGCGCGTCCTTCTTGGGGAAGGCGAGCGCGACGAAGCGGGTGTCCTTGCCGCTCTTGAGGCGCATCAGCACGGCCTTCTTGCCGTCCTTGCGGGCGTCCGCGAGAGCCTGCTTCACCTCGGCGGGATCGGCCACCGCGCGGCCGCCGATCTCCAGGATCACGTCGCCCTGCTTCAGGCCCTGCTCGGCGCCGGGACCGTCGGGATCGACCTTGGTGACCACGACGCCCTGTCCGCCCGAGCCCTGCACGGAGCGGGCCGGCGCCAGCGAGAGGCCGAAGCCGCCCGCGGCCGGACCAGCCGCATCGTCCTGCGCATCGGCGCGGGCGGTGCGGTCGGTCGGCAGGGCCGCCAGCTTCAGGGTGATCTTCTGCTCGCGGCCGTCGCGGACCACGGTGAGGTCGGCCTTGTCGCCCGGCTTCATGGCGCCGATCCGGCGCGAGAGCTCCTTCGGGCCGGCGATCTTGTCGCCGTCGACGGCCACGATGGTGTCGCCCGCCTTGACGCCGGCCTCCGCCGCCGGGCCATTGCGCTGCGCTTCGGCCACCAGGGCGCCCTTGGGCTCCTTCAGACCGAGGCTGTCGGCGATCTCCGGCGTCACCGGCTGGATCTGCACGCCGATGAAGCCGCGCGCCACCGAGCCGTTGTCCTTCAGGGACTCGACGACGTTCGCGGCGACTTCGGTCGGAATCGCGAAGGCGATGCCGACATTGCCGCCCGACGGCGAGTAGATCGCGGTGTTCACGCCGACGACGTCGCCGTTCATGTCGAAAGTCGGGCCGCCCGAGTTGCCGCGGTTCACCGCCGCGTCGATCTGCAGGTAGTCGTCATAGGGGCCCGAGCCGATGTCGCGGCCGCGGGCCGAGACGATGCCGGCCGTGACCGTGCCGCCGAGGCCGAACGGATTGCCGACCGCGATCACCCAGTCGCCGACGCGGGGCTGGCCCTTGGCAAACTTCACGAACGGGTAGGTTCCGGGCTGCTTCACCTTGAGCAGCGCGAGGTCGGTCTTGGGATCGGTCCCGATCACCTTGGCGTCGAGCGTGCGCCCGTCGTCCATCGTCACCGCCACCTCGACGCCGTGCTCCACCACGTGGTTGTTGGTGACGATGTAGCCGTCCGGGGTGATGAAGAAGCCGGAGCCCTGGGCCTGCGCGAACTGGTGTCCGCGCGGACGCTGCGGGGCGCCGCGGCCGTTGGGCTGGCCGAACTGGCGGAAGAAGTCGCGCAGCTGCGGAGGCAGGTTCGGCGGCAGGCCCTGGGCGCCGCCGTCTTCGTCGTCGCCGCCGCCGGCGATCTCGCCCGCGCCAGCGCTGACGTTCTCGACCTTCACCTTCACGGACACGACGGCCGGCTTCACCCGCTGCACCGTATCGGCGAAGGACGGCGGGCCGGCCATCGGCTGGGCGGAGGGCGCCTGCGTCTGCGCGTTCGCGACGGCGGTGGGGAAATCGGAATAGTGAGCCGCGCCGGCGCCGACGACCGCGATCGCGCAGGCCCCGGCCAGGAGGCCGGCGCGGACCGACAGGCGGCGCCTGGGGGAATTCGTCTGATGGGACATCGATCTGCTCCTGAGGTCTGGACTGGGGGGCTTCCCCGAACCTGTGGAGCGGAAGATGGGGGCCGGCGGCTTACGGCGCCGTCACGGGATCATGAAACTTTGGAAAGGTGGGCGAATGCCGGTCAGGCGCCCGGACCGGGGCCGGTCACGCGCTCCAGCGCGGTCCGCTCCTCGACGCTGAGCGGCGACGGGGATCCCGGCCTGCGCCGCCGCGCCTGCGACCAGACTACGACGAGGCCGCCCAGCAGCACCAGGAAGGGCCCGCCCCACAGGAGCGCCGTATGCAGCGACAGCGCCGGCCGCAGCAGCACGAACTCGCCGTAGCGATCGACCAGGAAGCGCTTGATCTCGTCGGCGCCCGCGCCGGCCTTCAGCTTCTCGCGCACGATGACCCGCAGGTCGCGGGCCAGCGGCGCGTCGCTGTCGTCGATGGACTGGTTCTGGCAGACGAGGCAGCGCAGCTCCGAGGACAGGGCGCGCGCGCGGGTTTCGAGCTTCGGATCCGCCAGCACCTCGTCGGGGTTCACGGCGAAAGCCGGCGAAACGGCCAGGAAGGCCAGCAGCGAGATCGCGACGGCGAGCGCGCGCATCATGCTCATTCCGCCGGGAGCGCGGCGGGCGCGGCACGCCGGACCGGGGCGCCGACCCTCGCCCTGCCGTCGGCGAGCGAAAGCCCGCCGCCGGCGGCCATGACGACCGCGCCGAGCCAGATCAGCAGCACCCAGGGCTTCCAGTAGAGCCGGACGCCGACGCGCCCGTCGGCCTCGATCTCGGCCACGCTGGCGTAGACCTGGCCGAGGCCGACCGTGAGCAGGCCGGCTTCGGAGGTCGGCATCGTGCGTCCGGCGAAGATGCGCTTGCCGGGCTCGAGCACGCCCACGGGCGCGCCGTCGCGGCGGACGGACAGCAGAGCCGCCGTCTCGCGGTAGTCCGGCCCGTTGCGCGGAACGACCGCCTCGAGCGCCACCCTGTACGGGCCGACGTCCAGGCCGTCGCCCGGCTTCAGGGTGGCGATGCGCTCGACGCCCCAGGCGGTGGCGGAGATGCCGATCACCGTGACGCCCATGCCGGCATGCGCCAGGGCCGTGCCCCAGGCCGAGCGCGGCAGGCCGGCGGCGCGGCGCAGGACGGTCGCCACGGAGGCGCCGGCCCGGCGGGAGCGGGTGATCACCTCGGTGGCGGAGCCCAGGATGAGCCAGAAGCCCAGTCCCACGCCGAGCGGCGCGGCGACGGGTCCGCCCCGCGTGAACGCGAAGACCGCGATGGTGCCCGCGACGGCGATCGCGAAGGCGGCGGACAGGCGCTGCGCCACCCCGGCGAGGTCGCCCCGCTTCCAGGCCAGCGACTGGCCGACCGGGACGAGCAGCAGGAGCGGCGTCGCCAGAGGCAGCACGGTCGCCTCGAAGAAGGGCGGGCCGACCGAGATCTTCGCCCCGGTCAGCGCCTCGAGCGCCAGCGGGTAGAGGGTGCCGATCAGCACCGCCGAGCACGAGGCGGCCAGGAACAGGTTGTTCAGCACCAGCGCGCCTTCGCGCGAGATGGGGGCGAAGAGACCGCCCTGGCGCAGCATCGGGGCCCGCCACGCGAACAGCGTCAGCGCGCCGCCGATGAAGAACACCAGGATGGAGAGGATGAACACGCCGCGCGACGGGTCGCTGGCGAAGGCGTGGACGGAGGTGAGCACGCCGGACCGCACCAGGAAGGTGCCGATCAGCGACAGCGAGAAGGCCAGGATCGATAGCAGGATCGTCCAGACCTTCAGCGAGTCGCGCTTCTCCATCACCACGGTGGAATGCAGCAGCGCGGTGCCGGCGATCCACGGCATCAGGGAGGCGTTCTCGACCGGGTCCCAGAACCACCAGCCGCCCCACCCCAGTTCGTAATAGGCCCAGTAGGAGCCCATCGCGATGCCGAGCGTCAGGAACATCCAGGCCAGAAGCGTCCAGGGCCGGACGAAGCGCGCCCAGACAGCGTCGATGCGGCCTTCCAGAAGCGCGCCGATCGCGAAGGAGAACGCGATCGAGAAGCCGACATAGCCGAGATAGAGGAGCGGCGGATGAATGGCGAGCCCGGGGTCCTGCAGGATCGGGTTGAGCCCCTGCCCCTCGAACGGCGCCGGCAGCACGCGGGCGAAAGGGTTGGAGGTGATCAGGATGAAGAGCAGGAACGCCGCCGCGATGGCGCCCTGGACGGAGAGCACATAGGCCAGCAGGCGCACGGGCATGGCCGCGCCGCGCCAGGCCACCAGGGCGGCGAAGATGGCGAGGATCAGCACCCAGAGCAGCATCGAGCCTTCGTGGTTCGACCAGACGCCCGAGATCTTGTAGGCGAGCGGCTTGGCCGAATGCGAATTCTGCACGACGTTCAGGACCGAGAAGTCGGAACCCACATAGGCCGCCGTAAGCGCCGCGAAGGCGAGCGCGACGAAGCCGAACATCGCGAAGGCGGCCGGGCGGGCGACGCTCATCAGGGCCGCGTCGCGGGTGCGCGCGCCCCAGGCCGGCACGGCGGCCAGCGCGAGCGACAGGGCCAGGGCCAGCACCAGGGAGTAGTGTCCGAGTTCGACGATCATGGTCACGATCCCGGTTTGGCTTCGGCCGAAGCCGGCTTGGCGGTCGAGCCCGCGGAGGCGGCGGAAGGCTGCCAGACCCCCTGCTTCTTCAGGGCCTCGGCGACCTCCTTCGGCATGTAGGTCTCGTCGTGCTTGGCGAGGACGCTGTCGGCCCTGAACTCGCCCGAGGGCTGGAGCGCGCCTTCGGCGACCACGCCCTGCCCGTCCCGGAACAGGTCCGGCAGCAGGCCCCGATAGGTGACCGGGACGGCGCGATTGGTGTCTGTGACCTCGAAGCGGACGGTCTGGTCCGGGCCGCGCTGGATGCTGCCTTCCTTCACCAGCCCGCCGATGCGGAACCTCGTGCCGGGCTTGATCGCCTTCTCGACGACGTCCGTGGGCCCGTAGAAGAACACGATGCTGTCGTTGAGGGCGAAGAGCACCAGCCCGGCCGCCGTTCCCAGGACGGCGAGCGCCAGGGCGATCAGGGAGAGACGGCGCTGCTTGCGGGTCATGACGTCAGGAGCCTTCGATCTTCAGTTCCCGGCCCAGCGCCTCGATACGGCCGAGGCCGGGAGCGTCGCCGGCCAGCGCGGCGCGGGCGCGCGCCAGGGCGTCTCGCGCCTTCGCGGGCTCGCCGAGGACCATATAGGAGCGGACCAGCCGCAACCACCCTTCGACGTCCGCGCCATTCGCCGCAAGCCGCGCGTCGAGCCCCGCCACCATGGAGCGGATCGCGTCCTGGCGCTCGCCGGCCGGCATGGACGCGATGGCGTCCGCCGCGGCGCCGGAGGGCTGGTCCGGCGGCGAACCGCCCAGCGAGGAGATCTTTTCGTTCAGGCGGATCCGCACGGGGCTGCCGGGAGGCGCCTCGCTGGCGAGCTCGCCATAGATGGCCAGGGCTTGTTCGGTCGCCCCGTCCTGCTCGAAGGCGAGCGCGCGGTAGAACCGCGCCTTCACGAGCTTCGGGTCGAGCGAGAGCGCCTTCTCGACGCTCTGGCGGGCCGCCGCCGTGACGACGCCCTCGGCGGAGGCGACCTGCGCCTCGCCGAGCTTCTCGAAGCGCTCGCCGCTCTCACCCAGCAGACGGATGGCGTTCTCGAAGGCGCGCTGCGCGTCGTCGTAGCGGCCGCGGCTCATATAAACCGGGCCGACGACCTCGAAGCCGCGTCCATCCTGGGGATTGGCCGCGAGGTGCTCCTCGATCTTGGCCACCGCCTGGTCGAGGCCGAGCTCCGAGCCGGATTTGGCGACCCGGTCCCTCAGGGGCTGGTCGGCGATGTTGGGATTGCCGAGGCCCAGATAGAGCCCCAGGCTGAGAAGCGGCACCCCAACCAAAGCGAGACCCGAGGCGAGCCGGCGGCGTCCCTGCGCCGGAGAGGGCTCAGCGTGGCCCTCGCCGCGCCGCGCGGCCGCGAGCAGAAGGCGGGCCGCCTCCACCTTGGCGGTCTCGGCCTCGGCCGGATCGATGAGGCCGCGCTCGGCGTCCCGCTCGATGTCGGCGATCTGGGATCGATAGAAATGCGCGTCCGTGGCGGCTTCGGGCGAAGCCTCCGTGGCGGGCCGGTCGCGGCCGAGCGGCCCGATGACAGCGAACACGGCGGCGCCGGTCATCAGGGCCATGATGATCCAGACGAGCATGCCGTTCGATTACCGGGCCTTGGCCTCGGCGTCACGCCAATTCGCGCCCCTGCGGCATCCGGATGCGTACGGACGCCGGCGCTCAGGCGGCCGGAAGGGTCAGTTCGGCCCGCAATCCGCCCAGGGGCGATTCGCCCAGCGTTAGGGCTCCGCCATACAGGGTGGCGAGGTCCGACACGATGGACAGCCCGAGGCCGGAGCCGGGCTTCGACTCGTCCAGGCGCGCGCCGCGGCGCAGCATGCTGGTCCAGGCCTCCTTGGGCAGTCCGGGCCCGTCGTCGTCCACCTGGATGCGCAGATAGATCCGGCCGTCCTTCGGGTCCGCCGGGCGCACGTCGACATGGACGTGGGTGGCCGCCCACTTGCCGCCATTGTCGACCAGGTTGCCGATCATCTCCTCGATGTCCTGGCGCTCGCCCCTGAACAGGGTGTCGGGCGCGACCTCGCCGTCGAACACGATGGCGCGGTCGCCATGGATCTTGGCGGCCGTCCGCAGGATGCCGTCGACGATCGGCTCCACGGCGGTCGACGCCCCGACGGAGCCGGCCCGTGCGGCCGCCCGGGCGCGCTCCAGATACCAGTTCACCTGGTCGCGCATGATGGCCGCCTGCTCCTGCACCTTGGCGGCGAGCGGGCCCCCTTCGGCCGCGGCCTCGTTGATGACGACGCTGAGCGGCGTCTTCAGCGCGTGGGCGAGGTTGCCCACCTGGGTGCGGGCGCGTTCGAGGATCTCGCGGTTGGAATCGATCAGCAGGTTCACCTCCGCGGCGACCGGAGCGATGTCGTCCGGGAACTCGCCGGAGACGTGATCCGCCTCGCCCCTGCGGATGGCCCCCACGCCGGCGGAGAGCCGCGCCAGCGGCAGCAGGCCGAAGCGGACCTGGAACACGGTGGTGGCCACCAGCGCCAGCCCGAGCAGCGTGAAGGTGAGGCCCAGCGCCCAGCGGAAGCTGTCGATGGCCGCCTCGATCTCGCCGGCGTCGGCCGCCACCTGGATCAGGAACTTGCCGTCCTCGCCCAGATCGATGACCCGCTCGACCATGCGCAGGCGCCGTTCGTCCGGCCCGGTCGCGTAGCCCTCGCGAAGCTCGCCCGCCTTGGCCTTGACGTTGCTGGCCGCCAGCGACAGCAAGCGGCCGCCGAACAGGGAGGTCGAGCCCTTGATGTCGGGCGCGTCGCGGTCGATGCGGGTGATCTGCCAGTACCAGCCCGAGAGCGGCAGGTCGAAGCGCGGCTCGCCCAGGCTGTAGGGGTCGGAGCGCTCGCTGTCGTTCGGGGACGCCACGTCCGCCACCAGCGATTTCAGGTAGACATGCAGCCGTTCGTCGAAGGCGTGTTCGGTCGTGCGCCGGTTGATGGTGGACAGGATCACGCCCGCGACCAGCAGGATGGCCAGGCTCCAGGCCGCGGAAGACACGAAAAGCCGCGTCGCGATGGACTGGCGTTTACGGAGGGAGTAGCGGCGCAGGACCATCAGGCGCTCCGCTCGCGCCGCAGGGGCGTCATGTCGGGCCGGTCGGAGCCTGAAGGACGTAGCCGAGCCCACGCACGGTCTGGATCACGTCGACGCCCAGCTTGCGGCGGAGCCGGCCGACGAACACCTCGATGGTGTTGGAGTCGCGGTCGAAGTCCTGGTCGTAGAGGTGCTCGACGATCTCGGTGCGGGACACCACGCGTCCGACATGGTGCATCAGATAGGCCATCAGCCGGTATTCGTGGGAGGTCAGCTTCACCGGATTGCCATCCACGGTGACGCGTCCCGCCCGCGTGTCGAGCCGCACGGGCCCGCATACGAGTTCGCTGGTGGCGTGCCCGGCGGCGCGGCGCAGCACGGCGCGCACCCGCGCGAGGATCTCCTCCATGTGGAAGGGCTTGGTGACGTAGTCGTCGGCGCCCGCGTCGAAGCCCTGAACCTTGTCGCTCCAGCGGTCGCGCGCGGTGAGGATGATCACCGGCATCGCCTTGCCGGCGCGGCGCCAGGCCTGGAGCACCCCGACCCCGTCGAGCTTGGGCAGGCCGAGATCCAGGATCACGGCGTCATAGGGCTCGTTCTCGCCCAGATGGCAGCCCTCCTCGCCGTCGAAGGCGCGGTCGACGGCGTATCCGGCCTGCTCCAGCGCGGAGACGATCTGGCGGTTCAGGTCCTTGTCGTCCTCGACGACGAGCAGGCGCACGATGTCATCCTTGGTCGGTTCGGGTCAGCGCGATCCCATGACCTTGCCGGTCTGGGCGTCCACATACACCCTGACGACCCTTCCGTCCCGCTTCAAGGCCGTGATGGCGTAAACGAGCCCGCCGTCGTGTCGGCAGAGGCGCGCCCGCACCGCCTCACCGCCCAAAGCGCCGCGGGCGGCCCTTAGGGCCGAGACCTGCGGAACGACCCGCTTGGCGGCGACCTCCTCGCGGATTTCGCTCTCGCCGAGGCATCCCACCAGCTTCGGCACTTCGGACTCGGAGGCCCGCGCGGCGGACAGGGAATAGGTCGCAACGACCGCAACGGCCGCCATCATGATCCAAGAAAACTGTGCCATCCCACACAGGAAGCCGCAACGTTCCTGAACCGGGGCTGAATGAGCCCGGCGACAATTCGCCGCCGGGCCCGGCCCGAATCAGCTCAGGCGCCGGGTCGCCACGATCCGGAACGCCGTGGAGGCGATGAAGCTCAGGCCGGCGACGACCTGCAGGCCCGTGTCGGCGAATTTGCCGGCGTCCAGCTGCGAGGTGTCGTAGCCGAGGGCCGACAGGCTGACGGCCGCAAGGCCGATCAGGTTGGACCAGACCGTGCGGCTCTGGAGGATGGGTTTGACGAGGTCCATGGCGTTGCTCTCCTGTGCGGGACCGCCGCCCGACGCGGGCGGGCGGGCGGAAACGCCGGCCATCGCCAGCGCTTCGCGTTCGATGAAGCCGACGCGCCTCGTCCAGCCGCGGCCGAAGACGGGCCAGGTCGGCAGGCGCTGGATAAAGCCCAGCCTGAGGCGGCAAAATTCGGAGATGAGCCGGGCCGGATCGGCGCGGCGGGCGGCCTCCAGCGTCGCGGCGTCGCGTTCGTCCGAGCGCGGGAGCGCCAGCGCCTGCCGGAGCAGGGCCAGGGCCCGGCCGGGGCCGGAGTTCACGGCGCAATCGAACACCGCGAGATCCACTCCGGCCGGCAACGCGTCGGCCTGGACCGCGTCCCAGTAGCGGGCGCGGTAGATCTGCTTCGCCTCGGCCTGGTCGAGCGCCATCACGTCGGCGTCGGAGACCGGCCTGCCGCGGGCGCGGGCCAGCGTCGCCTTGGTGACGCCGAAGCGCGTGGGACCGCCGGGATCCAGCGGATGGGAGACGTAGCCGCCCTCGAGCCTGAAGACGACCGCCACGGCCCGATCGAAATCGCCCTGCATCGCGCGCCTCACAGTTCTGCGGAATAGTCGAAGGGGCCGGTCCCCGATTGCAGGGGCGCGGCCCGCATCTCGAAGGCGAGGTCGGCGGGGTTCTGGGCCGCAGCCGTCCTGCGAAAGAAGCGCCGGGCCATGACGGTCTCGATGGCGGGCGGACGGCGCTCGAAGGGCGTCGCGGCGGAGCCCTCCTCGACCTGCACGTCGGCGATGTCGATCGACCCGGCTCCGGCCGCCGACCGGAACACGCGAAACGACAGGAAGGAGCCGGGCCCGACCGTCTTGCCGTTGAGGTCCGGCGGCGTCAGCCGGATGGTCTGGCGCCGCCACGTGGGGGAAGCCGCAAGCGGGGTCAGGCCCAGGCCCGTCACCGTGGGGCTCCCGCCGGCGCCGAACGCCTGCGCGAGGTCGGCCGCGAAGCCGGCGGAGGCCGTCCGGTAGGAGAAGGACACGACGGCCGCGCGCCCGGCGAGCGCCGCGACGTCCTCCATCCGGGTCTGAAGTTCGGGAAAGGACGCCGCGGTCGCGGCGGCGATCGAGAGCGTGGCGAAGAAGCGGGCGCCGGGAACCTCCGTCTGGCCCGCCGCGAAGGGCGTTCGCGCAAGGGTTCCGGTCGCTCCGGCGGCGGATTGGATCAGCCAGCGGTCGGGGCCGAAGACCGGAGCCGCCGCGAGCGCGAACGGGCCCGGCCCCCGCTGGGAGATGGCGAAATCGGCGTTGACGACGAGGTTCCTGAAGGCGTGCGGCAGGCCCGCCGCCCCGGACGGGAAACTGACCGCGCCGGTCGCCGGATCGGCGGCGATGCTGTCGCGCCAGACGGCGCCGTCGGCGGAGACGCGCAGGCGCCAGCGTTCGTCGCCCACGAGCCCCGTCTCGGCCCTGCCCTCGAAGCCGGACTGGAACAGATGCGAGGCGGTGGCGGCGGGCGCGCTCTTGTTCAGCTTCACCCGCAGGTCGCCCGTGCCGCCCTCGGCGGCCGTCCTGGCCGTGAACAGGGCGTTGTTGATTTTGGCCACGAAGGGGTTCGCGGCGTCCGGCGCGGCGCCCAGGCCCAGGCTCTCCAGGCCGGCGAGGCGTCGCGCGAGTTCGTCGAAGTCGCGCCACGCGGCGCCGTCGAAGACCCTCAAGCGCCCTTCGGACACGACATAGACGCGCCATCCGGCCCGCGGCGCCAGGAAGCGCCAGGCGCCGTCGTCGAAGGCCGCCAGGGCGCCCCCATGCCCCTGGAAGACGCCGGCCGGCGTCGCCGACAGCAGGTAGCGGTCGCCGTCCTGGGGCGCGTCGGGCGGCGCGCTCCGCTCGCGCTCCAGCACGGCGCAGTGCACCAGGCCGTCCAGGATCTGGAGCGCCTCGTTGTGGGTCACGTGCTTTTGGGCCTGGGCGGCCGCCAGATAGGGCAGGCCCAGCCGGGTCGTGTCGGTCATGTTCGCCTCGCGATGCGGCTCAGAGGATGGGAAGGTCGGCGGCCAGCGCGGCGCCGCGGCCGACGGCCGCGCTGACCTGGGCGATGCGGACCGCCAGGCGGGTCTGGGCGGCGCCGAAATCGGCGAGCTCCTCCGCCGCCGCGTAGAGGGCCCGGGGCGCGGCGCAGTCCAGCGTCCTGACCACCTGGCCGCCGCTCAGGATGTCGACCGCATAGGCCTCGGCCTCCTCGCCGAGCGGGATCTCGACCGGCTCCCAGGCGTCGGCCTCGCTGCGTCCGCGCCGGATCCAGCGCAGCCCGACGCCGCCGGGCGTGCGCGTCGCTTGTGCGCGGACCGGAGACAGGCAGGCCAGCGCGGCCGGGCCCGGACTCGCCGAGAAGGCCGTGACGGCCGCGTCGTCGCTGCCGCGCGGGGCGGGGCCGACCCGGTAGGAGTAGCCCCGGCCGAGGCTGGCCGCTCCCACCCCGAGCGGCGTCAGCGCCGAATCCAGCAGCGCGACCAGCGAGCCGGCGGGAGCCGGGCGCGCCGCGGCGGCCTCCGAGCCGCCGAGGCCCCGGATCAGGCGCGACAGCCGCCATTGGCCGGGACCGATCAGCTCGGACCTGGCGAAGCACAGCGCCTCCCACGCGCCGTCCGCGCCCTGCACGCCGACCAGGGTCGCCTGCGCCAGCGCGGCGGCGTCGGACGGCGCCGGCAAGGCGCCGGAGCCGAGCGTCAGGCGCAGTTCGGCCGCATCGTCCCAGCGCCAGAGCGGGCCGGCCGCGAGCGGGGCGATGAGGCGGCCCAGCGCGCAGGGCCGGTCGATGAAGGCCTCGGCCTCGAACGCGGCGCCGTCGCTGGAGCGCCAGACGGCCAGGCGCCCCGGCCAGGGTTCGGCCGCCACCGCGAGCGCCTGGAGCACGGCGGGCTCCTGGCGCGCAAGCGGCAGGTCGACCACGACCGCGAAGGGCCGCCCCGCGATGCTGGGCGCGGGGATGGGCTGGACAGGGCCGGCGCGCGGCGGCGCGTCGTAGGTCCCGGTCTCGACCGCCCGGGCCGTGACGTCGCGCTGCTCGGCGTCCCGGATGCGGGTGATCCTGAAGGGCCGCGCGGCGCCGTCGACCGGCAGCCGGACGCAATCGCCCACCTCCAGCGCCAGCCACCCGGGCCGCAACCCGAACTGGACCGTCTCGCGGCCCACCCAGGCGTCGTAGAGCGCCATGTCGGCGAGCCGGGCCGCCGCGGCGCGCGGCAGCGCCGCGGCGATCTCCGTCTGGCTCTCCCGCCGGCTGGCGCCCTCGAGCCGGCGCGACATCACGCTAGCGCGGGCGTAGTCGCCCTCGGCGTCGATGAAACCCAGCGTCAGCTCGCCCGGCAGGTCCGAATCCTGCGCCCGGGTCAGGCGCAGCGTCGCGCCGTCGCGGTCGGGGACGAGGTCGTCCTCCGTCAGGGTCGCGACGGGTTGCGCGTGACGGCCCGAGAAGGACAGCATGCCCCCGGTCGCGGCCGCGTCGAACTCGAACAACGCCGCGAGCGGCTCGAGCGCCGCCCGGGCGCTCAGGGGACGGTCGACCACGTAGCCGTCGAGGAATCCGTCGATCGCCATGCGCCCCGGGGCCGCAGCGCCCCAATCCTCCAGGATCGCGGCGACCAGCTCGTCGAGCGCCGCGCCCTCGAGACGCCCGGTGAGCCAATGCCCCCTCTCCCAGCTCGACGCGTCGCTCCAGACGCCTGAGAGGGCCGGAAAGGCCGGGAACGGCCTTGCGTCCCAGGCCCAGACATGGATCCGGGCCGGATCCACCATGCGGCCGCCATAGAGGTGCGAGACCGGATTGTCGGCGGGATCGAAGCCCGGGGACGCCGGGTCGAAATGCGCCAGCAGGGCGGCGACCGCGCGCGCCTGGATCAGATCGTCCCGGAAGTTGCGCGAGAAAGGCGGCGGGCGCCCCTCGATCGACTTCGGGTCGGGGAAGGCGTTCGGCCCGTTGGCGCCCTTGTCGACGGCCGGGCAGCCGCATTCGACGAACAGGATCGGCTTGGATTGCGGAATCCAGGCGGTCGGCGCGCCCGCCTCGACGCCGCCTGTCCGCTCCACATGCGGACGGGCCCACCAGTTGACGAAGTCCTTCGGCCGAAACACCCATGGCTTGCCATAGGCCCCGTCCGTGATCGGCAGGCGGGCCTGCGCGGCCCGCCCGACGTCGTCGGCGTAGTACCAGTCATACCCCTCCCCGCGCGCGACATTGGCGGACAGGTAAGCGGGGTCGGCCGCGTTGCGGCCCAGCGCGGCGTCGCGGTGGCCGGGCGCGTCGCGCCAGTCTCCCATAGGCTGCCACAGGTCCACCCCCACCGCGTCGATGGCGGGCGACGCCCAGAGCGGATCCAGCGGGAAGCGAAGCTCGCCTGGCGCGGGAACATGAGCGCCGTATTCGGTCCAGTCCGCGGCGTAGACGACCTTCGTCGCCGGTCCGACCACCGCCTTGACGTCCGCCGCCAGGGCGACGAGGAGCGCCGCGGCCGGATAGGCGCCGGGGGCCGAGCGGGTGCGGGTGACGCCGACCAGTTCGGAGCCGATCAGCATCGTGTCGACGCCGCCGGCCGCCGCGGCCAGATGGGCGTAGTGCAGCACATGGCGGCGCAGCGACCATTCGTCCGGCCCCGCATAGGCCACGCCTTCATCGACCACGGCGAAGTCCTCGCGCCGCGCGGACCCGAACAGGGCGGCGATCTGGGCTCCGGCCGCCGGCGTGGCGTCCGGCGAGCCCGCCACGCCCGGAGCCGGATGGCACGTGATCCGCCCGCGCCACGGATAGGGCGGCTGTCCCGGAGCGCCGGTCGCCGGATTGGGCAGCGCGTTGCCGGCCGGCACGTCCATCATGACGAAGGGGTAGAGCATCACCTTCAGGCCGCGCGCCTTGAGGTCGCGGATCGCCGCCACCACGGAGGCGTCGGAAGGCGTGCCGCCATAGGCGGGGCGCCCGTCCACCTGCGAGACCAGCCGCGCATCCTGGCGCTTGAGGCCCGCCGCCGCCCATTCCACGCCGGCATGGGCGCGCCCGATCCCCTCGACCCGCGGCGCGATCGTGCAGAGCCCGGCGCGCAGGTCGTCGCCGAACCACGCCGCCACCAGCCCGACGCTCTCCAGCCGCGGGCACAGGGCCTGCAGCGCGTCGAGGGAGGCGGCCCAGTCGCTGGCGTGCGTGAGCACGTGGCGGTTCTCGGGCGTGGTGACGCCGAAATCCGCCTCGCGCGTGACGAGGTCCGTCGCATAGACGAACTCGCCGGCGCCCGGGATGAGGTCCACCGCGCGGATTCGCGCGCCGAGTCCGGCCACGGGGCGCACCACCTCGAAGCTCAGCTGCGGCACGCGCTCTCCGAACGGCGCGAGCGGCAGCCGCTCGAACACCACATAGGCGAGCCCCCGATAGGCCGGCGCCTGGTCCGCGCCTTCCTTGGCGACGATCAGCGGGTCGGGCTCCTGGTCCTCGGAGCCGAGGTGGACGCGGATCGACAGGTTCGTCTGGTCCAGCTCGCGCCCATCCGCCCAGATCCGCCGGACGAAGGCGATGGGGCCTTCGCAGAGCCCGACCGCCAGGTTGGCGTAATAGGAATAGGTCTGCGTGCTGGCGGATCCGCCGGTGCCGCCGATCCCCTTCCCGCCCCCGCTCTTGACGGTCGAGGCCACTTCCTCGAAGCGCGTCGCCCAGATCGCTTCGCCGCCGATGCGGGCCCGGCCATAGACCCGCGGGATGGGCGCGCCCTCGGTCGAACCCAGCCCCGCCAACGTCTTCAGGCGCGGGCCTTCGACGCGCTTCTGGCCCGAGCCGCCCAGGAGGGCGCCGTCGATGGCCGATCCGGCGGCCGCCCCGAGCGCCTGCCCGATCGCGCCGCCGATGGGCCCGCCCAGCGCGGTCCCGATGGCGGAGCCCGCCGCCTGGAGGATGAGGGTGGTCATGGGTCGAGCCGTCCTTCGTCGAGAGGCGTCCTGCGCGCGGGAAACCGGAAGGCGGCGCACAAGCGCCGCGTCCAGACGCCGATCGCGACCTCGCAGACCCGGGCGCCGTCATGGGCGTGGATCATCCGGCCTCCGCCCGTGGAGACGCCGAGATGCTTGGCGGGCGCGCCGGCCCGCCATCGAAACAGCAGCACGTCGCCCGGCTCCGCGCGCTCCAGCGGGACGCGGTCGAGATGGCGTTCGGCCGCGAGGGTGAGGACGTCCCGGCCCGTCGCCTCCGCCCAGTCCGGCGAGTAGGGCGGCGTCGGCTCGGGCTCGTCGCCATGGAGCGCGCGCCAGACGCCCCTCACGAGGCCCAGGCAGTCGCATCCGGCGCCCTTGAGGCTCGCTCCATGGACGTAGGGCGTGCCGATCCAGCTGCGGGCCTCCGCCACGATGGCGCGGCGAAGCGCGTCCTGCCCCGGGCTCACCGGAACAGGCTCCCGCCGTCCATGGCCACGTCGCCGTTGCGGGCGACGCGAAGGAGGAAGTCGTTGCCGGGCATGTGCGGGAAGCCGCGGAAATTGGCCACGTTGTCGAAGCGCGCCGCGCAGGTCGCCAGGCGCTTGTCGCAGCCCGCCGTGACCGCGAACGCGTCCCCGGCGGCGATCGGGAAGCCGGACGGCCGCCAAAGATGGACCTCGCCCGCGCCGGCCGTCGCCCGGTGGTCCTTCACCTCGGAGCCCCATCCGGCGTTCGGGCCCGACGTGAACGTCAGTCGCCCGCCGGTGAAGAACCCGTCCGGGAAGGCCTTCAGGGCGGAGGACGCCAGGGTGGACGCGCCGTCCGTCGCGCTTACGGCGCCGGCGGCGCGCCAGGCCGGGAGGGCGAGGTCGACCCCGCAGCGCGCGTCGCCCAGATCGGCCGAGCAGGCCGGCTGGAAGGTCCGCCCGCGCGGCGTGTCGAGTTGCTGCGCCAGGCCGCGCAGCTCGGCCACGAACGCGCCGGGGGTGCGCCGGACCTCGCCGATGACATAGACGTCGAGGAGCACCCGCGAGGCCGGGTCGGACCAGTCCACCAGCCAGACCTCCACGGCGGCGGCGTCGTAGCGCCCGGCGGCCAGGTCCGCCTCGTCGAGGCTCGCCGAGGAGAGCGCCCCCGCGACGTCGCCGCCGCCGACCGCGAAGCCGAGCTGGCTTTCGGTGTCGGCGGCCTCGAGCCCGGTCGCGGCGGCGTAGACGACGCCCCCGAAGGAGAGGTCGCGGTCGTGGTCGGTGAAGCCTTGGGTCACGCCGTCGCGGCGCATCAGCTTCCAGCAAAGGGCGAGCGTCGTCGCGCCTTCGGCGAGCCGGTCCGAAAGCGTCGGGGGAAGCGGGCGCATCGGGCGCTCCTGTCGGGTTCAGGGAATGATTTCGATGAGCGGGATCAGCGGGATCTCGCCGGCCGCGAAGGCGTCGAGATCGACCAGCAATTCGTCCGTGTCGAAGCGGACCGGCACGTCGAACAGGAACCCGGCCGTGACCGCCGCGCCGGGCGGCGGGAGAGCGCCGGCCCGGAACGTCACCGTTCCGGTGGCGGCGTCGAGGTCCCACTGCGCGCCGGCGGTTCTCTCCTGGCCCGCCACCGCGACGCGCACGCTGCCCTGGACGGGCTTGGCGATGGGCCGCCTATAGGGCGCGAACGCCGCCCCATAGGTCTTGACCAGCGGGAAGGACGCCCTGCCCGCCTCGCCGGTCCCGATCGGCTGGTCCAGCGGTCCCGGCAGGCTTCCATGCCCGCAGGAGCGGTCGTCCAGGCGGTCCCGCCACCGAAATCCGTAGAGGCGCCCTCGCCGCTCCTCGAAGAACGCCACGACGGCGGCCAGCTCGGCCAGGGTCTTGACCCCGTACCCGGCGTCGTAGCGGCGGCGCGCATGGGCCCAGCGGGCGTTGCGCTCCTCCCTCCCTGATCCGGTGACGACCACGTCGGTGCGGCGGCGCGGTCCGCCGCGGCTCTTTAGCGACACGTCGACGGGAAAGCGCACCTCGTGAAACGGAGCCGGCACGGCGACCTCCTGGACAGGTTGACCTCGCTCAAGGCGCGTCGGCGCCGGGCGGGATGAGATGGCGGCGTTGAAACGAGGAGCTGGCGATGACCCACGTCCCCCACGGCCTGCATGAGGAATTTCCCAACGCTGCGGCGGCGATCAGCAAGCTGAAGATCGGCGACGCCCATTTCGCGCGGCTGGCCGACACCTATGAGCACGTGAACCGCGAGATTCACCGCATCGAGGCCGAGATCCAGCCGGCCGACGACGCCGCGGTCGAGGAGCTGAAGAAGAAGAGGCTGCGGCTGAAGGACCAGATCGCCGCGATGCTGCGCGCCGCCTGAGCGCGCGAAGCGGCGTCACAGCCCGCGCTGGCCGCGGGCGACGGCCCTGGCGATCGCGGCGCTCACCTGCGCCTCCGAGCGGCGGAAGCTCTCGGCGTCCGGGGTGGCGATGTGGATCGTGACCGGTCCGCCGCGCGCCGGGCCAGACCGCACCCCGAGCTTGCCGTCGGCGCCGCGCGCCAGCGGCAGGATCGCCTCCGGCCCGGCCTCCCCGGCCAGCCCCAGCCCCCCGGCCGTGGGAAAATAGGTCGGCGCGCGCACCACGCCGCCGTCGGCGAAGGCCTGCACGGGCGCGCCCGATCCGCCTCCGGAGAACAATCCGCCCTGGCCGGCCAATCCGCCGAACAGGCTCTGCAGCCCCCCGGAGATGGCGGCGTCGAGCGGCTTGAACGCCGCCTTCAGGGCGACGTCCTGCAGCCGCTGGCCCACCGTGCGCAGGATGTCCTCGAACCGCCGTCCCTCAGACGCGCCCTTGGCGAAGGAGGATGCGATCGAGGCGCCGAAGGACTGGGCGAGCCTGTCCAGGTTCTTCAGCTGGGATTCCTGGGACGTCAGATCGGCCAGGTCGGCCATGTCACTCTCCGGCGTGCGGCGGGGGGATGTCGGGAAAGGCGCGGATCAGGTCGGACAGGGCCGCCCGGCCGAGCGGCTCGGGCGGCCGGCGCCCATGGACTCCTTCGGCGGCGGCCGCGAGCTCCCACGGCGTCAGGGCCCAGAATTCGGCGGACGACAGCCGCAGCGCGCCGAGCCCGAAGGCCATGGCCTCTTCCCAGGGGAAGGGCGAGGCCGGCTCCATCGGGGCGTCGACCCGGCGCGCTGCGGCGGTCAAGGGCGCGGGGACGGCGCCTCCGCGCCGGTCCCGAACGCCAGAGCCAGCATCTCCGCGACGGCGGCGGCCACGGCGGGCAGGCCGCCCTCCAGCGGCAGCGCGGCGACCTCGTCGTCCGACAGCGCCGTCCCGCCGCCGCGCACGCCCGCGCCGAGCATCCGCACGAGGTCGCGCGAGGCGAGCTGGCCGGCCGCGAAGCGCTCGCCCAGCGCCTGAAGGTCGTCGACCCCGAAGGCGGCCTCCAGCTCGGCCAGCGCTCCCAGGGTCAGGCACAGGGTCAGGCGGCGTCCGCCGATCTCTGCGGCGACTTCGCCGCGGCGCGGGTTGGCCATGCGGGCCTCCCTAGATGGCGGTGAAGACAAGCGGCCCGGCGCTTTCCAGCGCCAGGTCGAACGTGACCTCGCCGGCGTGGTCGCCGCGATAGTCGAGCGCCGCGATGTGGAACGGACCCTGGATCACCCCGAAGCTCGGCACGATCACCTGCCAGTTGCGGATCAGATCGTCGAACAGCGTCTGCCTCACCAGCATGTCGGCGGGCTCGTCCCGGAACACCCCGGCTCCGCTGACCGCGGCCTTGCGGACGGCGGCGCCGGCCAGAAGCTCGCGCCACCGGCCGATCGATTCGGCGCTGGTGACGTCCACCGCTTCCGAGTTGAACGCGATCTGGCGGGCCCGCAGCCCGGCCACGGCGACGAAGGCGCCGGAGCCGTCGTCGAGCTTGAGGAGGAGGTCCTTGCCTTTCTGGGCGGCCATCGGGAGGTCCTTGAGACTGGAGTGGGAGGATTAGAGCGGTTCGGTGAGGCCGGCGAGCCGGATGACCGCCCGGCGCAGGCCGGTCTTGTCCGGGCGGCCGGTCTCCTGCCCGACGACGCGCAGCAGCACGAGCCGATGCCCGTCGAGCACGAGCGCCGGGTCGGCGCACAGCTCCTCGAGCCTCGCCAAAATGGCGAGCAGCTCGGCGTCGCCGCCCTGGCGGGACCAGGCGGCCAGCGTGAAGGCGTGCTCCCGGCCGGAGGAGGACCCGGTCGACCAATCGCGGGCCACGGCCTCGCCGAAGGTGAGGTAGGGAGGGTCTGAGCCGCGGGGCGGCTCGTCCCAGATGCGCTCGCCCCCGAGAAGCGAGACGAGCGCCGCATCGGCCGCGAGGCGCGCGCGCAGGGCGCTGCGGAGCGCCAGGATGGGATGGGTCACGGGCGGACCTCCTCGCACAGGCAGACGATCCGGCGGCGCCTCTCGTCCGGGTCCCAGGCGGACCTGATGGCGAACATCCGACCGCCCTGGCGCAGGCGCATCGAGGCGTCGAGGCGGGCGCGCCAGCGCAGCGTGATCCGGTGCGAGATCGCCTGTCCGAGACTGCCGGCCCGGACCCCCTCGTCGCCCCGGAGCGGCTCGATGCGGGCCCAGAGCGTCGCGACCGGCGCATAGGAGCGGGTCACGCCCCCCGCCCCGTCCGGCGTTTCCTGGGGCGCCTCGAGGACGAGCCGGCTGCGAAGGCCGGCCACGGAAGAGGATCCGGCCATCTCACAGCCTCGCGCGGCGATAGGGCGCGACCAGAGCGGCCACGGCGGGCGGAGGCGGGACCGGCCCCGCGCCGGGATCCCCGTCGCCGCGGTTTTCGTAGAGATGAGCCGCGAAGAGACGGATCGCGGTCCGCAGCGCCTCCGGGACGGCGGCCGCCGTCGGGCCGTAGCCGGCCGTGAGGTCGATCTCGACCCCTCCTAGGCTGCGGCCGGGCTGCGGCGCGGCCCCCACCAGCGCGAGCTGCGGCGGCATGAACGCCGTCGCCAGCTGGTACAGGTCCGCAGAGAGCGTCGTCGCCGCGCCGCCCGCCGAATAGACCCGGACGGCCGCGACGGCCTGAACGGGCCAGACCGGCAGCCCGAAGGGCGAGCGAGGCCACGCGTTCAGCGTCATGCGCCAGGTCTGCGTGATGAGCTTGCAGCCGGACGCGGCCTCGACGGCGAGCCTCGCGGCGACGATCAGGGCCGACAGGATCGCGTCGTCGTCGGCCGCGTCGATCCTGAGCCAGAGCTTCAGCTCGGCGAGGGTCAGCGGCTCGGCCGCGGGCGGGGTGAGGATCTGGAGGGCCATGGCGGGCTCCGGCGAGGCGCTTCCTTTCGGCCCCGGAGCGTGCGATGTCGCGCCAGGGCCGGGAGGATGCGGAATGCGAGAAGGGCGGACGATCGCCGAATGGGCGAGGCGGGCGGCGATCGGGGCGGCGTTGTACATGGCGCTGGCCTGGCCGGTCGGCTCGGCGCGCGCCGTCGTGCTCGGCGAGGACGCGCCGGGGCTCGGGCGGCATGCGGTGATGCTGGTGGAGCAACGAGGCTTCTGCTCCGCCGCGGTCGTGGCGCCCGACGTGGTCCTCACGGCGGCCCACTGCGTCGTGGGACATGGCGAGATCCGGGCGTTCCACCGCGACGCGGCGGGCGCGCCCGCCTTCCTGGCGCCGAGCGGCGTCGCCGTTCACCCGCAATACGACAAGGGCGCCGTGCAGGGCCGGCGCCGCTCCGTCGACCTCGCTCTGGTGCGGCTGTCGCAGCCGCTGCCGTCCGGCTTCGCGCCCGTCCCGCTCGGGGCGGACGTCCGGCCGGCGGCCGGCCAGGTCTGGACCGTCGGCGGCTACGGCCTCTCGGCCGAGGGGGACCCCCGCACCGGCGGGCGGTTCCGCACGGCGGAGGTCCCGGTGATCGAGCCCTACGGCCCCAGCGCCATCCTGGTCTGGCTCAAGGGCCCCGCGCGCGGCGAGTCCACCGGCCGCGGCGCCTGCACGGGCGACTCCGGCGGTCCGATCTTCGCACCCGACGGCAGCGTCGGGGCGATCACGGTCTGGGCCGAAGGCGCCGGCAAGGCCCGCTGCGGCGCCCTCACGCAGGGCGTGCTGGTCGGCCCCCAGCGCGCCTGGATCGAGAAGACCCTGGCCGGCTGGGGCGTGCGGTGAGCCCTTCTCCCCGGCACGGGGAGAAGGCGGCGCGTAGCGCCGGATGAGGGGAACCGCTCCCCTCACCCCAACCCTCTCCCCGTCACGGGGAGAGGGGGATCACGACACCCCGAACTTCAGCAGCTTGATGGCGTCGAAGTCCTGCACGCCGCCGCCGACGCGCTTGGTGGTGTAGAACAGCACATAGGGCTTGGCCGTGTAGGGATCGCGCAGCACGCGCACGCCGACGCGGTCGACGATGAGATAGCCGCGGCGGAAGTCGCCGCAGGCGACCGCGAAGCTGTCGGCCGCGATGTCGGGCATGTTCTCGGCCTCGACCACCGGGAAGTTCAGCAGCGTGGCCGGCTGGCCGATGGCGGTGGGGGGCTGCCACATGTAGTCGCCCAAGCTGGTCTTGAACTTGCGGATCGCCGCCTGCGTCCGGCGGTTCAGCACGAAGCTGGCGTTCTGGCGGTAGCCGGCCTTCAGGGCGTAGACGAGATCCACCAGCACGTCGGCCGGGTTGACGGTGGGGCTCGACGCCGCGAAGCCGCCCGCGACGCCGGTCGCCAGGTAGCCGAGCTTGCCCCAGGTCCAGGCCGAGACGGCCGCCTTGGGCGCCGCCATGAAGCCGGCCGGCTTGTTGACCCCATCCCCGTTCACGAAGGCCGCGCCCTCCTGCTCGGCGAATACGGTCTCGACCTCGTCGGCGATCCACTGCTCGATATTGACGGCCGCGTCGTCCAGCAGGGTCTGCGTGGCCGACGGCATGGCGTAGAGCTCCATGGCCGGGAAGTTGAGCTCGGCGATGACCTGGCTGGCCGTCTGCGGCCGGGCCGCCGTCTCGGCCACCCAGCCCGAGGCCGGGCCGGTGGTGGAATAGGCCTTCTTGAAGCTGCCGGTGGAGATCTCCCGCACGGACGCGATGGCGCGGATGGGCGAGATCAGCGCCATGCGGCGCAGGATCTCGCGCTCGGCCGGCGGCGGCACGAGGTAGCCGCCGTCCGGCCCGGAGCCGGCCGACAGGGCCTTGGCCTCCAGGGTCTTCAGCCCGGCGCTCTCGCCGGCGCGGACATAGAGGTCGAAGGCGGCCTTGTGCTCGGCGGCGGCGCCGGACGCGGCCTCGCGCTCGTCCCGCCCCAGAGCGGGGCGGCTGGCCTTCAGGGCGATGCTGTCGACGCGCCGGCGGGCCTCATCCAGCGCCTGGTCGATGCGGGCGAGCTTCTCGTCGACGAGCACGTCGGCCGAGAGCCGCGTCTCCAGTTCGCCGAGGCGCTGGTCGTTGGTCTCGCGGAAGGCCTCGAAGGCGCGGTGCAGGTCCTCGAAGGCCTGGGCGTCCGAGGATGCGTGCTTGGTTTCGTAGGAGGGAGCAGCGTGGGTCATGGGTGGGTCCTTGCTGGTGAAAGTTTTGTGGCCGCGTCTTCCTTGCCCCTCATCCTGAGGAGCCCTGCGCAGCAGGGCGTCTCGAAGGACGAGGAGGTCCAGGACGCGGGGATGGTCGTGCAGGCTGGAGCCCCTCACCCTTCGAGACGCGCCCTCCGGGCGCTCCTCAGGATGAGAGGATCGAGTGGGTGGAGTTGGGAACGAGCCCGCCCTCACCGCCCCTTGACGGCGGCGACGCGGGCTTGCGGAAGCAGCGGAAAGGTGACCAGCGAGATCTCCCACAGGTCGACCTTGTGGAGCCGGCGCACGCCGGAGCGCGGGTCGGTGCGGGCGCCGCCGACCTTGAAGCCGATCGAGAGCCCGTCCACCGCGCCCTGGCGCATCAGCGCCAGCAACTCGCGGGCGCGGGCCACGCCCAGGTTGAGGCGGCCGCGGGCGAAGAGGCCGCGGGCGTCCTCGCGCAGCGTCGTCCAGGCGCCGATGGGCTCGGCCGGATCGTGCTGCCACAAGAGCCGCACGCCGGCGACGCCGCGCCGGGCGAGGCTTTCGGCGAAGGCGCCGGGCAGCACCATGTCGCGGCCGAGGTCCACCACGCCGAACAGGCTGGCGTAGCCCTCGAACACGCCCATGGGGGATGGCGCAGCGGCCAGCCGCAGCCGGGCGTCGCGCACCTCGGCGGGCGGCGGCGGAGGCCGGGGCGGCGGCCGTAGCGGCGGCAGGGAGGAGCGGGTTGCGAGCCGCACGGCTCAGCCCTTCCGGGCCGAGGCCGCGGCGCGCGGCCGGCGGCGCGGCGACGGCGCCGATCCGCACGGATCGAGCCGGGCCAGCGTCTGCACGAAGGCGGCGATGACCTGCTCGGGCTCCGGCCGCGCGGCGACAGCGGACGCGGGCGCGTTCGCGTCCGCCCGGGGGGCGGCGCGTCGCAACAGAAACGACAGCATGGGCGATCCTTTGGTGCTGAAAAGGCTTGGTGAAAAAGGTGGGCCGTCAGTCCCGCCGGTCCGCGCGGGCGTTGAAGCGGTGCAGCTCGCGCACGAAGGCGTCGAAGCGGCGGTTGGCGGCGGCGAGCTCCTTCAGGAGCAGCGCCGCCACGGCGGAAGCCCCGCTCGCCCATAGAAAGAGCGCGATGTCGGCTAGGTCTCCGCGCCCGAGAATGCTCTCGATCACGGGGCTTTCGAGAAGGGGAGGCATGGGGGCTCCTTGGATTGGGCCGCGCGCGGCCGGGGGGAACGCAAAAAGCGCCCGCGGCGGGGGCCGGGGCGCTGGGGGGGTGCGCGACGTCACAGAGAAAGAGGGGCGTTTAGAACGATTTCGCGTCTGCGCCCACGAGCAGGTCTCGCAGGCTCTGTGGGACCGGGAAGCCATACCCGCCTTCAGCGCCTTCGACGCTGAGTTGGCCCGCGGCGTGGTAGGGGCTCATGTAAATTTCCGTTCCGATCTTTTGCAGTGTCAGCACGAGCGCCTGAAGGGCGTCATGACCTGCCCCGCGGCTCCGCCAGACGCCTTCGGGCCAAGCGATCGCGTAGTCGCACGTCCAGCTCCGATCTTCGGGCTCCGGACGATGCACAACGATTTCGACAAAGCGTTCGCCGTCATGCTGCATCAGGCGCAAGCGGTGCCGCAGCCGACGCAACGGGCATGTGTTGCAAATCGTCACTTCAAGCTGTCGATCTGATGTCCAGCGGAGCCCGATCTTGTCGACATAGGTGGTGATCGCCGTTTCCTTGCGGCCAGGCGCCGCCAGGGTTTTCGGCTGTGGCTGACGAGGCAATACAATCCAGCGTTTCCCGCGCACGCTCCTGAAAAAATGTCGGCGGGTAGCTAGCCGGGTGCACAATCTCAGTTTTGTTGATGGGGTTGATCAAAACCTTTCCATCGACGTCGGTCAACGTTACTGGCGTCAGGTCTTGGGACCCTTGCGCGTCGGAGTTGCCCCTCCCCCATCCGTCCACTGCCCCCCATCCGGCTCCCCCGCCGGCACGCGCGGCTGGTTCTGCGAGCTTCCGGCTCCGCCACCGCCGAGTCCATCCCCGCCGCCCGGGCTCGCCACGATGTCGCCCGGCAAGGAGTCCACGCCGCCCCAGCCGCCCTTTCCAGCGGCGGGCGCGGGCGCCCGAGGCTTCGCCCCATACCCCACCGCCTCGCGCTTCTCGTCGTCGGTGAGGAAGCCGCCGCGCCCACCCGCGCCCAAAGCGCCTCGCGCTCCGGCGCCAACGCGTCGACGCCGTCGAGGTCGGGCTCCAGGCGCAGGGCGCAGTCGAAGGCGGGGCCGAGCCAGTGGGCCAGGCTCTGGGCCGTGCGGGTGACCAGCGGGATCGACGTTCTGAGAGCGGCGAGCCGGGCAGGCCCGTGGCGCCGTCGGGCACCTAACGATCGGCGACTTCCACAGCCACTCCTCCCAAGTGCTCACGGATCAATGTGGAGTAAGCGCCCTTGCGGACCTTCACGATCAGCGTCGAGGCGTTGAACCACGCCATCGTTAGATCATCGTCCTCCGTCGTCAGGACCACGACCGGACGGCGCTTTCGATCGACAAGCAAAACCTCGTTTAACGCCGACGTTGTCATGAACACCTGCGCGACCCGAAGACGATGGATCGCTTGGTGCAGTCCATCCGGCGCGACCGCGTGAGACACGACTGATACCTCCGTCCGCTGGACAAAATACCACGCGACTATACCATACATACCCAATACCAACACAAGCGATATGTATAAAATATTCCTCATCATTTTGGTCCCAACTGCCCGGCTATTTGGTATCCGAAAATTGTATTCCAAACATTACGCTTCGGAAGACTCTGATAATTAACGTCCATCTGAACTTTTCCGAAATTTGAAAAAATTGCCGCATAGCGGTTTTGCCAATTTAATATTTCCTCCTCAGGGACGCCAGCCCGCGCGAAAAACAACCCGATGGCGACGGAGGAGTAATCGATGTACCTCGAGTCGACCCTCCCCGTTTCAAGGCGCTGAATATCCCACTCTCCGCCTTGGCCAATACGGCTCATATACTGCAGCAACGTTGCTTCGCGAAGAAACGCTCTGTCTATTTTCACTTTCGCCTGGTCACCATTTTCATAAAATAATCAGGAGCGTATTTCTCTGGATAGATTATCTCTTTGTTGGAATACGGATTCCTGATCGCTGATCCAACCTCAGCGATCAAGAGAACTGGCTTTCCGATGTTAGTTTTTTTGGGGTTGCCGTCGTTTCCCACGAGGCTATCAGCGTTCTCGCCGCCAGAAATTGTCCCTCCCCCGTCCGTCCACTGCCCCCCGTTCGGCTCCCCCGCCGGCACGCGCGGCTGGTTCTGCCAGCCGCCTCCGCCCCCGAGGCCATCCCCGCCACGACGTCGCCCGGCAGCGAGTCCACGCCGGCCCAGCCGCCCTTGCCGGCGGCAGGCGCGGACGCCCGAGGCTTCGCCCCATAGCCCACCGCCTCGCGCTTTTCGTCATCCGTGAGGAACCCCGCCGCGCCGATGCGCGCCCACAGGGCCTCGCGCTCGGGGGCCAGCGCGTCGACGCCGTCGAGGTCGGGCTCCAGGCGAAGGGCGCCGTCGAAGGCGGGGGCTAGCCAGTGGGCCAGGCTTGCGGCCGTGCGGGTGACGAGCGGGATCACGGTCTGGCGCCAGAAGCTCCGGTTGGCTTCGGCGTAGTTGGAATAGGTGTTGTCGCCCGGCAGGCCGAGCAGCATGGGCGGCACGCCGAAGGCCAGCGCGATGGGGGGCGGCGGACGCCTGCTGGGTTAGAGTGTATCGCCGAGGATCGCTTTCACTGTATCGGGATAGAACACTTTGTATTTGGCCGCAGCCTCAACATAGAGCGCAATCGTCGGATTTTCTTCAACAGCACGGTTGAACCAGTATTTTGCTTCCATCAGTCTTCCCTCGGCCTCGTAGCTAAGGCCTATGCGATGCGCCAAATAGCCAGCTCCGAGAGATGGATCGCCATCTCCCATAACCAGATAGATATCTCGCGCAGTATTTGTATTTTTTGACCGGAGCGCGTCTCCAGCAGCCTTCTCCAAGGCATTCATGTCCCAAGCCAACTTTACCTCCATTATTTCAATTTGATGTGCAATCTGTCTTGCTGCCCAGGAAATCCCTGCAGATTAATATGCGGCACTTGGCCTTTCAAATATTGTCCAGGGAACAAATCAAACCTGATTACACCTCCATTTGGAAAAATCCACTGATCCGCGCCCTTTGGCGTGGCCTGAAAGCGTGGTTTCGCGCCGCCAAGCGCCTCGAGATCGTCCCAGATTGCGGCGATGGTTGTGCGATCGATTTCCGCCTGGCCCAACAGCCCGCTTGCAATGGTTGAAAGGCTGCCAAGCCCAACACCGCCCCCGCTCGTCCATTGACCGCCATCCGGCTCTCCCGCGGGCACGCGCGGCTGGTTCTGCCATGCGCCGCCCGCGCCCACACCGATCGGCGATCCGATGAGGTCTCCCACGCCGCCGCCAACGCCCTCGGCCGCCGGGTCGAGCGCCTTCGCGCCGGGCTTTGCCCCATAGCCCACCGCCTCGCGTTTCTCGTCATCCGTGAGGAAGCCGGCCGCGCCGATGCGCGCCCACAGGGCCTCGCGCTCGGGGGCGAGGGCGTCGACGCCGTCGAAGTCGGGCTCCAGGCGAAGGGCGCCGTCAAAGGCGGGGCCGAGCCAGTGGGCCAGGCTCTGGGCCGTGCGGGTGACGAGCGGGATCCAAAGAGTCCTGAATGCGGCGAGCCGGGCAGGCCCGGCGCGCCGTCTGCCGCCAGAAGCTGCGGTTGGCTTCGGCGTAGTTGGAATAGGTGTTGTCGCCCGGCAGGCCGAGCAGCATCGGCGGCACGCCGAGATTCAGAACATCACCCTTCGCGGCGCTTAGTCGCTATCGATTTCGGCGACCATAGTCTCAGTTTGCGTTAGTACCTGCTCATTACCGATGAATTCACTAAATTCTATGTGATCTTCAAAAAATGATACCTCGAATCTTTTTCCAACGACGGTTACGGTCACTGTTACGGCATCGTTCCCGTAATATTCGATAAAGAAATGACGTCCTTTTTTCTGTAGCCAATCACAGAATGGGATCAGATCCACTAGACCACTTTTTGCTTTGAATTCAAACATATCATTTTTTCCTAAATCGGTTTTTCGTCAGTAGCTTGCGACAGGACTGAGCTGCTTTGTCCCCGGTCTTTGCTTGAGCTAACACCTCGCCGACAGTCATATCGTAGAATTGGCCAGGCATCACTTTGTTGATCTTACCCAAGCACTCCAAAGAGATAAACTGCTGTACAGTGAGCGCTAGCTGGTCGTTTTCGATGTTAGCTGCAAGCTGGACGCGACCTACGTTCCCGCTGCCCCCTCCCCCGCTCGTCCACTGCCCGCCATCCGGCTCTCCCGGCGGCACGCGGGGCTGGTCTTCCCAAGCGCCTCCGCCGCCGCCAATCGGCGATCCCGTGAGATCTCTGATCCCTCCGCCCACACCCTCGGCCGCCGGGTCGAGCGCCTTCGCGCCGGGCTTTGCCCCATAGCCCACCGCCTCGCGTTTCTCGTCATCCGTGAGGAAGCCGGCCGCGCCGATGCGCGCCCACAGGGCCTCGCGCTCGGGGGCGAGGGCGTCGACGCCGTCGAGGTCGGGCTCCAGGCGAAGGGCGCCGTCAAAGGCGGGGCCGAGCCAGTGGGCCAGGCTCGCGGCCGTGCGGGTGACCAGCGGGATCACGGTCTGGCGCCAGAAGCTCCGGTTGGCTTCGGCGTAATTGGAATAGGTGTTGTCGCCCGGCAGGCCGAGCAGCATGGGCGGCACGCCGAAGGCGAGCGCGATCTCTCGGGCGGCCGCCGCCTTGGCCTGGATGAAGTCCATGTCCTTGGGGCTCATGGAGAGCGGCTTCCAGTCCAGCCCGCCCTCCAGCAGCAGCGGGCGGCCGGCGTTGGCCGCGCCCTGGAAGCTGGCCTCCAGCTCCTCCTTGATGCGGTCGAACTGCTCGTCCGTCAGGTTCACGCCCGCCGCGCCGGCATAGACCAGCGCGCCGGAGGGCCGGGCGGCGTTGTCGAGCAGCGCCTTGTTCCAGGCCCCGGCGGCGTTGTGGATGTCGAGCGCCACGGCGGCCGCCTCGGTGGGCGCGAAGCCGTAGTGGTCGTCCAGCGGGTTGAACAGCGTCAGGTGCAGGATGGGCGGCGGGCTGTCGCCGTCCTGCCGGAAGCGCACCGTGCGGCCGCCCGCCGTGTAGTCGTAGGCCTCGGCCCAGCCGTCCGCGCCGGGCACGACCTTCATGCGGTCGGGCCGCAGCGCGTAGAGCTCGCGGGGCTCGCCGCGCACGCTGGCGAGCTCGAGATAGGCGTTGCCCGCCACCAGCAGGTGGCCGTAGAGCGCATCGAACAGCGCCGCCGAGGCGTCGCGCGGGTTGGGCCGGGCCAGCAGCCGGGCCAGCGGATGGTCCGGCTCCTCGCGCCCGTCGCGGTAGACGAGCAACGGCACGCTGGCCGACGCCTCCGCGACCATGCGAACGGCGCGGTAGACCACCGCGTTGCGCTGGTAGCCCTCCCGCGCCAGCGCCGCATAGTCGCGCGGCGTCCACACGGGGCGGCCCAGGCTCGGAAAGGCGATCAGCGGCCCCGTGCGCGACGACTTCGCCTGCGGCGCCGGAACCGGCGCAGCAACGCGCCCCGCGCGCCCCACGAGGCGCGACAGCAAGGATGACATGGAGGGATCTCCGGGATGCCCCCTCTCCCACGCCGTGGGAGAGGGGCAGGGATGAGGGTGGCGCGGCGGGTCTCGATGGCGCAATGGGAGGGGCGGCGAAGGCCTTCACCCCTGCCCCTCTCCCGCAGGCGGGAGAGGGAGGCTCATCACACCCGCCGCACTCTCGGCTCCGCCGCCTTGGCGCCCAGGGCGAGCGCCGTGACGGCCCAGACGAGGGCGTCCATGCGGTCGGGCGAACGGCCGGTGGAGAGGCCGAAGCCGGTCGCGGTGGGGCCGAAGTCGCACAGCTCGTCCTCCAGCGCCGGGAACGTCCCGGCGTGGCGGACGCGGCCGCGCTCGTAGAGGTGGGCGACCTGCTCGGCCCGCACATGCTTGCCGCGGGTGGCGCGAACGGGCGTCACCGCCAGGCCGGGATCGGCCTCGCGCAGCACGGCCTCGGCCATTTCGCCGCCCTGGTTGACCTCGACCACCACGGCGTCCGCCTCCAGGCGGCGGGCCAGCGCGACGGCGGCGGAGGCCCAGGCGGCGGGGCTGGCGCTGGCGAGCGATGCGTCCTCCAGCACGTGCACGCGGCCGGCGTCGTCGAGGCCGGCCGCGACGATGCCGCAGGCGTCGGCCCGCTTGCCCGAGGAGGCGGGCGGGTCGACCGCCACGACGATCCGCACCAAAGGCGGCGCCTCGGCCTCCCTGCAGGCCTCGATCAGGTCGCGGCTCCACAGCGCGTCCTGCCGCTCCTCCACGATCTCGCCTTCGAGCTCCTGCCGGCCCAGGCGCGTGCCGGCGTATTTGCGGGCCACGGCCTCGATGAAGCTGGCCGCCAGGTGATGCATGTTGGCGCGCGTGCCGGCGCGCGACACCGCCGTGTGAGGGTCGGCGAGCAGCTCCTTTAGCAGCGCCACGGGGCGCGGCGTGGTGGTGACGAGCTGGCTCGGCCGCTCGCCGAGACGCAGGCCGAACTGCAGCATGTCCCAGGTCTCGCGCGCCAGCCGCCACTTGGCCAGTTCGTCCAGCCAGGCGGCCCCGAACTGGGGGCCGCGCAGGCTTTCGGGGTCTTCGGCCGAGAACGCGTGGGCCAGCGCGCCGCTCGGCCACTCCAGCCGCCGGCGCGAGGGCTCCCAGGTCGGCCGCTCCGACCGGGGATGCACGGCCAGGATGCCGGAGGCGCCCTCGATCATGACGTCGCGCACCTCCGCGATGGTCTCCCCGACCAGGGCGATGCGGCCGACGGGCTTGCGGCCGGGACCCCGGCCGCACGCCACGCTCCTCACCCATTCGGCCCCGGCGCGGGTCTTGCCCGCGCCGCGGCCGCCGAGGATCAGCCAAACCGTCCAGGGTCCGCCGCCCTGGGCCTGCGCCGGCGGCCTCTGGTCCTGTCGGGACCAGAGGCCCCAGTCGAATTTCAGGCGCTCGACCTCAGCCGGGCTCAGTCCGCGCAGCGCCTGCAGCAGCGTTCCGCTCTTCTCGCAGGCGAGAAAGGCGTCGAGCAACGTCGTCTCGGAACTCCTCGAGGTCGGGACCGTGGACGGCATGCGCGGACTCCTCGGACAGGCGTCGCCCGTTGCTTTTGAAGGCGGCCTCGTCGTCCTCGGCGAGTTCGCGGACGACGCGGCACAGGATCGCCAGGACCTTGGCGTCCCGCTCGGGATTGGCGGCGCCCGGGAGATCGGCGCTGCGGCGCTCGACGTCCTCGATCTGCCTGGCGACGGCGCTCCAGAGCCGGGCCACGAGGCCGTCGCGGCGCCGTCGGAACCTGTCGCCCGGCGCGACGCGACGGACTGCGCCGGAGCGCTGGGACGTTTCGGCCGGAGGGGATGCGCTTCGGGACGGAGGAGTGGCGTGAGGGGCGGCTTTGGGCAATGACATGGTGAAAACTCCTAATGACGCGCTCTATGCTGAACCGACTGAAATCGTCGGCGCTCCGGCTGTCGTTAACCGCGGCCGGCGCTCGCAACTCTGGAGAATGACCAAGTTCTACCTAGGAAGCGTTACGCTGTCAAGGAGAACTTTCCTAAAAATGACAGGGCCATGTTGACCATCCGGGTCTGAGGACCCGCCTGGCTCAGCGCGGCTCGCGCGCCTTGCGGGGCCAGCGCAGGGGCCAGGCCTTGATGCGGTCGACGACGTCCTCCAGCGCGATTTCGTCCTCGCCGCCGAAGACTTTCCCGGCCACGGACACGCCGGCCTCGCGCACCGTCTCGGGAGATCCGGACACGAGCGGGTGCCACCAGGCGAGGTCCTTGCCCTCGGCCACGAGCCGGTACCCGCAGGTGGGCGGCAGCCAGGGCAGCGAGCGCACCTCCTTGGGGGTGAGGCCGACGCAGTCGGGCACCACCGCGGTGCGGTTCTCGTAGTCCTTGCAGCGGCAGGCGCCGGCGTCGAACAGCCGGCAGGCGATGTCGGTGGCGTGGATGCGGCCAGTGTCCTCGTCCTCGAGCTTCACCAGGCAACAGCGTCCGCAGCCGTCGCAGAGGCTCTCCCACTGGTCGGTGGTCATGTCTTCGAGGGCGACGGTTCTCCAGAACGGGTCGCTTGCCGGCTTTTCGCCTTCAGCCATCGGGTTCAACAACCTTGGCGTTCACCATGAGACGAGGTTCGCACGCATGCGGCGAGTGAGCCCGGCGACCGATCTCGCGCGCGGGCGGTTTGGTTGATAGACTATTAAACGGATCGGACAAGGGCGCCTGGGCGTTACGGGCCCGGTCGGTCGGTGGCGCGAGGGTGCGTGGTGGAGTTCAAGGGCAAGCTCTCGCTGTGGCAGCGGATCGTCAGGGCGTTCGAGTCCTTCGATTCGTGGACGGCGTTTTCGCTGAACGAGAGCGGCCGCCGGTTCGGGGCCGCCTACGCGCGCTATGCGGAGGCCATGGACCTGTTCCAGGTCCGGGGCGCCAAGCGCGTCGGCGTCGAGATCGTGGGCGAAGGCCTGACGCTGGGCGTCGGCGGCCTGCTGGTGATGCTGGCGCTCGCGCTCCCGGCGTTCCGCGAGGTGGGCGGCGACGACTGGCTGAAGAAGCAGGACCTCGCGGTCACCTTCCTCGACCGCTACGGCAACGAGGTGGGGCGGCGCGGCATCCGGCACGACGATTCGGTGTCGCTGGACGAGTTCCCCGACCACTTCCTCAAGGCCGTGCTGGCCACCGAGGACCGGCGCTTCTACGAGCATTTCGGCATCGACGTGATCGGGACCATGCGGGCCATCGCGGTGAACGCGCGCGCGTCGGGCGTGGTGCAGGGCGGCTCGTCGCTCACCCAGCAGCTCGCCAAGAACCTGTTCCTCTCCAACGAGCGGTCGCTGGAGCGCAAGATCAAGGAGGCGTTCCTGGCCCTGTGGCTGGAGTTCCACCTCACCAAGAGCCAGATCCTCAAGCTCTATCTCGACCGCGCCTATATGGGCGGCGGCTCGTTCGGGGCGCAGGCCGCCGCGGAGTTCTACTTCGGCAAGTCCATCAAGGATGTGAGCCTGTCCGAGGCCGCCATGCTGGCCGGCCTGTTCAAGGCGCCGACCAAATACGCGCCGCACAACAACCTGCCGGCCGCGCGCGCCCGCGCCGCCGACGTGCTGTCCAACATGGTGGACGCCGGCTTCCTCACCGAGGGCCAGGTCTACGCGGCCCGCCGCAACCCCGCGACGCCGGTCGACCGCAAGCGCGAGACCAGCCCGGACTTCTATCTCGACTGGGCCTTCAACGAGCTGAAGCACCTGTCGGACGACGGCAAGCTGGGCGGCGACCGGGTGCTGACGGTCCGGACGGCCCTCGACGTCTCCATCCAGAAACAGGCCGAGACGGCGGTCGAGAGCATGCTGCGCCAGTATGGCGACAGCTACGACGCCAAGCAGGCCGCCACCGTCGTGATGGATCCGGACGGCGGCGTGCGCGCCATGGTGGGCGGGCGCGACTACGGCGCCAGCCAGTTCAACCGCGCCACGGACGCGCTGCGCCAGCCGGGGTCGTCCTTCAAGCCCTTCGTCTACACGGCGGCCCTGCTGACCGGGAAGTTCAAGCCGACCACGATCGTGACGGACGCGCCCCTGTGCATCGGCGACTGGTGCCCGAACAATTACGGCCGATCCTACTCGGGCTCCATGCCACTCGCGACCGCGCTGGCGAAGTCGATCAACACCATCCCGGTGCGGCTCTCGATCGCGATCGGGGACGGCAACCCGAAGAACGGGCGCGCCCGCATCATCGACATCTGCCGCCTGATGGGCCTCACCACGCCGCTGGTCGACACCGTGTCGCTGCCGATCGGCGCGGCCGAGGTGACGGTGCTGGACATGACCGCCTCCTATGCGGTGTTCGCCAATGGCGGCAGGAAGGCGGATCCCTTCGCGGCCGTGGAGGTGCGCAACTCGCGCGGCGACATGATCTACCGCCGCGACCGCGACATGCCCGCGCCCAAGCAGATCATCAACCCCAACGTCATCGCCGACATGAACGGCATGCTGGTGAAGGTGGTCGAGGAAGGCACCGGCAAGAAGGCTGCGATCCCGGGCGTCCGCGTGGCCGGAAAGACAGGCACCACGAACGCGTATCGCGACGCGTGGTTCGTCGGGTTCACCGGCAACCTCGTGGCCGGCGTCTGGTTCGGCAACGACGACTACCAGTCGACCAACAAGATGACCGGCGGCTCGCTGCCGGCCATGACCTGGCACGAGATGATGGCGCCCGCCCACCAGAGCGTCGAATTGAAGCCGATCCCCGGCGTCCCGACCACGCCTGGCGGCAAGGATGCGGTGGCGAGCGCGTCGGGAGCGAAGGGGTTCGAGGTGGCGGCCTCGCCGCAGCGGCCCGCCGTCCTGAACCCGCGCGCGCTTGACGCCATCGGGGGGATCGATTCCATGATGAAGTCGATCGTGACCCGGCGCGGCCCCTCGGCCTTCCTGGAGCCGGCGGCGGAGACGAACCTGTTCGGCGCCGTGCGGAGCGTTGGCGGCCGGATGGCTCTCCAGTAAAGGGCTCCCGGTGAGCGACTTCGTGCTTCCCTATGCGGCCCCGCGGGCGGCCGCGCCGCCCCGCCGCCGGTCAGCGCTCGGCGGGTTCCTCGCCGTGCTCGCGATCGGGCTCGGCGTCGGCCTCGGCGCGACCTACTATTCCGTCTCGCGCAACGTCGTCTTCGGCGCCGTGGAGGCGGGACCGTGGACGGCGTGGCCCCGCACCGGCGCGCTCGACGCCGACCCCTACACCCGCGCCTCCGTGGCCCGCAACGGCGAGACGCCGCTGGGGCTCGGCGAAGGCCTCGTCTTCACAGCGCGCCGCGACAGCGCCGGCCGGCCGCTCCTGGCGCAATGCGCTTACCGGGTCGTCGGCAGGGCCCCGCAGGCGCGCTACTGGACCATCACGGCGCAGACGCCCAACGGCCAGCTCATCGACAACCCGGCCGGGCGCTACGGCTTCACCTCGGCGGAGATCGTGCGCGGGCAGAACGGCCAGTTCGCGATCGAGGTCGCCCGCGAGGCGCGCCCCGGGGCATGGCTGCCCGTGACCGGCGCCGGCCGCTTCGACCTCGTGATGAGGCTCTACGACACGCCCGTGAGCGTCACCTCGCGGGTGATCGATCCCGCCACCGCGCCGCGCATCGAACAGGTCGGATGCTCATGAGCGCGACTTTGAGGCGATGGTCCTATCTGGCGGTCCTCGGGCTCGTGCTCGCCGCCATCGTGCATCTGGGCTCTATGCTGGCGATTCCGAGCTTCGCGGCCAACAACGCCGACGCCCGGCTGGCGCAGTTCGCCGGGCGCCATGTCGTGACGCCGCTGCCCGCCGCCGCCGCCGGGCCCTCGGGCCTGCCCTATCGCGATCCCGCCACCGCGATGGCGGTCTGCCGCTACGACCTCTCGTCCGGCCCGGTGCGCATCCAGGCCAACGCCGGCGAACTCTTCCTCTCGCTCGGCTTCCACAGGGCGACGGGCGGCGTCTTCTACGCCCTGACCGACCGCAGCGCCGTGCGCGGCCAGATCGAGGTGCTGGTCACCACGCAGCCGCAGCTCGAAGCCATCCAGGCCAACGATCCCGAGGACGAGCCGGTGCGCGAGCTTCGCCTGGTCTCGCCCGAGGCGACCGGCTTCATCACCTTCCGGGCGCTGGCCCCGGAGCCCGGGCTGGCGGCGGACGCCGCGGCCCTCGTCGCCGGCGCGCAATGCCGGCCGGAGCCGGTGAAGCCGCCCGCCAAGCGCTGAGCCTCCCGGGCCCGATCAGGGCTTCGCCACGACCGGCCTGGGATCGGAGCGCGGCAGGAAGCGGGCGCCGCCCGCGGCGTCTCCGCCCGGCGTGACGATGATCCCGCCGCGCGCCTGGGCGCAGCGGGACGCCATGCCGCGATAGCCCTCGAAGGCCTCCAGCACGCGTTCCGAGCGGATCGCGTCCTTGTCGGGGCTCGTCACCACGAGGCGGTCCAGCGCGAACCGATAGGCGCGCAGGCGGCTCTGCAGGCCGATCTCCACCCACGCCGTGAGCGCTTCGTTCTCGGCGATGCGGGCCCCGGCGGCGTAGCGCGTCTCGACGTCGCCCGGCGGAATGGCGGCCAGCGCCTTGGCCCGGACGGCGTCCATCGCGGCCACCCGGCAGGCCAGCGCCGCGAAGGGGGTGACCAGCAGCCGGTCGCTCTCCATGTCCTCGCGCAGCCGCTGGTAGCGCGACCGCGGGGAGACGTCAGGCGCGGCCAGGAGCGCCTCGTAATAGGCGGATTCGGCGGTCAGCCCGTATTCCCGGGGCTGGATGCGCCGGAAGGCGAGGTCCGCCAGCTGCCGGTCGAAGGCCGAGCGTTCCCGGGCGGGCGTCAGGAACCGGTAGGCGCGGCTGCGAAGCTCCTGCTCGTCGTCGGTCAGCAAGGCGGGGGACACAGGCTCGCCCCGCTGCGTCGCCGCGCCCTGCCCGGCCAGCGGCGCGATCGTTTCGCTCCAGAACGTGGGCTTGGGCCGTCCGAAATCGCCGGTCTCGGAGCAGCCGGCCAGGAGCAGGCCCGCGAAGGCGGCCGCCACGCCAGGGCCGCGCAGGGGTCGGCGCGGCGAAAGGATGCGGCCCATGGTGATCCGTTTCAGGCGCCGCGGCTGCGCCTCTGCCGGCGGCCGCCGGCGGCGGGGCGCTTCGGCTCCTCGGGATGCCGCTCGTAGCGCACGCCCGTGAAGAAGAGGATCTGGCCCCTCGGCCCGATCGACGGCTCGATCCGCCGCGTCGAACGCGCAGGAGCCTGGAAAGACAGCACGCGACCCATCACACCCTCCTCCTGCCCGTAACCCGCGATCATCGCCGCGCGCTCAGGAAAGCGAACCTTGGTTAACGGTCTCTTACGATCAGCATTCAACAGCATTCCCGGTATCCAGAATGTGCATTTTGACACGTTGGATCCCTTGCATCGCCCTGGCGCAGCCAAAGGTTCCCGACAGCGTTAACGCGGCGCTAACGGGCGCGCGACTAGCCTCGCCTGCGCCCATTCCAGCCCATGCGAGCCTGCCTGACCATGACCCATATCACCCCGCCTGAACTGCATGGGCTGCTGGCGATCGCGCGCGAGGAAGGGCTCGACATGAAGCCCGTCCTGCTGCGCGTGCTGACGGACCTTTATCTGTCGACCCCGGCCCACACGACCGACGAGGCGGCCCAGTTCCGCGAGATCGCCAGCACGCTCGTCCAGCAGGTGGACGGCGACACCGCCCTGGTGGTCGCCTGCAAGCTCGCGGGCTACGCCCATACGCCGGTCGAAGTCGGCGCGGCCTTCCTGTCGCGCGGCGACGATTCCGCCCGCATCCTGCTCGCCGACGCCCGCTGGCTGCCGGCCGGCGTCCTGATCGAGCAGGCCGCGGTGGGCGATCGCGTCATGGCGGCCGCCGTCGCGGCCCGCGCCGAGATCGATCCGGACCTGGTGCGCCTCCTGCTCGGCCGCGAAGACCCGCTGATCGACGTCACCCTGGCCGCCAACACCTCCCTGGCGCTGCCGGCCGACGTCATGGACCTGCTGCTGGACCGCGCCCGCGACGAGGACGCGATCGCCAAGGCGCTGCTGTCGCGCGGCGACCTGAACGGCGCCGAACGCGCCGTGCTGTATCTGGCGGCCAACAAGGCCGAGCGCCTGAAGATCATCGACGAGGTGGAGCGGCTCGTCGCGCTGTCCGGCCGCGCGCGCTCGCAGCGCATCGCCCCGCAGGAGTTGGTCGCCCCGATGGAGACGGCCGCCATGTATGGCGACGCCGAATCCTTCGCCACCGTGCTGGCGCTGGGCCTCGGCGCGTCCGTGGCCAAGTCGCAGAAGATCCTGGCGGACCGCTCCGGCGAGGCGCTGGCGCTGGCGCTCCTCTCGCTCGGCTTCAGCGACGAGGTCGCGACGCGCATCTTCATGTTCCGCGACCCCCTGATCGGGCAATCGTCCGAGCGCGTGCACGCCCTCGTGGACCTGTTCCGCAGGGTGTCGCCCCCCGCGGCCGAACGGCTCGTGTCCGCCATGCTGGGCGCCGGCCCGGCCCGGCCGCGCACGGGATCGCACGTGCCCCAGACCGACCAGTCGGAAGCCCCTCACCGCAGCGCCGCCGCCCTGGCGGCCTCGACGACGCAAGCCGGCCGCCGGGCGGGCTAGCCGGGGCGCTAGGCCGGGACCTCGTCCAGGCGGGACAGGCCCGCGCGGTCCTCGACCTCCACGATCCACAGGTCCGTGTCGAAGCGCTGCTCGCGCGCCAGCCGCTCCTCCGCGTCCAGGACGGGGATGGTGGCGGACTGGTGCAGCCGCACGAAGCGCCGTTCCAGGTCGTCTTCCGAAAAGGCGCTCTGCGGCGCCGGCCCGTAGAGGGCGCATGAGCCGTCCAGCCGGTCGACCTTGACGAAGATGGCGCCCGCCTCGGCGGAGCCGCGCCGGCGCAGCACGGCGGGCGCGCCCTCGACGGCGCAGCGGCGGATATAGGCTGCGACGAAGATATCCGAGCGCAGCCTCACCGCGTCACTCGGCCAAAGGGCCGGCCGCGGCGGCGAGCTCGCGGGCGGTGCGGCCGGAGACCTCGCCGGTGGGCGGGAGCTTGCGGTCCCGCTCGAACTTCTCGATCGCCTGGCGGGTGCCGGAGCCGAACACGCCGTCGGTCTTCACCGGCCCGTAGCCGAGCTTGTTCAGCGCCTTCTGGGCCGACAGCACGGCGCGGCTCGGCTCGGAGACGGTCGATCCCGTCTTCAGGATGTCGCCGATGGCGTCCCGCGCCGGGCCGGAGGGCTGGCTGGAGGAGGCCGGCGTCAGCGAGGCCTTTTGCGCCCTCGCCGCATCGCGGGGAGTCTCGGCCGGCGACGCGGGCGAGGCCGGCGTCGCGGCCGAGAGGTCGGCCGGGCGGGAGGGCGGCAGCACGGTCGGGATGCCGGACAGCTTCACCGTCTCGCCGAGCGGACGTCCGAACATGGGCGCCGGATGGGGCGCGTTCTGGAAGGCCAGCGCGTTGATGACGATGCCGACCGCCACGGCCGCGCCGGCTGCCCCCACCGCCGTCGCGCCGGGGTTGCGGAACATCGCCCTGATCCAGGCCGCCCGCGCGGGCTTGCGCTTCGCCCGGGAGGCGCGCCGGGGGCGGCGCTCCTGGCTCAGCACGAAATCGTGGTCGGTGCGGGCGAGGACTTCAGGCACTTTTCTTCACCGTCTGGCTGAGGGCCGAGAGACTCTTGATGGCGATCGCCGCGGGCGCGGGACGGTCGCGCGGACCGATGCTGGCGACCTTGGCGTCGGGCTTGCCCGGCGTCCCCGGGCTGAGCCTGACGCGGCTGTCGAGGCCCAGCCGGACCACCACGCGCGTGCCGACGCCGACGGCGCTCTCGATCTGCATCGAGCCGAAATGCAGGCCCACCAGACCGCGCACGACCGACAGGCCGAGCCCCGTGCCCTCATAGGGCCGGTCGTAGCTGGCGCGGGCCTGGAAGAACGGCTCGCCCAGCCGGGGCAAGTCTTCGGACGCGATGCCGATGCCGGTGTCCTGCACGGCGAAGGCGATGATGTCCCCTTCGCGGCGGACGTCAAGCGTCACGCGCCCGCCGCGGGGCGTGAACTTGATGGCGTTGGACAGCAGGTTGATGAGGATCTGCTTGCAGGCCCGCCGGTCCGCCACGAGCGCCGGCAGGTCGGGATCGACCGTCACCTCGAGCGCCACCTGCGACTGCTCCGCCTTGAGGCGCAGCATCTCGACGGAGACCTCCACCAGGCGGGCGACGTCGAACGGCTCTGTCTGGATGCTCAGCGTCCCGGCGTCGATCTTGGACATGTCCAGCAGCGTGTTGACGACGCTGAGGAGGTGATCGCCCGACACATGGATGATGCGGGCGTAGTCGCGCTGGCGCTGGTCGCCGGAGGGGACGAGGCTCTCGTCGGCCAGCATCTCGGAAAAGCCGATGATGGCGTTCAGCGGGGTCCGCAGCTCGTGGCTCACGGTGGCGAGGAAGCGGTCCTTGAGGGCTGACGCGGCCTCGGCCGCCGCGCGGGCGGAATCGATCTCGGCCTCGTTCTGGCGCTGGGTCGAGACGTCGCGGATGACGCAGACGATCTCGGCGCCCTCCGAGGCCTCCTGGTCGGCCTCGATCTTCCTGCAGCGGATCTCGACCCAGGTGAAGGTCGGCGCGGCCGCCCTGTCGCCGGCTTCGATCTCGCCGTGGCGCATGCGCACCTGCACGCGGCTGAGGGCGCTGCCCGCGCCGGCGTCGGCGAGGGCCATCAGGAATTGCGGGCGGTCGGCCACATGGACGCGCTCGAACAGTCCGCGCCCGTGCAGCGCGGAGGGTGCGACGCCCAGCAGGGCGTGAGCCGACGGGCCGGCATAGAACACCGATCCCTGGGCGTCGTGCCGGGTCACCAGATCGCCGAAGCCGTCCACCAGCAGGCGGTTCTGGGCCGTCAGGCGCCGCTCGCGCACCACCCGGGCGCGCATCTCGCGCTGGGTCAGGAGGGCGATGCACAGCGCGAAGGCCAGGATGGAGGTCTGGATGGCGAGGGTGAGCGGGGCGGCCACGGCCGAGCTGGCCTCGGGGCTGCGGATCTCCATGAGGAAGACGGCGCAGAGCGTCGCCATGGCCAGGCCGGCGGCGTAGCGGATCTCGCGGATGCGGCCGATCATGGCCGCCTCGAGCACCAGGAGCGGCAGTCCCGCCAGCACGGGCGAGGTCGGCCCGTCGCCCAGGCCGGCCATCAACAGGACGGTGGCGGCGGCGACGCCGATGGAGGTGACATGCGCGTTGTGGAGGTGGCCGGTCCTGGACGCGACCACCGCGGTGACGGCCTGGAAGGCGAGGCTGATCACGCCGACGATCGCCGTCAGGCTGACCATGCCGGACATCGCCAGCATGAGCGGCACGGAGGCGAGGCCGACCGCGCCCATGAACAGGCGCGAGCCGATGAACCAGGCGTGCCGCTGCCGCGCCAGGGGCTCGGCGTCGGCGCTGGCGTGAACCAGTTCGCCGAGCTGCTTGCCGATCGCTGCGGTGGGCCAACGCATACGCAACTCGCCTCGGGCGCCTGCACACGCGCCATTCAACACGAGCGGAGCTTCGCAGCCCCGCCTTAAGCGAACGCTAAATGCGGCGTCAAACCGCCGCCGGCGCCCATTGCGGACCCGTCATGCGCCGGGTTCCGTCCGACATGATGAACGAGCCGTTGCCGCGGCGGGCCGGGCGCTTAGCCCGGCCTTAAGGGTGCGTGCGCCAGCATGCGGGCGCTGCAATCAGGACACGCCCCATGGGTCTCGTGCTCAGGACCATCGTCGCCGTGGGCGTCATCTACGCTCTTTCTCCTCTGCGCGAGGCGGATCCGCCCGTGGCCGAGATCGCCGCCGCCGCCAGGAATCGCCTGGCCGCGCAGGCCGAGAGGGCCGTCGGCGCCGCGGTGGAGCGCTGCGTCAGGGACAGGGAGGGCTGCGCTCTGACGGGCGTGGCCGCCCAGGCGGCGGCGTCCGCCCTCATGGGCGGCGACGCCCCGCATGGGGACGAAGCGCCGCCGGCCGCGCGCCGGCGCGACGCCCGGCGCACGCCCTCGCCGCTCCCATAAGCCGCAGCCTTCGCTGTCGCTTTCGGCCCGTCGCCTCTATATGCGTGAGGAACGCAAGGGCCCGGCGGACATGAACGCGACCATCGACGAGATCATCGAGACCTTCGAGCTGCTGGACGACTGGGACGACCGGTACCGGTATCTCATCGAGCTCGGCCGCACGCTGGAGCCGCTGCCTCCCGAGGCGCATACGGACGCCAACAAGGTGCGCGGCTGCGCCAGCCAGGTCTGGCTCGAGGCCTCGTCCCGGACCGCGGCCGACGGGGAGCCGCTGCTGCATTTCCGCGGCGACAGCGACGCCCACATCGTGCGCGGCCTCGTGGCGCTGACGCTGGCGATCTTCTCGGACCATCGGCCCAGCGAGGTGCTGGCGCTGGACGCCCAGCCGGTCTTCGAGCGGCTCGGCCTGTCCGCCCACATCACGCCGCAGCGCTCCAACGGCGTGCGCTCCATGATCGAGCGCATCAAGGCGGACGCCCGGCATGCCCTCGCCTCGGCCTGAGGCTCACTCGGCCAAAGTCGGGCGATAGTCCGCCGCCCCCCACATCCGGACGCCCGTCGAGCGCGCCGGACCGACGGCCTCCACGGCGAGCCCGTAATGCTCGGCCAGGCGGCCCAGCGCCACCGCGAGGACGACCTTGGCGGAGCGCGCCGGCCAGCCCCTCTCCCGCTCGACCTCCTCGAGACCCTTGAGGAACCCGCAGACGTCGATCAGCAGCGCCGCCATCTCGGCGCCGAGCGAGCGGGCCGCATGGTCGCATCGCTGGCGCGCGGCCAATGCGAGATCCGTGACGTGCTCCACCCCGGCGCCGCGGCGCCCGCCTGTCGGGCCGGCGCTCCAGCTCGCCGTGACGCGGGGCAGCACCATGCCGAGCGTCAGGTCGGCGCGGAAGCGCTCCCCGGCGGCGTAGCGCGCATCGTCCAGCAAGGGGCGGCCGTCCTTGCCCGTGCGCCGGCGCAGCCAGGCGAGCGGGCTCTCGGCGTCGTCCATGACGACCGGGGCCTCGCGCCCGTCGATCTCGACCGCGCGCGCGCTCAGCGGCCGGTGCTGGGCCAGGAACGCGTGCTCGGGCGCGGCCTGACGGCGCCGCAGGAACGCCGCGCCCGCCGTGCTGAGCCGCAGCCGGCGATCGTCCCCCCGCCCCGTCCAGCACGCCAGGTCCGACCGGACCAGCGCATCCGCATGGGCGGCCAGGGAGGCGAGCGCCGAGGCCGGACTGCCGTCCGGCAGGGCCGCGAGCTTGGCCAGGAGCCTGAGCGGGCCGGAGGCCCGCGCGCCGGAGACGGCGGACGGCTTTGAAGGCATGTTGTCCTCGCATGTGGTTTGACTGAGGTTTTTATTCTTATATTCTCCCATGAGCCGGCGCGCAAGCGGAGCTGCGTCGGCCGAGACGGGAGAGACGGATGAGAGCGAAATCAGCCGGGATCGGCATGAGGGCGGCGCGATCCGCGCACGAGGCCGTGGAGGCCGGCGCGCGCTTTTACGAGCGCGGGCGGATGCTGTACGGTTGGTGCCGGTCGGACTGGGGTCCGCCCCGGAGGCGGAGCCGGCGCGGACGCGTCGCATCGTGGCGCTTCTGGCGCGCGAACTCAGGGCCGAGCGCGCTCTCGGCCGCGCCGGCCACTGGACCTACGACATCAACCGCCACATCGGGTTGATGCAGGCCTACAAGGCTGAAACCGCAGGGCTGGCGGCCCTGCGCGGCCATCGGCCATGACCCGGCTCAGGGCCATGACCCGGCTCAGGGCCATGACCCGGCGGGGAGCCGGACCGCGATGCGTCCGGCGCTCCGCGCGAACGGCCGGGACCCGGCCTACTTGCCGGCCGCCGGCTTGCGCTTGCGGCGCTGCTGGCCGAGACCCATCTGCTTGGCGAGGTCGGACCGGGCGGCGGCGTAGTTCGGCGCCACCATGGGATAGTCGGCCGGCAGGCCCCACTTCTCGCGATAGTCCTCGGGAGACATCCCGTATTGCGTGCGCAGGTGCCGCTTGAGCGACTTGAACTTTTTCCCATCCTCGAGGCAGACGATGAAGTCCGGCGTGATCGACTTCTTCACCGACACGGCGGGCTTGGGCGCCTCGACCGCGGTCTCCGCCACGCCCGTCGCGAGAGCCAAGAGCGCGCGGTGCACGTCGCCGATGAGGCCCGGCATCTCCGCCACGGTCACGGCGTTGTTGCTGACATAGGCTGCGACGATATCGGCAGCGAGTTCGAGATAGTTCGAAGCTGTCTTCTCTTCTGTCATGTGCTTATAGATCCCCCTCTCGGCCAGTCGGACTTCCGGTCCTGGCATGGTCATGGAAGGCCGGCGGACGCTCCTCTGCGGAAGCTTCGCCGTCCACTTCACGATCCGCCTCGCCCGGTCGGTTGCCCGATTCTCGAAAGGCTCAGCTCAAGCGACGTCTTCAACTCGCCGACGGTCTAGGCCACGTTGTCAACGCATGCAACGAAAAAGGGAAGCTCTACGACCCCCCATGTAGATTCCACATGTGTACTTTCGCCTCACCCCCATGTTGCATCCCGGAATACGGGCAATAGCGTGACCACTCGCGTAAAAATACAACCAGCCGGACCTGTTCCACTCCGGCGTCCACGACCTCGGCCGCAGAGCCGGCGCGTCCGAAGCCGCCCGGCCCCACACCAGACGAGACCAACGCCATGACGACGCCATCCGACGACATGCGGCCCACGCCCCCTCTCGCGCCCCGGCGCGACGCCGTCACGACCGCGCATGGGCGGACGATCGTGGATCCCTATGCGTGGCTGAAGGCCGACAACTGGCAGGAGGTCCTGCGCGATCCCTCCGTGCTGCCCGCCGACATCCGGCGACATCTCGAAGCCGAGAACGCCTATGGGGCGACCGTGATCGGCCGCGTCGGCGAGCTTCACGCCCGGATCGCGGCCGAGATGCGGGCCCGCCTCAAGGAGGACGACTCGTCCGTGCCGGCGCCGGACGGCCCGTTCAGCTACTACACGCGCTACCGCGCCGGCGGGCAGCACCCGCTGGTCTGCCGCAAGCCGAGCGCCGGAGGCGACGAGAGCGTCCTGCTGGACGGAGAGGCCCTCGCGGCCGGCAAGCCGTTCTACCGGCTGGGCCAGCGCCGCCACGCCGACGACCATGCCCTCCTCGCCTGGAGCAGCGACGACGCCGGGTCCGAGTTCTTCACCATCCGGGTGCGCGACGCCGCCGCCCTGCAGGACCTGCCCGACATCGTCGAGGGCGCCACCGGCGAGGTGGTCTGGGCCGCGGACGGCCGCAGCTTCCTCTACGTGAAGCTCGATCCGAACCACCGGCCGAAGCACGTCTATCTGCACCGCCTGGGCGAGCCTGTCGCGAGCGACGTCCTGGTCTATGAGGAAGCCGAGGACGGCTGGTTCGTGAATATCGGCGAAAGCCGCTCCGGCCGGTTCGCCTTCATCGAGATCAGCGACCACGAGACGACGGAGGTCCACGTCCTGGACCGCGCCGACCTGGCCGCGCCGCCCCGCCTGGTGGAGCCCCGCCAGACCGAGTTGCGCTACGAGGTGGAGCACGCCGGCGACCGCTTCGTGATCCTCACCAACGCCGACGGCGCGGAGGACTTCAAGCTCGTCACCGCGCCCCTCGACGCGCCCGGCCGCCGCAACTGGACGGACCTCGTTCCGCACCGCCCCGGCGTGATGATCCTGTCCATGGCGCCGTTTCGCGACTTTCTGGTCCGCACCGAGCGGCAGGACGCGCATCCGCGCATCGTCGTCCGCGCGGCCGACACCGGCGAGGAGCATGCGATCGCGTTCGACGAGGAGGCCTATTCGGTTCGCGCGCAGCCCGGATACGAGTTCGATGCGCCGGCGCTGCGCTTCGTCTACTCGTCGATGACGACCCCGGCCGAGACCTACGACTACGACATGGCCGCCCGGACGCGCCGCCTTCTGAAGCGCCAGGAGGTGCCGTCCGGCCATGACCCGGCCGACTACGTCACGCGCCGGCTGTTCGCCACGGCGCCGGACGGCGAGACCGTCCCGGTCTCGGTCGTCTACCGGGCGGACCGCCCGCAGGGCCCCTCCCCTTGCCTGCTCTACGGCTACGGCGCCTATGGCATTTCGATGCCGGCCGACTTCGACACCGAGTGCCTGTCGCTCGTCGACCGCGGCTTCGTTTACGCGATCGCGCATGTGCGCGGCGGGACCGAGAAGGGCTGGCGCTGGTACCTGTCCGGCAAGCGCGAGCACAAGACCAACACCTTCACCGACTTCATCGCCGCCGCGCAGGCGCTGTGCGACGCCGGGCTGACCGCGCCGGGGCGCATCGTCGCCCAGGGCCGCAGCGCCGGCGGCATGCTGATGGGGGCGGTCGCCAACATGGCGCCGGACCTGTTCGCGGCCGTCGTCGCCGAGGTGCCCTTCGTCGACGTGCTGACCACGATGCTCGACGCCACACTGCCGCTGACGCCGCCGGAATGGCCCGAATGGGGCAACCCCATCGAGAGCGTTGAGGCCTTCGACGCCATCCTGTCCTACTCGCCGGTCGACCAGGTGAGCGCCCAGCGCTACCCCGCCATCCTGGCGGTCGGCGGCCTCACGGATCCGCGAGTGACCTATTGGGAGCCCGCCAAATGGGTGGCGCGCCTGCGCGAGAGCGCCGCGAAGGGCAGCGGGCCCTTCGTGCTGCGCATCGACATGGATTCCGGGCATGGCGGCGCGTCCGGCCGCTTCGACCGCCTGCAGGAAGTGGCGCAGAGCTACGCCTTCGCGGTCGGGGCCGTGCAGGGCCTGCTGACGGCCTGACGCGATCCTCGGGCGGCGTCGACCTACGACGCCGCCGACGTGGCGGCGGGCGCAGGCGAGCCGGAGGCGGGCGCGATCAGCGTCCCGCCCTCGCCCGTCTCCACATAGGTCCGCAACTCGGCCATGGAGTTGAACCGGTACCGGCCCTTCTCGAGCTCGGCCTCGATGCAGCCGTTGGAATACATGAAGTAGTTGACGCCGCCGGACGTGTAGGTCGCCACGACGGTCGGAGGCGCCGGGGGAGCCGCCGGGACGGGCTCGGGCTCCGGCTCATGCTCCGGCTCGGCCTCGGGCTCGGGCTCGTGGCGGCGCTGCTCCGGCGGGGGCGGCGCGTCCCGTTCGGGGCTGAGGCCATGGGCGCCGGCGTCGGACCGCGTGGCGGTCCCGATCCGCTCGACGGCCGGGGCGACGACGGGCGCCGCCGTCACGGGCGCCTTCGGCTCCGGGGCCTCGCCCTTGTCGTCGGAGCGTTCGGCGTCGCGGTCCGGCTCCGGGGCGACCTCGGCCGCGACGACCGCCGGGGCCACGGCCGGCGGTTCGGGCAGGCGCGTCTGCGGGGCCGCGGTTTCGGGCTCGTCGCTGATCTCGGTCAGGGCGCGGCGGATGCGCTTCAGCTCGCGAACCGCCGAGGCGAGGCCCAGCACCACGAAGCCGATGGCGAACAGCGCGCCGCCGGTCTGCAGCCAGGCGGAACCGCTCTCGGCGCGGATATTGTCGGCCCCGTAAAGGCCGGCTGCGGCTCCGGCGAGAATGAGCAGCGCGGCGACGCAGTACAACAGGGCGGTCATGGTTGATCCGGCAATAAACGCGAGGGTCCGCGCTTTCTCGTCGTGACACTCGACAACAGGTCACCTCCTGTCAACTCCAGGGCTGACCGGCCCTTGCGCCGACCGGTTGAAGGAACGCAAGCGCGCCCCACTTCTTCCTCTCAGGGACAGGCGCTTTTCCGCGACGGCCGGGCGTGGGATCCCGGCGGGGACGGCCTTCCGCCCCGACGAATCCCGCTTCCCAGCGAGGCCGAAAGCAGCCTAAGTTCCCCGCCTCTCGGCGCGTCAACGTCCGCGTCGCCCCCGTTCGGGATAAAACTTCGAGGAGATTGCACCATGTCGTTCAGCCTGCCGGATCTGCCCTATTCGCACGACGCGCTGCAGCCCTACATGTCCAAGGAGACGCTCGAGTACCACCACGACAAGCATCACCTCGCCTATGTGAACAACGGCAACAATCTGCTGAAGGGCACGGAATTCGAGGGCAAGTCGCTCGAGGAGATCGTCAAGGGATCGTTCGGGAAGAACCAGGGTCTCTTCAACAACGCCGGCCAACACTACAACCACATGCACTTCTGGAAGTGGATGAAGCCGAATGGCGGCGGATCCATCCCGGGCTCGGTCGAGAAGGCGCTGGTCGACGGCTTCGGCTCGGTCGACAAGGCCAAGGAAGAGTTCATCGCCGCCGGCACGACGCAGTTCGGATCGGGCTGGGCGTGGTTCGCCGTCAAGGACGGCAAGGTCGTCGTCCAGAAGACCCCGAACGGCGAGAGCCCGCTGGTGCACGGCGCGACGCCGATCCTGGGCGTCGACGTGTGGGAGCACTCCTACTACATCGACTACCGCAACCGCCGCCCCGACTACCTCAAGGCCTTCATCGACAACCTGGTGAACTGGGAGTATGTCGAGGAGCTCTATTCCAAGGCGGCCCGGTAAGCCGGAGCGGTCTTGACGTCAGCGAACGGGGCCTCAGGGCCCCGTTTTGCGTGGCGCGGCGCTTCAGGCGCGCGACACGGACTCCAGGAACAGGTCGACCGTGGCGTGCAGCCGGCGCGACTGCTCAGCCACGTCCATGGCCGACTGGTTGACCTGCGCGGCCGACTGGTCGGTCTCGCCCACCACGGCGTCCAGCTCCTTCATGTCGCGCGCGGCGCTTTCGGTGCCGACGGCGGCGCGGGACACGCCCGTGGCGATCTCGCCGGTGGCGGAGGCCTGCTGCTCGACGGCGTGCGCGATCCCGGAGGTGAAGCCCTCGACCTCCTCCATCAGGCGCGAGATCGCCTCGATGGCGTCCACGGCGGAGGCCGTCGCGCCCTGGATGGCGCCGACCTGCTCGGAGATGCGCTCCGTCGCCCGGGCGGTCTGCCCGGCCAGGTTCTTCACCTCGGACGCCACCACCGCGAAGCCCCTGCCCGACTCGCCCGCGCGCGCCGCCTCGATCGTGGCGTTGAGGGCGAGCAGGTTCGTCTGGGCGGCGATCGCCTGGATCAGGCTGACGACCTCGCCGATGTCCTGGGCCTTGCCGGCGAGGCTCTGCACCGTGGAGGTGGTCGCCCGGGTGGTGCTCGCCGCGTCGAACACGACCTGCCGCGCCTTGCTGACCTGCGACTCGATCTCGGTGATGGCGGAGGACAGCTCGTCGGAGGCGCGGGCCACGGTGCGGACGCTCTCGGAGGCGTCCCGGGCCGCCTTGGCGGCCGTCTTGGCGCGCTTGGCCGACTCCGCCGCGATGCCCGTCATGGTGCGGGCCGCGAAGGTCATCTGCTCGCTGTTGGCGGCCACGCTCGACAGGCCCTCGCGCACGGCCGAGCGAAATTGCGCCACCAGCGTGTCAATGCGGTTCTGTCGCGAGGCCTGGCCGTTGCGGTCCATCTCGCTGCGCATCTGCAAAGTCGCGCGCTCCAGGAGGCGATCCTTGAAGACCTGCACGGCGCGCGCCATGTCGCCGATCTCGCCCTGCAGTTGGGTCCCCGGCACCGCGGCGTTCAGGTCCCCGTCGGCGAGCCTGCGCGTGGTGACCGCGAGGTCCCGCACGGGCCGGGTGAGGTGGATCACGGTGATCACGAGCGCGCAGGACAGGACCGCGATGGCGATCAGGCCGATGACCATCGCCACCGTGCGCATGCGCTGCACCCGGGCCTCGGCCCGCTCATGGGAGAACTCGACCAGCAGCGTGGCGTTCGCCCCGTCGCGCGCCGCCGAGAGGTCCGCCCCATAGACCGCCGCCTCCGCCGTCTGGGACCGCCAGGGGCCCGCGCCGGCGGACGCGCCGGCGAGGGCGGCGATGCGGTTGTCGGGGGCGGCGTCACGCACGCCTTTTGCGGTCGAACGGCCGAGGATGCGCCCCTGCGCGTCGACCAGCGCGGCCCATGTCACGTCCGGGTCGCCCGGCAGGCTCGCCAGCACGGCGTTCTGCGCCGCGGCGTCGCCCTTCGCCACGGCCGCCGCCATGATAGGGACCATCACCTGCATGAGATTGGCGTGCTTCGTCGCGAAGCCGTACCGGATGGCGCCGCCGCCCTGGACGCAGGCGCAGGCCACGCACAGGGCCAGCACGAGCGCACCGACGCTCGCAATCACGAGAATGATGGAGCGGTGGAATGTGCGCCACTCGTGATGCTGCACGAATTGTACTCGCGGCCAGTCGGGATCAACTCTCGCGACGTTAGGGCCGCAGCGTAAAAGCAGGGTTAAATCCTCATCATCATCATCTGGCGACAACGCTCAACCGCTCAAGCTTAAGATCCGCCTCGCGCAGCACATGAAGGAACTCGTCGCCGGCGAGGAAATCATGTTCGATTCGACGGGTCAGGGTGACCGGGTCCAGCCCCGCGAGTTCGGCGTCGGGGAAGCCCGGGTGGCACATCACCAGATGGGCCGGGCCGGGGGCGACCAGGAAGCGCGCGAACTGCGCGCCGTAGCCCTGGTCCGGATCGAACGGGCTCACGCCCGAGAACCCTCGATTGGAGGCGATGCCCCGCGCGTCCAGCTGGCGGCCGAAGCCGAGCGCCAGCGCGGCGATCGCCAAGGCCTTCGGCGCGGCGACGCCGCGGGCGAGGATCGCGCCCGGCGTGTCGAACGGGTTGCGGACGATGGGGGGCTCGCCGGGCCACCGCGCCGCGACGGCGCCGAACAGGGCGGCCCGAATCACCGGCAGCACGTGAACGTGCTGATGGCCGTCCACATAGTCCGGCAGGCGCCCGAACGCGTCCGCGAAGGCGTCGACCTGGCGCAGGATCTCGGCTTGCAGCTCGGCCTTGTCGAGACGGCCGGAGAACGCCCTCGCGGCCAGCGTCGACAGGGACGGCAGCGCGCCGCCGCCGCACAGCTTCGGCATCGCGCCGAGGGGCTGGCCCAGCGTCAAATTCACGTGCAGCCCGGCGTCGATGCGTCCATCATGGCCGCGCAGCTCGCCGGCCAGGGCCTTCCAGGCCGGGCGGTTGGTCATCGCCCCGGTTCCGGTGAGGCGGCCGCGCTCGATCAGGTCGAGAATGGACCGGCTCACGCCCTCGGTGAGGGCGTAATCGTCGGCCACGAGGGCGAACGCGGCGGGGCGGTCGGACTGTCGGTAGGAGGGCATCGGGTCCGGGCTGGTCCTCGCCGGGGCGCGCGGCTTGCGCGCCGGCGCAATGTCGGCTCTTTTCGCAGACATAGCACATGCGGCGCACCGCCCGCGCCGACCAGAGACAACGCACGTGACCGACGCCGCCCCCGAGCTCTCCATCGTGGTCCCCGTGTACAACGAGGCCGCCAATGTGGACGCGCTGGTCGCGCGCCTGCGCCCCGTCCTGGACGGCGTCACCGCGTCCTGGGAGATGGTCTTCATCGACGACGGCTCGCGCGACGACACGCTCGCGCGCATCCGCAGCCTCAACGCCGCCGACCCGCGCCTGCGCGCCGTCGCCTTCAGCCGCAATTTCGGCAAGGAGATCGCCATCGCGGCGGGGCTGGACCATGCGCGAGGCCAGGCGACCGTCATCATGGACGCCGACCTGCAGCATCCGCCCGAGATGATCGCGACCTTCGTGCAGAAATGGCGCGAGGGCTACGCCATGGTGTACGGCCAGCGCACCGACCGTCGGGCGGACGGGCCCGTGCGGCGGTGGTTCACGCGCCTGTTCTACCGGCTGTTCGACGCCTTCGGCGAGACGCCCCTGCCGGAGGGCGCCGGCGACTTCCGGCTTCTCGACCGCCGGGCGGTGGACGCGCTGCGCCAGATGGGCGAGCGCGCGCGCTTCTCCAAGGGCCTCTACGCCTGGATCGGGTTCCCGTCGATCGGCGTGCCCTTCGAGGTGGCGGAGCGGGTGCACGGCGTCAGCAAGTTCAACGCCCGCAAGCTGTTCCGCTTCGCCTTCGACGGCATCACGTCCTTCTCCACCCTGCCCTTGAAGCTCTGGACATATGTGGGCGCCTGCGTGTCGGCCTTCTCGCTGATCACCGCGATCTGGATCCTCGTCCAGACCATGATGAGCGGTGTGGACGTGCCCGGCTACGCGTCGCTGATCGTGTCCGTCACCTTTCTGGCCGGCGTGCAGCTCATCTCGCTGGGCGTGATCGGCGAATATATCGGCCGCATCTTCGCGGAGGTGAAGCGCCGCCCCCTCTACATCGTCGGCGACCAGGTCGGCTTCGAGGAACCCCAGGCCATGGCGACGCCCACGCGCCCGGTCGGCGTCGACCGGCGCAGGGCCTGACCCGATGACCGGTTGAGCATGTACAAGAGCATTCTGTCGGTCGGCGGCTTCACGCTGCTGTCGCGCGTCACCGGCGCGCTCCGGGACATGATCATCGCGGCCGTCATGGGCGCGGGCCTGGCCTCGGACGCCTTTTTCGTGGCGCAGAGGCTGCCGAACCATTTCCGCACCATCTTCGGCGAGGGCGCGTTCAACTCCGCCTTCGTGCCGAGTTATTCGGGCGCGCTGGAAAGCCGCGGCGTCGATGCGGCGCGCAGCCTGGCCGGCCGGATCCTGACGCTGCTCACCCTGACCCTGGCGGCCTTCACCCTGGCGGCGCTGGCCTTCATGCCGCAGGTCGTGGCGGTGCTCGCCCCCGGCTTCGCCGACGATCCCGAGAAGTTCCAGCTCACCGTGGCGCTGACGCGGATCACCTTCCCGTATCTGCTGTTCATCACCATCGTGACGCTCGTCTCGGCGGTGCTGAACGCCAATGGACGCTTCGCGGCGGCGGCCGGCGCGCCCATCCTCCTCAATCTGAGCGTCATCGCGGCGCTGCTTGTCGCGTTCTGGTTCCCGAACGCGGCCTATGCGGCCGCCTGGGGGGTGGCCGTCTCGGGCCTGCTGCAGCTGGGCCTCGTCGTCGCCGACGCGGCCCGGGCGGGCTGCATGCCGGCTTTCCGCAAACCCTTTCTCGACAAGGATCTGCGGACCTTCTTCCGCACGCTCGGCCCCGCCATCGTGGGCTCGGCGGGGGTGCAGATCGCCATGTTCGCCGACACGGTGATCGCCTCGCTGCTGCCGACCGGCGCGGTCTCGGCGCTCAACTACGCGGACCGGCTCTACCAGCTCCCCGTGGGCGTGATCGGCATCGCGGCCGGCACGGTCCTGCTCCCGACCATGAGCAAGCGCCTCGCGGCTGGCGACGCCGCCGGGGCCATGGCGGCGCAGAACCGGGCGGTGGCGTTCACCATCGCGCTCTCGGCCCCATTCCTGGTCGCCTTCCTGGCGATCCCGGACCTGGTGATCCGGGCCGTCTTCATGCGGGGCGCCTTCACGATGACGGCGGCCGACGAGGCGGCCGCGGCCCTCGCCGCCTATGGGGTTGGGCTGCCCGCGGTCGTGCTGATCCGGTCGGCGGTGGCGACCTTCTACGCCCGCAAGGACACGGCGACGCCCCTCATCGCGTCATTCTCCGGCATCGCCGTCAACGTGCTGCTGAAGCTCGTGCTCTACAAGCCGATGGGCGCCGCCGGGCTGGCGCTCGCCACCGCCGTCGGGGCCTGGATCAATGTCGGGCTGCTCGTCACGCTGGCGATGCGGCGCGACCTGCTGGCGCCGGATTCCGCGCTGGCGCGCACCTTCGCGGCCGTGGGCGCGGCCGCGCTGGCCCTCGCCGCGGTCGCCCTCATCGGCCGGCAGCCGGTCCAGTCGCTGACGGCCTCCTTGCCGATGCTGCGGAACGAAGCCCAGCTGCTGGCGCTGGGGGCGGCCGGAGCCGCGGTCTACGCAGCCGTGCTGCTGGCCATGTTCAAGGTTTTACGGGTCCCGTTCCGCCGCGCATGACGGCGCCGCCCGCCGGCTCGCAGAGGGCGAAGCCCGGCCTGGGCCGCCAGTCGATCATGAGGCGCGCGAGCCAGGTCCGGCACTCGGCCTCGGTGAAGAAACAGGATTCCGCCGTTCGGGCGTCGGCGAAGATCCGGTCGGACGAGACGTCGAGCGGACGCTCGGCGGCGAGCCTGCCGATCCACAGCGCGCGCGGTCCGTAATAGGGGATCATCACGGTGCAGGATCCGCCGCGTTCGGGACTGTAGCGGATCGGCCGGTCGGCCGCCGCCGGCCCGGCCGCCAGGAGGGCGGCGAGCGCGGCTGCGGTTCGGGGCAGGGACGCAAGCGTGCGAGACGTCATGGGCGCAGCCTAGCGGATTCGCGCCCTGTCGGCCCGCTCGCGTCCTAGCGGCCGGCGTGGGCGAACTCCCAGTAGAGCTCGCGCGCCTTGCGGTAGAGAGGGCCCGGCTGGAGGTCGCGGTCGTCGATGCGGCTCACGGGCTGCACCTTGCCGTAATTGCCCACCGAGAAGATCTCGTCGGCGCCGACGAAGTCCTTGTAGGTCAGGGAGCCCTCGACGACCGTCATGCCGGCCTTGCGGGCGAGCTGAAGGACGCGCTGGCGCGTCACGCCGTTGAGGAACGTGCCGTTCGGGGCGGGCGTCAGCAGCACGCCGTCCTTGCCCATGAAGACGTTCGCGGTGGCGAGCTCGGCGACGTTGCCCAGCATGTCGCAGAGGAGGCAGTTGTCGAAGCCCCGCTTGCGCGCCTCCAGCAGAGCGCGGGCGTTGTTGGGGTAGAGGCAGCCGGCCTTGGCGTTCACCGGCATCGTCTCGATGGTGGGCCGGCGGAACGGCGACAGGGTGATGGCCGATCCTGCCCCCTTGGGCATCGGCGCCTCGTAGATGCACAGGCAGAACTGGGTCGTGTCCGCGTCGGGCGCGACGGCGCTGTGGCTGCCGTCCTCGGGCCAGTACATCGGCCGGATATAGAGCTCGGCCGACGGGCCGAACTTGGCCACGCCCTCGCGGACGAGTTCCGTCATCGCCCCCACCGACATGGTGGCTTTCAGGTTGAGGGCCTCGGCCGAGCGGTTCACCCGGGCGAGGTGCTGGTCGAGGTCGGGCGTCACGCCCTCGAAGGCGCGCGCGCCGTCGAACACCGAGGAGCCAAGCCAGAAGGCGTGAGTGCGCGGCCCCATGATGGGCGGGTTGCCCTCATGCCATCGCCCTTCGAACCAGGTCCAGGTCTGCGACCACTCGGCCATCGTGAACACCTCCAGAACAGTGGCGTGCATCGAAGCGCCCAGCATGCGCCGCGTCAACGCGGTCCTGGGCGGCGAGCCATGAAATTCCATGATCGCCTACGCCACTGCGAATGATCGATGGGCTCATGCACCCTGGCTAAGGCATCTGTTTACTCCCGCGTGTGATGGTGGGCGAACGGGGAGCGCCGGGAGCCGGCGTTCGCGCCGCGGGAGCGCATGATGTCGGATCTGAAGTCCAGGAAGGTCCTGGTCGTGGATGACCAGAAGAGCATGAGAGGCCTTCTTCGTTTCGCCTTGCTGCAGATGGGCTTCGAGACCATCGACGGGGCGGAAAGCGGGGAGGAGGCCATCAAGAAGCTCACCACAGTCCGCTACGACCTCATCATCACCGACATGCACATGGGCGGCGTCTCGGGCCTGGGCCTGCTCAAGGCCATCCGCTCCCACCCGGTGCTGCGCGGCACCCCTGTCATCATGGCGACCAGCGAGACGTCGTCGGACACCGTCCGGCAGGCCAAGATGCTGGGCGTGGACGCCTTCATCCTGAAGCCGGTGGATCCGAACGCGCTGCAGTTGCGGGTGAAGACCGTGCTGAAGGCGGCCTGAGCGCCTTTGGGCTTCGCTGCAACGACGAACGCCGGCGACGACGCCGGCGTTTTGCGTTCTCGGCGCTGAATTCCGCTCAGGCCGCCTGCCCGATGGCGCGGGGCTCCACTTGGGTGCGAACGCCGTCGCCATCCAGCTGGAGCGTCAGCCAGCCGTCCTTCTTCAGGTCGATCACGCTCTGCCCGCCATTCTCGCGGGTGAAGCACGAATAAAGGTCCATGGCCGTCTTGCGCAGCGGGCTCTTGGAGTGGCTCTCGGCGCCCATCACGATCATCGAGGGCCCGATCCGGCGCAGATGGTCGATGCTCACATCCACCCGCTCGCCCGTGGTGATCACGATGTCCAGCGGACGGTTGCCGTCGACCACGACGCAATCGGCCTTGAGGTCCTCGCCGACCGCCTGCGCGATGGCGATCCAGTCGAGGCCGCCCGTCGCTCCCAAGGCCAGCACGGCCTTGGAGCCGGCCGGCCCTTCATGCGCCACGTGCAGGGCCAGCGGGCGCCACTCGCCCCCGTCCATCGGCCGGGGCTTGGCCGCGCCGAACAGGCGGACATTGGTCGCCCCGAAGCCGAGCACGTCGTCGGCCTCCAGCATCTCCACCGGCCTGTCGCCGCGGAACGCCACGTAGCTCGGCGGGTAGCTGACGCCCGCGCCGACGAACTCCACGCAGGTCTTGATGGGGAAGAACTCGTCGATCGCGGCGAGGTCCAGCTTGTTGTCGGCCTCGACCCCGTTATGCGCGTAGTAGTCGATGGCCCCGTCCTCGAGCACCTCGAACAGGCGCTGCAGGACGTCCTGCTGGCTCACCAGTTGGGCGCTGGACCCGAACAGCACGCGCGAACCGTCCTCGCAGGTCACGAGAACCAGTCCGCCGCCGCAGGGATCGATGATGTGAACCTGGGTCGCCGCCATAACGCCTACTCATACACGCCCCGGCATCGGACGCTCCGGGTCCCGCGGGAAACATAGCCCGCGGGCGTTTGCTTAAGCGTTAATGGACGGCTTGCCCGTTATCGGACGAGGCGGGCCGAAGCCCCTCGTCCGGCGCCGCCGGGATCGCCTCACTCCGCCAGGGCGGCGAGGATGCGCGCCCAGGAGCGCGCGCCCTTGTGGAAGCTCTTCACGTCGTATTTCTCGTTGGGCGAATGCACCCGGTCGTCGTCGAGGCCGAAGCCGACCAGCAGGCTGTCGACGCCGAGAGAGCGCTTGAAGTCGCCCACGATCGGGATTGAGCCGCCGCTGCCCAGCGTGATCGGGGCCTTGCCCCACTCCTCCTGCAGGGCGTTGCGGGCCGCCGTAAGCTGCGGCATGTCGTAGGGCAGCTGGATGGCGCGCGAGCCCTTGTGCTTGATGAACTCGACCGAGCAGTCCGCCGGGATTCTGGCGCGCACATGGCGCTCGAAGGCGGCCGTGATCTTGGCCGGGTCCTGGTCGCCAACGAGCCGGAACGAGATCTTGGCCGACGCCTGCCCGGCGATGACCGTCTTGGCGCCCTCGCCCGTATAGCCGCCGATGATCCCGTTGACGTCGCAGGTGGGGCGCGACTGCACCTGCTCGATCAGCATGCGGCCTTTCTCGCCCGCCGGGATGGACAGGCCGACGGGCTTCAGGAAGCTCTCCTCGGTGAGGCCCAGGCCGCGCCACTGCTCCAGCACCTGGCTCGGGGTCTCGGGGACGCCGTCGTAGAAGCCTTCGAGCGTGATGCGCCCGTCGGCGTCGTGCAGGTCGGCGATGATCCGCGCCAGGACCCGGATCGGGTTCTGCGCGCCGCCTCCGAACAGGCCGGAATGGAGATCCCGGTCGGCGCAGCGCACGATGATCTCCTCATAGACCATGCCGCGCAGCGCCGTCGTGATCATGGGCGTGTCCTGGTCCCACATGCCGGTGTCGCAGACCAGCACGACATCCGCCTTCAGTTCGGCCTTATTGGCCTCCACGAATTCCGGCAGGTGCTTGGAGCCGTCCTCCTCGGCGCCCTCCACCAGGAGGGTGATCCCGAGCGGCAGCGATCCCGTCACGGCCTTCCAGGCCCGGCACGCCTCCAGGAACGTCATCACCTGGCCTTTGTCGTCGCAGGCACCGCGCGCCATGATGACCTTGCGGCCGTCCGGCAGCGTGGCGAGCCGCGGCTCGAAGGGCGGCGTCTCCCACAGGTTCAGCGGATCGACCGGCTGGACGTCGTAATGGCCGTAGAACATCACATGCGGCTTGCCGGGCTTCGGCGCGTGGCCGAGCACGACGGGGTGGCCGCCGGTGGGGCGCAGGCCCGCATCCTCGAAACCCAGCGACTTCACGTCCGCGGCCAGCCACTCGGCCGCGCGCTTGCACTCCGCCGCATAGGCCGAGTCGGTGGAAATCGAGGGAATGCGCAAGAAGGCGAACAGCCGCTCCAGCGACGCATCGAGATCAGCGTCGATTTTGGCGAGAACGGCGTCAAGTTGGGACATGGGAACACACTCGCGTTTCAGAAGGCGGCGAGCCTATCAGGGCGAACGCGGGTGGCAAGGAAGCAACCTCCCGCAACCCAGGATTTATGGACATAACAGGCGACTTGTGTCCATAACGGACCATGGCCAAACTGCCCCTCAACATCCAGACGCTCTACGCCGATCTGGAGCAGAGCCTCACCGTGCGCGACGCGCCCGTGGGATCGCCCTACGATCACGAGGTGCACGGACGTCCCTACACCTATCTGTCGGAACGGCAAGGGGTCGCCCGCATCAAGCATTATCTGGGGCCGAAGGACGCGCCGGAGACGTTGGACCGCCTGCGCGCATCCGCCGAGGCCGGGGAACGGGCGAGCCAGCGCCGCGCGCTGGTGCGCCTGCTGAAATCCTTCGGTCTACCCGGCCCCACCACGGCGGTCGGACGCGTCCTCGAAGTGCTCGCGCGCAACGGACTTTTCGACAACGGCGCCGTGCTCGTCGGCACGGTCGCCTACCAGTGCATGGGCGCGCTCGTGGGGCGGACGTTGCCGCTGCACGCCATGGCGACCCAGGACGCGGACCTCGCGACAGGGACGCTGGCGCTTGCGGCCGATCCGTCGTCGCGCGACGGCGCCGATCCCGAAGCGGCCGTCGAGGCGGAAAGGCCCTCGCTGGAGACGCTGCTGCAGCGCGCCGATCCCACGTTCCGCGGCGCTCCCCACCTGAGCAAGGCTGCGCCGCCCGCGCGATTCCAGGCCTCCAACGGGCTGATGGTCGAGGTGCTCGTGCCGCGCCTGCGGCGGAGCGACCCGACGCCGGTTCCCATCAAGCCGCTGCGGGCGGGAGGGCTGCCCCTGCAGCAACTCGACTGGCTCATCGCGCATCCCATGGCGGCGGTGGCGCTGCATGGCGCGGGCGTTCGCGTCCGCGTTCCCCAGCCCGCGCGCTACGCCGTCCACAAGCTGATCGTGGCGCAGAAGCCCGAGCGCAACCCTCAGAAGCGCATCAAGGACCTGACGCAATCAAGCGCCCTGATCGCGGCGCTGCGCGAGCATGACCCCGATGCGCTCGGCGACGCGCTGGCGGACGCCCGCAAGCGCGGCAAGCGGGGCTGGGCCGAGCCGATCGCCACCTCGCTGCGGGCGATCGGCGCGGAGGAATGGCAGAGCTAGCGATGCAAGCCAGCCCTTGAAGAGGACGCTTCCGGCCTACTTCATCAAGCTCCCCAGCACGCCGCGCAGGATGGCGCGGCCGACTTGCGTGCCTACCGTGCGGGCGGCCGACGAGGCCATGTTGGTGATGACGCGTTCCGTCACCGTCATGCGGGCGCGGCCTCCTCCTCCGGAGCCGCCGCCCATGCCGCCGAGAATGCCGCCCAGGATCCCGCCAAGGCCGCCCGAAGCGGAGGCCTGCTGCGGCGCTTGGCCGGCCGGGACCTGCTGCGGAGCCTGGCCGGGCGCCGGCGCCGGCTTCTGCAGCCCGCGCCGCTGGGTCAGGATCTCGTAGGCCGACTCGCCGTCCACGGCCGTCTCGTATTTGCCCTTGAGCGGGCTGGCGGCCACGATCGTCTGGCGCTCCTGCGCGGTGACGGGGCCAACGCGGCCGGCCGGCGGCCGGATCAGCGTCCGGGAGACCATTTCGGGGATGCCCTTGCCCTCGAGCATGGACACCAGGGCCTCGCCGACGCCGAGCTGGGTGATGACCTCCTCGGTCTTCAGCTTGGGGTTCTGGCGGAAGGTGGTGGCCGCCGCCTTCACGGCGCGCTGGTCGCGGGGCGTGAAGGCGCGCAGCGCGTGCTGGACGCGGTTGCCGAGCTGGGCCAGCACGGTGTCGGGCACGTCGAGCGGGTTCTGCGTGACGAAATAGATGCCCACGCCCTTGGAGCGGATCAGACGCACCACCTGCTCCACCGCCTCCAGCAGCGCCTTGGGGGCGTTGTTGAACAGCAGATGCGCCTCGTCGAAGAAGAACACGAGCTTGGGCTTGTCCACGTCGCCCACTTCGGGCAGCTGCTCGAACAGTTCGGACAGCATCCAGAGCAGGAAGGTCGCGTAGAGGCGCGGATTGGCCATCAGCTTGTCGGCGGCCAGGATGTTGACCACGCCCCGGCCGTCGCGGTCGGTGCGCATGAAATCGGTGATCTGCAGCGCCGGCTCGCCAAAGAAGGTCGTCGCGCCCTGGTTCTCCAGCACCAGCAGCTGACGCAGGATGGAGCCGACGGTGGCGTCGGCGACGTTCCCATACTGGATCGCGACGGGCTTCAGCCCGTCGTCCTTGGTCATCTCGTTGAGAAGGAGCCGCAGGTCCTTGATGTCGATGAGCGGCAGATGCTGCTCGTCGGCGATCCGGAACGCGATGTTGAGCACGCCCTCCTGGGTGTCGTTCAGCTCCAGCATGCGCGACATCAGGAGCGGGCCCATCTCCAGAACGGTCGCCCGCACGGGATGGCCCTGCTGCCCGAACAGGTCCCAGAAGGTCGCCGGGAACTCGTCGGCCTGGTAGTCGAAGCCCATGTCCTTGGCGCGCTTGACGAAGGCCTCCCTGGCGTCGCCCATCATGGCCAGCCCGGAGAGGTCGCCCTTCACGTCGGCGGCGAACACCGGCACCCCGGCGTTGGAGAAGCCCTCGGCCAGGACTTGCAAGGTGACGGTCTTTCCGGTCCCGGTCGCGCCGGTGACCAGGCCGTGCCTGTTGGCGAGCCGCAGCAGCAGCTGCTCCGGCTTTTCGCTCTGCCCAATGATGATCGCGTCTTCGGCCATAACCCGCCCGTCCGTGGCGCGGAGGCTCCGCGCATCGCTCGTCGCGCCCAGATATACCTGCGCCGCGCGCTCCATGCCACACGCTGCGGCCCGCCGACAAAAATCAATTCGTCGGCGACGCGCTTGTCTTTCCCCGGCGCGGCTTCCAAAGATGCGCCAGGAGCGGCGCGGGGCCGCCAGGACGGAGCCACCATGGAAGACCTCATCTCGCGCATCAGCGCCGCCTCGGGCATGGACCCCGAGCTCGCCCGCAAGGCCATCGGCATCATCCTGTCCTTCCTGCAGAAGGAGGCGCCGGCCGAGGATGTCGGCCGCATGTTCCAGGCGATGCCCGGGGCGGAGACGCTGGCGGCCGAGCAGGCCGGCGGCGGAAGCGGCGGCGGCATCCTGGGCGCCATCGGCGGCATGATGGGCGGCGGCGGCCTGATGGCGCTGGCCGGCCAGCTCACCTCGGCCGGCCTGTCGATGGACCAGATGCAGACGCTCGGCAAGGAGCTCTTCGCCTATGGCCGCGAGACGGCCGGCGAGGACACGATGGGCGCGATCGTCGGCGCGGTGCCGGGTCTCGGCCAGTTCGTCTGAGCCTGGCGCGCGGCCCGGCCGGCCGGGTCCGTCGAACGGAGGGTGGCGCCGGCGGGCGCGCTCATGGCATGGTCCGGCCGGATTTTCGGCCGGACAGCGAGAGCCTCGGATGACCCAAGCCCCCTTCGCATCGTCCTTCCCCCTGCCCACGCGCGACCAGTGGCGCGCCCTGGTCGACACGGTCCTGAAGGGGAAGGATTTCGAGCGGACCTTGGTGTCGCGCACCTATGACGGGCTGAACATCGAGCCGCTCTATCCCAAGGCCGAGGGCGCGGCCCCCATCGCCGGCCGCGCCCCCGGGACGGGCTGGAGCGTGCTGCAGCGGGTCGACGACCCCGATCCCGCGCGGGCGAACGCCCAGGCGCTCGAAGACCTCGAGAACGGCGCGACCGGCCTTCAGCTCGTCTTCGCCGGCTCGCACGGCGCCTATGGCTTCGGGCTCCCGGACGGGTCCGCCGCCACCGTCGAGCGCGCCCTGCAGGGTGTCGTGCTGGAAGCCGGCATCCAGGTCGAGGTCGACCTGTCCTTCGCGTGCAAGGACGCCGCAGAGGCCCTCGCCGCCCGCGTCGAACGCGACAAGACCGACCCCGCCTCCGTGCGGGTCTCCTTCGGCTACGATCCCTTGGGCCAGATGGCGACGCTGGGCGGCCTGCCCCTGCCCTGGCCGGACCTCGCCAAGCTCTTCGCCGCCCTGGCGTCCTCGATCGCGGCGCGCGGCTTTCGGGGTCCGGTCGCCGCGGCCGACGCCCGCGTAGTGCATGCGGCGGGCGGCTCGGAGGCCCAGGAACTCGCCTATGCGACGGCCGGCGCGGTCGCCTCCCTGCGCGCGCTGGAAGCGGGCGGGATGGACCTGGACGCCGCGCGGCGGCTGATCGGGTTCCGGCTCGCCGTGGACGCGGACCAGTTCCTCGGCATCGCCAAGCTGCGGGCGCTCCGGCTCCTGTGGGCGCGGGTGGAGGAGGCCTGCGGGCTCGCGCCCGAGCCGATCCACATCCACGCCGAGACGGCCTGGCGCATGATGACCCGCCGCGATCCGTGGGTGAACCTGCTGCGCGAGACGGTGGCGGTGTTCGCCGCCGGCGTGGGCGGGGCCGACAGCGTCGCGGCGCTGCCCTTCACCCAGGCCATCGGCCTGCCAGACGCCTTCGCGCGGCGGCTGTCGCGCAACACGCAACTCGTGCTGCTGGAAGAGGCGAACCTCGCCAAGGTGGCCGACCCGGCCGCCGGCGCCGGCGGGCTCGAGGCCCTCACCGCGGCTCTCGCCTCCGCCGCCTGGGATCTCTTCCAGGACATCGAGCGCGGCGGCGGCCTTCCGGCCGCGCTGGAAGCCGGGTCCTTCCAGGCCAGGGTCGCCGCCACGCGAAAAGAGCGCGAGACGGCCGTGGCGCGCCGCAAGGACGCCCTCACGGGCGTGAGCGAATTCCCGGACGCTCATGAGAAGCCCGTCGCGGTGCTGGCGCGGGCGCCGGAGGGCGCGCCCTCGCGGCCTTTCTCCGGGGTCGCTCCCCTGCCCGCCTTCCGGCTGTCGGAGCCCTTCGAGCGGCTTCGGGACGACGCCGAGGCGGCGCGCGCGGCGGGCCGCAACCCGACGGTGTTCCTGGCCAATCTGGGGCCGGTCTCGGCCTTCACGGCGCGCGCCCAGTTCGCCAAGAACCTGTTCGAAGCCGGGGGCGTGGTCGCGCTCGGCAATGACGGCTTCGCCGCGGCCGGCGCCACCGACATCGGCGCGCTCGCGGCGGCGTTCCGGGCCAGCGGGGCGCCGCTGGCCTGCATCTGCTCGTCGGACGAGGTCTACGCCCGCGAAGCGGCCGACGCCGCCCGGGCTTTGGCCGGCGCCGGGGCGCGCCGCGTCTATCTGGCCGGCCGCCCTGGCGAGCTGGAGGCCGCGCTGACCGACGCGGGCGTGGGCGGTTACGTCTTCGCCGGCATGGACGTGCTCAAGGCCCTGCGCGAGGCTCAGGAGGCCGTCTGAGAGCCGCGTCGCGCCGAGCCGGTCGCGCTCCGGCCGGCGGGAACCACCGCGCCCCTCGTTCGTCTTTCATCGGCGAACGCGGAGGTGAGGCGATGACGAAATCCATGCTGCTGGCCGCCCTGGTCCTGTCGGCGGCGGCGACGGCCGGGCAGGCGGCCAATTACGACGGGTCCTACTCGGTCCTGCTGACCACGCAGCGCGGCGCTTGCGACAAGGTCTACCGCTTCCCGGTGAACGTGGAGGGCGGCAGGGTCTTCTACGCGGGCCAGACCGGCGCGGTGGCGACCGGCGGCGTCGACGGCTCGGGGCGGGTGACCGCGACCATCCAGTACGGCCAGGACACGCTGCGGGCGAATGGGCGGATCACGCCAGGCTACGGCGAAGGCCGATGGACGTCGCCCACCCGCAAATGCTCCGGCGCATGGACCGCCGACAAGCGCTGAGCCCCGGCGCGCGGCCGGCCCGTCCGACTTATTGCGGGGCGTCGGCGGTTCGACGGGGCTCTCCCGGCATGGTAATTTCCGCCCTCGAACAGCGGCGCCCGCCCGCGCGCGGCGCCGCAGTATGCATGACGAGGACCCGTCCATGAGCCGGATACCCGACTTCGCCACCGTCGCCTTCGCGCCCCGTCCAGGCGCGCTCGGCCAGGGCGGAGAGGCGGCCGCCCCCTGGATGACGCCGGAGGAGATCCCGGTGAAGCCGGTCTACACGGAGGCGGACCGGGCCGGGCTGGCGGCCGTGGACACGCTGCCGGGGCTGCCTCCCTATCTGCGCGGCCCCTACCCGACCATGTACGTCAACCAGCCCTGGACGGTCCGGCAATACGCGGGCTTCTCCACGGCGGAGGATTCCAACGCCTTCTACCGCCGCAACCTCGCGGCCGGGCAGAAGGGCCTGTCGGTGGCCTTCGACCTCGCCACCCACCGCGGCTATGACAGCGACCATCCGCGCGTGGCCGGCGACGTCGGCATGGCGGGCGTGGCGATCGACTCCATCTACGACATGCGCACGCTGTTCTCAGGGATCCCGCTCGACCAGATGAGCGTGTCGATGACCATGAACGGCGCGGTGCTGCCCGTGCTGGCGCTGTTCATCGTGGCGGCCGAGGAACAGGGCGTCCCGGCCGAGAAGCTGAGCGGCACCATCCAGAACGACATCCTCAAGGAGTTCATGGTCCGCAACACCTACATCTACCCGCCCTCCCCCTCGATGCGGATCATCTCGGACATCTTCGCCTTCACGTCGCAGAAGATGCCGAAGTTCAACTCCATCTCGATCTCCGGCTACCACATGCAGGAGGCCGGGGCGACGCAGGACCTGGAGCTCGCCTATACGCTGGCGGACGGCGTCGAATATCTGCGCGCCGGCATCGGCGCCGGGCTCACGGTGGACCAGTTCGCGCCCCGCCTGTCGTTCTTCTGGGCGATCGGCATGAACTTCTTCATGGAGGTCGCCAAGCTGCGCGCCGCGCGGCTGCTGTGGGCCGAGCTCGTGAAGCCGTTCGGCCCCAAGAGCGACAAGTCGCTGCCGCTGCGCACGCATTCGCAGACGTCTGGCTGGTCGCTGACCGCGCAGGACGTGTTCAACAACGTCGTCCGCACCCAGATCGAGGCCATGGCGGCCACGCAGGGGCACACCCAGTCGCTGCACACCAACGCGCTCGACGAGGCGCTGGCGCTGCCGACGGACTTCTCGGCCCGCATCGCCCGCAACACGCAGCTCTTCCTGCAGCAGGAGAGCGGCACGACGCGGATCATCGACCCGTGGGGCGGCTCCTTCTATGTGGAGCGGCTGACGGCCGAGCTGGCGCAGAAAGCCTGGGAGCACATCCAGGAGGTGGAGCAGCTCGGCGGCATGGCCAAGGCCATCGAGGCCGGCATCCCCAAGCTCAGGATCGAGGAGGCCGCGGCCAAGACGCAGGCCCGCATCGATTCCCGTCGCCAGTCCGTGATCGGGGTGAACAAGCACCGGCCGACCGACGAAAAGCCGATCGACGTGCTCAAGGTCGACAACTCGTCCGTGCGGGCCCAGCAGCTCGAAAAGCTCGCCCGCCTCAAGGCCGACCGCGACCCCAGGGCCGTCGAGGCGGCGCTCGCCGCGCTCGCCGAGGGCGCGCGCCAGGACGGCAACCTGCTGGCCCTCGCCGTGGACGCGGCGCGCGCCAAGGCGACGGTGGGCGAAATCTCGATGGCGCTGGAGACCGTCTTCGGGCGCCATCGCGCCGAGATCCGCTCGATCTCGGGCGTCTACAAGCGTGAGGTCGGGACCATGTCGGACGCGGTCGCCCGGGTGCAGAAAATGGTCGAGCGGTTCGAGGACGCGGACGGCCGACGCCCCCGCATCCTGGTCGCCAAGATGGGCCAGGACGGGCATGACCGCGGGCAAAAGGTCATCGCCTCGGCCTTCGCGGATCTGGGCTTCGACGTCGACATCGGGCCGCTCTTCGCCACCCCGGGCGAAGCCGCCCGCCAGGCGGTCGAGAACGACGTCCACATCGTGGGCGTGTCGTCGCTCGCCGCCGGCCACCTGACGCTCGTCCCCGAGTTGAAGGCGGCGCTGGCCGAGGCCGGCCGTCCGGACATCATGATCGTGGTCGGCGGCGTGATCCCGCCGCAGGACTTCGAGGCGCTGCGCGCCGCCGGCGCGTCGGCCATCTTCCCGCCCGGGACCGTGATCGCCGACGCGGCGCAGGACCTGATCCGCGAGCTGAACCGGCGGCTGGGCTACGAGCCCAAGCAGGCGGCGGAATAGACGAGCCGCCTGCAACCACCAGCTTCAGGAACGATATTCTACAACTATCGAGTCGTAATACTTTCCCGTCACGTCTTACCTGATCTTAAATATTGCCGCTCATCCTGCCGGCATGGCGACCATCACCATTCAAAACTTGCCTCAGGACGTGCTCGTGGCGCTGGCGCGCAGCGCCTCGCAGAGCGACGCCACCATCGAGGACGAAGCGCGCCGGGCTCTCGTCCGGCTCTTCTCGGACGCGCGGCTCGGTCCCCAACGGACCTGGGCGCGGGCGCAACTGGACCAGTATCGCTACAGCAAGATGCCGACGGTCAAACGCAGCGTCAACGAGGTGCTGCGCGGCCACAGGATGGAGCGGGACCGGCTGATCGGCGACGCGTTCGAAGTCGCGGTGCTGGACATATGACGCGGCCGATCGTTGACGCCAGCGTGGCGCTGAACTGGTTCCTGACCTCCGAGCACACGCCGGCCAGCCTCGCTCTGCTGGAGAGCGAGAATGTCCGCGCCCCCGACATCCTGCCCGCCGAGGTGCGGGGCGTCCTCCGGAGCTTCGCCGCGGCCGGCGACATCTCCACGATGGTCCTGTCGGCCATGGAGCGGCGCCTCGGCCAGCTCGCGATCGAGACCTTGCCCTCGGACCCGCACCTGAAGGAGGCCTACCGGCTGGCCCAGATCCTGAGCGAGCCGATCTACTCCTGCATCTATCTCGCGCTCGCCATGGCCACCGACGCGCAGCTCGTCACCAGCGACCGGCGGTTCTACTCGGCCGTGCGCCGCGTCGCTGCGACCGGAGGTCACATCCGGTTCGTCGGCGGGGAGCCCTGATCCAGCCGATCCGTCTTTGTTCCGCCATGCTGGGGCGCTGAATGAGGGCGCCATGGCTGGGATCAAACGCGTGCTCCTTTTCTTCTTTCTGGTCTTCGTCGCGCCGCTTGGCCTGCATGCCGCCTGGTGGGCGGCGCAGGACCGCCCGCGCGACTGGTCGTCCGCCAGCTGGTCCAGCGCGGGCCTGCTGCCGCCCGCTTCCTCCAAGCCGGAAGCGCTGCTGCACGTCTACGCCGGACGGGTCGGCTGGTGGCGGGGCATCTTCGCCCATCACACCTGGGTGGTGATCAAGGACCGCGGCGGCGCCCGCTATACTCGCTACGACGTGGTCGGCTGGGGGACGCCCGTCCGGACGGACAATTGGGCGCCCGACGGGCGGTGGTTCGGACAGGATCCGGAGCGGATCGCCGCCATCGAGGGGGCCGAGGCGGAGGCGCTCATCCCCAAGGTCCGGGAGGCGGTGCGGCGCTACCCGTTCTCGAAGGCGGGAGGCTACCGCGCCTGGCCGGGGCCGAACTCCAACACCTTCGTCACCTTCGTGCTCTCCGCCATCCCGGAGGCCGGCATCGCGCTGCCTCCGACCGCGCTCGGCAAGGACTACCGCGCCGACGGCTCCGTGTTCGGGTTCACGCCCAGCCGCACCGGCGTGCAGGTCGCGCTGGGCGGCCTGCTCGGAGCCAGCGTCGGCTGGATCGAGGGCGTCGAGGTGAACGTCCTGGGGCTCGTCGCCGGGATCGACCTGCGCCGCCCCGCCATCAAGCTGCCGGGCTTCGGCCGGATCGGCTGGCCCTTCGAGCCCGTGATCGGTTCGGCTTCGGCCTCGCCCTCGCACGGCTGAGCCCGGCCCTTCACCGGATCGCGGTCGACGGCGTCGGAGCGGCGCCGGGAGCGCCCAGCGGCGCCGTGCTGACGGCGGCGGGCCGGGCCGGCGCGATCCCGTCGCCCGCATAGGGCGTCGCCGTCATGGCCTGCGGGTCCACATAGGATTGCGCCTGCTGCTGCTCCACGGCGGCCTTGTCCTCGATGCGGACATCGGCGAGCTGGGCGCCGATGGACTGCACCACGCTGGGCGCTTCCGCGAAGGTGCCGTGCCGGAACATGTCCGTGCTCTTGGCCTTGGTGAGGTCGTAGACCCGCACGTTCAGGCCGTCGAGTTCGGCGAGATGCGACTTGTCGCTCAGGTTCAGCGCGCCCAGGCGGGTGCGGTCGCCGGCGAGCGTGCTCGACATCGACAGCGCCCGGTCGTCGGCCGCCGCGAACACCGACACGCGGGCGACCTGCCCGACGCGGCTCATCTGCCCGCGGAAGACCTCCAGGTCGATGTCCGGCGCGGCCAGCATGACCTCGCCGAGGTGCCCGCCCAGCTGGGCCTTGCCGCCGATGGCCGCCTGGCGCAGCGACTCCATCGCCAGCCACGTCCCCATCGAATGCGCCAGCACATGGACGCGCCCGACTCCGGGCGCCGCGCCGAGATCTTCGATCAGCTTCTCCAGATGGTCGCGCGAGGCGGTGGCGCTCTCCTTGTCCGAGCCATAGGCGAGGATCTGGTTGCGGGACGGCCAGGTGAACAGCACGGGCACGCCGGTGAAGCCCGAGTCGGCGACGATCTGGGCCAGCCGGAACCGCGCCTCGTCATAGCCGGTGTTGAAGCCGTGCACGAAGACCAGCACGTCGCGGCTCACGCCGACGCGGCCGGAGAGCTGGGTGGCGACCGCCTGCTGAAACGCCTCGGAATCGAGCTTGCGCTCGCTGGCCACCGTGAAATGCCGGCTGGCGCTCTCGGAGGTGAAGCTCGGGCGCTCGATCACGCCGGGCTCGTGGCCGGGCGGCACGCTGACGGCCGTGAGGTTGAAACGGGGTCCCCGGACGGCTTCGCCGCTGGCGGGTTTGCGCGTCGAGGCGACGAAGATCCGCACGGTGCGGCCCTGCTCCGCCTGGGACGAGCCCAGGAGGGCGGACACGCCGGTGATCGAGGCGGAGCTCGTGCTGCATCCGGCCAGCGCCAGGACGAGCATCAGGGCCGTCGCGGCCTTCGCGGCGCGGCTGCGCGCCTCAAAAGCGTTCAATGTCGTGCGTGGCACGGTGTCCAACCCCTCCGAAGGCGCCCCGGGCGGGTTCGCGACCGCCCGCGCCGTCCGTCCCACATCGCCCTCCCCGGCCTAAGAGGAGGTTAAGCGCGGGCTTCGGCGGCGCCTGCCGCGTGTCGCAGCGGAAGGTGTCCAGAATGGGACCGGAGGATGGGCCGGCCAGGCGGGCCAAGCCGAAAGGGAGCGCTGCGGCGCCGGCGCAACACCGGCCGTCGTCATTCCAAGGCGGCGCCGGCCGCCTCGGCCGCGCCGCCGAGCACCGCGCCGGGCAGCGAGACCGCCGTTCCGACCGTCGTGCCCACCGTCGCGCCCAGGGTCGATCCGAGCGCCACGATGCCTTCGCCGAGGCTCGGCCCCCGGGAGCCGATGCCGTTGTCGCTGGCGAGGCGCTTGCCGATCAGCTGCACGACCTGCGGCGAATCGGCGAATTTGGCGTGCTTCAGGCTGTCTTCGGATTTCACGGCCGAGATGTCGTAGACGGTGATGTTGGCCTCCTTGAGCCGCTCCAGCACCTCCGGATCGCTCACCACCGTCGCGCCGGCCCGGGCCGTGCCGCCCCAGACCAGCTTGGAGATGCCCAGCGCCCTGTCGTCGCTGCTGACGAACACCGTGATCGGCAGCTTCAGCGGCGCGATGGTGAGCAGCTGGCGGCGAAACACGTCGACGTCGATGTCGGGCGCGGCCAGCATGACCTGCCCGAGCTTGCCGCCGAAGCGTCCGTCGCCGCGGATCGTGGCCTGCCGCATGGTCTCCATGGCGAGGAAGTTGCCCATGCTGTGGGCGAGCAGATCGATCTTCTGCGCCCCGGTCCTGCTCGCCAGCTCGCGCAGGGTCGCTTCGAGGTCGTCGCGGGAGTAGACCGCGCTCTCGCGGTCATACGGGTATTGCAGCAGCTGCCCCCTGGAGGGCCAGGTGAACAGCACCGGCACGCCCTTGAAGCCGGAATCGTGCACGATCTGGGCGAAGCGGTAGACCGACTCCTCGAAGGTCGTGTTGTAGCCGTGGACGAACACCAGGATGGAGCGATCGGCCGGCTTGCGGCTCGCCACGGCGGCGCGGACGCTCTGCACGAAGGCGTCGTCGGTCTGGAACTCTCGCGCCGCGGTCACGAAGAACCGCTTCGGGTCGCCCTGGGCCCGGCGCGGCCATTCGACCTCCCCGGGCTTGTGTCCGGGCGGGATGGAGATCACCAGCCTGGCGTGATCGGTGCGCCGGCCGCGCTCGCCCGTGAACATCTCGATCGGAAGGTCGGCCGCCCTGGCCCGGGTCGTGGCCACATGGATGGCGACCGCCGAGGCGTCGGCCGGGATGCCGCCCACCGGCTCCAGCACGCCCTTCGGCGGACCGCCCGCGCAGGCCGACAGCGCCAGGCCCGCCGCCAGGGCGATCGCCCCGGCCCTCGCCGATGTCCACCAGACGCCGATCTGTCCCACTGCCCGCCCCCGAGCGGCCGCCCAGCCGCATCGGACCTGGACCGCAGCCTAGAGCTACAATGCGCGGGCCGGGGTTGCAATGCGCCATGCCCTCCCTGCGCGTCATGCGAGCATTCACGCCGTTCCCGGACAGGCGCCGCGCAGGGGATCGCTGCGGGGCGATGTTGAACAGGCCGCGCTCACGGCGTAAGGCTGCGGCGTGACGACGCCCGCCGCCAGCCCCCCCGATCTTGACGACCTCGCCGCGCGGATCGCCGCCGGCGAGCGCGCCGCGCTGGCGCGCGGCATCACGCTCATCGAGTCCCGCCGCGCCGACCACCAGGCCGCCGCGCGGGCGCTGGTGCAGGCGCTGCTGCCGCGCACCGGCAAGGCCGTCCGGGTCGGGATCACGGGCGTGCCGGGCGTCGGCAAGTCCACGACCATCGACACGCTCGGGTCCAACCTCACCGCCCAGGGGCGCCGCGTCGCGGTTCTGGCCGTCGATCCGTCCTCGAGCCGAACCGGCGGCTCGATCCTGGGCGACAAGACCCGCATGGCGCGGCTCGCGGTCGACCCCAACGCCTTCATCCGCCCGTCCCCGTCCTCCGGCGCGCTGGGCGGGGTGGCGATGAAGACGCGGGAGACCATGCTGCTGTGCGAAGCGGCGGGCTTCGACGTCGTGCTGGTCGAGACGGTCGGCATCGGCCAGTCGGAGACCACGGTCGCCGACATGACCGACTTCTTCCTCGTCCTGATGCTGCCGGGCGCAGGCGACGAACTCCAGGGCATCAAGAAGGGCGTCCTGGAGATCGCCGACATGATCGCGGTCAACAAGGCGGAGCGCGACGGCGCGTCGCGCGCCAAGGCGGCCGCCGCCGAATACAAGGCCGCGCTGCACATCCTGGCGCCCGCCTCTCCCACCTGGTCGCCGCCCGTGGTGACGATCTCGGGTCTCGACAATCTGGGGCTGGACGACCTCTGGGCGAAGATCCTCGACCACCGCGCCCGCGTCACGGCCTCGGGCGAGTTCGCGGCCCGCCGCCGCGCCCAGCAGGTCAAGTGGATGTGGGCCATGGTGGAGGACCGGGTCTTCGCCCGGCTGCGGCAGGACCCGCAGGTGAAGGCCCGCCTGCCCGGCCTGGAGGCCCGCGTCGCGGAAGGCGAGCTCTCCGCCACGGTGGCGGCCGAGGAGATCCTCGGCCTCATGGGCCTGGAGCGCTGAGGCCGGGCCTCAGGGCCGCTTCACCACCTCGATCTGGATGGCGGAGTAGTAGGCCGCGAGATCGGCCATGTCGGCGTCCGACAGGTTCGGGGCGACCACCGACATCATCTCGTTCTTGCGGGCGCCTGACTTGTAGTCCTTCAGCGCCTTGACGAGGTAGTCCTCGATTTGGCCCGCCAGATGCGGCGCCTCGGGGATCTTCGACATGCCGTCGAGGCCATGGCAGGTCTGGCATTGCAGCGCCTTCTGGCGCCCCGCCTTCACGTCCGCCGCCTGGGCTTGGGACGCAACGGCCAGGGCCGCCGCGAGGGCGGCCAGGCGGACGAAACGGGGGATGAGCATCGCGTTCTCCGGCGGGAAGGCCGCGCCCGAAAGGCCGGGCGCGGCTGTCGTCAGGCGATCAACGCCCCTCGTACGTGATCCGATACAGGGCTCCGGCGAAATCGTCGGACACCAGCAGCGACCCGTCCTTGAGGACCGCGACGTCCACCGGACGTCCGAGATACTCCGCGTCGGGCGTCAGCCAGCCTTCGGCGAAGACCTCGGTCTTGTCGGCCGTGCCGTCCTCCTTCAGCGTCGTCACCATCACGCGCGCGCCGATCGGGTCGGTGCGGTTCCAGGAGCCGTGCTGGGCGGAGAAGATGGCGCCCTGGTACTTCTTCGGGAACATCCGGCCCGAATAGAAGGTCATGCCGAGATCGGCCGCATGCGCGTCCATCTCGACCTGCGGGAACACGACGTCCTTGGGCGGGGTCTCGTCCTTGTACTCCACGGTGCGGATCTTGCCGCCGCCATACCAGGGGAAGCCGAAATTGAGGCCGGCCGTCGGGGCGCGGTTCAGCTCGCCCGGCGGGATCTTGTCGCCCATGCCGTCCACCTGGTTGTCGGTGAACCAGAGGGTCTTGTCCTTGGGGTTGAAGTCCATGCCGACCGAGTTGCGGATGCCGGTGGCGAAGACCTCGCGGTTCTTGCCCTCGCGGTCGAAGCGCACGATGCCGCCGATGCCGAGCTTGCGGTAGTTCTCGAGCTTCTCGGGCGCCGGCACGTTGAAGGGCTGGCCGAGCGCCACATAGAGCTTGTCGTCGGGACCGACGCGGCAGACGCGGGCGGTGTGGTTGTAGCTCTCCTCGTCCTTGGGGATGAGGTCGCCCTGCGCCACCACCGGCACGGCCACGACGTCGGGGCTCTCATAGAAGAACTCCGCCGCCGGGAACATCAGGATGCGGTTCTGCTCGACCACGTAGAGGAAGCCGTCCTTGGAGAAGCACGGCCCGTTGGGGAGCACGAGGTCGATCGTGGAGGCGAACGGCTTCACTTCCTCGGCGACGCCCGCCTTGCCGCGATCCGTCACCGCGTAGATCTTGTTCTTGCGGGTGCCCACGAAGGTGACGACGCCCTGGGGTCCGACCGCGATGTGGCGCGCGTCGGGGACCAGCGCGTAGAGCGAGATCTTGAAGCCCGGCGGCATCTTGATCTTGGTGAGATGCTTCTTGATGGCGTCGGCCTTGGGGCCGTGCTGGTTGACGAGCGGGATCTCCGGGGTCGCGCCGGTGGTCTTGAAGGCGCCGAGCTTCTCGAGATTTCCCGGGGCGTTCTGGGCAAAGGCCGTGGTGGTCAGCAGCGCAACGGCCGCCGACAATGCTAACGCATGCAGTCTTGGCATCTGTTCGCCTCCCTTGTGCGCCTCTGTGGGCGCGCTCCTCAGCATGCCTCATCGGCCTAGACTTTGGTAGCAACCCGTGGACGTAGAAGCCCCGCTTGAGCTGCAGGGGCGGATTGCGCCAGCCGACGGGCGGCTCCGAGGCTCGACCGGGACGCCGACTCGGCTCACGGTGGGGCCGTTCGCCTGTCCGCCGAGGCCCAGCCCATGTCGATGACCCGCCGACGCTTCGTGGGAGCGGCGCCCTGCGTCATCGCCCTCCCGGTCGCCGCAGGCCTCCCGTCGGGCGCCTTCGCGCAGGCCGCGCTGGACGCGAGCTCGATGGGGCTGAAGCCCGAGACGCCGGGCGCCGGCCCGGCGCTGGCCCGCCTCGCCGGCGAGGCGGCGCGCCGCGGCCTGCCGCTGTTCCTGGCGCCGGGGCGCTACCGCGTCGGCCCCGCCCAGCTGCCGGAGGGCGCCGCGCTGGTGGGCGGAGCCGGCCTCGTCCGGCTCGTCTCCGACCAGCCGGGCGCCATCCTGACCGCACGGGGGATCCGCCGCCTGTCCCTCGCCGGGCTCACGCTGGAGGGCGCCGGCGGCCGCTCCCAGGCCCCGCCCCTGATCGACCTCGACGACGTCGCGTCGCTGTCCCTCCTGGACTGCGAGATCCTGGCCAGCCCCTCCACGGGCGCGAAGCTGAACCGCTGCGGCGGCCGGGTGGAGCGCTGCCGCATCGCCGGGGCCGCCGACGCCGGGCTGTTCTCCATGGACGGCCAGCGCATGCTGATCCGCGACAACGTCGTCGAGGGCTGCGGCAACAACGGCGTCCTGGTGTGGCGATCGCAGCTGGGCGACGACGCCACGCTGGTCGACGGCAACCGGATCTCGCGCATCCGCACCGACGCCGGCGGGACCGGCCAGAACGGCAACGCCATCGGGCTCTACCGCGCGTCGAACGTCATCGTCCGCGGCAACGTCGTGCGCGACTGCGCCCTCTCGGCGGTGCGCAACAATGGCGGGGCCGGGGTGCAGATGATCGGCAACTCCTGCGTCGGCCTCGGCGAGACGGCCCTCTACCAGGAGTTCGGCTTCGCGGGCGCGGTGGTGGCGCAGAACGTCGTGGAGGACGCCTCCACGGGGATCTCGCTCACCAATCTCGACCAGGGCGGGCGCGGGGCCGCCTGCACGGGCAACGTGCTGCGCCGGATCCGGCGGCGTCCCCTGCCCTACGGGGCCGAGGCCGGCGGCGGAATCGCGATCCATGCGGAGGGCGACGCCGCGATCGCGGGCAACGTCATCGAGGACGTCGACCGCATCGCCATCCGGATCGGCTGGGGCAAGTTCCTGCGCAACGTCGCCGTCACCGGCAACAGCATCCGGCGCAGCCCGGTCGGGATCGCGGTCAGCGTCGCGGAGGGGGCCGGGCCGGCGCTGGTGGGCGGCAACGTGCTGTCGGAGACGCGTGACGGCGCGGTGGTCGGTTTCGACCACGACCGCGCCGTCACGGGCGACCTGACGAAGCCCGGCCAGAAGCTTCCGCCCGGGATCCGCATCGAGGCCAACGCCGCAAGCTGACCTCAGCCGGCGAGCGCGCCGGCGGCCCGCACCGTCCCGACCTCGATCCCGCGCCAGTTCTTCAGCACGCGGTGCGTATGCGGCTCGAGGCGCGTCCGCTCCTCGTCGCTGAGCGTCATGACCCGGGCCAGGATGCCGGCCAGCATGGTCTCCGACGCGCGCGTCCCGCCATCGTCGGCCTTCAGGGCGACGCCCAGGCCCTCGTCCGGCAAGGCCGCGCAATAGACGCCCTCGGCGCCGGTCTTGGAGAAGATGCGCCGGCCGAAGGCCGTCATCAGCACCGTGTCGAAGCGTCCCTCGCCGGCGACGTTCCACGGATGGGCCGCCGCGGCGGCGCGGATGCGGGCGGCGGCGGCGGCGCGGTCCGCCGAGAGGCCGACGCCGGTCGCCAGCCGGGCGAAGCCGGTCGCCATCGCGGTCAGCGGGATGGCGTAGGTGGGGATGGAGCAGCCGTCGACGCCCGCCGCCTCCTCGTCATGGGCGACGCCGGTGATCTCCTCCATGGCGGCCTTCACCTCGCGCTGCACCCGATGGTCCGGGCGGACATAGCCGGCGGGATCCTCGCCCAGATGGCAGGCGAGGCAGACGAAGCCGGCATGCTTGCCGGAGCAGTTGTTGTGGAGGGCCGACGGCGTCCGGCCGGCGCGCGCCAGGTCCCGCCCGGCCTCCTCGTTGAGCGGCCAGTGCCAGCCGCATTCCAGGCAGCCCTCGTCGCGGCCCGCCTTGGCGAGGACGCCCGCCGCAGTGTCGGCGTGGCCCGGCTGGCCGGAATGCGACGACACCGCCAGCGCGATCTCGGCCTCCGTCAGTCCGTAGCGGTCCGCGGCGCCGCTCTCGATCAGCGGCAGGGCCTGGAACGCCTTCACGGCCGAGCGCGGGAACACGGGCCGGGCGACGTCGCCGAAGGCCAGCACCGTCCTCCCCTCGGCGTCCATCACGACGGCCGCGCCGCGATGGCGCGATTCGACCACCGCGCCACGGAGAATTTCGACCAGGACGGGGTTGTTCATCAGCTTCTCCGGGAAAGGGGGCGGAGAGTGGCGCAACCGGCCCGCCTTGCCAACCCCGGCGGTTCGGCCGTCCGGCGAACCCAACCGCTGCGCTTCGGCTCTCGCCTTGCGAGCATCGGGAAACGCGATTAGTCCTGGGAGGCTGAGACAAGGAACTCACAATGCGCATCGCAATGATCGGGTCGGGCTATGTGGGCCTGGTGTCAGGAGCCTGCTTCGCCGATTTCGGTCACGTGGTGACTTGCGTCGACAAGGACGCCTCCAAGATCGAGGCCCTCAAGGCCGGCGTGATGCCGATCTACGAGCCGGGGCTGGAAGACCTCGTCGCCAACAACGTCGCCGAGCAGCGTCTCTCCTTCACGACGGACTTGGCCGAGGGGCTGGACGGCGCCGACGCCGTGTTCATCGCGGTGGGCACGCCCTCGCGGCGCGGCGACGGCCACGCCGACCTCTCCTATGTGTACGCCGCCGCCCGCGAGATCGCCGAGCTCAGCGCCGGCCCGCTGGTGGTGGTCACCAAGTCCACCGTGCCGGTCGGAACGGGCGACGAGGTGGAGCGCATCCTGCGCGAGGCCCGGCCGGACGGGCAATACGCCGTGGTGTCGAACCCCGAATTCCTGCGCGAGGGCGCGGCGATCAGCGACTTCAAGCGCCCGGACCGGATCGTGGTCGGCGCCGAGGACCCCCGCGCCCGCGAGGTCATGAGCGAACTCTACCGGCCGCTGTCGCTCAACACGCCGCCGCTGATGTTCACCGGGCGGCGCACCTCCGAGCTGATCAAATACGCCGCCAACGCCTTCCTGGCGGTGAAGATCACCTTCATCAACGAGATCGCGGATCTCTGCGAGGCGGTGGGCGCCGACGTGCAGGAGGTCGCGCGCGGCATCGGCTCCGACAACCGCATCGGCCCGAAATTCCTGCACGCCGGCCCCGGCTACGGCGGCTCGTGCTTCCCCAAGGACACCACCGCGCTGGCCAAGACCGCCCAGGACTGCGGCGTGCCGCTGCGCATCGTCGAGACGGTCGCGGCCGTCAACGACACGCGCAAGCGCGGCATGGCCCGCAAGGTCCTGGCGGCCTGCGGCGGCTCGGTGCGCGGCAAGACGATCGCGGTGCTGGGGCTCACCTTCAAGCCCAACACCGACGACATGCGCGACGCGCCGTCCCTGGCGCTGATCACCGCCCTGCAGGACCAGGGCGCCAAGATCCGCGCCTACGACCCTGAGGGCATGGAGGCGGCCAAGAAGATGCTCACGGATGTGAGCTACGCGCCCAATTCCTATGACTGCGTGGAAGGGGCCGACGCGCTCGTGCTGGTGACCGAGTGGGACGCCTTCCGGGCGCTCGACCTCGGCCGCGTGAAGCGGCTCCTCAAGGAGCCGGTCGTGGTCGACCTGCGCAACGTCTACCGCCCCGACGACATGAAGAAGCGCGGCTTCACCTATGTGGGCGTGGGGCGCTCCTGACCCATGACCGTCGACTACGAAGCCGAATACAACAACCGCGCGCGCGTTCCCGAGCACCCGGCCCTGATCGCGGGCTGGGCCGCGGACGCGGCCGCCTACCGCGACGCGGCCGGCGGCGAGTTCGGCGTCCCGTACGGCCCCTCCGAGCGCATGAAGCTCGACCTCTTCGGGGACGGCGCCGGGCCGCTGGCGGTGTTCGTCCATGGCGGCTACTGGCAGGGGCTCGACCGCTCCTCCTTCAGCCACCTGGCCCGCGGCCTCGTCTCGCGCGGCGTCACCGTGGCGATGCCGAGCTACGACCTGTGCCCGTCCGTCGCCGTGGCCGACATCGTCGACCAGATCCGCGCCGCCTGCGCGTATCTCTGGCGGCGGTTCGAGCGGCCGATGACCGTGGCGGGCCACTCGGCCGGCGGCCATCTGGCCGCCTGCATGCTGGCGACCTCCTGGCCGAGCGTGGCGGCCGGGCTGCCGGCCGGCCTCGTCCCGTCGGGCTACGGGATCTCGGGGCTCTACGAGCTCGAGCCGCTCGTCGGGACCAGCGTCAACACGGCGCTGAAGCTCGACGCCGCGGAAGCCCGGCGCCTGTCGCCGCTGGCCTGGCCGGCGCCGCGCGGGCGCGTGTTCGACGCCGTCGTGGGCGGGGCGGAGAGCGCCGAATATCTGCGCCAGAGCCGCGCCGTCACGCAGGTCTGGGGCGGCGCCGGCGTGCGCACCCGCTTCGAGGCGCTCGAGGACGCCAACCATTTCACCGTGGTGGCGCCGCTGGCCGACCCGCAGAGCGCGATGACGCGGCGGCTGGCGAGCCTGGCCGAGGCGGCCGGAAAGCCGTGAGGCCTTTGCCCGCGTGACGCGCCGCGGCCGGGGCGGTATGGTCCGGCCACACAGGGGATTCAGGGCGGCGCGATGCAGACCTTCTTCGTCGAGATCAAGTGCAAGCTGGGCAAGACCTACGACGTGGCGAGCCGCCTCGCCGACGCCGAGATCGCGTCGGAGATCTACTCGACGGCCGGCGATTTCGACATCCTGGCCAAGTTCCACGTCGACGACGATGTCGATATCGGCCACTTCATCGGCGAGAAGGTGCACCCGATCCCCGACATCCTGGACACGCACACGATCATCACCTTCAAGGCGTTCTGAACGCACGCTCCCCGCGAAGACGCGCCGGCCCGGGCGCCCTCCACAGCTTCCTTCGCGTAGACGGCGGAACGCCTCTCCCGCCCATCGTGCCGCGCTTGCGTGGTCCGTATCTCTCCTTATGCTGCCCCGCAGGATGCCGCACCCGCTCGATCGACGCGGAGAAGGCGGCGGGAGGAGCAGTCAGATGGCCTTTTCGCGTACCGCGCCCGTCGCGGCGATCGTCGCCGTGTTCGCCGCCGCCCCGGCCCTCGCGCAGGAGTTGAAGATCGGCGTGGCCTCAGAGGCCACTTCGGTCGATCCGCATTTCCACAATGTGGGGCAGAACAACGCGCTGCGCCGGCACATCTTCGAATCGCTGGTCTTCATGGACGCGACCCAGAAGCCCTATCCGGGACTGGCCTCGTCCTGGCGCGCGGTGGACGACCAGACCTGGGAGTTCAAGCTGCGCCCCGGCGTCAAGTTCTCGAACGGGGCCGACTTCACGGCGCGCGACGTCATCTACTCGGTCTGCCGCATCCCGACGGTCGAGAACTCGCCGTCCAACTTCACCATCGCCACCAAGGGCATCGAGGCCATGGAGGCCCCGGACCCGCTGACGCTCGTGGTCAAGACCAAGGGCCCCTACCCGCTGATGCCGCTGGACATGAGCGTCTTCGGGGTGATCTCGGCCGCCGTGATCGGCGCCGGATCCGACCTGGCGTTCAAGAAGGGCGGCTGCCAGGGCCTGGGGACGCCGCCGAAGTCGGTCGACTTCAACGACCCCGCCAAGGCGATCGGCACGGGCCCCTACAAGCTCGCCGAATACACCCGCGGCACGCGCCTGACGCTGGAGCGCAACGACGGCTACTGGGGGGCGAAGCCGCACTGGAAGACGGTCGTCTTCCGGCCGATCACCTCCGCCGGACCGCGCGTCGCCGCGCTGGTGTCGGGCGACGTCGACATGATCGAGAACCCGCCGATCCAGGATTTCGACCTGATCAGGAAGTCCGGCCTGGCCATCGTGCAGGGCCTGTCGAACCGGATCATCTATGTCCATCTCGACCAGTTCAAGGGAGCGGACTGGAAGACGCCCGGGATCAAGGGGACGGACGGCAAGAACCCGCTGCTCGACAAGCGGGTCAGGCTGGCGCTCTCCAAGGCGGTCAACCGCGACGCCATCGTGGACCGCATCATGGGCGGGGTCGCCAAATCCGCCGGCGAGCTGCTGCCCGTGCCGCTTTTCGGCACGTCGGAGGATCGCAAGCCCGAGAAATACGATCCCGAAGGCGCCAAGAAGCTCCTGGCCGAAGCCGGCTATCCGAACGGGTTCGAGCTGACGCTGGGCTCGCCCAACGACCGCTACATCAACGACGAGAAGGTGGCCCAGGCGGTCGCCCAGATGTTCACCCGCATCGGGGTGAAGACGGGCGTCGATTCCATGACGGCCTCGACCTTCTTCACCCGCCGCAACAAATACGAGTTCTCGGCCTATCTGGCCGGATGGGGCGCCGACACAGGCGAGATGTCGAACTCGCTGGTCGCGTTGATCACCACGCAGGACGCCGCGCCGGGCTTCGGCAACACCAATCGCGGACGCTACTCCAACCCGGCCGTGGACGACCTCGTCAAGAAGGCGCTCACCACGATCGACGACAAGGCGCGCGAGAAGCTGCTGCAGGAGGCCTCCAAGCTCGCCATGGAGGACGTCGCCCTGATCCCCCTGCATTTCGAGCTGACGCCCTGGGCCTTCCGCAAGACCATCGGCTACGAGCCGCGCGTGGACCAGTACACGCTGGCCTATGAGGTGAAGCCGGCCAAGTGAGGCGGGCGTTGGGCTGCAACGCCCCTCACCCCAACCCTCTCCCCGTTTCCGGGGAGAGGGGGCAGGTCGCGGCTGCGGCGCGGGAGTTCCCTTCGCCCCGGAACGGGGAGAAGGTGGCGCGAAGCGCCGGATGAGGGGCGGCCCCCCTTTCAACGGAGCCTTTGAATGCTCGTCTACTTCATCCGGAGGCTCGGACAGGCGGCGCTCGTGGTGGCCGTGATGGGCGCCATCGTGTTCGTGTCCATCTACATGGTGGGCAACCCGGTCGACGTGCTCGCCAACCCCAATTCCGACGCCAAGGAGATGGCCGAGATCGCGGCGCGGCTCGGGCTCGACAAGCCGCTCTACGAGCAGTTCGGCCTCTTCGTCTGGAACGCGCTGCATGGCGACCTCGGCCGCTCCTTCGTGTTCAACGAACCGGCGCTGAAGCTGATCGCGCAGCGCATGCCCGCCACCATGGAGCTCGCCTTGGCGGCGCTCGTCGTCTCCATCCTGTTCGGCATTCCGCTGGGCATGCTGGCCGGCCTGCGGCCGCAGTCCTGGATCGGCCGCAGCGTCATGACGGGCTCGATCCTGGGCTTCTCGCTGCCGAATTTCTGGATCGGCCTGATGCTGATCCTGCTCTTCGCCGTGCAGCTGCGCTGGCTGCCCTCCGGCGGGCGCGGCGAGACGGTGAACCTGTTCGGCGTGCCTGTCAGCTTCCTGACCCTGGACGGGCTGAAGCACCTCATCCTGCCCGCCGTCACGCTGGCGCTCTACAAGGCGGCGCTGGTCATCCGCCTGGCCCGGGCCGGGACCCGCGAGGCCATGCTGCAGGACTATGTGCGCTTCGCCCGCGCCAAGGGCCTGTCGCCGGCGCGCATCGTGATGGTGCACATCCTGAAGAACATCATGATCCCGATCACCACGGTGCTGGGGCTGGAGTTCGGCTCCATGATCGCCTTCGCGGTGGTGACCGAGACCGTCTTCGCCTATCCGGGCATGGGCAAGCTGCTGATCGACAGCATCGGCCGGCTCGACCGGCCCATCATCGTCGCCTATCTGATGATGGTGGTGGTGGTGTTCGTCGTCATCAACTTCATCGTCGACCTCATCTACGCCGCGCTCGATCCCCGGGTGCGCCTCTCCGAGCAGGGGTCCTGACGCGATGACGGACGTGCTGGGCCCGCCCGCGGCGGCCATCCCACCCGAGCGCATCGAGCGCGGCGAAAGCCTGGCGAGGCGCCGCGCCGCGGCCTATTTCGACACGCCGCTCGCCTTCGTGGGCGTCGGCCTCCTGGCGCTGCTGCTCGCCCTCGCCCTGGCGGCGCCCTGGCTCGCGCCGCAGAATCCCTACGACCTCGCCCAGCTCGACATCATGGACGGGACGCTCGCGCCCGGCTCCCAGGCGGCCGCCGGCTTCGTCTACCGGCTGGGCACGGACGAGCAGGGCCGAGACATGCTGTCGGCGATTCTCTACGGCCTGCGCATCTCGCTCTTCGTCGGGGTCGTCTCCACGCTGTTCGCCTGCACCATCGGCGCCTCGATCGGCGTCGCGGCCGCCTATGCGGGCGGCCGGGTCGAGAACCTCGTGATGCGGGTCGTGGACCTGCAGCTGTCCTTCCCCGCCATCCTGATCGCGCTGGTTTTGCTGGCGGTCTGGGGGCGCGGCATCGACAAGGTGATCATCGCGCTTGTCATCGTGCAGTGGGCCTATTACGCGCGCACGGTCCGCGGCTCGGCGCTGGTGGAGCGCGGGCGCGACTATATCGAGGCGGCGCGGTGCCTGGCGCTGCCGCGCAGCCGCATCGTCTTCCGGCACCTGCTGCCGAACTGCCTCCCGCCCCTCATCGTGGTCGCCACCGTGCAGGTGGCCCACGCCATCGCGCTGGAGGCGACCCTCTCCTTCCTGGGCGTCGGCGTGCCGGTGACGGAGCCCTCGCTCGGGCTGCTGATCAAGAACGGCTACGACTACCTGCTCTCCGGCAAGTACTGGATCTCGACCTATCCGGGGGTAGCGCTCGTCGTCGCCATCGTGGCCATCAACCTCGTCGGCGACCGCCTGCGCGACGTGCTGAATCCGAGGCTGAGCCGATGATGGAGCGAGGCTCAATAGGCCCCCTCTCCCCCACAGGGGAGAGGGCTGGGGTGAGGGCTCTCGGAGCCGTCGCAAGACCCCTCATCCGGCGCTCCGCGCCACCCTCGGGTCTCGGCCCGAGGGCAGGCTCTTCTCCCCGTGCCGGGGCGAAGGGAGTGCGCCGATGACACCCGTCCTTCAGGTCAGCGACCTCGCCGTCTCGTTCGGCACGCGCGAGGGGGTGGTGAAGGCCGTGGACGGCGTCAGCCTCACGGTGAACCGGGGCGAGGTTCTGGGGCTGGTGGGCGAATCCGGCTCCGGCAAGTCGGTCACCGGCCTCGCCGTCATGGGCCTTATCGACGCGCCGGGGCGGATCACGGCGGGCTCGATCCAGTTCGAGGGGCGAGAACTCGTCGGGCTGGCCGAGCGTGAGCTGCGCCGGCTGCGCGGCCGGCGGATCGCGATGATCTTCCAGGATCCGATGACCACCCTCAACCCGGTGCTGCGCGTCGACACCCAGATGATCGAGGCCATCCGGGCGCATGAGCCCGTGTCGGAGAAGGCCGCGCGCGACCGGGCCGCCAAGGCGCTCGCCCGCGTCGGCATCCCCTCGCCGGAGGAGCGGCTGACCAGCTACCCGCACCAGTTCTCGGGCGGCATGCGCCAGCGCGTCGCCATCGCGATCGCGCTGCTGCACGGGCCGTCCCTGCTGGTCGCCGACGAGCCGACCACCGCGCTCGACGTCACCATTCAGGCGCAGATCCTCGCCGAGGTGCAGCAGCTCTGCGCCGAGACCGGGACCGCGCTGGTGTGGATCACGCATGACCTCGCCGTGGTGGCCGGCCTCGCCGACCGGGTCGCGGTGATGTATGCGGGCCGCATCGTCGAGGTCGGGCCGGTCGACCCGGTGCTGGACGCGCCGCGCCATCCCTACACGGCCGGGCTCATCGGCTCGGTCCCGAGCCGCAACCGGCGCGGGTCGCCGCTGGCGCAGATCCCCGGCATGACGCCCTCGCTGGCCAACCTGCCGCCGGGCTGCGCCTTCGCGCCGCGCTGCCCCCGCGCCGACGCGGCCTGCCGGGTGGAGGCCCCGCCGCTCTTCTCCGAGCCGGGCGAGCGCGCCTTCCGCTGCATCCATCCGCTGGCGGCCGAGGGGGTCGCCGCATGATCGAGCCCATCGTCAGCATCGAGGGCGTGTCGAAGCGCTTCGTGAAGCGGGTCGATCTCGCCGGCAAATTCGCCAACCTGCTGGGGGCGGGCCTGCGCGACCAGGTGGTGCGGGCGGTCGACGACGTCAGCCTCGACATCCGCCCCGGCGAGGTGCTGGGGCTCGTGGGCGAGTCCGGCTGCGGCAAGTCCACGCTCGGCCGCATGGCGGCGGGCGTCATGGACCCCACCGAGGGCGTCATCCGCTACCGGGGCCAGGACGTGGCTAAGCTGGACGGACCGAAGCGGCGCGAGGCGGACCTCGCCATCCAGATGATCTTCCAGGACCCGATGGCCTCGCTCAATCCGCGCATGCGCGTCGAGGAGATCGTGGGCGAGGCCCCGATGGTGCACGGGCTCGTGAGCGCCGCCAAACGGCGGGACTATGTGGCCGAGACGCTCACCCGCGTCGGGTTGGACCCGACCGTGATGGGGCGCTACCCGCACCAGTTCTCCGGCGGCCAGCGCGCCCGCATCGGCATCGCGCGGGCGCTGGCCGTGCAGCCCAAGGTGCTGGTCTGCGACGAGGCGGTCGCCGCCCTCGACGTGTCGATCCAGGCTCAGGTGCTGAATCTCTTCATGGACTTGCGGCGGGACCTTGATCTCACCTACCTGTTCGTCTCGCACGACCTCGGCGTGGTCGAGCACATCGCGGACCGCGTGGCCGTGATGTATCTCGGCCGCATCGTCGAGTTGGCGCCGGCGGACGAGCTCTTCGCCCGCCCCAACCACCCCTACACGCAGGCGCTGCTGGCCGAGGTCCCGCGCCTCGACGCCCGCAAGCGGCGCTTCACGGCCCTGAAGGGCGAGATCCCCTCCCCGCTCCACCCGCCGGCCGGCTGCCACTTCCACCCGCGCTGCCCCCGGGCGATGCAGGTCTGCCGCGAGGGACGCCCGCCCTTGCTGGAGGTCGGTCCGGCGCACTGGTCGGCGTGCCGGCTGAACGAGGTCGCGCTGGAGCGGGCCTGAGCCTCGGGCCTATTTGCCCATCAGCAGGTTCGGCAGGGCCGTCGTCAGCGGCGGCCAGAGCGTGATGGCGAGGAGAACCACGAGCAGCGGCACGAGCCAGGGCAGGATCGCCTTCGACATCGCCTCGAAGCTGATCCCCGCGATGCGCGACACCACGAACAGGACCACCCCGATGGGCGGGTGGATGGTGCCGAGGATCAGGTTGAAGATCATGATCAGCCCGAACTGGACCGGATCGATCCCGAAGGAGTGCGCCGCCGGGACCATGATCGGGATCAGCAGCAGCATGGCGGCGAGCGCCTCCATGAAGCAGCCGACGACGAGCAGGATCAGGTTGCAGGCCAGCAGGAACACGATCGGGCTGCTGATGGCAGCGACGATCAAGGGCGACAGGGTCTGCGGAACGCGCGAGATCGACATGCACCAGCCGAGCGCGCCCGCCACCATCACGAGCGCGGCCACGAGGCCCATGGTCTCGGCGGCGTCGACCATCAGCTCGGGGATCTGCCTCCATTCCAGCGTGCGATAGACGTAGAGTCCCAGGATGAGGGCGTAGAGCGTCGCCACGGCGGCCGCCTCGGTGGGCGTGAAGGCGCCGCTGAACATGCCGCCCAGCAGCAGCACCGGCGCCATCAGGGCGAAGAATCCGTCCAGGAATGTGCGGCCGATGCGGCGAAAGCCCTGGAACTTGTGGCGCGCGAACCCCTGCCGGCGCGCGACGACGGCCACCATGGCCATCAGCGACAGGCCCATGAGGACGCCCGGGATCACGCCCGCCAGGAAGAGCCGGCCGACGGAGACGTCGGCGGTGACGCCGTAGATCACCATGGGCAGGCTCGGCGGGATGATCGGCCCGATGGTGGCGGCCGCCGCCGTGATCGCCGCCGCGGTCTCGGGCTTGTAGCCGGCGCGGCGCATGGAGCGGATCTCGATGGCGCCGGAGCCGGCCGCGTCGGCCACGGCCGAGCCCACCATGCCGGCGAAGATCATGCTGGCCAGGATGCTCGCGTGGGCGTAGCCGCCGCGCAGCCAGCCGATGAGCGCGCTGGCGAAGGCGACGATGCGGTCCGTGATCTTGGCCGCGCCCAGGATGTTGCCCATCAGGATGAAGAGCGGCGCGGCGACGATCGGAAAGGAGTTCATCGCCTGCGCCATTTTCTGCGGGACGATGGAGTCCGACAGGCCGGCGAAGTGCACGAAGGCGAAGGCCGCCAGCCCCATCGAGGCGAAGAGCGGCATCCCGATCAGGATTGAGGCGAACCAGACCGCCGCGACGATGACGATGAGCTGGGTCATTCCACACCCTTGCCGGCCGGCGTGACGGGCGCGACATCCTCCATGCCGGCCGCGGCCCTCATGGGCGGCGCCCGGTGCTCGGGCCGCAGCGCCTCCGCCACGCCCTGCGCCGCCGTGGCGACGCCGGTCAGGACGAGCGGCACGTACATCCACGAGATCGAGAAGGCGAGCGACGTCGCCTCGATCTCCCAGTTTCGCTCCACCAGATCCGCCGCGTACCAGGCCGTCAGCACGCCGAAGAGCACGATCGCGGCCTGCATGACGCGCTCGGCCTGGGGCTGCCAGGACAGCGGCAGCTTGTCGAGGAAGTAGCGCACCCGGATGTGGGAGCGCCGCCGGCTGGCGAGTGTCCAGCCCAGGCAGGCGAGCCACACCATCAGCAGGCGGGCCACCTCGTCGGTCCAGATCAGCGGCTCGCCGGCCGCGCGGGTGAAGACCCCGAGCAGGACGCAGACCAGCAGCAGCGCCACGACCGCCATGGAGGCGAGCGCGAGGGCGCGGTCGAAGAAGCCGGGGAGGCGCTGGAGCATGGGGAGCCTGCGGACGGGGACGAAGGGCGCGCGGTCTGGTCTCCTCCCCGGCGCGCGGCGCGCCGGGGAGGCCGAAAGGGGTCGCTTTCGCCTCACATGGCGGCGATGCGGTCCCACAGGCCCTTGCCCCACTTGGCCTCGAACTTCTGCGGCACGGTGGCCAGCACCGGCTTGCGGAAGCTCTCCAGGTCCGGCTCGATCACCGTCATGCCGGCCTTCTGGAAGGTGGCGGTGAGGTTCGCCTCCTGGCCGAGGATCTCCTTGTCCTGCCATTCCGAGGCCGCCTTGATCGACTGCTGGACCACCTCGCGGTCCGCGTCGCTGAGCTTGCGCCAGGCGGCCTCGTTCACGATGACCAGCCGCGGGGTGATGATGTGGCCGGTCAGGACGAGGTATTTCTGGACCTCGTAGAGCTTGCCGCTCTGCAGGGTGGGCAGCGGGTTCTCCTGCCCGTCCACCGCGCCCTGCGACAGCGCCAGGTAGAGCTCGTTAAAGTTGAGCGGGGTGGGCTTGGCCCCCCAGGCCTCCGCCATGGCCTTGAAGGTGTCGACCTCCGGCACGCGCAGCTTGAAGCCCTTCATGTCGTCGGCGGTCTTCACCGGCTTGGAGCCGGTCGTGAGGTGGCGCTTGCCGTAATAGGTCGGCGCGATCACGCGCATGCCGCGCTTCTCGACCAGCACCTTGTTGAGCTCGTCCATCAGCGGCGAGTTGAGCGCCTTGGAGAGGTGGTCGGCGTCGCGCCACAGATAGGGCGCCTCGATGATGGAGAGCTGCGGCACGAACTGGCCCAGCAGGGCGGCGCCCTCGGTCACCATGGTGAGCGCGCCGCTCGAGACCGATTCGACCATGTCGCGCGAGCCGCCCAGCTGTCCGCCCGGGAAGCTCTGGATGTCGACGCGTCCGCCGGTCTTCTCCTTGACGTCCTTGGCGGCGCGGTCGGCGCTCATGGGCGAGGGATGGTTGGGAGCCTGGCCGTCTCCCCAGCGCAGCACGACGGCCTGGGCGCGGGCGCCGATCGCCGGCATGAACACGCCGGCGGCGCCGGCCCCGAGCGTGGCGGCCGTGAAGGCGCGCCTGGTGATCCTGGTCATGGTCTCTCCTCCCGTGTGGCGGGGCCGGGCTCTGGCGGCGCGGCTCCCGGGTCTTGGCTACATGCCGATGGCTCTCGCCCGCGAACTCGCGATATGGGCCTCCACGGCCGCGACGGCGGCCGCCGGATCGCGCGCCTCGAAGGCGTCGAGAATGCGCAGATGCTCATGCATCACCGAGACGAGCAGGCTGTCCAGGATGCGGACCCGCTCCTCGCGGATGAGGCGGATCTTGATGGAGTTGACCCGGTAGGCGTTGGAGATGATCTCGTTGCCCAGCGCGTCGATGACGGTGTCGTGCAGGCCCCAGTCGACGGCCTGCGCCTCCGCCACGAGGGCCGGCGTGATCTCGTCGGCGGCCCGGCGCAGGATGTCCTCATGCGTGGCGCGCAGTTCGCGGAGCGTCGCCTCGCTCGCCGTGCGGGCGAAGAGCGACACGGCTTCTTTCTCCAGGCAGAGGCGGAACTGGAACGCGTCGCGGATCAGGGTGAGGTCGATATGGGCGATCTGCATCCCCCGCTGGGGCACGGTGCGGATCAGGCCCTCGGCCTCCAGCCGCGGGATCAGCTCGCGGATCGCCCCCAGCGGCAGGCTGGTGAGCTCCACCAGCTCGCGCTGCGAGACGAATTGGCCGGGCCGGATGTCGCGCGCCAGCAGGTGCTGCGTGAACGCGTCATAGGCGCGCTCGCGCAGCTTCAGCGGCTCCCGATCCTCCTGCGCCCGGTCCATCACGCTGTCTCCGGACCCGTCACGCCGCCTTGGCGCCGACGATGCGGTCGAAGCCGGCCGTGAGTTCGCGCGTCTGCTGGGCCGTGAGGGGCTCCAGCGGCGGGCAGACCTCCAGCCAGGCCGGGTCGCTGGTGCGGTGCGCGATCAGCGCCTTCACGGCCGACATCACCGGATACTGGCAGACGAGGTCCACGACAGCCTTCACGCGCGGGTCGTCGCGGCCGTCATTGGCGACCGGGGCGAGCACGTCCGGCATGAAGTTGGCGCAGCCGCAGATGGTGCCCTGCGCGCCGTTGCGCACCGCGCCGGCGAGCTGGCGCTCGTCGCCCACCAGGATCGCGAGGTCGCCATGCTGCTCCAGGAGGCGCGCCGTGTTGGCGGCGTCGCCGGAGCTGTCCTTGACGCCCGCGATGACGGCCGGGAAGGCCTTGCGCAGCCGGCCGATCAGTTCGGCCGAGAGGCCGACCGCGGTGACGGACGGGATGTGGTAGAGGAACACGTCGCGCACACCCGGGGTGCGCTCGAACAGGCGCGAGAACCAGGCGAAGATCCCGTCGTCCGACACCCCCTTGAAGTAGAAGGCCGGCGCGACGAGCAGCCCCCGGCAGCCGGCGTCGAGCGCCATGCGGGCCTGGGCGGCGGCTTCGTCGAGCGAGGCTGCGGCGACGCCGACCAGGATCTTGTCGGCTCCGATCCCCACGCCTTGCAGGGCGCCCAGCATCTCGGCCCGCTGCGTCAGCCCGATGGAGGCGCCCTCGCCCGTGGTGCCGCAGAGCGTGACGCTGCCGGCGCCGTTGTCCAGCACCCAGGCGGCATGGCGGGCGAGCCGCCCGAGATCCACCCTGGCGTCAGGGCGGAACGGCGTCGAAAGCGCGACCGAGAGGCCGAAGCGGGGTTGCGATGACTGCATGAGAGGACTCCTGGTTCCGAACCGCCGACCGCTCAGCCGGCGATGACTGACATGTTGGTGAAGCGTCCGCGAAGGCCTCGCGGCCTTGCGGGGCCGATCATCCGTCCTTCAGGCCTCCGGCGGAGAGGCCGGCGACGATCTGGCGCTGGGCCATGACGGTGAGCAGCAGGACCGGCAGCGTGACCAGCAGCGCCGCGGCGGCCAGCGGCCCCCACGAAACCTGCTCGAAGGTGAGCACGTTGTAGACGGCGGCCGGCAGCGTCCGGGTCGACTTGCCGCCCAGCACCACCGAGAAGATGAAGTTGTTCCACGAGAAGATGAAGGCCAGGATCCCGCCCACCACCAGGCCGGGCTTCGCCAGCGGGAAGGCGATGTAGCGGAAGCTCTGCCAGGGCGAGCAGCCGTCCACCAGCGCGGCGTCCTCCAGCTCGGTCGGAATGTTCTCGAAATAGCCGATCATGATCCAGACGATGATCGGGATGGTGATGACGAGATGGGTGATCATCAACGCCGGGATGGTGCCCACGAGGCCGAGCCACTGGAAGGCCATGAAGAGCGGGATGAGGTAGCTCAGCGCCGGCGTCATGCGGGCGATCAGGATCAGGATCGCGAACTTGGCCGACTTCGACCGCGCGATGCCGTAGCCGGCCGGCACGCCGACCAGGAGCCCCACCAGCACGGCCCCGCCCGTCACCAGGATCGAGTTCCAGAGATAGAGCAGGAAGTTGTTGCGCGCGAAGACCTCGACATAGTTGGCGAGCGTCGGCGGGTTGGGGATGAACACCGGCGGCCAGGCGGTGTTGTCGACCTCGTTCTTGAACGACAGCGACAGCATCCACAGGAAGACCAGGATGGCCGGCGACACCAGCAGGAAGACCGAGAACCCGAAGGCGGCCTTGGTGAGGATGTTCTTCGGCGTGAGCCGGTTGGAGCCGACGGCGGCGCTCATGAGCGTGCTCCGGAAATCTTCGAAGGAGGCCGCGACCGGCCCCCTCTCCCCACCAGGGGAGAGGGCTGGGGTGAGGGTTGCGCCGATGACGGGCGCGACCCCTCATCCGACGCTGCGCGCCACCTTCTCCCCGTGCCGGGGAGAAGGGTTCGACCGGCGCTGCGGGCGCACGCTATGGCCCCCCTCGCCTTGGAACGGAGAGAGGGCTGGGGTGAGCGGATCAAACCTGGGCTCATCACGCGTTCCACTTCGACTTTTGCCGCGTGTAGAGCAGCAGCAGGCTGAGCGCGACGATGATGCCGAAGAAGATCACCACCACGGCGGAGGCGTAGCCGATCTTGTAGAACTGGAAGGCCTGCAGATAGAGGAAGATGTTGAGCGTCTCGGAGGCCGTGCCCGGGCCGCCTTCGGAGATCACGAAGATGATGTCGAAGGCCTTGAGGGCGTCGATCGTGCGGATGATCAGCGCGATCATGATGAAGGGCCAGAGCAGCGGCAGCGTGATGAAGCGGAACATGTGCCAGCCGTTCGCGCCGTCGATGACCGCCGACTCGTAGGGCTCCTTGGGCAGTCCCGCGAGGCCGCCGAGCACGATGAGCATGACGAGCGGGGTCCAGTGCCAGACCTCGACCATCACCAGCGTGGGGATGACCGTGTTGGGGTTGAACACCCACTCGGACGGGCCGATGCCGACCAGCGACAAGAGGTAGTTCAGCACGCCGAGCTGCGGGTGGAACATCATCTTCCACACCAGCGAGACGGCGACGGGCGTCGCCATCATCGGCATCACGAAGACGGTGCGCAGCAGGCCGCGCATCGGGAATTCCTTGTGGAACACCAGCGCGGCGGCGGTGCCGAGGAACACCGGCAGGACCACGCCGAGCACCGTGAAGTAGAAGGTGATCCACAGCGACTCGCGGAAGCGGCTGTCGTTCGCCAGCGTGCGGAAGTTCTCCAGTCCGACGAAGTCGACCCCGCCGCCGATCTTCCAGTCCTGCACGGACATGAACATCGTGAACAGCCACGGGAAGACGATCACGGCCGAGATGATCACCGCCGCCGGGACGGCGAAGACCCAGTATTTGCGGGAGAAATCGTGCGGCTTTCCGCTCGGCGCCGTGGCGCGCGGCGCAGCCACGGTTCGGGGGAGAGCGGCGGGGGCCGAGGACTCAGTCATGAACGCTCTCTCGTGCTGTCTCGTGTGCGCGGGACGGCGTTGCGGCGTCCCGCGTCCTGGCGTTCGCCGAGCGAACCACCCAGCTTGGTTCTGTCCGTCATCCCCGGCGGCGCGTAGCGCCGGGAACGGGATCCAGAGCCGCCGCGCTCACCCCTGGATCCCCTTCCCGGCCTGCTGCGCAGGTCGCCGGGGATGACGGCGGAGCGATTTGTCCCTCTTTGCACTGACGGAAGCGGCGGCCTCGTTGAAGGCCGCCCCCATCCTCAACCTTGCTCGGACTTCTCGAGCACCGGCTTGAACGTCTCCGTGGCCTTCTTCAGCTCGGTGAGGGAGTCGGCGCCCGACAGGGTGTTGGTGAGCGCCACGCCGAAGATGTCGCGGAACTCGGTCACCGGGATGATCTGCGGCAGGCCGGGACGGCCGATCTTGCCCGACTCCGCCATGCAGTCGAAATAATCCTTGGCGAAGGTCTTCGACTTGACGCCTTCCGGGTCCTTGAACGGCGACTGGCGGCCGGGAGCGCCCGCGCCGGCCTTCAGCATGGCCAGCTGGTTCTCCTTGTTGGTCGCCCACTGGATGTAGTACCAGGCCGCGCCCTTCTTCTTGGACGCCTGGGCGATGCCCATGCCGTCGCAGAAGATCGCCGAGTGATGCGCCTTCGGGCCGGGCGGGGTGACGCCGTAGCCGACCTTGCCGACGATCTTGGACTTGGTCGGGTCCTCGAGCGGGGTGGCGAAGCCGATGCCGTCGAGCCACATGGCGGCGCGGCCCTGCGCGAAGGTCGTCTGGCACTCGTTCCAATTGAACCCGATCGTGCCGGGAGGGGCGTAGTCCTTGTTGAGCTTGCGGTAGAAGTCCGCCGCCCAGACCGCCTCGGGGCCGTCGGTGTTGAGCTTGCCGGTCTTGGGATCGATGGTCTCCAGGCCCTGGCCGAGCAGCCAGCTGGTCCAGACCGGGATGTTGGCGTTCTTCAGGCCGCGCGACACGAAGCCGGCCACGCCCTTGGACGGATCATGCAGCTTGGCGGCCGCCGTGATGATCTCGTCCATGGACTTGGGATATTCGATCCCCTTCTGGGCGAACATCTCCTTGTTGTAGTAGAGCATCCAGAAGTCGACGAAGTGCGGGATCGTGGTGATCGCGCCGTCGGCCTGGGTGGCGAAATTCATGCCCGCCGGACCGAAATCGGCGAGGTCGAACTCCGGATTGGTCATCTCGGGGTTGTTCAGGAGCGGCCGCAGGTCGTCCACCCACTTGCCCTTGTAGGCGAGGCGCTTCTGGACGTGGAGGGCGAGCAGCACGACGTCGAAGGTCGGGCGGCCCGACGTGAACTCGATCATCGCCTTCTGGCGCTGCTGCTGCTCGGGGATCTGCTCGGACGAGACCTCGATGCCGGTGAGGGCCGTGAACTCCTTCTCGGCCGCCTGGAGCAGGTCGGACCGGGGGTTCTTCACCATCATGACGTCGATCTTCTCGCCCTTGAAGCGCTTCCAGTCGAATTTCGACTGCGCGTTGGCGCGAGAGACGATGGCGGGGGCGCCGATTACGCCCACGGCGGCGGCCGCGGCCGTGGTCTTCAGCAGGCTGCGACGCGACAGGTCGCCGAAAGTGGGCTTGTTCATCGAAGGTCCTCCCCAGGATCTTTTTTGTCTCGATTGTAGCTGGTTGTATCGGTCGTCGGCCATCCGGGTCGAGCCGGGCCTGGCCGTTGTCTCACAATCTCGGGAAAACGCCCCCGCCTGCGCGGCGAGGCGGCCGCATCCTGCTCCAACCCTAACCGGTTCAGACGCCCCGTCAACTGACATGTTAGTCGAAACGCACCGCAAAGCGCGCCGGGACCAACGGCCAGGGCGCGCCTGCGCGCCCTGAAACGCAAAAGGGGCGGCCCATGGCCACCCCTTCGGCTCTCTCCCGCCAGGCGGGAGAGCGATGTTTCAGTCGAGCCTATCGGCTGCTGGGCCGGCCTTCGCGGCGGGGCTGGCCGCCCTGCGGGCGCGGGTTGCGCTTGGGAGCCGCGCCCGTGCCCCAGAGCTCGAGCGCCCTGGCCCCGTCGGGGCCGTCGCGCCGCGGCTCGGCGCCGTGGCGCTGGCCGCCGCGCTGGTCGGCGCCGCGCTGTTCCTGGGCGGGACGATGCCGCTGCTCGTCACGGCCCTGGGCCGGACGGGCGCCGCGCGGCTCGTGGGCCCGCGGCTGCTCGGCGCGGTCCTGCGCCGGACGGCCGGGCTGGCCGCCGGAGCGGCCGTTGCGGGCGGGCTGGCCGGCCGGACGGCCGTTGCGGTTCGGGCCGCCGCGGCCGTTGCGCTGGTTGACGGCGCGTTCGTCGCGGTGACGTTCCTCGCGGGGAGCCGCGGCGGAGCGCCGGGCCTCCTCGGCGGCCGCGTCGGCCAGGCCGGCGGGCAGGTCCGCCTGCGGCACCTTCTGGCGGGTCACCCGCTCGATGTCGCGCAGGAAGGCGCGCTCCTCGCGGTCGCAGAACGAGATCGCGATCCCGGCGGCGCCGGCGCGGGCCGTGCGGCCGATGCGGTGCACGTAGCTCTCGGGCACGTTCGGCAGGTCGAAATTGATGACGTGGCTGACCGCGTCGATGTCGATGCCGCGGGCCGCGATGTCGGTCGCCACCAGCAGGCGCGAGCGGCCGGCGCGGAACTCGCCCAGGGCGCGCTCGCGATGGTTCTGGCTCTTGTTGCCGTGGATGGCGGCCGCCGCGTGGCCGGAGGCGATCAGCTTGCGCACCACCTTGTCCGCGCCATGCTTGGTGCGGGTGAAGACGAGCGCCCGATCGATCTCCGGGTGGTTGGTCAGCAGAAGGTGCAGCAGCGCCTGCTTGTGGGCCGTGTCGACGAACATGACCGACTGGTCGACCCGCTCGGCGGTGGTGGCCACCGGAGCGACCGACACCTTGACCGGGTTCTTCAGCAGGCGGTCGGCGAGGTCGGCGATCTCGCGCGGCATCGTGGCCGAGAAGAACAGGCTCTGGCGCTGCGCCGGCACCATGGCGATCAGTTTGCGGATGTCATGGATGAAGCCCATGTCCAGCATCTGGTCGGCCTCGTCCAGCACCAGGACCTCGATCTTGGAGAGGTCGACGGCGCGCTGGTTGCAGAGGTCGAGCAGGCGGCCCGGGGTGGCGACGAGAACGTCGACGCCGTTGGCCATCTCGCGGATCTGGCGGTTCACCGGCACGCCGCCGAACACCACCGTGGAGGTGAGCTTGGTGAACTTGCCGTAGACGCGGAAGCTCTCGGCGATCTGGCTGGCCAGTTCGCGGGTCGGGCTGAGGACGAGCACGCGGCAGCCCTTGCGGGGCGTCTGCTTGGGATTGGCGGCGAGCCGATGCAGGATCGGCAGCGCAAAGGCCGCGGTCTTGCCGGTGCCGGTCTGCGCGATGCCGAGGAGGTCGTGGCCCTGAAGCACCTGGGGGACGGCCTGGGCCTGAATCGGAGTGGGGGTCTCGTAGCCCTCGGCCTTGAGGGCGTCGAGGAGCGGCTGGGCGAGGCCCATGTCGGAAAAGAGAGTCAAGGAGTCATCCTGGAACGGAGATCTGTGGGAGAGTCGGACTCTCACGCCCGGACGATCGCATGTGATCGTTCGTTCGGAGGACGCCCCGCGTGTTCAGGGATGTCTGTTGAAAGCCCAGGGCTACGGCTTCGAGAGGAAGCTTAACCCAGACGGTCGGCAGGTCGGATCGCAAGGGATCCGTACACGCAGCCTGTTTCGCCGATAGCCGACGTTCGCTGCCTCATATGCATGTTGCACCGCGAAAAGTCAAGGACGGGATCATGCCTTGGGCCGGAACGCCCGGCAGACGGCCGGGTCGGTCTCCAGGAAGGCGCCGCCGATCAGGTCGATGCAGTAGGGAATGGCCGGAAAGACCGCGTCGAGGCAGGTGCGGATGGCCGAAGGCTTGCCCGGCAGGTTGACGATCAGCGACGCGCCGCGCGTGCCGGCGATCTGCCGGGACAGGATCGCGGTCGGCACCTCCCGCAGGCTGGCCGTGCGCATCAGTTCGCCGAAGCCGGGAAGCAGCCTCTCGCAGACGGCCTCGGTGGCCTCAGGCGTGACGTCGCGCGGGGCCGGCCCCGTCCCGCCCGTGGTGAGGATGAGGCTGCAGCCTTGCGAATCGGCGAGCTCGCGCAGCGCCGCCTCGATCGCGGGCCTTTCGTCCGGGACCACGCGCATCACGGCCCGCCAGGGGCTCGCCAGGATGTCCGACAGCGCCGCGACCACGCCCGGGCCGCCCTTGTCCTCGTATTCGCCTCGGCTGGCGCGGTCCGAGACGGTCAGGACCCCGATCGGAGCGGCGTTGGGCTGGGTGCTGGGGGTCATTGCGAATCTCGCTTTTTCCGTTGGATCTGCAACTCGGACGGGAACTTTCTTATCCGATCTGCGTTGTCACATGTTTCTGCATGTCCTACGGCGTCAGACCTCGGTCATGCATGGGCATCCAATATAACAAAGGAGCGGGCCGGAGATAAACAAGGAGAGGTCAACAAGGGAAGTTCAAGGACTGCGCATGGGTCAAATGAGGTCTGCGGCAGATAATCTGTACGTTCCCCGCCGTACACATTTGTCGCAGCAGCCATAACCCTCATGCAAATCCCTGAATTTCATCGTTGACAACAGCCTTGATTATCGATTGCTTCCCCGAAAAACCACAAGGGGCGCCGGGTGCGAAGCGTAGACGCTGAAAACATCAGAACACTGCCGTTGTTCAAGGACATGGCTGACGAGAGGTTCGACGCTCTCATCCAGCCAGCCTTCCTTCAGCGGTTCCCGCCACACGTCACTCTGTTCGAGCGTGGGCTGTCGCCGGACTTCCTGCACATCGTGCTGGACGGCTCGGTGGAGCTGTTCGCCCGGCATGACGATCGCGAGACCACGGTCGGCGTGCTCAGGCCCGTCACGACCTTCGTCCTCGCGGCGCTTGTCCGGCAGCAGCCGCTGCTGACGGCGGCGCGCACGCTCGAGAGCTCGCGGATCCTGATGATCCCGGCCGAAATCGTGGTCTCGACCATGAGGACCGACATCGGTTTCGCCAACGCCGTCGCCGACGAGATCGCCGGGGCGTATCGGGGCATGGTGAAGGAGCTCAAGAGCCAGAAGCTGCGCACCAGCGTCGAGCGCCTGGCGAACTGGATCCTGCGCGAGCAGACCGGCCATGGCGGCAAGCCCGAGTTCGACATCCCCTTCGACAAGCGCACTCTGGCGGCGCGGCTGGGCATGACGCCGGAGAACCTGTCGCGCAACTTCGCCACCCTGACGCGCCACGGCGTCGAGGTGCAGGGCAGGACGATCCGGATCCAGGACCGCGACGCCCTGGTGAAGCTCGCCAACCCGGATCCGCTGATCGACGATCCTGAACTGATCTTCTGATCTCCGACCGGCGCCGGCGGGCCTTTCGTCCCGTCCGCGTGACGCGGCAGCGATGCGCGCCACGCCGGGCCCGACGCGCGATAAAGCTCCCTTCTTCCACGCCGATGCGGTAACGATCAGGCGTGAGGCTCGCGATGATCCACAAGGCGGGGCCGAAAGGCCCACTCTCCTCCAGCGCGCTGTTCGAGCTCGCCGAAGCCTTCGGCGCGATCGCGGTCATGGCCGGGCCGCCGATCATGCGCCATTACGCCTGCCGCGCGGCGGGCAAGGCCAAAGCCGACGGCAGCCCGGTGACGGAGGCCGACCTCGCCGCCGAAGCCGTCATCCTCCCGGCGCTCGAAGCGCTGATGCCCGGAACGCCGATCCTTTCCGAAGAGCAGGCCAGCGCCGGCAACATCCCCCGCTGCGGGCAGGACTTCCTGCTCGTCGACCCGCTCGACGGCACGCGCGAGTTCCTCGACCACAATGGCGAGTTCACGGTCAATATCGGCCTGATCGCGGCCGGCCGGCCGGTGGCCGGCGCGGTCTACCAGCCGGCCGGCGGCCTGCTCTGGATCGGCGGCGGCGGACGCGCGCAAGTCATGACCGTGGCGCCCGGCGAGGCGCTCCCGCCCGCCGGCCAGCGCCGCGAGCTGTCGGCCAGGCCCGTGCCGGATCATGGCGTGACCGCGCTGGTGAGCCGCTCCCATCTCGATCCGGACACCCAGGCCTTCCTGGCGCAGCGGCCCTGCGCGAGGACGCTGGCCGCCGGGTCGGCGCTGAAATTCTGCCTCATCGCGCAGGGCGACGGCGACGTCTATCCCCGCTTCGGCCCCACCATGGAGTGGGACACGGCCGCCGGCCACGCCGTGCTGGCCTCGGCCGGCGGCGACGTGGTCGCGCCGGACGGCGGCCCGTTCCGCTACGGCAAGGCCGAGGAGGGCTTCCGCAACGGCGCTTTCGTGGCCTGGGGGCGGCGCGCGCCCGGGGAGCCGGGCTCCGCCGCATGAGCGGCGAGGAGGCCGCCGCCGCCGCGCCCGCCGCGCGGTCTCCCGACGCGTTCCTGTGGGTCTGGCCGCTGGCGGCGACCCTGGGCATCCAGACCGCCAGCTCCTTCCTGCTGCGCCTCATCCCGACCATCGCGCCCGTGCTGACCGCCTCGCTCGGGCTGTCGCCCGAGGCGATCGGCTCCATCTCGTCGGTGGGGACGGTGGGCTCGATGCTGTTCCTGGCGATCGGCCACCCGCTGATCCGGCGCTTCGGCCCCATCCGCACGCTGCAGATCGGGCTGCTGCTGGGCGGCCTGGGCCTCGCGCTCCTCACGCCGCCCTGGTGGGCCGCCGCCTATGGGGCGAGCCTGCTGCTCGGGCTCGGCTACGGGCCGTCGGCGCCGGCCGGAAGCGACATCCTGCTGCGCCACTCGCCGGCCGCGCACCGCACCCTGATCTTCTCGCTGAAGCAGGCCGGCGTGCCGCTGGGCGGCGTGCTGGCCGGCCTCGCTTTGCCCTGGCTCGTCGGCCTGATGGACTGGCGCGCGGCGCTGCTGGCGGTCGCGCTCCTGCCGCTCGCCACGGTGCTGCTGGTCCAGCCGCTGCGGGAGAGGATCGACGTGGACCGGGACCCCGGCCAGCCGATCGGGCCTTCCGTGCTGCTCTCGCCCGCCAACATGCTGCGGCCGCTGCGGCTGGTGGTGTCGTCCCCTCCCCTGCGGGGCCTGACGCTGGCCGGCTGCTGCTTCGCGATCGGGCAAGGATCGCTCTTCGCCTTCACGGTGACGTGGCTGGTGGGGCTTGGCTACGGCCTCGCCGAAGCCGGCCTCGTCTTCGCCGTCATGCAGGCGACGGGCGTCTTCGGCCGGGTGCTGCTGGGCTGGACGTCCGACCGCATCGGCTCGGGCATGCCGACGCTGCGGTTCACGGCCGTGTCGGCCTGCGCCACCATGCTGGCGCTGGCCTCGGCCTCCGCCGCCTGGCCGTTCTGGGCGCTGCTGCTGCTGGCCGGCGTCGCGGGCGTGACGGTGTCGAGCTGGAACGGGGTGCACCTCGCCGAGGTGGCGCGCCACTCGCCGCAGGGCCGGGTCGGCGAGACGACCGCCGGGGCGACGCTGATCACCTTCATCGGCTATGTGGTCGGGCCGGCCGGGTTCGGCCTCGCGCTGGGCGCGCTGGGCGGATACCCGGCCGCCTTCCTGGGGGTCGCGGCCGTCTCGCTCGTCGCCTTCGCGGGACTGATCTGGTCCGCCCGCGAGGGCTGACGGAACGGGCGCTCAGCCGAGCTTGTCGGCGAGGAACTCCAGCGTGCGGGCCCGGGCGAGATCGGCCGAGGGCTTGTCGTAGGACCCCCGCGCGTCGCAGTTGAAGCCGTGGTCGGCCGGGTAGACGAACACGGACATGTGCGGGAAGGCCGCCTGGATCTTGCGCACGTCGTCCTGGGAGATGTGCTTGTCCTTCTCGCCGAAGTGCAGGATCGTCGGCGCCTTGGGGATCTCGTCGAGATGCGAGGCGATCATCCCGCCATAGTACCCGACCGCGGCGCTGACGCCGGCGAGCCGGGTCGCGGCCAGGAAGGCCAACGAGCCGCCCCAGCAATAGCCCACCACGCCCACCTTGCCGGCCTCCGACGCCGCCTTCACGGCGGCCTCCACGTCCGCCAGCGCGCCCTCCAGGGTGGTGCGGGCGCGGATCTCCATGCCCTGCTGCATGTCGTCGGGGCCGTAGCCCAGCTCCACATGCGGCTGCGCCCGGTCGAACAGGGCCGGCGCGATGGCCAGGTAGCCCTCGGCGGCGAAGCCGTCCGTCACGCGGCGGATATGGTCGTTGACGCCGAAGATCTCCTGCAGGACCACGACGCCCGCCTTGGGGGCGCCCGACGGCGCGGCCCTGTAGGCGTCGATGGTCACGCCGTCCGCGGCCGTGAGCCGGATCATGTCACCCATGGAAGGTCCCTCGTTTTCAACGTGTTTGTCGCGCCCCCGGCGCCCTGCTTAGCGCATTTCGGCGGCCTTCGCCGCCCTCGGCGGGCCCTGGCCGACGCCGGGACGACAGGTCGCGGAACCGGGCGGAACCGGACCGCGGCGGGGCGGGTTGTCGGCCGAGACCCGGATCAAGACGAAAGACGGGAGACCGCCATGGACACCAGAACCGATCAGGCCGCGAAGGACAAGGTCCTCGAACTCATCAAGGACGCCCGCATCGCCATGATGGCGACGCGCGGCGACGACGGGCGCCAGCACGCCCGCCCGATGGGCACCAACACCGTCAACTTCGACGGCCATCTGTGGTTCTTCTCGGACGCGGATTCGCCCAAGATCGCCGAGATCCGGCGCGACCCGCAGGTGCTGCTGACCTACTCGGACGAGAACAAGCAGCATTACGTCTCGATCGCCGGGACCGCCGAGGTCGTCCAGGACGCCGCCAAGGCGAAAGAACTCTGGACGGAGGGCCTGCGCGTGTGGTTTCCCAAGGGGGCGGAAGACCCTGAAATCGCCCTGATCAAGGTGAAGGTCGAGATCGCCGAATATTGGGACAGCCCTTCCAGCACGATGTTGTACGCCTATGGATACGTCAAAGCGGTCACGACCGGGGAACGGCCGAATGGCGGTGAAAACGCCACCGTCCGTTTCTGAGAAGATCAGGGCCATGTTCACGGGCAACCAGATCTGGGCCGCACGCGTGCTGGCGGGCCTGTCCCGGGAGGACGCCGCCGAGCGCGCCGGGATCAGCCTGGAGGCCCTCGGCGAGATCGAGTCCCAGGGCGGAGCTGCGCTCAGCCCTGACGCGGCGGCCGCGCGCCGCCTGATCGAGGCCCTGGACGCGGCCGGCGTGGAGTTCCTGGGCGAGAACGGCCCCGGGGTCCGCCTGCGCGCCGTCGGCGTGCGCGACGAGGGCATGCGCCCTGAGAACCTGAACGCCGAGAACGACGGCTGAGAGGCCCCGGCCGAGGGCCGGGGCAGAGTCGCCGGCCCGGAGGCCGGGGCGCGGCCGCTAGTCCTCGGCCGCCTCGTCGTCCTCCTCGGAGGCCGCGAGCAGGTCGTCCAGGGCGTCGGCGATGACGTCGACCTGGTCGCGGGTGGCGATGACGTCCATCACCTCGCCGGCGTCCGTCTCGATCCTCATGCGGAAACCGTCGTCGCTCGGCTCCACGGTGAATTTTCCGAGCGACGCGGCTTTTTGCGTCCCTGAACTCTGGGCTGCCATTGGGTCTCCTCCATCTCGCTGAGCTTCGACCAACGCGTCACGCGAGCGGGAGATCCGAGCGTGCGGGAGCGACCGGGACGCCAGCTGCGGCCCGGTCAAATCGATGCGCATGCGCCTGGCATGCGGCCGCGCTCGATCGGAGGCGCTCCTCCGACGTGTCCTGGCCCGGCCGGATCAGCCGAACAGGTACATGAGCACGGGCGTGGCCACGAGCCCGCCGGCGACCACCCACGCCACCGACTGGAGCCGCGTGTCCGGGTCGGCGATCGACCGCACGCCGCGCGCCACCTTGCCGGCCGACATGGTCCAGCCGTTCATGCAGGAGCAAAGCAGCCGGTGGGCGTCGTCCTCCGCCAGCGAGAAGAAGTCGATGGCGTCGCCGAGCCGGTCGCTGGCGAGGCCTTCGGCCCGCAGCATCGGATCCTCGAACGCGATCGTGAGCGGCGAATCAGGAGAGCGCATCTGCACCCGTTCGGCCGGCGTCTTGGTCTCGATCTCCCCGAGCGAGCGCAACCTGCGCGCGGGATCCTGCTCCAGCAGGGTCGCCCATCGCTCGAGACGCTCGCGGCGGGTCATCACCGGCCGCGCTGCGACCCGCACGTCAGCGACGTCGCGCAGCTTGTCGAATTCGCGATATTCCATGGACCTTCTCCCACACGGCAGAAGATCGACTTGCCGAACGCGACCGGCTGAAGCCGATCCTCATGGAACCCCCGTCCCACCGACGCTGGAATCTTCCGCCGCATCTGCGGCAACATTGCGATGGCGTCCCATTTCGGAACGCCTGAAATTCAGGCGTCCGCACGCGGCGCGCCGGGGATGACGGGGGGTGGGCTGAACCGTTGGGAAGCGCCGCAGCGGGCCCCCTCGCCCCGGAACGGGGAGAGGGTGGGGGTGAGGGGTGGTTCAGCTTGGCTGGATTTCGGCCCCTCATCCGACCTCGCTGCGCTCGGCCACCTTCTCCCCGTGCCGGGGAGAAGGAAGCGCGTTCAGCTCCGCGGCCTTTCGGCCCGGAGGTGGAGGGCGGCGCGGAGCGGCGTCGCTGGGGGCCCCACGGCGAGTGGGGTTAGAGAAAAGTGAAGCCGGGAGGCCGCCAGGCCCCGCCGCTCCGCGCGCGACGTTGGAGGATGAAAGGAAGATCCCGGGGCGCTTTCAGCCCCTTCGCGCTTCGCTGGTCGGACCTTGTCTTCCGTCCGCCGCCTCGAACCGGGTGGTGAGCCCGGCCTTCGACGGCCGCCGCCCCTGGTCCACGTCCTCACGCTGCAGACGCCCCTCCGTGGACCAGAGCATGGACAGGGATATAGGAATTTTATCCGCCTGTCAAGCTCTGTTCCGCGCCCTTGCCGTCCGGCCCCTCATCTGACCTCGCTGGGCTCGGCTGCGTTCTCCCCGTGCCGGGGAGAAGGGCAGCGCCGCCATTCCCGGCGGCGCGAACCGCCGGGAATGGGATCCAGGAGGGTTGGCGAGGGGCGCCCTCCGCCTGGCCGCTCTGGATCCCCTTCCCGCGCCTGCGGCGCGCCGGGGATGACGGGGATGGTGGGTTTGACCGTTGACGAAGGGCCGCGGCCGGCTCCCTCTCCCCGGAACGGGGAGAGGGCTGGGGTGAGGGTCTCACCGGCCCAGGGGCTGGGCGCTGGCGCGGTGTTCCTTGAGAATCATGCCGGTGGAGGCGTCGACCTCCTTGAGGAGGACGTCGTAGCCCCACAGGTCGGCGAGGTGCTGGAGCACGCGGCTGGCGTCCTCGGGCTCGAGCAGGAGGCGGTTGACGACGTTGTGGTGCAGGATCAGGCGGCGATCGCCCGCGAGGTCGACGTCGACGACCTGGATATCGGGATCGATCCAGGCGACGTCGTACTGGCGCGCCAAGGCGCGGCGCATGCGCCGGTAGCCGCGCTCGTCATGGATGGCGTCGACCCGCAGCTCGGGCCGGTCCGGATCGTCGACGACGTGGAACATGCGCCACTCGCGCATCAGCTTGGGGCTGAGGAACTGCAGCAGGAAGCTCTCGTCGCGGTAGTTCTCCCAGACGCCGCGCAGGGTCTTCATGCCGTCGCCCGTCCCGGCGATCTCCGGGAACCACTGGCGGTCCTCCTCGGTCGGCTCCTCGCAGATGCGCTCGATGTCGCGCATCATGGCGAAGCCGATGGCGTAGGGGTTGAGGCCGCCATAGCGCGGGTCGTCGTATTTCGGCTGGAAGGTCACGTTGGTGTGCGACTTCAGGAACTCGAAATAGGCCCCGTCGTCGATCATCCCCTGCTCGTGCAGGCGGTTCATGATCTTGTAGTGCACGAATGTGGCGCAGCCCTCGTTCATCACCTTGGTCTGGCGCTGCGGATAGAAATACTGCGCGACGTTGCGCACGATGCGCAGGATCTCGCGCTGCCACGGGGCCAGCTTGGGGGCCGTCTTCTCCAGGAAGTAGAGCACGTTCTCCTGCGGCAGCTGCAGCAGCGCGCGGCGCCGCTCCTCGTCGAGATTGCCCGTGCGGGCCTTCTCGGTCCGGGGCACGGTGCGCCACAGGTCGTTGAACATCTGCTCGTCATGGGCGCGTCGCTCTCGGGCGCGGCGCTCCTCGGACCGCAGATCGGGCTTGGAGCGCCGCGGATAGCGGTGCACCGCCTGGCTGTTGAGGGCGTGCGCGGCGTCGAGCAGGCGCTCCACGGCGGTGTGGCCGTAGCGCTCCTCGCAGTCGGAGATGTAGGTCTTGGCGAAGTCGAGATAGTCCAGGATGCCGTCGGCGTCGGTCCACTGCTTGAACAGATAATTGTTCTTGAAGAAGTGGTTATGCCCGAACGCCGCGTGCGCGATCACCAGCGTCTGCATCGTGGCGGAGTTCTCCTCCATGATGTAGCTGATGCAGGGATTGGAGTTGATGACGATCTCATAGGCGAGGTCGCCATAGCCGCGCCGGTACACCGCCTCGTGATGGGCGAAATGCTTGCCGAAGCTCCAGTGCTTGTAGAAGAGCGGCATGCCGGAGGACGAGTAGGCGTCCAGCATCTGCTCGGCCGTGATGGTCTCGATCTGGTTGGGATAGACGTCGAGCCCGAGCTCGCCCACGGCGATCCGCTCGCAGGCGTCGTAGATCCGCCGGATCGTGTCGAAGTCCCAGTCTCCCCCATGGAAGAGCAGCGGCTTCGGAATGATGTGCATGGTCATGCGCCGGCCCCCACACGCTCCGCCGAGGCGCCCTCGCCGCGGCGGCGGAACAGCTCACGAAACACCGGAAAGATGTCCCGCCGGTGGCGCACCTGGCGCATCGCGAAGCGCGCGCTGGCGTCCTTGACGGCGGAATCCTGCATCGCCTCATAGGCGCGCCAGAGGTCGCTGGCGCGCGAGGTGAGCCCCAGCGACATCGGCTCGTCCTCGGGCTTCACCTCCAGATAGGCGAAGTACTGCATCATCGGCAGGATGCGGTTCTGCAGCAGGCCGACGGTCTTGTCGTTGTCGTTGGGTGCGTTGTCGCCGTCGGAGGCCTGGGCGGCGTAGATGTTCCAGTCCTCCGGGCGGTAGCGCTCGCCGATGACCCGCAGCATCTCCTCAAGGGCGGTCGACACCACCGTGCCGCCGGTCTCGGTGGAGTGGAAGAAGGTCTCCTCGTCCACCTCCTCGGCGGTGTGGGTGTGGCGGATGAAGACCAGGTCCACATGCCGGTAACGGCGCTTGAGGAAGATGTAGAGCAGCGCGTAGAAGCGCTTGGCCAGGTCCTTCATGTGCTCCGTCATGGAGCCCGACACGTCCATCAGGCAGATCATGACCGCCTGGGCGACCGGCTTGGGATAGGGCGCGAACTGGCGGTAGCGTAGGTCGATCGGATCGACGAAGGGGATGAGCTTGCGCCGGCGCTCGAGCCCCTCGAGCTTCAGCCGCAGCACCGCGACCCGCTCGGGCTCGTCGCCGAGCGCCTCCAGCCGGGCGATCTCCTCCTCGATCTCCTTCATCTCCTCGGATTTCGGGCGGTTGAGGGCGATGCGGCGCGACAGGCTGTTGCGCATGGTGCGCGTCAGCGACAGGTTCGCGGGCGAGCCGGAGGTGGAGTAGCCCGCCCGGCGCCAGGAGGGGTTCTCCAGGTCCTCGACGCGCGTCTTGGCGAGATCCGGAAGCTCCAGGTCCTCCAGGAAGAGGTCGAGGAACTCGTCCTGCGACAGGACGAAGCGGAAATCGTCCTCGCCGCCGCCTTCCTCGGCTCCCTCGGAGCCGCCGCCCCCTCCCCCGCCCGAGGGGCGCGGGATGGTGTCGCCTTCGGTGAAGTGCTTGTTGCCGGGCAGCACGTGCTCGCGCAGGCCGCCCGACGAGGAGCGGCGCAGCGCCGGCTCCCTCACCCCGTCGACCGGGATGGAGACCTCGCCGCCCTCGCCCATGTCCTTGATGGACCTGTCTCGCGACTGGTCGCGGACCGCGCGGCGGACCAGGGACTGCGCCCGGCGCAGGAATCTCTGGCGGTTTCCGAGGCTCTTGCCTCCCGGGTTGAGGCGTCTGTCGACGATGTGCATCTTCGCTCCGCTCTGGCCGGGGGGCGGCTCCTGGCCCGGATCGTCAGGGTCAGGAACCGGCCTTGATGAGGGCTGCGCCCTACCCGGCCTGCTTCACTCGCATGTACCACTCGACCAATCGTCGGACCTGACGTTCGGTGTAGCCCCGCTCGGTCATGCGGGCGACGAAGTCCGCGTGCTTCTTCTCGCTGTCGGAGTCCTTCTTCGACCCGAAGCTGATCACAGGCAGAAGCTCCTCCACCTGGCTGAACATCCGCTTCTCGATGACGTCGCGGATCTTCTCGTAGCTGGTCCAGGAGGGGTTCTTGCCGCCGTGGCTCGCCCGCGAACGCAGCGCGAACTTGACGACCTCGTTGCGGAAGTCCTTCGGATTCGCGATCCCGGCCGGCTTCTCGATCTTGGTGAGCTCCTGGTTGAGCAGCTCACGGTTGAGAAGCTGTCCGGTGTCGGGATCCTTGAAGTCCTGATCCTCGATCCAGGCGTCCGCATAGTCGACATAGCGGTCGAAAAGATTCTGACCATAGTCGTGGTACGATTCCAGATAAGCCTTCTGGATCTCGTGACCAATGAATTCCGCATAGCGCGGGGCCAGTTCGGCCTTCACGAATTCGAGATAACGCTTCTCGACCGCCTCCGGCACCTGCTCGCGCTTCACGGTCTGTTCGAGCACGTACATGAGATGCACCGGGTCGGCGGCGATCTCGGTGGTGTCGTGGTTGAAGGTCGCGGCCAGGACCTTGAAGGCGAAGCGGGTCGAGATCCCGTCCATGCCCTCGTCGACGCCGGCCGAGTCCTTGTATTCCTGCAGGGAGCGGGCGCGCGGATCCACCTCGCGCAGGCTCTCGCCGTCATAGACGCGCATCTTGGAGAAGATGTTGGAGTTGGCGTGCTCGCGCAGGCGCGACAGCACCGCGAAGCGCGCCAGCATCTCCAGCGTGAACGGGGCGCAGGGGGCGCCTGCGAGCTCCGAGCCGCGGATCAGCTTCTCGTAGATCTTCTGCTCTTCCGTCACCCGCAGGCAGTAGGGCACCTTGATGACGTAGATGCGGTCGATGAAGGCCTCGTTGTTCTTATTGGTCTTGAAGGTCTGCCACTCGGCCTCGTTCGAGTGGGCCATGACGATGCCCTGGAAGGGGATCGCGCCGATGTTCTCGGTGCCGACATAGTTGCCCTCCTGCGTCGCGGTGAGCAGGGGATGCAGCATCTTGATCGGCGCCTTGAACATCTCGACGAATTCGAGCATGCCCTGGTTGGCCCGGTTGAGGCCGCCGGAGTAGCTGTAGGCGTCGGGATCGTTCTGCGACAGGTGCTCGAGCTTGCGGATGTCGACCTTGCCGACCAGGGACGAGATGTCCTGGTTGTTCTCGTCGCCGGGTTCCGTCTTGGACACGCCGATCTGGCGCAGCCGGGAGGGGTTCACCTTGACGACCTTGAAGCGCGAGATGTCGCCGTCGAACTCGTCGAGGCGCTTGAGGCACCAGGGGCTCATCAGCCCGGTGAGCCTGCGCCGGGGGATGCCGTAGCGTTCGTCCAGGACCTTGCCCATCTGCTCGGGATCGAACAATCCCAGCGGGCTCTCGAAGATCGGGCTCAGGTCGTCGCCGGCCTTGAGCACGTAGATGGGATGGACCTCCATCAGGGCCTTCAGGCGTTCCGCGAGCGAAGACTTGCCGCCGCCGACCGGACCGAGGAGGTAGAGGATCTGCTTGCGCTCCTCCAGCCCCTGGGCGGCGTGACGGAAGTAGGACACGATCCGCTCGATCGTCTCCTCCATCCCGTAGAATTCGGCGAAGGCCGGATAAGCCCGGATCGTCCGATTCATGAAGATGCGGCCGAGGCGCGCATCCCGGGACGTGTCGAGGAGTTCTGGTTCGCCGATCGCGGCGAGAATTCTTTCCGCCGCGCTGGCATACATCATGGGATCGTCGCGGCACCCTTCGAGATAGTCCTGGAGGGACATCTCCGCCTCGCGACGGGCTTCGTACGACCTTGCATAAGTCGTGAAGAGGTCAGTGTTGGGATACATCTGCACCCGCTGGCTCGTGACGCCTCAACGCAGTGACAACCGTCTCGGCGGACAAGAGTTGCGTCGACGTCACCGGCTGCGCTCGCCAATCCCCACCCCAGACCAAGCTGGAATTCGATTGCGGCTGCCACGTGGCGCGCGGGCGGCGGCGGCGTACCGCGACCGGCTTTCCGAAGGGTAGTATGCGTGTCCGCATCGAATCACCCCCGACCAAGCTCATGCTACCATGACGAACCCGAGCTTTGCATGGTTCATGCCACCATGGGATGCGTCGAAGGGTCTTAGGCCGGCCGGCGTGTCGCGCCAGCCACAGCGCTCGGGGCCGGGCGCCGCTAGGGTCGCGTCGGCCGCCTTCCGGCGGCGATGACGCGGGAGCGCAAGGTGGGCTGGCTGATCCTGATCGCGGCGGGGCTCTTCGAGGTCGGCTGGGCCGTGGGGCTGAAATACACGCAAGGCTTCACGCGGCTTTGGCCCACGCTGGCGACGCTGGCCAGCATGGCGGTCAGCCTGGGACTTCTCGGATTGGCCCTGAAAGAGCTGCCGATCGGGACCGCCTACGCGGTCTGGACCGGAATCGGCACGATCGGGACCGCGATCCTGGGGATCGCGCTCTTCGGCGAGCCGGCGACGGCGGCCCGCATGGCCTGCATCGGCCTGATCGTGGCCGGCATATTGGGATTGAAACTCGCCGGCTGAAGGACCAAAGATCGGGGCGGAACCCAAGATCCCGCCGCGCGTCAGCGCGACAGCACCTTCAGAACGGCGGCCCGGAGTCCCCCCATGGCTCACACCCTCGCAGACAGCCCTGCGGCCCGCGACGTCTCGCCGGCCCACCGCACGCCCTGGTACAAGGTGCTCTACGTCCAGGTGCTGATCGCCATCGTCCTGGGCGTCCTGGTCGGGCATTTCTGGCCCACGACCGGCGCGGCGCTGAAGCCGCTCGGCGACGCCTTCATCTCGCTCATCAAGATGATGATCGCGCCGGTGATCTTCTGCACGGTCGTGCACGGCATCGCGTCCATGAGCGACCTGAAGAAGGTGGGCCGCGTCGGGGCCAAGGCGCTGCTCTATTTCGAGGTGGTGTCGACCGTCGCGCTGGCGGTCGGCCTCCTGGTCGGCGAGATCGTCAGGCCCGGGGCGGGCTTCAACATCGACCCCGCCACGCTGGATACGAAGGCGGTGGCGAGCTATGTGAGCCGGGCCAAGGACGAGGGCGTGGTCGCGCATCTGATGGCGATCATCCCGAACTCGTTCTTCGACGCTTTCGCGAAAGGCGACCTGCTGCAGGTGCTGCTCATCGCCATCCTGTCGGGCTTCGCGGTGTCCCAGATGGGCAAGACCGGCGAGCGCATCACCCACGCCATCGACACGGCCGGGAAGATGTTCTTCCGCATCATCGGCATGATCGTGCGGGTGGCGCCCATCGGCGCGTTCGGGGCCATGGCGTTCACGATCGGCGCCTACGGACTGGGCTCGCTGTGGAACCTGCTGGCGCTCGTGGCGACGTTCTACGCCACCGCGCTCCTCTTCGTGCTGGTGGTGCTGGGCGCGATCGCCCGGCTCGCCGGGTTCTCGATCCTGCGCTTCATCGCCTACATCAAGGACGAGCTGCTGATCGTGCTCGGGACGTCGTCGTCCGAGACGGTGCTGCCGCACATGATCCAGAAGATGCAGCGGCTCGGCGCCTCGCCGTCGGTCGTCGGCCTCGTGATCCCGACCGGGTACAGCTTCAATCTCGACGGCACCAACATCTACATGACGCTGGCGACCCTGTTCCTGGCGCAGGCGACCAACATCCACCTCACCTTCGGGCAGGAGATGACCATCCTGCTGATCGCGATGCTGACCTCCAAGGGCGCGTCCGGCGTCACCGGGGCGGGCTTCGTGACGCTCGCCGCCACGCTGCAGATCGTGCCCGACATCCCGATCGCCTCGCTGGCGATCCTGGTGGGCATCGACAAGTTCATGAGCGAGTGCCGCGCCCTCACCAACCTCATCGGCAACGGCGTCGCCACCGTGGTGGTCAGCCGCTGGGAGGGCGAGCTCGACCCGGTGAAGCTGCGGCAGGTGATGGCGCACCCGCTGGAGATCGGCGAGGCCATGGAGCGCGAGCCCCTGCCGGCGCGCCCGGCGGCGTGAGGCTGATCAGGGCGAGAACACCCGCACGGCGTCTGGCACGATCTTGAACCGCGCCGGCGTCTCGGTGCAGAGCTCGCCGTCGCAGTTGACCGGGCGGGGCCGGCGCGTGCGGATCTCGAACTCGGTGCAGCGCTCCGTGCGCACCTCCTCCCAGGCGCCGTGCGACCCGGCCCGGAAGGCCGGCAGCATGGCGGCGAGCTTCCAGACGCTCTTCAGTTCGAGGCTGTAGAGATCGAGATGGTGGTCGTCGATCTCGGCCCGGTCGGAGACCGACATTCCGCCGCCATAGTAGCGGCCGTTGCCGACGGCGATCTGCATCGTCTTGACGCGCGCGACGTCGCCCTTGGCGACGATCGTGGCCGTGAAGGGCGCGGCGCGGCTCAAGACCTTGAGCGCGGCCAGCGCGTAGCCGAGCCGCCCCCAGCGGCGCTTAATGTCGGGCGTGAGGCTGCGGGCGAGATCGGTGGAGAGCCCGAGGCTGGCGACGTTGAAGAACGGCTTGTCGTTGACCATGCCGAGGTCGATCGGCCGGACCCGCCCGGCGACGATGACGTCCGCCGCCGCCAGCAGGTCCTCCGGCAGGCCGAGCGTGCGGGCGAGGTCGTTGCCGGTGCCGAGCGGCAGGACGCCGAAGGGCAGCCCGGTCTCCATGAGTCCGCGGGCGGCGGCGTTGACGCTGCCGTCGCCGCCGCAGATGACGACGCGGTCGACGTCGGGGGCGCGGCGAACGATGTCCTGGCTGACCTCGTCGGCGGAGGTGAAGGTTTCGTGCTGCAGGACCAGCCCGCCCTTTTCCAGGCGTTCATTGACGGCGTCGAGCGATTCCGAGCCGCGCCGGCTGTTGGGATTGACGAGCACGAGCGTCCGCGGTCCGATCCCGCGCTCTGGAGGAGCGTCGCCCAGGATCGTACCTTTGGCGTCGCCGCCCAAACCCTCTTGCATGTCGGGCATTGTCCCCAGAATTGAGCTGATCTGAGTCACAAACGCTCGGGGGGCTTCAGCGTTGCATTGCAATCGACAGCCGATGCGTTCGAGATAGCGCCATGCGACCGTCAGTCCCATGACCCCGGATCCGGCATCCCTGGTGCAGTTCGCCGCCCTGCCCTACCGCAAGGTCGACGGGGCGACGCAGGTGCTGCTCGCCACCTCGCGCGACACCGGGCGCTGGGTGATCCCGAAGGGCTGGCCGATGAAGAACCGCAAGCCCCACGAGGCCGCCGCGCAGGAGGCGCTGGAGGAGGCCGGGCTGAAGGGCAAGCCCGGCAAGAAGCCCGTCGGCTCCTACCAGTACTGGAAGCGGCTGAAGGAGCACTTCGTCCTTGTCACAGTGGTGGTGTTTCCGCTCGAGGTCACGCGGCAGCTGAAGAGCTTCCGGGAGGCGGGCGTCCGCAAGCTGGAATGGGTGTCGCCGCTGGAGGCGGCGAAACGCGTCGACGAGGCGGGCCTCGCCTCCATCCTGCTCGGCTGGGAGGAGGCGAAGCCGCGCGCGGCGCCGCGGCTGGCCAAGGCGCGGTCCTGATCCCCGGTCCCGCCCGGGCGGCGCGGCCGCCGAACCGTCTTCGACTTTCGTCGAGTGCGCTGAAAGAACCCATCAAAACCGCCGAAAATCGCACGGTTACGCCGGTCCAGAACGGTTGCCAGCCGCCCGCGCGCCTCTATTCTGCCCGCTACCCGCCGCGCTTATGGCGGCAGCAGGAACGATCGCGGCTCAGCCGCGGCGCGGGCGCCGCCCCCAGGCGCTCTTGAAGGAGGAAAACGATCGTGACGACATCCGCAAAGGCGGCCGCCAGCGCCGTGAAGACCCTCGCCTTCTCGGCGGCGTTCGGCGCCCTCGCCATGGCCTCCGCCGTCTCGGCCCAGGCGGCCGACGGCGTGAAGATCGGCATCCTGAACGACCAGTCCGGCGTCTACGCCGACTATGGCGGCAAATGGTCCGTCGAGGCCGCCCGCATGGCCATCGAGGATTTCGGCGGGTCCGTGCTGGGCCAGAAGGTCGAGCTCGTCACCGCCGATCACCAGAACAAGCCCGACATCGGCTCCAACATCGCCCGCCAGTGGTACGACGTCGACGGCGTCGACATGATCACCGAGCTGACCACCTCGTCGGTGGCGCTGGCCGTCCATGAACTCTCGAAAGAGAAGAAGAAGATCGACATCGTGGTCGGAGCCGCCACCTCGCGCCTGACCGGCGACGCGTGCCAGCCCTACGGCTTCCACTGGGCCTTCGACACGCGCGCGCTCGCGGTGGGCACCGGCGGCGCGCTGACCAAAGCCGGCGGCGACACCTGGTTCTTCCTGACCGCCGACTACGCCTTCGGCTACCAGCTGGAGGACGATACGTCCAAGCTGGTGAAGCAGGAGGGCGGCAAGGTGCTGGGCTCGGTGAGGCACCCGCTCAACAACAACGACTTCTCGTCCTTCCTGCTGCAGGCGCAGGCCTCCAAGGCCAAGGTCGTGGGCCTCGCCAACGCCGGGCTCGACACCACCAACTCGGTGAAGCAGGCGGCCGAGTTCGGCATCACGGCCGGCGGCCAGAAGATCGCCGGGCTGCTGATGACGCTGGCGGAGGTGAACGGCCTCGGACTGCAGGCCTCGCAGGGGCTGGTGCTGACCGAGGGCTTCTACTGGGACCTCGACGACCGCTCCCGCGAGTTCGGCGAGCGCTTCTTCAAGCGCACGCAGCGGATGCCCAGCATGATCCACGCCGGCACCTACTCGGCCGTGCTCTCCTACCTCAAGGCCGTGAAGGCGGCGAACTCGAAGGACACCGAGAAGGTGGCGGCCAAGCTCAAGGAGCTGCCGGTCGACGACGCCTTCGGCCGCAACGGCAAGGTGCTGGCCAATGGCCGCATGATCCACGATATGTATCTGTTCGAGGTCAAGAAGCCGGCCGAGAGCAAGAAGCCCTGGGACTACTACAAGCTGCTCGCCACCATTCCGGGCGAGAAGGCCTTCTTCTCGGCGGCCGAGAGCGGCTGCCCGGCGACGAAGTAGGCGAGCGTCAGCACAAGGGGGGGGGGGGGGGGGGGGGGGGGGGGGGGGGGGGGGGGGGGGGGGGGGGGGGGGGGGGGGGGGGGGGGGGTGGTGGGGGGGG